>NZ_DASYDO010000027.1:0-71287 GCF_036499525.1 Luteibacter sp. | reverse complement strand
CCTGGCGAAAACCTGTCGCGCGCAGGGCGCGCTCCTACGGATCAGCGACCGTTGGCCCAGGTCGCCACGTACCGCTCCGGATACAGCCGCTGCAAGGCCAGCACCTTCGGCCTGTCGTTGATCGCGATGTAAAGAGCATCCGGATTCAGGTGCATATAGTCCTGATGCTCGCTCTCCGCGGGATAGAACGCCTTCAGCGGCGTCACCTGGGTGACGATGGGCGCGGCGAAGGCGCGGGCGCCCTTGAGCTGTGCCACATAGGCCTCGGCCACCTTCTTCTGCTCCGGACTACCGTAAAAGATCGCGGACCGGTACTGCGTGCCCGTGTCCGGACCCTGCCGGTTCAGCAGGGTGGGGTCCTGCGCCACCGAGAAAAACACCTGCAGCAACTGGCCATACGTGACCTGGCTGGGGTCGTACACCACGCGGACAGATTCGGCGTGGCCGCTGTCGCCATCGCTCACGTCGTCGTAGTTCGCGTGGGCGGCATCGCCACCCGAGTATCCGGAGCGCACGCTCTTCACGCCCCGCACGTGCTGGAACACGCCCTCGACGCCCCAGAAGCAGCCACCGGCGAACACGGCGGAGGCCTCGCCTCCGGCAGGCGCCGCATCGACCATGGGCGCAGGCAGCCTGACGCCTTCCTCGCCCGCCGAGGCGGAGGAGCAGGCAGTGAGGGTAAGGAACAGGGAAGGCAGTAGACGAAGACGCATGGGGAAGCTCCAAGGTTGGGCTACTTCATAAGACCGGCGATCCGCCGGTTTCCTCACACCCTAAAGATCCGGGCTGGCGCGCCGATATCCGTTCTGATGTGCAGCAGTGGGACGGAGGCGGCAGTGGTTTACGACCTGGTAGAGAGACGCGTGTTCGTGACCGACCTGGAGGTCGGCATGTACGTGAGCCGTCTCGATTGCGAATGGTCGGACACCACGTTCCCCCTGCAGGGCGTGCCGATCACGTCGCAGGACGACATCGACAGGCTGGCCAGATTCTGTAAGTACGTGTTCGTGGACCTGCACCGCCAGGCCATGCCGGACCATACGTTCGCCCGTCCGGCCCGGATCGTCGCTCCGGCTCGGCCCGCCGTGGCGGCCAGGCCGCGTCCGGTGACGAACCCGCGGCTGGTCCCCGCGCACACCTATCGGGACACCGTGCCCTTCGACGAGGAGGTCCCCCGGGCGAAGAAGGCCTTCGAGGAGGTGACGCGCTTCGCGGAACGCCTGGTGGATGACGTGCAGCACGGGCGCTCGATCGAACCACTCACCGTCGAAGAGGCCGTGCGTCCGCTCGTGACCAGCCTGCTGCGCAGTTGCGATGCCTTCTTCTGGATAGAGAGCCTGCGCCGGCGCGACAGCTATACCTATCAGCATGCGGTCGGTTGCAGCACGCTGGCCGCCGCATTCGGGCGGCACATGGGTTTTGCCAGCGAGGCCATCGTTAGCCTCGCAGCCGGTGGCCTCCTGATGGACGTGGGCAAGGTGCAGATGCCCGAGGAACTCCTGTCGCGGGAGGGGCCCCTGAACGACGAAGAGTGGGGCCTGGCGCGCCAGCACGTCGAGGAAGGCATGGCCATCCTCGAGCACTCCGGCGTCACCGACCCCGAAGTGCGCGACATGGTGTTTACCCACCACGAGCGTTTCGACGGCAGCGGTTATCCGGCCGGTCTGGCCGGCACGGAGATTCCACTGGCCGGCCGCATGGCCGCGATCATCGATACGTACCATGCGATGTCATCGCCAAGACCCTACCGGCAGGCCGTTTCCCAACACCTCGCCCTGCGCCAGCTCTATGCGGGGCGCGACACCGCCTTCCAGGGCGAACTCGTGGAACAGTTCCAGGCTTGCCTTGGCGTGTACCCCACCGGATCGATCGTGGAGCTCAATACGGGTGAAGTCGCGGTCGTGATGGTGCAGAATCAGGCCCGCCGCCTGCAGCCGCGGGTGGCTGTTCTGACGCGTGCGGATAAGGGGCCGCGCGAGGATTTCCTCATCATCGACCTGATGAACCAGACGGACTCCGTCCGCCGCGAAATCCTGCGCACCCTGCCGGCAGGCAGTCATGGCATCGATCCCCGGGAGTTTTTCATTCAATGAGTGAGCGTGCCGACGTCCTGCCCGCTGTACAGATCATCCTCGACCGGGTGATCCCCGAGCCGGGCTGGCGTGCCGTCCTCGTCGTCAGGCTGCAGGGCATGCGCGAAGCGCAATTGCGGTTCGGATACGAGTTCGGCAACCAGATCATGCTGTCAGCGCGCGAGCGGCTCGTCGAAGCCGTTCGTCATGTCGACACCGTGTTCGTCGCCGGCGACGACACCTTCGTGGTCGTGCTGCCGTCGGTACGCAACCGTACCCATGCGCTCCTGGCCGCCACACGCATCGTCGGCGCCTTCGACACGCCGGTGCTGCGCGGGGAACGCCCCTGGCACGGCCGCCCGATCGTGGGCGTCGCGGTACACCCAGAGCACGGCACCACGGCGGAGCTGCTTTACCGCCGTGCGGAACTGGCGCACGACGAGGCCATGCGCGTGGGCGAGTCCTTCGCCCTGTACCAGCCGGACGCCACCCCCGTGGAGATTCTTTACGGCGAACTGCGCGAAGACATCGAGGCGAACCGCCTGCACGTTGCCTTCCAGCCGCTGCGCGATCTTCGCTCGGGCGAGGTTGTGCGGGTGGAGTCGCTCTCGCGCTGGACCACCACGGCGCAAATCCACGTGGCGCCTGCCGATTTCATCCAGTTCGCCGAGCGCAGCGACCTGATCGTGCCGCTGACTCGCTGGAGCCTCAACGCCTCGCTACGCCACGCGGCGGCATTGCACCGTGGCGGTTGCCCGCTGGATGTGGCGATCAATCTTTCCCCCCGCGTTTTCGCCGAGCCGGGCTTCGCCGAGCAGATGCTCGGCGCCATGGACATCTGGGGCGTGCCGCCCACCGCCGTGATCGTCGAAATCACCGAGACGGCGCTGCTCACCGATCTGGACATGAGCGTGCGCGTGCTGCGCTGCCTGCGCGATCGCGGCGTGCGCGTGGCCATCGACGACTTCGGCACCGGCTACGCGTCGTTCGCCTACCTGCGACACTTCCCTGCGACGGAGCTCAAGATCGATCGTAGCTTCGTCGATGCGATGACCACCGACAGCCGCACGGCGCTGCTGGTGCAGGCCATGGTCGACGTGGCCCACCGCATGGGCATGGAAGCCGTGGCCGAAGGCGTGGAAAACGAAGCGACCCTGCTGCGTCTGGTAGAAATGGACTGCGATCTCGTCCAGGGCTATCACATCGCCGAACCGATGAAGGCGGAGGATTTCGTATCCGAACGGATAGCGGCCGCGTCGCTGATCTGACAAGCCATTCCCCGTAGGAGCGCGCCCCGCGCGCGACATCTTTTGGGGCCATGCCCAGGAGCTGGCGCAAACCAGACCACTTTGGCGAGAACCTGTCGCGCGCGAGGCGCGCTCCTACAGCAAGGCTAACGCCCTGTAACGACGGTCCAACACCGCCACCGCCCCATCCAGCGCCGCCTCGTCGCCATCATTGACGATCACGTCGTCGGCAATGGCCAGCCGCGCCTCGCGCGACGCCTGCGCCGCGATCATCTTCGCCGCCAGCGCCGCGTCGATCCCGTCGCGCCGGGTGAGCCGTTCGATCCGCACCGCTTCCGGCGCATCCACCACGAGCACGCGATCCACCCAGGCGTAATGCGCACGGTTCTCCACCAGCAGGGGAATCGAGAGGATGCAGTAGGGACCTTGGTCCGCGGTCACCGCGTCGTGCAGCCATGCGCGGATGCGCGGGTGCAGAATGCTTTCGAGGGCAATGCGTGCCGAAGGGTCTTCGAACACGCGCTGGCGCATGGCTGCACGGTCGAGCCGGCCTTCGTCGTCCAGCGCATTCGCGCCGAAGGTGCGTGCCACCTCGGCCAGTGCTTCGGAGCCGGGTTCGACGACCGCCCGCGCCGCCACGTCGGCATCGTAAGCGCGGATGCCCAGCGCCTCGAAGCGTCGCTCCACGGCGCTCTTGCCCGAAGCCACGCCGCCGGTAAGCGCGACGACGAAGCTCATTGCAGTCCGGTCAGCCGGAGGTAGCTAGCCAGGATCCTGTCGCCGGCGAGGAACCACACCCACCCCGCGGCAGCGATATACGGCCCGAAGGGAATCGGCACGTCACGCTGGTGATTGCGGAAGAGCATGAGGCCTCCGCCCACCAGGGCACCGATCAGCGAGGACAGCATGATGACGGGCAGCAGCGACACGGGCCCCATCCAGGCCCCGAGCGCGGCGAGCAGCTTGAAATCGCCATGCCCCATGCCTTCCTTGCCGGTGAGCAGCTTGAACAGCCAGTAGACGCTCCAGAGGCTGAGGTAGCCGATCAGCGAGGCGACGATCGCCGAGGAAGGTTCCACCGGAAGTGGCTGCCAGGCAGGGATCAGCGTAAGGCCGAGGCCGATCCAGAGCAGCGGATAATTGAGTTCGTCCGGTAGCAGCTGGGTGCGGGTGTCAATGCCGGAAAGGGCGATCAGGAAGAAGGTGAAGACCAGCCCCGCCAGAGCGGCCGGCGTGGGCCCGAAGTGCCAGACCACGAGTGCGCTCGCCACGCCGGTGAACAATTCCACCAGCGGGTACTGCGCCGAGATCTTCGTGCCGCAGTAACGGCAGCGCCCGCGCAGGAACAGCCAGCCGAACACGGGGATGTTGTCGTGGGCGGCCAGGCGGTGCTTGCACTGCGGGCAGTGCGACGATTCCAGCGCCACGCCCGGCGGCTTCGGTTCCTCCGCCGGCTCCAGTTCGAGCACCTCGCGGGCCTGCCGCCGCCATTCCCACTGCATGCGTGGTGGCGTGCGCAGGATGACCACGTTGAGGAAACTGCCTACGAGCATGCCGAAGACGGCGGCGAAGGCGATCCAGAGGGCGAGGGGAAGTTCGGGCATGGGCTCTCGGCCGTCGTCAAAGAAAAGCCCTCCGCCCGTGAGGGGGAGGGCCCGTATTGTGCACCGGGTAGGCGATCAGGTCGTACCGGCGATCTTGAAGATGGGCAGGTACAGCGCGATGACCATGCCGCCGACGAGCCCGCCGAGGATCACCATGATGAAAGGCTCCAGCAGGCTGCTGAGCGTGTCCACTGCGTTGTTCACCTCTTCCTCGTAGAATTCCGCCACCTTGAACAACATGGAATCGAGGGCGCCCGACTCTTCACCGATCGCGGTCATCTGCACAACCATGTTCGGGAACAGGTTGGTCTGGCGCATGGCCAACTGTAGCTGGTGTCCCACGGAGACATCGTCGCGCATCTGCAACACGGCTTCGCTGTAGACGATGCTGCCGGTGGCGCCCGACACGGCCTCGAGGGCTTCCACCAGCGGCACGCCCGCCTGGAACGTAACGCCCAGCGTCCGGGCGAAGCGGGCAAGGGCCGACTGTCGCAGGATGTTGCCGATGACCGGAATCTTCAGCGATACGCGATCGAGGAAATGAGCGAACTTGGCCGACCGTTTCTTCAAGGCCACGAGGAAGAAACCGGCGCCGACCAGCACACCGATCACCAGCCACCAGTAGGCCTGCATGAACTCCGAGGCCTTGACCACGATCATCGTCGGCACGGGCAGTTCCGCGCCGGCGTCCCTGAAGGTCTGCTGGAACACGGGCACGACGAAGAGGAGGAGAATCATCGTGACCAGGAGGGCCACCACCATGACCATGGCCGGATAAAACAAGGCCTTCTTGATCTTGGACTTGATGCCCTCGACGCGTTCCTTGTACGTCGCCACGGTATCCAGGATCGTATCAAGCACACCGGCCGATTCGCCCGCATGGACCAGGTTGCGATAAAGTTCGTCGAACTGGACCGGGTACTGCCCCAGCGCTTCATGCAGCGAGGCGCCGCCCTCGATGTTCGATTTGACGTCGAGCAACATGTTCTTGAAGCGAACGTTCTTCTGTCCACTCGCGATGATGTCGAAGGCCTGCACCATGGGTACGCCCGAGGCCATCATGGTGGCGATCTGGCGGCTGAAGATGGCGACGTCGCGAGGCTTCACCGTACTGCCGGACGCACCGAACAGCGGTTTGGCCCGCTCGCGCACGGTCTGTGGATTCATGCCCTGGCGCCGCAACTCGGCCTTGACCAGCGCGGCATTCTTGGCCTGCAATTCGCCCGACATGCGCTTGCCGCGCTTGTCCAGCGCAGTCCAGTCGTACATGGTCAGCTTATTGACCTGGCCCCTGGCGGTGCCCAAGGCCCGCGTGTTCTTGTTTGCGGTGGCTACTGCCATGGCGCGATGTTCCCCCCGGATTCAACGTTTGTGGGGCCGCCCCGGGGCGGCCCCACACCGGCGGATAGTCTGAACGACTTTCCGCTTATTTTTCTGCCGTCTGGCGCACATCCTGACGTTGCTCTGGCGGAACATCAATCCTTGGTGACGCGATTGATCTCCGCCAGGCTGGTTACGCCGTTCCGGACCTTGAGCAGGGCGGACGCCCGGAGGTCGTTGATGCCCGCCTTGCGAGCCACGTCCGCGATCTGCAAGGCATTGCCACCTTCAAGGACGATCTTCTGGATGTCCTCGACCATCGGCATCACCTGGTAGATGCCTAGACGCCCCTTGTAGCCCTCATTGCAGCTATCGCAGCCGACGGGCTCGAAGATGGTGATCCCCGCGTCGATTTCCTCCTGGGTAAAACCCTCGGCCAGCAGGGCGGCAGGCGGCAGCTGGACGGCCCGCTTGCAGTCGTGCAGACGGCGGGCCAGACGCTGGGCGATGATCAGGGTGACCGACGACGTGATGTTGTAGGGCGCGATACCCATGTTCATCAGGCGCGAGATGGTCTGCGGGGCGTCGTTGGTGTGCAGGGTGGACAGCACCATGTGGCCGGTCTGGGCGGCCTTGATCGCGATTTCGGCCGTTTCCAGGTCGCGGATTTCGCCGACCATGATCACGTCCGGATCCTGGCGCAGGAACGAACGAAGGGCGGCTGCGAAGGTCATGCCGCGTTTGACGTTCTGCTGGACCTGGTTGATTCCCTCGACACGGATTTCGACCGGGTCCTCCACCGTGGAGATATTGCGCCCCTCGATGTTGAGGATGTTGAGGGCCGTATACAGAGACACCGTCTTGCCCGAGCCGGTGGGGCCAGTGACGAGCACCATGCCGTAGGGCTTCTCGATGGCATCGAGGTAGAGCTTTTTCTGGAATTCCTCGTAACCGAGCTTGTCGATGCCCAGCTTGGCCGACGAGCCGTCGAGGATACGCAGCACGATCTTTTCGCCGAACAGCGTCGGCAGGGTACTGACGCGGAAGTCGATGGCGCGGGTCTTGGTGAGGTTGAGCTTGATGCGGCCGTCCTGGGGAACGCGGCGCTCGGCGATGTCGAGGCCGCTCATGACCTTGATGCGCGAGGCGATGCGGTTGCCCAATTTGATCGGTGCCGTGGCGACGATGCGCAGGATACCGTCCATACGCAGGCGCACGCGATAGACGGACTCGAACGGTTCGAAGTGGATATCGGAGGCGCCGCGTTTGATGGCGTCGACCAGTATCTTGTTGACGAACTTGACGACCGGGGCATCGTCGTTGGCATTGGCGTCGATGCCGCTGGTGCCGTCACCGTCCTCGGCGCCGGATTCCATCACCAGTTCGTCGAGGCCGCCATCTTCGAATCCGGGCACGTTGGCGCTCATCGAGGCGAGCGCGCTGTCGATAATCCGGCGCAGTTGTCCCCGCTCGACGAGAACCGGCTCGACCATGTGGTTCGAGTGGAACTTGATCTCGTCCAGGGCGTGCGACTGCATTGGATCGGCGATGCCGACGAAGAGGCGCTTGCCGCGCTTGAAGAGGGGCAATGCCTGGTGTTTGGTCACCAGGGCCTCGGTCACGAGGTCCAGCGGCATATTGGCCGGCGCCATGCCACTAATGTCCATGAACGGCATGCCGAATTCTGCAGAAGCGACCTGGGAGAGCTTCGCGCTGTCGACCAGATTGTGGTCGACCAGCCATGCCGACAGGGAGGCACGCTTCTCCGCAGAATCCTGGACGGCTTTCCGCACGTCGGCCTCTGGCAGGACGTTCTCCGTGACCAGCCGGCGCGCCATGCCGGTGAGGCCCGCCAGGATCGGCGTATGCATTTGTGAAGCCATGTGGACGTTTCCCCGAGATACGCGCCTGAATCTACTCCAGATTATGGGATTGGTCACGTACGGGCATGTGACGGGGCCGGCGCTTTCCGGCGTCCGCGGGGCCGTACTGGCCTTCTCGTCTCGTGTCGTGCATATCCCTTATGATTCGAGGCCAAATGAAAGGAAGGTGGCTGATGAAGGCACTCGTTTGTGGCGGGGCGGGGTACATCGGCTCGCACATGGTGAGAGCACTCGAGCGAGCGGGCCACGAGGTGCTCGTGCTGGACGATCTGTCGACCGGTCATCGGGAAGCCGTAGTCAACGCTCAACTTGTCCTGGCCAGCCTGCTGGACGAAAGCCGTATCGATAGCGCCTTCGAATCCTTCCGACCCGACATCGTGTTCCACTTCGCGGCGCTTTCCATCGTGCGGGACTCGGTTGCCGACCCGCTGACCTATTACCGCAACAACATCGCAGGTTCGATCAACCTGCTTGCGAGCATGCGGCGTCATGCGGTGTCGAGCATCGTTTTCTCCTCGTCAGCCGCTGTTTATGGCTTGCCGTCGGTGGGCCTGATAGACGAGTCCCAGGCTCTATGCCCGATCAACCCGTATGGCAGCAGCAAGATGGCCATGGAGCGACTTCTCGCGGAAGCCCATGTGGCGTATGGCATTCGCTCTGTAAGCCTGCGCTATTTCAACGCTGCCGGCGCCGATCCGGAGGGAGGTATCGGCGAAGCCCACGAGCCTGAGACTCATCTGATTCCCAACGCACTGCGCGCCGCGGCCGAAGGCTCCCCGCTGCACGTCTTCGGGAGGGATTACACCACCGCCGACGGCACGTGCGTGCGCGACTATGTACATGTCTGCGACCTCGCGCACGCCCATCTCCTCGCGGCGGATTACATGCGGCACCGCGATGGCGCGCATGTATTCAACCTCGGCACCGGACGAGGGTCCAGCGTGATGGACGTGGTGGCGGCAGTGGAGGGTGTCACCGGGCGGAAGGTCGAGGTCGTCTATTCACCGCGTCGGGAAGGCGACCCGGACCGGCTCGTGGCGACACATGCGCGTGCATCGGATGAATTGGGCTGGTCGCCTGCCATGAGCGATATCGAAAGCATTGTTCGTTCCGCGTGGAAGTGGCACGCGCAGCGCAACTACTGAGGCTCGTTTCTCGTATGATTCCACGGTCATGGGGGAGAACTCTTGAGTCGCGAGTCGACATTTCTTGTACGAGGTAGGCTGGTATGACGACTGGGCGACAGGGGCACGTCTCCCCCGACCTGGCCTCCCGACGTCTCAAAGGGCTGAAGATCGAGCGACTGCTTGGTCTGGTTCCGGATTCCACGCCCCGGGACCTTCTCGAGATTGGGTGCGGTTCGGGAGGTATTTCGCATTACTTCGCGACGCACGCGCAACTGAAGTTCAACGTCGAAGCAGTTGACGTAACGGATAGCAGGAAAGTAGGGGACGGCTATCGTTTCCAGCAAGTAGCCGGTACGGGCTTGCCTTTCGGCGATCGGAGCTTTGATGTCGTCCTCAGTAACCATGTGATCGAGCATGTGGGGGAGTGTGCCGAACAGCTCGATCATTTGCGGGAAATCCACCGCGTCCTTCGCGACGAAGGCGCCTGTTACCTGGCCGTCCCCAATCGATGGATGCTGGTGGAGCCGCACTACAAGCTCGCGTTCTTGAGCTGGCTGACCCCGGCCCTGCGCTCTCCGTATCTGCGAATGGCCGGTAAGGGCGATTTTTATGACTGCGTGCCGCTCGCCATGAGTGAGGTCGAACGCATGCTTCGGGAAGTCGGCTTTACCTATCGCAACGTCTGTGTCGACGCTCTTCGCGAAACACTTTCGATCGAGCAGCCCAAGGGTGCCGCGCGTTTCCTTCGCCATGTGCCAGGTTCGCTGTGGTCGATGGTGCGCCCCGTGATTCCGACGCTCATCTATGTAGTGACCAAGGCCCCGGCGTTCCGGCGCCACACATGATTGGGAGTTTCTGTTGAACCGCCTAAGCATCATCATTCCAGCGAAGAACGAGGGCGCGGCACTGGTCGCGTTACTGCCTCGACTTCGCGAGCTCCACCCCGATGCCGAGATACTGGTGATGGACGACGGATCGACGGACGACACACGAAATGTCTGCGCCGGCGCCGGGGTCATCTGCGTTTCGGCGCCGTATTCCATGGGCAATGGCGCGGCCATCAAGCGCGGTGCCCGGGCGGCGACAGGCGAGATCCTCGTGTTCATGGACGGAGACGGGCAGCACGATCCTGCGGATATCGCGCGCCTCGTTGCCCGGCTCGAGGAAGGCTATGACATGATCGTGGGCGCACGATCCTGGGAGAGCCAGGCAGGCGTCGGTCGAGGCCTGGCAAACACGCTCTATAACTGGCTCGCAAGCCAGATGACTGGGCAGGTGGTGGCCGATCTCACCTCGGGATTCCGGGTGGTGCTTGCCCACCGCTTCCGCGAATTCATACATCTTCTGCCGAACGGGTTCTCGTACCCGACCACCAGCACGATGGCATTCTTTCGCAGCGCTTATGGCGTGGCCTATGAGCCGATCAAAGCTGCCGAGCGGGTGGGTAAGAGTCACATCAAGCCGTTGAAAGATGGCATTCGTTTCCTGTTGATCATCTTCAAGATTGCGACGCTGTATTCGCCGTTGAAGCTTTTCATGCCAGTCAGTTTCCTGTTCTTTCTGCTCGGTTTCGCTAATTACGCCTACACCTTCTTCGATTACGGCCGCCTGACTAACGGCAGTACGCTCATGTGGAGCGCCGGTGTGATCGTATTCCTGATCGGGCTCGTCTCCGAACAGATCACGGCGCTGACATACCGACATACCGACTGATGCCATGACGAACGCGGGTTCACCAAGCGCGCCCGAAAAGCGAACGCTGCTCGTGCTGGCATCGACTTACCCCCGATGGCGCGGCGACCATGAACCGGGGTTCGTGCACGAGCTGTGCCGACGCCTCGCGACGCGGTTCCACGTGATCGCGCTCGTTCCCGATGCGCCGGGCGCGGACCCATCCGGAGAGCTGGATGGCGTTGAAGTCATACGTTACCGCTACGCGCCAAGAGGCCTGCAAACGCTGGTCAACGATGGGGGTATCGCGTCGAATCTTCGACGGTCGGTGTGGAAATGGCTGCTCGTGCCTGGGTTTGTCGGTATGCAATATCTGTCCGCGAGAAGACTGATCTCGCGTCGACGGGTTGATGCGATACATGCGCACTGGCTCGTTTCACCCGGTATTGTCGCAAGGCTTCTCGCGTCACCCGCGCTGCCATATGTCGTTACGTCACACGGCGGCGATCTCTTCGGATTCAGGCATCCGCTTTTTGCCGCGATAAAGCGGTGGGTCGTGTCGCGTGCAGCGGCCATGACTGTAGTCAGCGCTGCCATGGCGAAAGAAGTACGGCGCTTGGTCCTCCCGGTGGAGCACCTCGAAACCATTCCGATGGGGGTGGACATGGACGGCCGCTTCAGCATGGCGGAAGGCGATCAACGCTCGACCTCGGCATTGCTTTTTGTCGGGCGTCTGGTGGCCAAAAAGGGTCTCACGCACCTCTTGGATGCGATGCCCGCCATCCTTGCCGTCAGGCCAGACGTTACCCTCGACATCGTCGGCTTCGGTCCGGAACGGGATTCGCTACAGCGACAGGTGGATCGACTAGGCCTTGACCGCAACGTTGTCTTCCTGGGTGCGCTACCACAAGAAAAATTGCCTGCGCTTTACCGGCACGCGTCCATGTTCGTGGCGCCGTTTGTCCGCGATCCCTCGGGGGATCAGGAAGGATTGCCCGTAGCATTGATGGAAGCCGTGGCCACAGGGTGTCCATACGTCGTCGGTGAAGTAGAGGGACTCGATGATCTTCTCGGTGATTCCGCTGGTTACTTTCGCGTCGATCCGCGTGACAGCAGTGCGCTGACTGCCGCGGTGCTAGCCGGGCTTGCTGATCCCGTCGTTGCACAGGTCGCCGCAAGTAAAGCGGCGGACAGGGCGCGGCAGTGCATGGACTGGTCGATCGTTGTCCGCCGCTATGGCGATCTTATCGAGAGAAGCATGAGATTGGACGGCGCAATCGGGGCGAGCGCGAACAAGACCTAGCCGTCACAGGCCGCTTGCAATTCGGGTTCGATTCGGCCAACCAGGCTGGCCCAATCCTCGATGGCTACGCTTACCTGCAAGCGAGTTTCCAGCGTGTCGCGTATCCGATCCGCGAGGGATGCGGGGTCGCCCGGCCTGTACAGTAGCGAAGGGTGGTTTGAAAGCAGATCTCGCATGGCTCCGACATCCGAGGCCACGACAGGCGTACCGGTTGCAAGAATCTCGTAGGCCTTCTGCGGGAAGCAGTATCGGCCGAAGGGCGTGTCGAGCACGCAGATCGTTGCCACGTCGAGTGCGTTGAACACAGTTGCAACCTGCTCGTGAGGCAGTTGGCCCAGATAATGGACGCGCTCGCCTCTGGGAATCTCGATACTCCCATCCGTTGGCCCAGCCAGTACAAGGTGAATCCGAGGATCGGCCTTGAGTCTGCCCCAAGCCTGGAACAGCTCGCCGATGCCTTTCATACGTTGGAGCCCTCCCGCCGTACCTACCAGCAGCGCCTCCGCGGGAAGCCCCAGTTCCTGTCGACTCGCATGCTTGTCCAGGGGGCGAAAAATGGAATGGTCGATGGTGCTGGGCACAGCCAACACCCGCCCTGCGGAAGCGTATTCGTCGCGCACATAGCGTGCGAGCGCTTCGCTCGTCGTGGTGACGACGGCGGCCGAACGAGTGGCTCGACGAAGTGCGCCGATCATGCCGGGAATCTTCGCCTGGCCGAAGGCCTCGAAGTTGTCATAGAGGTCGACGGCTAGCGGTACGCCAAGCCGCTCTGCAACCCACCGGGCCAAGGCGACATTAGGAATATCCGACGCGCCGTAAACCATATCCGGCGCGAACTCCTGAAGCTCGCCGAGCAGCATACGGGGATATGCCCATAACGACGGAAGCCACGGGGCCTTCACACCCCACGCTCGAAGTCGAAGCCGTCCGCGACCGGCCGGATGCTCCCATTCGCCGTCGCCCTGTCCTTGATATCCGATGCACGCGATGAGAACGTCGTGCCCGAGCAGTGCAAGCTGCCGCGGGATTTCATACAGGCGGGCATAACGGTCGTCGATGACGTCCTTGCCCATGTAGCGACGTTTGCAAAGAAAAGCGATGCGCATGCTTCAGCCGACCAATGCCCGAGCCGCGGCAAGGGCAGCACCGACGACCTGATCCATGTTGTAGTAACGATATTGTGCCAGCCTGCCCACGAACGTAACCCCGGTTTCAGCATTGGCCAATGCTTCGTAGCGCTTGAACAAGGCTTCGTTCTCCACGCTCGGCACGGGGTAGTACGGGTCGCCTTGTGCTTCCGGATATTCACGGACGATGCTCGTGCCGGGATGGACCTGGCCCGTCAGGTGCTTGAATTCCGTGATGCGGGTATAGGCATGGTCGTTCGGGTAATTGATCGTCCCGGTTTCCTGGTATGCCTCTACGCCTGACAGATGTTCGTGCTCGAAGCGCAGGGAGCGATAGGGCAGTGGGCCGAAGCGGTAATCGAAGAACGCGTCGATAGGCCCGGTATAGACGATGTGATCGTAGCTATCCGCCATCTCGCGGCGGTCAAACTCCACTCCCAGTTGGACACTGATGGACGGATGGTCGAGCATGTGCTCAAACATACGGGTGTATCCGTCTGCAGGCATGGCCTGGAATGTGTCAGTGAAGTACCTGTCGTCGGAATTTGTCCGGACAGGGATGCGTGCCGCCACTCCGGCTTTCAGCGCGGAAGGGTCAAGTCCCCATTGTTTCCTCGTGTAGTTGAGGAAAAACTTTTCGTAGAGGTCGCGGCCGACGCTGTTGAGCACCACGTCCTCGCTGGTGATCACCGGCTCGCGTACCTCGCGTGCCCTTTCGAAGTAGTCCGCTGCACCCGCCTCGTCCAGGTCGAGCCCATACAGGCGATTGATGGTGTCCCGATTGATAGGAAACGGATAGGCCACCCCATCCACGACGCCGCGAACGCGATGTTCATAGGGGCGCCATTCGGTGAATCGGCTCAGGTAGGCTGCGATTCGCTCGCCGTTGGTGTGAAAGATATGCGGGCCGTAGCGGTGGATGAGTACGCCGTGCTCATCGAGTTCGTCATAGGCATTGCCCGCGATATGCGGGCGCTTATCGATGACGCGCACCTTCCAGCTAGCTTCTGCAAGTTCGCGCGATACGACCGATCCGGCGAAGCCGGCGCCGACGACAAGTAGGTGTTTCAAGGCAATAGTTCCCAAAAATCGTGCCGCCGCCCAGCTCGCCCCGTCAGTCCGTCGAAGATGCCCGCGACAGTGGCCTTCAGCTGTGCACGTCGACGAGGGCCGCGCGATATGGCTACCAGTCCCCGACCAAGCGCGCCAGGAAGAGTGCGTGTCCACAACCTGTACCCGTAGTGTCGCTTCGCGATGAAGAGACGGTTGCGCGTATCGTAATACCGCTTCCATGGTGGCAGGTCGAGATACGTCATGCTCAACGAACCTCGTCCTATCCGTAGAAGCTGCGAATTTGGATGCGAGATTCGGCTTGTGCCCACGGCAAAAATCCGCGCGCCATTCTTCCTAGCCCGTACGCAGAATTCGGTGTCGTCGGCAGCTATGAAAAACTCCGAGCAGGGCACCCCAAGGCGACGGATCAGGTCGCGATGCACAAGCAGTCCGAGGAACGGGACGTTCTCAACCTCCACGACGTCAGGTACCTCCGAGACTCCAAGAAGCATTTTTGCGGGGTGCTCATTCAGGGGTTTGAGAGGCCACGCAAGTCTTCCGTCGCTTCCCGCAATTGAGGCGTAGACATGAGCTGATGACGGTTGTACTGCCATCAATGATTCGAGGGCATCTGGCTCGGGAATGGCGTCGTCGTCCATTGCCCAGATCCAGTCAGCGCCTTGCTCAAGGGCATAGGCAATACCGTCCGCAAATCCGCCGGCACCTCCTCGGTTTTCTTCAAGGCGGCGATAGGTGGTATCCGTACGCCCCAGCAATCCCGCTGACTCCAACGCCTCGGCGCTGCCGTCCGAGGATGCATTGTCTACGATGAGGATGTGATCAGGGCTCAATGATTGGTCGTGCAAGGCCGAGATGCACCGGATTAACAGAGCCTTGCGGTTGAACGTGACCACAACCGCCCAAATTGTCGTTTGCTTATCAGAACCCATGAGCAGTCAATCGAAGGATCAAGTTTCTATACGCACGGGTGATAACAACGGGAAAGCGCAAATGAAGCCCCATCATTCTGACGGCGTCGAAAATAGGCCGCCGTGCTGTCGGAGAGCATCGACTCATCGCCGCCCGGTACGCTTCGACATCCCCAACGTTGAATGCGTCCCGCATGATAATCCGTTGAGCACGATCAAGGACGGACCGTCTGATCTGGTCGTCGACAGGGAATGCCGCCATGAACACCTGCTTGCATTCGACATCCGCGATCCGCAGACGAAGAATGGCAGGAAATCCGGCATTCGAAAGCGAGCCGCGGACCTTGCGCCATGTTCCTGTTGAGCGGGGAAGATAAGCAACCGTACCCTGCGTGCTCGCATAAAGCGCCTTAGGGTAGTCACCGAATGGCCAGTCGAGGCGATTGAACGGTGTTCTTAGGAAGTCCCGAATCAGCGATGCACGGTAGACACACGTCACGGTCATGACGGTCCATTCGTGGAGTAGCGGAATATAGGAAGCGCCCCTCGCAAGGAAGGGGGAGGGATAGCGAGCGTGCATCGAGCGCTTTATCCTCGTTCCGATTAGTCGATCATAATCGCTATGGCAGAGTACAACCTGCGGGTCCGCCGTCATGATGTCGATTTGCGATTGCAGCTTTCGCAAGTCATGCCAGTAGTCATCACCTTCGCAGTATGCGATGAAATCGCCGCGACAAAGGGCAAGGCACCGCGTGGAATTTCGAAGTCCACCGACGTTGCCATCGCCCGCGATGACACGTACCTTGTCCGGGTGCCTGCGCTGTAACTCAATGGCGACAGCAAGCGTGCCATCCGGCGAGTGGTCCTCTCCTATGACTATCTCGATAGGAAAGTCTAGCTTTTGAGCTACGATGCTTTCGACAGCTTGTGTCAGATATTTTTCATGCCTGTAGGTTGCGACATAGATCGAGACCAGGGGTTTGGTCTCCGCGATTTCTGGCGAGCTTATTTCACGATATGTGTCGGAGGTCATGAATCAGTGTCCGGCAACCTCTGTTGCCATTGCGATATAAATAGACGCCATGTGAGGACTCCAGCTTCCACACGAAAGAGCGTGATTCCCGCGACGTACCAGGTTGCCGCTGCGCCGATTTCCAATGCGAGAAGCCAGCCCTGCGATTGCACTGGTTGCCAGATATGTAATGCCAACACGAGAATCCCCATCGTCGTGGCCAACGCAACACTGCCGGCGACATCCATCAGCTGCCTGGTGGCGGAGTATCCTATAAAAGTGCGGGTTTGAGCCGCATTAACAATGAATGCCATTACAGAGGCGAATACGGTGGCCCAGGCGATCCAGATCATGCCGAACGGTGCCGCGCCAATGACTGAAAGGACGAGGATGGCTTTCTTCGCGATTTCCATCGCCGCGAGCCTGCCCGAGAGGCCTAGCGCCGACAATAGGTTGACGTTATTTAACTGCAAGGGCCATATGGCGCCAGCCAGGCAGAGTACAGAGAGGATGGGAGTAGAACGTTGCCATTGGGCACCGAATAGGAATGGAACGAGCTCTTCCGCGGACGATGCAATGCCAAGCATCAAGGGTAGATTGATCGTCATGGCGATCTTGTTCGCCGTGGCCACCCGACGACGCAAAGCTGCGGGGTCGTCAGCATGTTGTGACAGGATTGGGATCGACAGCCTCGTCAAGAGCGAAGCGAGAATATTCTGGCCAAAGTCACGGGTCGCGAGGCCGCGCGAGTATATGCCGAGTTCCGCTGGTGAATATATCTTTCCGATGATGAAAGCATGAAAGCGGTTGGCCATGAGGTCCAACACCGAGGATGCCATCATGAAAAAGCCGAACCCATACAACCGTCCGAAGCTTTCGCGGTTGAATGTGAGCATGGGGCGCCATGCATGAAGGCGCCACAGTACAAGAGAATTGACCGACGACGCGATCAGTACCTGAGCAACTAGCGCCCATGGTCCTGCGCTTTGAATAGCCAGGCCTATGGCTACCAAACCGCCGATGATATTCGATGCACCCGATGCCGCGGCCTGAATGCGAAAGTTCATTGCACGAGTCAGAAGGGCGGTGTGTACACCTGCAGAGGAGGCGATGACTATGTTGGCGCCCATTGCTATCGCCAGCCCGCTCAGTACGGGCGTACCATAGAAATTGGCAAGTGATCGACCGAGTAAAGCTAATCCGCTGCCGATGACGATTGCACAAAAAAAGTTGAACCAGAATGCCGTGCTCGCGTCTACATCATTGTGCGTAGGCTGGCGAATAAGTGCGATTGCAAATCCTGCATCGACAAGTACTGTTGCAATCGTCGCGAAGGCCGCGACCAGCGCCATCACGCCAAAGTCGTTTGGCGTAAGGAGATGCGCAAGAATCAGCGCGATGAAGAACTGCGATCCCTGGCGCGCCAAAATATCGATCGTTGCCCACAGCACGGCCGCCGAAGTCGCCTTCGGCAGTGCCTCAACCAACGCTCCGTCATGTTTCGGCATGTGCCAACCTTCAATCACTCGCCGCGACGGCAATGAAAGAGCGGCCGTCGGTAAAACTCTCCCGGGAACTTGTTCAGGTCAAGTTCCGCCAATTGGCCGGAGAGCAGCTCGAGATCGATAGACCGCGCATTAAGCTGTTGGGGGATGCGATGGTCGATCGCACTATATGCGACGCCCGCGTCCGTGCGCTCTGGATAAGCAACAGATTCGATTGCCCAGTCGGAATCCACGAGATAACCCGCCATCAGGGCCAGCTTTTCTACATCGGCCGTAACAGGGACCAACGGCATGGATTTGTCGCCACCCCAGTTGCTGCCCATCTGGAAGAACACTTCGGCCGCGCATCCACGCAAGGCTTTTAAATATTCGACTGCGTACGAGCCAAAATTGTCGAGAGTTGGAACCTCCTCCCTGTCGAAGTCGTGCCCAGCATGATGGATGACATTCAGATGCAGCATGACATCGACACGAGGTAGGGAAGGTATGCCGCGAAGGCCGACAGCATCTGCTAGGACCGATACGTTCTTCAGTTCGAAGGCCTCTGCGATACGCGTGATAAAGTTCGCGTGGTTGCGATTGGCCTCTATCGCCGTGAACTGCGTCTCGGGGTGGTCCCTCGCGAGGCTCAATGTGAAATATCCCGTGTTGGCCCCAAAGTCTGCCCAATGCTCTCCGGGCGCCGGTGCACGGCGTGAACGGATGTAATTGAACCGGGGGGTGTCTCCACGCCAGCCTTGGTCTATCGTCTCCTGGTAGCCAATGGCCTCGGCTACGAAGACTGGAAGACTCTGGTATTGCGAATGCTTTGAGGCATCTGCGTAAAGGTCATGGAGCTCGTGCGCCAGTGGTTTAATCATGAAAAGGTCTCGAGATTGCGGTCCAAAGTTCGTGCACGAAGCAGCGCCATGTGTCTCGACGCAGATAGATATCATTTTTGAGTGCCAGCCCGATGAGCTTGACATTTATCTTGGCTCCTCCGTGCGTCGCAAGGCGTCCCTTGGACAATACGGTATCTACCAGTCCGCCAAACCATGCGTAGTATGTTCTACCGGTCCGTGCTCGCGAAGTGGGCCGCGGCTTTCCGGTCCAGTCTGCTATGAATGCCTCCAGCATCGGTACGCCTAAGTCTTCGCAGAATTGAATAGGCCCCCACGGTCGGGGGTTCAATTCAATGAAGTACATCTGGCCGGACCGCGAGATGAACTCGATCATGCAGAGGCCATGGAAGCGGATGTCTCGCAGCGCGGCGAGACTGCTGGCAAGGACAGGGCTCTCATGGATAGATGCCTGGCGAGCGAAAAGCATGGACTTCCCGCCCGGTTGCTGGACCAGATTCTCCTGGGACGTCGATAGGGGTGGGGCCCCGCAAGGTGGGAGATAAAGCAGAAGGTAAAAGCTCGGCCCTCCTACCCATTCCTGAAAGAAAAATTCACTCGCGGATTCAGCCGCATGGAAGCGTTCCAGATCCGTCTTGTTGAAGATCAGGTGCGGATACAACGCGCGGCCGGATAGATCAATGTTGGCCCTAGGCTTTGCGACGACAGGTGGCTTCACGTCGCTGCTCGGGATCTCTCGAGGGCGGATAGCCCCGTGCCGTGCGAAGAGCGATCCCGACGTGGATTTGTTTGTGACGAGGCGATAGATATCTTCTTCCACCAGCGGGACCAGGCACCCAAGTCCCTCGATGGCAGCCCGGTTTCGGAGGAGAAACGTGTTGAGGTACTCGGACGATGGAAAAATGACTAATTCACAGCCCCCGACTATTTCCCTGACAGCGGTCACCCATCGCGTGAACAATTCAATCGTGAGGCTTTTGCTGTCGCGTGTCATGACCACTTGGTGAGCATAGGCACTCTTGTGCACGATATCGTCTGTCGACATCGCGACGACGGAAACCTTTGCACGACATCGATTCGCTGCTCGAAGGAACGCGATAACAGCCCGGTCGTTCGACCCGGAAAACACCAGGAATTGCCGACTTTCGTCGGTCACGGACGGAGCCTTGCGGCACTTCGAACCACCTCGCAAACCTTGGATGCGTGGCCTGGCGTTATGTTGGATCCTGTCGGGAGGACGACAACGCGTGATCCTACGGTCTCAGTATTCGGAAGTAGCAACGATGCGTGCGGATAGAGCTCCTTATAGGGCCTCATTCCGTGACATCCCGGCCAGAAATATTTCCTGGCGAGGATGTTTTCTGCGTGCAACACTTCGATAAGACGATCACGGCTTATCCCGAACGATGGGCCAACTTCTACTACGTTATAGTGATAGTTCGACTCTTCGTCCGTTGCATGGTGAACGAAAGACAGGCCTTCCAGGCCCGACAATTCTTTTAGGTAGGTTTCGTAGTTTCTCCGATTTTGGTCGAAGAAGTCATCGATCGAATCGAGATTCGTCAAGCCCATGGCTGCGCATATTTCGGTCATTTTTCCGTTTGTACCCGGATGTACGACGTTGTCATACCCCGCAAATCCGAAGTTTCGCATCAGCCGGGCTTTCTCGGCGAGCTCGTCGTCGTTCGTGACAATGGCGCCACCTTCCATGCTGTTGAACGCCTTCGTGGCATGAAAGCTTAATATCTCGCACTGGCCAAAGGCACCTATTCTGGTCCCTTCGTAACTGCAACCGAAGGCGTGGGCAGCGTCAAACATCAATCGGAGGCCGTGTTCTTCCGCGATAGCCTCGAGTTCTATGATGGGCGCGGCGCGACCCCATACGTGAACGCCAATGATGCCAGTTGTGCGTGGCGTGATCATGCGGCGGACTGCCGTTGGATCGAGGTTATGGGTCACATCGTCGATGTCGGCGAATACAGGTGTAATGTCCTGCCAAGAGAGCGCATGAGCGGTCGCGATGAATGTCCATGAAGGCACGATTACTTCGCCCTTCATATCGAGCGCCCTAATCGCGATCTCCATTGCAATAGTGCCGTTGCACATCGCGATGCAGTGTTTTACTCCGACATAGTCGGCTATTCGCTGTTCGAATTCCCGTACCACCGGGCCATTGTTCGATAGCCATCGCCTGTCGAGAATTTCGTTCACCCGATGCAGGAACGCCTCGCGACTTCCAACATTGGGATGTCCCACGTGCAGAGGTTCGGAGAACGCAGGAACTCCGCCGTGAATTGCGAAATCTCTTTTGCTTTCGTAACTCGATGGCATCATTTTTTCATCCGATGGAAACACTCCGGCTCTCGGTTGGCCGGATGGTGTCACTGCTTGTTGAGGGCGCGATCGATGGCGGCGATGTCAGCTGCCAATGACCCGCCTACATTGAGATTCGACAGAACCGAGCGCTGTTCCCGTGCTAGATCGAAATCTCCGTTATCAATCGCCATGCGCGCGAGGGTGAGGCGATAGGCCGGTTCCTCCGGCTTTGCTTTTACGGCGGCTTCGAGCATCCGCTGTGCAAGCGCACGATCGCGAAGCGAGGTCCACGCGAAATCGCCATAGGTGGCGAGGAGACGGGCACTCGGACTTGGATGGGACAGGGCTGCGGTGTATGCGTTCAGGAGCCGGTCGTTTGGCAGGTCACATAACGTAGTCTGTTTGCATTGCACCAGTGAGCTTAGGGCGCTCTCGTCCTGAACCTTTACCTCGTTCGCACGGAGTTTTGCGTCGATGCTTTCCCACCATTCCGTCTTGACCGGTCGATGTAGCCGAGCGTTCAGGAAGATCAGCGCCTGTTCCGGCAGGATGCCGGAGTTCGGCAAGCTGGCCGCATGCTCAAGGGGCGCATAGCTCAAGTCGGTAAACGGGGACTCGGTTCGATAACCCGAAGCAATAATGTATGCACGGCCGAGTTCGTACTGGGCTCGCGGCGAATCCGGCCCGCGTCGTGCCAGTTCCTGGGCCAGGCGAAGAGGAGATCCCCATGCATACGCCGTGTCTGCGGTGACAAACGTCCAGCAGACGAGGGCAACGGCAGCGGTAGCGGCGCGGATGCCCTTCCCAGCCACGCTCAGGCGTTCCCAATGCAGGCTCAGGGGGCAGGCCAGAGCGATCAGCAAACCCAGGCTTGCAAAGTAGTTTCGATGCTCGTAGACCAGTTCGAGGGGAAGAATGGTCGACGCCAATGTCTGGGCGCCGAAGAACAGCAGGATGCCAAGGGTGAAACCTGGCATCCGCTTGCGCAGCAAGATGGCCAAGCCGATCAATGCCGTGAGCACCAGGGCGCTGGCGGTCGTCGTCCAGGGTGAAAGCCAGCCTGACGAAATGACGAAGTCGTCATGATAGAAGGCAAGGCCGGACGAGGTGGGGACGAGAGTCCAAATGATGTAATCGCAGACGATCCGTGCCTCGCTGAGGAGCCGGGTGCCGAGGGTGAATTCGCGGCTGGCCCAGGCTTGGGGCTGCAACAACCCCGGCAGAAGCCACGCCAAGCCAGCCACCAGCGGCAATGCGAGGAGGATCGCGAAGGCTACCACCAGCCGCATGTCGACGTGTCCCGCCTTGCCATGCCCCGCCGACTTCCAGCGGAAGACCGTGCACTCGATGATGAATGCATAAAGCGGAAGCAGGGCAGCCGTTTCCTTCGCAAGCAAACCGACCGGCGTGGCGAGGGCAAGCGCCAGTACCGCCATCCACAGGTCGGCGCGGCTTGCGCGTTGCTGCATTCTGATTCGAGCGCCGACGTACCCGAACAGGCCGAGCAACACGAACAGATTGGCGAGGCTTTCCATGCGCTGGACGGTGTACAGCACGGCCGTCAGATTGATCGGCAAGAGCATCCAGCCGCTGGCGATCATTGCCGCGACGATCGGAGTTCGCTGTGGAGGGGACCCGAGCGCTGCCAACAACCGCCGCAACAACATGAAGACGAGCAAGCCGTTGATCAAGTGAACGACCAGGTTGGTAACCTTCATCCCCAGCGGGTCGCTGCCGCCGATCAGGTAGTTCATCGAGAAGCTGAGAGACGCGATCGGGCGGCGGAACTCGCTGGATGGTGAAGAAAGCGCACTGCGAACCAGGCTTGGAATATCGACGTGGGCGACGCGGATGGCCGGGTTATCGACAATATTCGGGTAGTCGTCGAAAAAATACCCGCCCGAGAGACCGGGTGTGTAAATCAACACGGTCATACACATGAGGGCGAGCATCACCGCCCAGCCGATCAACTCGGTCTTTCGATTTTGCGATTGCACTGGTAACCCTGCATCGATCACCTGGACGCCCCCGCCTCTAGCCCGGGCATGGCTTCCGTGAACGAGCGAACGGCGCGGTTGAGCGCGTAGTCGTCACCGTGGCTGGAGCGTTCCAGCGACGCCAGCACTTCCTTGCAGACCTCGATCCGTCCGAGGGACGCGTTCAGCTGGAATAGCATCACGCCGATTCCGTTGTTCCGGCCGCTATCGGTCCAGGCGCGATGAACCTCGGCCTCCGCACCCGCGAGGTCACCGGTGGTCGCGATCATTCGGCCGATGTTGTAGCGAGTGCGCCAGACCAGTTGTACTCCCGCGGGCTGACCCGACTGTTCGAGCCATGCGAGACCGTCATGCGCGACGCGCATCGTGTCCAGGCTCGTGCAGCCGTCCACGGTTCGATTGGCTAAAAGCTCCCATGCGGTCATGGCGAAGTTGGTCAGCCTGCCACGGTTTCGCCCCTCGAGCTCCGTGTAGATGCTGTCCGGAACAGCTGAGCCGGCTTCGCAGTAGGCCATGATTCTCCACAGGGTGGCGGTTGAGCGTTCGGAGGGGTGGGCGTATCGCTCCCCTTCGTCGATGAAATGCAGGGAAGCGGCGAGATCCTTGCGTATCATCGCTTTGCCCGCGAGGACCGAAAGCAGGCGGGGTGAGCTTGGGTTATAGCCGTATTGCAGTGCATGAAACTCCGCTTCGCTGGACCATGCGAATGCGTGGTTCAGCGAGCTAAGTCCGTATATCAGGATCACCGCCATTGCCGCGGCGGTGCCTGTCCTTGCAAACGCAATGGTGCTCGAACGGCGTGAGAGAAAGTCGTTAAGCAGCCCGACTATGGCAATCAACGCAAAAACGGATGGCAGGTAGTTGCGATGTTCAAAATAGAGTTCGAGCGCGATCGGGCCGCTTTCGATGACATGCGCGGCCAGATACGCAACCACGCCCAACGCGAATACCGGTGCGTGACGTCGCCAGAGCATGGCCCACACAAGCAGGGCTAGCCACGCGAAGATGCTCAACGCCGTCGTCCACGGCTGCCAAAGACTGGTGGATATCACGTAGTTGTCGTGATATATGCCCATGCGGCTGCCTACTGGCAGGACCGATGTCTGCAGGTAATCCCACATGATGCGGGGTTCGGTCAACAAGCGCTGACCGAGCGTGAAATCGCGAACCGCGTATCCACGGGTGAAGAAACCCGGGTGTACCAGGATGTAGGCGATCACACAGAGTGTGGGAACTACCACGGTAACGCCAAGGAAGACGAGGATGCTTCGCGGCCGCCTGGTCCTGTCGAACAAGGCCCATTCCGCGACGGCGGCAAGGGGCAGGGCAAGCGCGCCATTCTCCTTGCTGAGCAACGCAAGGAGCGCCAGGGCGGGGACTCCTATCCAGAGCAACGCCATACGGCCTATCGAGGTGCGCTGCACCAGAATGCGACGAGCGAAGAGATAAAGTGCCACGGTGGCAAGCATCCACATGGCCGATAGCTGGGCCATTCTTTGGATGATGTAGAGAACAGTGCTGACCTGGATGGGTAGCCACAGCCAAGTGGTCATGAGCGCTACCGCCGACCATTGGCGGCGCTTTTCCGGCCAACCCACGGCGCGAAATACTTCCGACGCGAGAGCAAGCACCAATAAACCGCTGATCAGGTGAATGACCAGATTGGTCGGCTTGAAAGAGAACGAGTTCAGCTGTCCTGTGCGCAGCACGTCGAGCAGGAAGGTGGCCATGCTGAGCGGCCGTCCCGTGGGGCCCGAGCGATTGTCGAATACCACGGCGTGCCAGTTGAGCGAGCCCTTCATCCAACGATCGAGCGGCTCGAGATTACCGATGTCGTCGAGCAGGAAAGGCCCGTGGAGGCCCGGCGCATAGATGGCGACGGTCAGGAGCAGGATGGCAAGAGCGGCCAGTCCTGGTAGAAAGCGCCGAAGGTCGGCACTGGGTGCTATGGCCTTGTTCAAGCGTACTCCGACGTGGCGGGCACGTCGGAGTCTGGATCAACTCCGACAGGTGCCGGGAAGGTATTTGGGGGTCATATTGCCCGGCGTGCCGAAACCGGCCGCACCGTTGCAACTCCACGTGATAATGCCACCGGAAGCGGTTGGCGTCAGTGTAAAGAACCGTCCATCGATATTGGCGCTGTCGATGTTGCGGTAGGTTACTTTGATTACCCCTTGGCCCTGGATCTCGACCCGGCTGACGTAGGTGCTATTGGCTGTCTGATAACCGGCTTCGACTGCGGATGCGGGAAATTCTCCACGAGATCCATAGGTTTCGGCGACCGCGTACTTCGCCGCATCGGCTAGCACGAGGCCTTCTGAGACCTTGGCGCGCTTGGTGTAATCCTGATACTGCGGAATGGCAATCGCCGCCAGAATGGCGATGATCGCCACGACGATCATCAATTCTATGAGTGTAAAACCTTTTGTCGTCCTGCTCATCGCCCCAGCCTCCTGATATGCCCCCTGTAAGGCATGGTTGCCCGATAAGAAGAAGGCTCCCGAAGGAGCCTTCCCGATCTACCGCTGGTACTGACTCGCCAGCGGCAACATCCAAACGAGCGACTTACTTGCGGCAGTTCGCCGGAACGAACTTCGAACCGATCGTGCCCGTAGCTCCGCCGAGACCCGCGGCGCCGTTGCAATCCCACTGGATCGAGCCCTGCGACGCCGTCGGGGTCAGGATGATCGTCTGCTTGTCAATCGCGGTGTCCTTGATGTTCTTGTACTTCACCGTGATCACGCCTTTGGTGCCGATGTCGACGCTCTCGACGTACGTGCTGGTCGCAGTCTGATAACCAGCTTCGGTAGTGTTCTTCGGCCAATCACCCTTAGCCTGATACGTCTCAGAAACAGCCAGCTTGGCAGCATCAGCCAGCACGAGGCCTTCCGAGACCTTGGCGCGCTTGGTGTAATCCTGGTACTGCGGGATTGCAATGGCGGCCAGGATGGCGATGATCGCGACGACGATCATCAGTTCGATGAGCGTAAAGCCCTTCTGCATGCTCTTCATGGAACAATTCCTCGATTGGTTAGCTAACCGTTGTGTTTGACGCCCCCTGAGCCCTAGCACCGGGACCCCTAGGCTGGCCCGGCTCCCCCCTCGCCAAATGTTGAGGAAAAAACGACCAGGAAGCTCACCGCGGAAGGAAGCATGTTACATGCCACGATCCGGGATGGCTCGCCCTGAACAGCAGGCCAGACGATTTTCCATACCCACGGCGGTTACACAATAGACGTCTTTTCGGGAATGCCGAGCGCGTCACGAAGACCCACTCAAGAGTGACGAGGAGCGTCACTATGTGACGCGAATGGGCACATAAAATTTTGACAATTCAAGTGGATGCGCTGTACCGGCGGGCTATCCAGCACCGCCACAAGGTCATGGCTCCCCACGTCGCAAGGAGGAATTCCAGTCCCCGGTAGGGCACGGCGTAGCGCGGTTCTGCCTGAAGCAGGCAGTACACGGCAGTAGCCATGGCGACGATGGCGGCGGTCCAACGAAGTGCGAACGGAGCTTCTTTCCAGAGCAAGGTGTGAACGACGCCGACCAGCGCGAGCAGGGCAATCAACGGGTTCAACAGGAAGCAAATGCCTGCCCATGCATGGAAAGCGGCGTTGTCTTCAAAGAGAGAGTGGAAAGTGGGGAAGACGTAGATATCTCCCTGGCCCACGGCGACATCCCATCCCCAAAGTAGGGCGGGCTTGCCCGCGTACCAGCGCGCGTACCGTAGGGGATCGGAGGACATGCGCGCTGACATGAGCGCCCAGCCTCCACGCGCATCGGCCTGTATCGCATGCGTTTCCCGAGCGATTTCCGCCATCACGATCTTGGCTGCAGGGTCGCCCAATTGAATGGCGCTGAATGATGCCGTGTGATACTCCGGCCAGGACCCCTGCACGAAGTTGATCGACGCCCTGCCTTCGGCACTGGCGCCGTTGGGCAGCGTCAGATTTCGAGCTATCCAGGTGCCCGATGCAAGCGCGCTGGCCAGCAGAAGTGCAACCCAGAGTGAGCGCCGGGGCACGTCCCGCCACACCATGATGACGGCCAATATCGGCGCCATGGGCAGCAGCACGGCATTTGTCAGCGCGGCCGCCGCGAATGTCAGCCCGGCAACGACAGCCGTGGCGCGGGAATCGCGACGCAAGGCGGTATCCAGAATCCATACCGCGAGCACGATCAGGAACCCCAGCAAGGTTTCGCTCAATACATAGCCCGAGAAGCTGATGAGGTGCGGCCAGAATGCGCAAAGTATTCCCACGGCACACGCCGCACCAAATCCCAGCCAGCGGCGTGCGAGGGAGATGCAAAGGCCGACACTCGCACTGGCAATCACGCACTTAGCAAGGAGAAGAGTGTCGTAAACCTCCTGACCCGTGCCTCGGATAGCCATCAGCACAGCTAAGAATGCCGGGTATCCCGGGTCACGGAAGCTGTCTGGTACGACGTTCGCCGCCATGGGGCGAGCCATGGAAAACGTGCCGTGCTTGAGGAGGTTCCAGGCGTAGCAGAAGTACTGCCAGGCATCTCCACGCAGAGGGCTGTCGACCACCGCGATTCGCACGTAGCTGTATCGAACGGCGAAAGCGGCAAGCACGATAATGGCGAGCACCAACGTGCGCCCGCGACTCATCGAAGAAGTATCAGTA
The DNA here is from genome assembly GCF_036499525.1 of Luteibacter sp. Lineage (GTDB taxonomy): Bacteria > Pseudomonadota > Gammaproteobacteria > Xanthomonadales > Rhodanobacteraceae > Luteibacter. The sequence goes on along the minus strand of NZ_DASYDO010000027.1, from coordinate 43,630 downwards.
CCGGACAAAAGGTTCCCCCGATACCGGTCCAGTCAACCGGCGAATTCCCCAAGCTTAGCCCATGGTGGCCCGGGCTCATGGAGCCGGGACGCTTGCACCCGCGCCAGCCGCCCCGTACCGTGCCCGGCAGACACACCAAGGGAGTCCCTCCGATGAAGCCTCTTCTCGCCGCGCTGGCCCTCGCGCTAGCGGCCGGCCCTGTCCTGGCCGCGGATGCCGACAGCGGCACCCCGCACCCGTTCTCCATCCGCGACCTGGTCATGATGGACCGCGTAAGCGATCCCCAGCTGTCGGCGGACGGCCGCTACGCGCTGTTCTCGGTCCGGGCCACGGACTATGCGGCGAACAAGGGCGTCACCTCGCTCTACGTAATGGACCTCAACAAGCCGCCGCAGCCGGTGATGGTGGTCGAGAAGGGTTCCTCGCCGCGTTGGGCTCCCGACGGCAAGTCGATCTATTACACGGCTGCAAAGGACGGCACGACCCAGGTCTGGCATCGCGCTTTCGACGCCGATGCCTCCGGCAAAGCCCTGTCGCTGAGCGTCCGCACGGGCGACGCGGTGACGACCAGCCCGCTGGACGTCAATGCCTTCAAGCTGTCGCCGGACGGCTCGAAGCTGCTCCTCAGCTATGACGTGTTCACCGATTGTCCCGACCTTGCCTGCACCAAAGAGCGCCTGGACGGCCGCGAGAAGGACAAGTCGAGCGGCACCGTCTACGACAAGCTCTTCGTCCGCCATTGGGACACCTGGGCCGACGGCCGCCGTTCGCAGCTGTACATCGCCGACGCGACGGCGCCTTCCCAGCCTGTCCTGCTGAGCCGCGACATCGACGGCGACGTTCCGAGCAAGCCGTTCGGCGGCGACGACGAATTCTCGTTCTCGCCCGACGGCAAGACGGTCTACTTCGACGTCCGCGTTGCCGGCAAGACGGAGCCCTGGTCGACCAACTTCGATATCTACAGCGTGCCGGCCGACGGTTCGGCGGCTCCGGCAAATCTCACGGCCGAGAACCAGGCATGGGACGCCAACCCGCTGGTATCGCCGGACGGAAAGACGCTTTACTACACGGCCATGAAGGAGCCGGGTTCCGAGGCGGATCGCTTCGGCATCATGGCGCTGGACCTGGCGTCGGGCAGCAAGCGCGAAGTGGCGCCGTCGTGGGATCGCTCCGCCGGCTCCCTGCAGATCTCGCGCGATGGCAAGACGCTCTACACGACCACCGACGACAACGGCCAGCATCCGCTGTTCGCGATCGACGTGGCGACCGGCAAGGCAACGATCCTCGTCACCGACGGTTCGGTGTCCGCCTTCTCCGCCGGCGACAAGAAATTCCTGCTGTCCCGCGACGATCTGAAGCGTCCGGCCGACCTCTATACGGCCGACCTGAAGGGCAAGAGCCTCAAGCAGGTCACGCACTTCAATGCCAAGCGGATCAAGGGCGCACAGACCGGCGACTTCGAGTTCTTTACCTTCAAGGGATGGAACAACGAAACCGTGCAGGGCTACATGGTCAAGCCAGTGGGTTTCAAGCGGGGCAAAACCTACCCCGTGGCCTTCATCATCCACGGCGGCCCGCAGGGCGCGATGACGAACAGCTGGAGCTATCGCTGGAACGCGCAGACGTATGCAGGGCAGGGCTTCGCCGTGGTGACGGTGAACTTCCACGGCTCCACGGGCTACGGCCAGGCCTTCACCGAGTCCATCTCGGGTGACTGGGGTGGCAAGCCGCTGGACGACCTGAAGGCGGGCTGGGATGCGGCGCTGTCGAAGTACAAGTTTCTCGACGGCGATCGCGCCTGCGCACTAGGCGCCAGCTACGGCGGCTACATGGTCTATTGGATGGCGGGCAACTGGAACCAGCCATGGAAGTGCTTCGTAGACCACGACGGCGTCTTTGATGCACGTGCCATGTACTACGACACCGAAGAACTTTGGTTCGAAGAAAAGGAAAACGGCGGCACGCAGTTCGATCACCCGGAGAACTACGAGCGCTTCAACCCGATCAACCACGTGAAGGACTGGCGCGTGCCGATGCTCATCGTGCACAGCGGCAAGGACTTCCGTATTCCTGAAACACAGGGCATGGGTGCATTCACCGCGCTGCAGCGTCGCGGCATTCCGAGCAAGCTCCTGCACTTCCCGGACGAGAACCACTGGGTGCTGAAGCCGCAGAACAGCGTGCAGTGGCATGAAACGGTGAATGCGTGGTTGAAGGAGTGGACGGCTCCTGGGGCCAGGTAATCAATGAAAGGCGGTCCAGGCCGCCTTTCTCTTTGAGACATCCGTCGTGAAAACCATCACGTCGCGAGTCCCCAACGCCGCTAAGAAGCCACTCCCACGACACTAAAATCAATCATGGCGAGCGCCTTCTCCCTCGCCATGATGGCCTGGTCATGATCGAGAAACGCGGTAGCCTGTATGGGCAGGAACTGAAGCGTTTTCAGTCCGATGCTGGTCAGCACCGCCGACAGATACGGTCTGAGGAAATCCGGCTGGTTTGCCCGGTCGCCGGCGAAGATAGCGCCGGACGCGATGCCGACAAACACGGGGCGGTCCCTGATCAGTCCCACCTTTCCTGCCGGCGTCGACTTGAATGTGCGGCCGGCGCGGAGGATGCGATCGATCCATGCCTTGAAGTTCGACGGAACGGTCAGGTTATTCATGGGCGTTCCGATGACAATCACATCGGCCGCCTCGACCTCCTGGATAAGTGCCTCGGAGAGCTCTAGCGAGCCCTCCGGAGGGTTGGCCAGGGTGGCCGGCGACGACAGGGCTGTCGCGTAGTCGGCCGACGCGTGCGGGACGGGATCGGCGCCAAGGTCTCGCCGATGGATCGTCGCGCCTGGAGACATCCCAACAAGCCTTTCCACGATCGCAGCCGAAAGCTTGCGGCTATGCGATTCGGCTCGCGGACTGCAATCGATATGAAGGATGTTCATGCTGAGTCAGATCGATCCTGCCGGTGTGACAGCGGGAAAATCCTTTTCGTGGTCGAAAACGTTGTTGAAGAAGTTCGTCAAGGAGTACATGGCCACCAGGGCGATGATCTCCATGATGTTCGCGTCCGTATAGCCCGCATCGCGGACGGTCTTGAGATCCGCGTCGCTGACCTGGCCTCTCGTTTCAATGACCTTGTGAGCAAACTGGACCGCGGCGTCTCGCTTCGGTTCGGTAGCGTGACCCTTCCGGGCCAGGATGATGTCATCGGCCGATAGTTTGGCCATGTGCTCGGCTGTAAAGCTGTGAACCCCGAGGCAATAGTTGCAGCCATTCACTTCGGATACGGCAAGCCCGATGCTGTCGCGGGTCTTCACGTCAAGTGCTTTGCTCATGGAGCCGAGCAAGGTGGCCCAGGCATTGAACGCCAGGGGGCTTTGCGCAAAAGCGGCCATCATGTTCGGGGTAAAACCGATGTTCTTGGTGAAGGCATCGAGGGTCGGTTTCGAATCGACCGGCACCTGTTCGGGTTTCAACGCGATAGTTCTAGACATTACACTTTTCCTTGATTTAGCGATCGAATGATTGGTTAGACAAAATCCAGCACTTCGGCGATCGGACGACGGGGCTTCTGCGCCCAATTTCCAGGGCGTTCCGCGCCTATGGACAACAACAGGACCGGCACTTCGTCCTTGGTGAGTCCGAATTCACGGTGCACGGCGTCGGCATCGAAACCGATCATCGGCGTCGACCCAAGTCCCAGCGAGCGAGCCGCGTAGATCATGGCCGCGGCGCCAAATGTGGCGGTGCGTACTGCCTCGTCGCGCTGGCGTTGCGGATACGCCATATACAGGTCCCGCGCCGGGATTTCCCACTCGGGCACCATTGTTTCCGGCATGACGCCGGATGCCACCAGGGGGGCAAGGCGATCCGGTATGACGCTGGAATCCGCCAGCTGGCCGCAGACAATGAAGGTAACGGCAGCGTCGGTGATAGCAGGCTGGCTCCACGCGATAGGGCTCAACCGCGCCTTGGCTTCGGGGGTGCGTACGGCGATGAATCGCCAGTTTTGCAAATGAAACGACGTCGGAGCGGTGGTGCCGATACGCACGAGCTCAGTGATCTCGCCGTCGCTCAAAGTGGCGGCGGGGTCGTAATACTTGGCGGCGGTGCGGCTCAGGATGGTGTCGATGACGGCGTTTGTCATGATGATTCCGGTATGGAGAGATCGGGTTGCATGCCCCGGGGATCGGTGGCTGCGTTCGGAGTGGGATCAGTTTCGGCCGAAGCGGCGTGCAGAAGGTCCGGCAGTGGAATCCAATGTTCCACCAGTCGTCCGGAAGGGGGGGGGCTCTTCGGTAAACCTGGGGGCGCAAGAGCGCTAAGGATCGGTCGAACGATCCTCGGCCAGTCCGGGGGGCATGGCGCCTCGGGACAGGGTGCCTATCGCCGCGCTTCGAGCTTCTCGGAAGCAGCGCGGTATTCCGAGGGATCCATGTCAAAGACCTTGCGAAAGGCGCGGGCGAAGCTGCTGCGGCTTTCATATCCCGTATTGCGGACCACTTGTTCGATCGGTACCTGGCCGGTCTGGAGCTGCTCGGCAGCCCGCCGCATTCTCAGGTCGCGTAGGACATTCATCGGCGACTGGCCGACAATATCCGTGAATCGCGCCATGAAGGCCGATCGGCCCAGGTACGCGCTTTCGGCCAATGAATTGACCGTATGCCGTGCACCGGGATTGCTCGCCATTTCCGCGAAGGCCCGGGCGATTTGAGGGTCGCGGAGTAGGGAAAAGCGCTCCACCCACGTGTTGTTGGAGTGTAACGAGCGACGAAGGATATTGACGATGACGAGCTTGAGCAGGGCGGAGCTCATGGCGCCGGAGCCTACCTCCTGGGTGACGAGCTCGCCAATCGCGCTCCTGAGCATCGTGTCCAGTCGATCGACTTCGGAAAACTGTTCCACGATGGGCGTGGTCAGGTTACCGAACAGGTCCACCGCCGAGCCGTAGCAGGCGTCGAAGAATCCGCAGATGAGCATCACTTCGGGATCGCCATCGCCGGCAACGATATAGTTGATCGAGTCCTTCGACACGGCAACCAATGCCCCTTCGACCGTGCGCAGATTTTGCAGCCCACGGTGAAATCCCGCCGCTTCGATGCGGAACGGTGCATGCGGCGGTACGATGACCAGGGTGTGAGGGGTAAGCTCGATCGGCGGACACCCCTTGATCATCAGGTGACCGCTGCCCTGGATGTTGTAGTGGATGCCCGGCGCGTTGATGCCTTCCATCTCCAGGCAATAGCCTTGGCTGACCAGGCATTCCGTAAGGGCGACGAAACTCACCTCGAGACTCCCCAGGAGTCGATTGAGGTCTTGGGGCGAAATTCGTACGGCTGGCTCTTTCAACACTGCGGCACCCAGGAGAAGTCAGCCGGTTGCGGCCATCTGTCACCAATTCTAGGGTCTCATGCCCGTGGCGGACTAGGGGCCTTCGCAGGCTTCCTTCAAGGCTCGCATGTGAGCCATCCGTCCGATGGCGATGTCCACCCTTTCGCCCGGCTGTATCAGTCGTGTCTCGACGTCTGATCCGCGAGCAAGGGTCAGGTGGATAGGGCAACGCTTGGCCACATTCACCAGAGCGTGGACCTGGGCCGGTGTCAAAGGTCCAACAATTTGAATTTCATTAAGAAAACGATCCCTGGATGCTAATGCCGGGCGATCGTGGCTGACGCGTACCATCAGTTGTTCCAACGGCCATTCGCGGTCGGCTGCGTAACTGCGCATCGTCATCAGGGCACATGAACCCAACGCACCACTGAGCAGATCGAAGGGCGTGGGCCCTGAACTCAGGCCGCCCGCGCCAAAAGGTTCGTCAACGATCAAGGTGGACGCTGCCGATCGCACCACGACCTGATACGGACCATACCTTCCCTGGCTCATGCAAACAGACTCGGGTCCCATGTCCGCTAGTTCGGTATTCATGGGGTCATCATAAGAACGGTTTCAGGGTCAAGGGTCCGGCAACTGCGTCCCATCATCCGAAGAAGGGCCAGGACAGGTTAAAACCAGCGGTTGCGTTTCAGCGCTATGAAGATGCCACCCACGATGCACGCCACCAGGCAGGTGATCGCCGGATACGCCCAGGGCTTGTCCAGCTCCGGCATGTGCGCGAAGTTCATGCCGTACCAGCTCGTGATCAAGGTGGGCGCGGCCAGCATGGCCGCCCAGCCGGCAAGCTTCTTCATCACCTCGTTCTGCCCAAAGGTCACCAGGGCAAGGTTCACGCTGATTGCCGCACTCAGCATTTCGCGCATGGCTGAAATGGATTCATTGACGCGGAATACGTGATCGTAGATATCGCGGAAATAAGCGCGCAACTCGTCGTGGATGAGGTGCGGGTGCAGGCGGGTGAGCTGGGCGACCACGTCCTGCAGCGGTACGACTGCCAGGCGTAGGGTCATCAGTTCGCGCTGCATGTCATAGAGGCGCTTGATGGTCTGCCGGTTCAGTGTTTCCGCGAAAATATCGTTCTCGAGGTCGTGCAGCTCTTCCCGGAAATCGCGAACGATCGGCAGGAAGTTGTCGACAATGAAATCCAGCACGGCATAGAGCGCATAGCTGGGACCCATCGCCAGCAACTCAGGCGTCTGCTCGCAGCTGCGGCGGGCCGGCGCATAAGACAACGAAGCGCCGTGGCGCACCGTCACGAAGTAGCGTTGGCCGAGGAAGATCTGGGTTTCGCCGAAGGCGATGTTGCCGCCGATCAGCTGGGCTGTCTGCGCCACGATGAAGAGGGAATCGCCGTACACCTCGATCTTCGTGCGCTGGTGGGCGTGCTGGGCGTCTTCGATGGCCAGGTCGTGCAGGTTGAATTCTTCCTGCAGTTTCATCAACAGCGCCTCGTCCGGCTCGTGCAGGCCCACCCACACGAAGGTGTCGGGTTCCTGCAGTACGTCGCTGATGGCGTCGATGGTGACATCGCCGACGCGTTCGCCATTGGTCCGGTAGGCCACGCAGTTGATGACCATGCCGCTGGCCACGGATGCGGGTGCCGGTTCGTGGACGAGGGGAAGCGAGGCCATGGGGTGTTTCTTATCGGTGTGGGCAACTGCCGGAAGTGTAGGCCCAAGGCCGTGACGATGTATCAGTCGTGACGGCGGCAGAACGTCCAGGTCAGCGCGGCCCAGCAAGGAAGGGCGAACAGGAGCCAGGGAAGGTTCCGCTGGGGGAAGTCGGGCCACAGGTGCAGCAGGAGGGCGATGACACAGGCCGCGAAAGAAATGCCCGTCACCCGCGAGGCCAGCTTGCTCATCGGACGCCCGGCGCGGCGCAGGCGCCAGATGCCTGGCACGATCAGCAGGGCGAACGGCGAGTAGGCCAGCAGGTTGAAGTTGCCCCAGGCGGAACGGTGCAGGGTCAGCGTCCACAACCCGAGCATGAAGAGTCCGGCGACGCCCGCGAACACCGTGAACACCGTGCCCGCCGCGACGAAGACACCGCGCGCCGCACCGCGCCGGGAGATGGCCGGCAAGGCCAGCGGCAGGGCGAATACCAGCCCGGCCAGCAACAGGGGCCAACGCAGGTCCGGCGCTTTCTCGGGAGGCGGCGTCAATCGGGCCGGCACCACCAGTGTTTCTCCGGAGACCAGCGGCTTGCCGTCGATGCTGACCTCACGAAGCTCCGACTCGAGCGCCATCGGCAGGAAGGTTTCCTTCCAGGCGGTCATCGGTTGGTCGGCATACGGGCCGAGACCGAAATCCATGCCGAGCATCAGCCAGGGCTGGTTGCTCATGAGGCGCACGGTCTGCTCGCGGAAGGTCATGCCGCCAGGCTTGTTCACCCATTGGGCGCTGAGGATGCCACCTAGCGCATCGTCCAGTGCATCGCGCACGCGCGTCGTGCAGTTATCCACGTAGTAGTCGTAGTGATAACCGGCGTTTTCCGGGCGTATGTTCCAGAGCAGGAAGCGGCGCAGGCGTTCTTTCTGCTCGTCGTTCAGCGCCAGGCGCTGGCGGCGCACGTAGCGGCCTTCGCCGGCATAGGAATCGACGTCCGATTGCGTGGTTTCCGCATCCATGCGGTAAGCCATGATCCCGCGCGCGAAATTGAGCAGGAAGTCCTTTTGGTCGAAGTCGAATACGCCGTAGTTGAACGCGATGGCCTCGCCGCTGGCCGTGTCGCGCACTTCGAGCGCGTCGTGCCCGAAGCGCTCCCAGTAGATGTCGCCGGGACCGTAGGTCATCAGCGATATCTCGAGGTTGGCAGCCGGTGCGTCGACGATGCCTGCGCGGGTGATGGGCGCAAGGCACAGGGTAAACAGGAAAAGCAGGATTCGGCGCATGGGTGAAGCATTTATCCTTGTGGGGCTTAGCTGGAGGCGTTGGCGTCGGTCACATGGAACTGCTGCACCCGGCGGTCGTCGGCTTCGGTAACGCGGAACACGAAGTTCCCCACGGCGATCTCTTCGCCCGCTGCCGGCAGGTGGCCGAACTCGGACGTGATCATGCCGCCTACCGTATCGAACTCTTCGTCGGAGAAGCGCGCACCGGCGACCTCGTTGAAGTCCGCGATGGGTGCGAGTGCGCTGACCGCGAAGCCGCCCTCGTCCAGCGGCTGCACCAGTACGGGATCTTCCTCGTCGTCGTGCTCGTCGTCGATCTCGCCGACGATCTGCTCCAGCACGTCCTCGATGGTGATGAGGCCGGCCACGCCGCCGTACTCGTCCACCACCATCGCCATGTGGTTGCGCGTGAGGCGGAACTCGGCGAGCAAGACGTTGAGGCGCATCGACTCTGGAATCAGCACGGCCGGGCGGAGCAGGGCGCGCACGTCGCAACCTTCGCTCTGGCCGAAATACTTCAGCAGGTCTTTCGCCAGCAGGATGCCGAGAATTTCGTCCTTGTCCTCGCCGTGCACGGGAAAGCGGGAGTGCCCGGATTCGACCACGGCGGCAAGGATGTCGGGCAGCGGCGCGTCGACGGGAAGGCTGACGATCTGCGCGCGAGGCACCATGACGTCGTCCACGCTGAGTTCGGTGACCTTGATCGCACCCTCGACCATGGTCAGGGTGTCGTTCGAGAGCAGGCCGTTAGCCTGGGCGGTGCGCAACTCCTCGATCAATTCACCGCGGTTGCGTGGCTCGCCGGAAAACAGATGGCCCAGTCGGTCCCACCACGATCGGTGGGCGGGGCCATGGGTACTATCAGGGTCCGCGTTCATTACTCTTTGAGGTTCTGCCCGATGGGGCGGAAGAGGCAGTCTACTGGAATTCGTGTGACGGTTCAGGTCGGCACTGTGGCGATGCAGGCTGGCCTCAGGCCAGATAAGGATCGGCGATGCCCAGGCCAGCCAGGATACGGGTTTCCAGCGCCTCCATCGCCTCGGCTTCCGCCTCCTCGATGTGGTCGTAGCCCAGCAGGTGCAGCGTGCCGTGGATGGTCATGTGGGCCCAGTGGGCAGCCGGCTTCTTGCCCTGTTCGGCGGCCTCGCGGGTCACCACGGGGGCGCAGATCACCAGATCGCCGATCAGCGGCAGGTCTACCCCCGGCGGCAGTTCGGCGGGGAAGGAAAGCACATTGGTGGCATAGTCGCGCCCGCGGTACTGCAGGTTCAGCGCCTGGCCTTCACCGACGTCGACGATGCGGATGGCCACCTCGGTGGCCTTGCGCCGGCGCGCGCCCTTGAGCGCCGCCTCCACCCAGCGGCGGAACGTGGCCGCGGCGGGCACGCCCTTGCGCGACGCGGCGTAGCCCACCGCGACCTCCACGTGGCTCACCGTTCTTCGTCCTGCTTCTGCTCGAAGGCCTCGTAGGCGCGAACGATCTTCGCCACCAGGGGGTGGCGCACCACGTCGCGCGAAGTGAAGAAGGTGAAGCTGATGCCGTCCACGCCACGCAGTACCTCGACGGCGTGACGCAGGCCGGAACGGACATGGCGCGGAAGGTCCACCTGGGACACGTCGCCGGTGATCACCGCCACCGAGCCGAAGCCGATGCGGGTAAGGAACATCTTCATCTGCTCGACGGTGGTGTTCTGCGCTTCGTCGAGGATCACGTAAGCATCATTGAGCGTGCGCCCGCGCATGTAAGCCAGCGGGGCAATCTCGATCACGTTGCGCTCGATCAGCTTCGACACCTTCTCGAAGCCCACCATCTCGTACAACGCGTCGTACAGGGGGCGCAGGTACGGATCGATCTTCTGGCTCAGGTCGCCCGGAAGGAAGCCGAGCTTCTCGCCCGCTTCCACGGCAGGACGTACCAGCAGCACGCGCTGCACGCGATTGGCTTCCAGTGCCTCGACCGCGCTGGCCACGGCAAGGTACGTCTTGCCGGTGCCGGCCGGCCCGACACCGAAGTTGATGTCGTGCGTGGTGATTGCATGGAGATAACGCGCCTGATTGGGGCCGCGGCCCTTGATCACGCCGCGCTTCACCTTGATGACCACGTCCTGCGCCGACTCGGCCGCCTGCTCGTTGAGCGCGTCGATGCCGGATTCGGCCAGATGCAGGTTGATCGACTGGCCGGTGAGGGTCTCTTTCCCGGTGGCCGCGTAGAGTGCACGCAGTACCTGCTCGCCGGCCTTGGCCGAGGCTTCCTCGCCGATCACGCGGAAGAGGCTGCCGCGATGGTCGATCTCGATGCCCAGGCGCAACTCGATCTGGCGGATGTGCTCGTCCAGCGGTCCGCAGAGGTTGGCGAGTCGGGTGTTGTCTTCCGGGTCGAGGGCGAAGTCACGCTGGGAGAGTTGGGTCATGGCATTCACGAGGCGAGCGCGACCTCGGCGTCCAGGTGGACGCGACCGCGCAGCGAGTTGGACATCGCCTCGGTGATCGTGACGTCCACGAATTGGCCGATCATCCGCGGATGCCCGGGAAAGTTCACGTAGCGCATGTTCTCGGTGCGTCCGGTCATTTCGTTGGGGTTCTTCCGGCTGGGCTTCTCGACCAGCACGCGCTGCACGCTACCGACCATCGCCTGGTTGATCTTGCGTGCGTTCTCGTTGATCGCCGCCTGCAACCGAGCCAGGCGCGCATGCTTCACGTCGGCCGGGGTGTCGTCGGCGAGGTTGGCTGCCGGCGTGCCGGGGCGGGACGAGAAGATGAAGGAGAAGCTCTGGTCGAAGCCGACGTCGTCGATCAGCTTCATGGTCTTCTCGAAGTCGTCCTCGGTTTCGCCAGGGAAACCCACGATGAAGTCCGAGGAAACGCAGATATCCGGACGCACGGCGCGCAGCTTGCGGATGCGCTGCTTGAACTCCAGTGCCGTGTACCCGCGCTTCATCGCTGCGAGGATGCGGTCGGAGCCGGCCTGCACGGGCAGGTGCAGGTAGTTCGCCAGTTGCGGCACGTTGGCATACGCCTCGATCAGCGAGTCGGAGAACTCCAGCGGATGCGAGGTGGTGAAGCGGATGCGGCCGATGCCGTCGATCTGCGCGATGGCGTGGATAAGCACGGCAAGGTCGGCCGTGTCGCCATCGTGCATGGGGCCCCGGTAGGCATTCACGTTCTGGCCGAGCAGGTTGACCTCGCGCACGCCTTGCCCGGCGAGCTGGGCCACCTCGACGATCACGTCGTCGAAGGGGCGGCTGATCTCTTCGCCGCGGGTGTAGGGCACCACGCAGTAGGAACAGTACTTCGAGCAGCCTTCCATGATGGAGACGAAGGCGGTGGGGCCTTCCGCGCGCGGTTCCGGCAGGCGGTCGAACTTCTCGATCTCCGGGAAGCTGATGTCCACCTGCGCCTTGCCGCTGGCGCGCTGCGCCTCGATCATCTGGGGCAGGCGGTGCAGGGTCTGCGGACCGAACACCAGGTCGACGTAAGGCGCGCGCTTGAGGATGGCGTCGCCTTCCTGCGAGGCCACGCAACCGCCCACGCCGATCAGCACCGGCTTGCCGCCCCGCTTGTGCGCCTTCCAGCGACCGAGTTGGCTGAAGACCTTTTCCTGGGCCTTTTCGCGGATGGAGCAGGTATTGACCAGGATCACGTCGGCTTCGGCCTCGTCCTGGGTCAATTCCAGCCCGTGCGACGCCCGCAGCACGTCGGCCATCTTGGCCGAGTCGTACTCGTTCATCTGGCAGCCGTGGGTCTTGATGAAAAGCTTGCCGCTCATGGGCCTGGGTACCGTGGTTTCGTAAGGGTCGACCGAACCGCGCAGTTTACGCCGGGCCCCGGCCCCGCGCCACATGCCCGCCACGGATCAATGACTTGCGTGAACCTGGTCACGTAACCAACCCTTGGCAGGGGGAGGGGGCTCGGGCACACTCGCGCCCATGGTCCAAGACGCGACGCCGGGGGAAAGCGCCGGCCATCACGCCCGCAATTTCCTGTCTTTCCGCACGGTCCTTCGCAGGGCCGCGATCGGTTGCGTCCTGCTGCTCGGACTGGCCGTGGGGCCGGCCTTCGCGGGTTCGCTGTACCGATGCATCGGTGGCACGGGAGAAACCGTGTTTTCCAGCAGTACAGCGGGCTACAAGGACTGCAAGCGGATCGGCAGCACGCCGAACCTGCGGGCGGCGCGGGCACCCTCCCGTCCGAAGGACGCCGCTGGGTCGGTACCGGTCGGTCGGACGAACGTCGCCGCCGGGTCCGTCCCCGGCACGCCGTCGCTGCGTGGTGTCGTGGGTTCGGTGGTAACCGCATCTTCGACGGCAGCGTCGCTGGCCGGGGTGACCGGCTCGGTGATCGGCGGCCCCACGGAAGGCGAGGCGCTGCCCCCGGTGACGGCACCCAAGGGCAGCTGGGACTATCGGGAATCCTCGTCGCAGGATCTTACGGCGGCCGCGGCGCCTGTCGCGCCCAAGGGATCCCGCGTGCTGCGCGGTGCCGTCTACCGGATCACCCGGCCCGATGGCGGCGTGGAGTACACCAACATTGCGCCGGGCGGCGCGGCGAAGGGGCAGAGCATCAAGATGCTCTTTACCTATATCGCCACCTGCGCGGCGTGCGATGTGCATTCGAAGATCGACTGGAACAGCGTGGCGCTGAACCTCACTTCGTACGGCGACGTCATTCGCGCCGCGAGCGGCGAGTTCGGGGTGGACGAGGCGCTGCTGCGCGCGGTGATCCACGCCGAGAGCGCCTTCAATCCGCGCGCGCTGTCGGTCGCTGGTGCCCAGGGCCTGATGCAGCTGATCCCCGGCACGGCGCGCGACATGGGCGTGCTCGACGCCTTCGACGCCGGGCAGAACATCCGCGGTGGCGCGCGTTACCTGGCCTTGCTGCTGAGGAACTTCAACGGCAACGAGCGGCTGGCCGCGGCGGCGTACAACGCGGGACCTGGCGCGGTGCAGAAGTACAACGGCGTGCCGCCGTACGACGAAACGCAGGTTTACGTGGAGCGCGTTGGCGTGCTGCGCAAGCGTTATGCGGAAACGCTGAAGCAGCACGCAGGCACCGCCTCCCCCCTTGTAGGAGCGCGCCTTGCGCGCGACATGTTTTGAAGCCGGGCCTAAAAGCTGGCGCGCTAACCCGGAACTGGGTCGAAAGGCTGGCGTACCCGACGCGGGCATAAACGCGCAGGGCGCGCTCCTACGGCTGACGCAGGGCCTGCATCGGCGCGCTCGGCGGCCGCTGGGTGGGCGTGATGGTGGCGGTGAAGGGCGCGCCATAGCGAAGCCCCGAGATCTGCACCGGAACACCGGGCTTCAACGTGGCTTCGTGCCGGCGCAGGTCGGACGTATCGAGGATGTCTTCGTCGCCAAGGCGCAGCAGCACGTCGCGTTGGCGGATGCCCGCGAGCGCGGCCGGGCCGCCGGGCGACACCTCGTTGACGACCACGCCGCGCGCCGCCGAAGGAAGTCCGCTATCGGCCGACACGGGCACCGCGCCATAGTCCGCGCCGATCCAGCCGCGCACCACATGGCCCGTCTGCACGATCTGGTCGAGCACGTCGCGCGCGCTCTGCACCGGAATGGCGAAGCCGATGCCCTCGGCGCCCACGGCCTGGCCGATCAGCGAGGTGTTGATCCCCACCAGTTCGCCATGCGCATTGACCAGCGCGCCGCCCGAGTTGCCGAAGTTGATCGCGGCATCCGTCTGGATGAAATTCTCGAGGCTGGACAAGTTCAACTGCCGCCCGATGGCGCTGACGATGCCCATGGTCACGGTTTGACCGATGCCGAAGGGATTGCCGATGGCCAGCACCACGTCGCCCACGCGAGGGCGGCTGTCCGCGTCGGTCATGTGGATGGCGGGCAGGTTGCCGGCGTCCACCTTGAGCACGGCCAGGTCGGTCTCGTCGTCAGAGCCCACCACGCGTGCGCTCGCCACGCGGCCGTCGTAGAGCAGCAGCTGGATATCGTCGGCGTTGGCGATGACGTGGTTGTTGGTCAAGACATAACCATCGTCGCTGACGATCACGCCGGAGCCGAGGTTCTGCTGGCGCCGCGTACGCGCGGGGCCGGTGGGTACGCTGAAGATGCGCTGGAGTACGGGATCCGAGTAAAGCTCGCGCGGCTGCTCGGTGACCAGCTTGTTGGCGTAGATATTTACGACCGACGGCGCCGCCTGGGCAACGGCATCGGCATAGGAAGCAGGCCCCGATCCCAGGCCGGGCACGGGCGCTGTCGCTTCATGAGGCGCCTCGGCGCCGCCGAATCGCTGCCTGAGGAAAGCGCCGCTGCCCGGCCAGAACAGGCCGACGACGAAGGCGACGGCGAGGCCGAGCACCACGAAGCGGGCAACGAAGGCGAGCGTGCGAGCGGCGTGTTTCATGTAAAGAGCGAAAAGTCCTGTCGTCGTCGCGTCGCCGGGCCCACGAAAGCGCGAACCCTTGCGCCGTATCTGGACGGTTCCGTGGCAGTCTCGTGCCGCGCAGGGCAACGGACTGTATTCAGTTTATTGTACGTGGCTGGTGCTGACGTTACACTGACGCGATTTGCGGAAGCCGATTTCCGATTAAGAGCCGGCGATGGGGTCCGCATTCTCAATGGCATAAGTTCCGGAGAGCCTGATGGCGAACGAAGTCGTCGATCACGGGCGCCGTCGCTTCCTAACCGTTACGACAGCAGTTGTCGGCGGGGCGGGAGTGGTCGCGGCGGTCGTGCCCTTCATCAAGTCGTGGGAACCGAGCGCAAGGGCAAAGGCAGCAGGGGCGCCTGTCACGGTCGATATCAGTGCCATCGAGGCCGGCCAGAAGGTTACCTTCGCGTGGCGCAGCCTTCCGGTGTTCGTCGTGAACCGCACAAAGGACCAGCTGGCGCAGCTGAAGGGCCTCGAGCCCCGATTGCTCGACCCGTCGTCGTCCGACGCCGGCCAGCAGCCGAAGTACGCGATCAACGAAACCCGCTCGATCAAGCCCGAGTGGCTGGTCGTCGTCGGCCTGTGCACTCATCTTGGCTGCGTGCCGGACTTCGTGCCCGACATCAAGCCGGAACCGTTCGACGCCAACTGGAAGGGTGGCTTCTACTGCCCCTGCCATAAGTCACGGTACGACCTGTCGGGCCGTGTCTTCAGCGGTGTGCCTGCGCCGAAGAACCTGCCGGTACCGCCGTACCACTTCGTCGACGACACGCACATCCAAATTGGCGTCGACCCGAAGGAGGCAGGCTGATGGCTAACGTCTTTACCCGCATCGGCGACTGGGTCAACGAGCGCGCGCCGAACATGGCGCCGATGTACCGGAAGCACATGACGGAGTACTTCGCACCGAAGAACTTCAACCTCTGGTACTACTTCGGCTCGCTGGCGCTCCTGGTCCTGGCCAACCAGATCGTGACCGGCATCTTCCTCACCATGAACTACAAGACGAGTGCGCTGGAGGCATTCAGTTCCGTCGAGTACATCATGCGCGACGTGGAGTGGGGCTGGCTGATCCGCTACATGCACTCCACGGGAGCGTCGCTGTTCTTCGTGGTGGTGTTCCTGCACATGTTCCGCGGGATCATGTACGGCTCGTTCAAGCGTCCGCGCGAGCTGGTGTGGATCCTCGGCATGCTGATCTTCCTGGTGCTGATGGCCGAGGCCTTCATGGGCTACGTGCTGCCCTGGGGCAACATGTCGTTCTGGGGCGCCAAGGTGATCATCTCGCTGTTCGGCACCATCCCCTACATCGGCGGTTCGCTGGTGGAGTGGATCATGGGCGACTTCCTGCCTGCCGACGCCACGCTCAACCGCTTCTTCGCGCTGCACGTGATCGCGCTGCCCCTCGTTCTCCTGCTCCTGGTGGTGCTGCACATCGCGGCGCTGCACGAGGTGGGCTCGAACAATCCGGACGGCGTGGACGTGAAGCACGGGCCGAAGGGCAACCGCTGGAATGCGGACAAGCCGAAGGACGCCATTCCGTTCCACCCGTACTACACGGTGAAGGATCTGGTGGGCGTCGGCTTCTTCCTCACTATCGCCGCCTTCATCATCTTCTTCGCCCCGACCTTCGGTGGCTGGTTCCTCGAGCACGACAATTTCACCCCGGCGAACAACCTCGTCACGCCGAGCCACATCAAGCCGTCGTGGTACTTCACCCCGTTCTACGCGATCCTGCGCATGATTCCGTCCTTCTTCGGCACGGCGATCTGGGGCGTCATCGGCATGTTCGGTGCCATCCTGCTGCTGGCGCTGCTGCCATGGATCGACAAGGGCGAGGTCCGATCGGTTCGCTATCGCGGCTTCGGCTTCCGCATCGCCCTTGGCGTGCTGGTGGTCACCTTCCTGGCCCTGGGCCTGGTGGGCGCCGGCGTCACGGCCGAGGTCATCCCCGAATGGTTCCCGCACGCCGACGTCACCACCTGGGAGAACGCCTTCGGCCGTCTCATGGTGCTGGGGTACTTCGGGTTCTTCGTATTCGTATGGGTCTACACGCGCTTTGGTTTCGAAAAGACCAAGCCGGTTCCGGAACGGGTGACGATGCATGATTAAGCGCTCTATCTACTCCATCGCCCTGGCGCTGGGCCTTGCGTTCGCCACCATTCCGGCCCTGGCGGCCGAAGGCGAAGGCCTGGCTCCGGCCGGCACCAACATCCGCGACCAGGCGTCGCTGCAGCGTGGCGCGAAGCTGTTCTTCAACTACTGCGTCGGCTGCCACTCGCTGAAGTACATGCGGTATTCGCGCATCGCCACCGACCTCGGCCTGTCCGAGGAAGAGGTGATGACGAACCTCAACTTCACGGGTGCCAAGTTCGGCGAGCCGGTCATCTCGCACATGCCGGCGGAAGGTGCCAAGAGCTGGTTCGGCAAGGATCCTCCGGATCTTTCGCTGGAAGCCCGTGCCAAGGGCGTGGACTTCATCTTCAATTACCTCAACTCGTTCTACCTCGACCCGACCCGTCCGGTGGGTTGGAACAACACGGTGTTCCCTAACGCCTCCATGCCCAACCCGCTGTGGGAGCTCCAGGGCCTGCAGACGGCCGTGCACGGCGAGGCGGCTCCCGGCGGGGAAGCCGCGGTGGAGAGGCTCGAGGTCACCACCCCTGGCCGGATGACGCCGGAGCAGTTCCGGGGCGCTACCCGCGACCTGGCAACCTTCCTCGAGTACGCCGCGGAGCCGGCCGCCCTCGAGCGCCAGTCGATCGGCGTCTGGGTCATCCTGTTTCTGGCCGGCCTGACCTTCCTCCTGTACCTTCTGAAGCATGAGTACTGGAAGGACGTCCACGAGAGTCATTGATTGACGTCCCGACGGGGCGGCCCGGCGGCCGCCCCGTTATTGTCGAGGCAGCAGGGAGAGAGATCGAAAGCATGGTCCAGAACCCACGTTCGCGGTCGGCTCTGATGCTCTACACCAGTGCCGACGACATCCATTGCCACCGCACGCGCCTCGTGCTGGCCGCCAAGGGCGTCGCTTACGACCGGATCATCCTCAAAACCGACCAGCCCACGCCGGACCTGCTCGAGCTGAATCCCTACGGCACGCTGCCGACCCTGGTCGACCGTGACCTGACGCTCTACGACCCGGGCGTGATCGTCGAGTACCTCGACGAGCGTTACCCGCACCCACCCCTGATGCCGATCGACCCGTTGTCCCGGGCCCGTCTCCGCCTGGCGACCTGGCGGATCGAGAACGACTGGCTGTCCGAGATTGAGATCATCCGGGAGGGCGGCAAGGCCGCCGAGGCGGCTCGGAAACGCTTGCGTGAGCACCTGCTGGTGTCCGTGCCCCTGTTCCGGGCCTCGCGCTTCTTCCTCAATCCGGAAATGAGCCTGATCGACTGCCTGGTGGCCCCCGTGGTGTGGCGCCTGCCGCACCTGGGCGTGGACCTGGGTAAGGACGGCAAGCCCATCGTCGACTACGGCGAGCGGCTGTTCCACAGTCAGGGCTTCGCCCGGAGCCTCACGCCGGAAGAGCGCGACATGCGCCCGGACTTCAATTTCGCTCCCGGTTAGCCCCCGGCCGCCCCTATCCCTTAAACTCTCCTCTTGGCGTTGCCCGAGGAAAGACCATGGATACCAACGAAAGCGCGGGCATGACGTCCAATCGCCCCTATCTGCTGCGGGCTATCTACGATTGGATCAGCGATAACGGCCTCACCCCTTACGTGCTGGTGGATGCCGCCCAACCGGGTGTCCACGTGCCCGCCCATGTAGTGAAGAACGGCCAGGTGGTGCTGAACCTCGCCATGCGCGCGGTGGCGAACCTGGATCTGGGCAACGACCGGATCGCCTTCCAGGCTCGTTTCTCCGGTGTCAGCCAGTCCATCGCGATTCCCGTGCAGGCGGTCCTGGCGCTGTACGCGCAGGAAAATGGCCAGGGCATGATGTTCCCGGCTGACGAGAACGATGCGCCGGCAGCGAATGCCTCCGATGCCTCGGAAGGCGCCGACGAAGCGAACGAATCGACCCAGCCAACCGGCGGCGACGACGACCGCCCGAGGCGCGGCGCCCCCCACCTTCGCGTCGTAAAGTAGGAGCGCGCCCTGCGCGCGACATCTTTTCGCGAAGAGCAACAGGTCCTGTAGCTCACGGCCTCAACGGCGTCGCGCGCAGGGCGCGCTCCTACCGGGTCGCGGCTAGTGCAGGCGTCGGCGGTCCGCCAGCGACACCACATTCCCCGTGTGCACGAACGCATCGGTCGCCACCACGGTCTCAAGCTCGGGCGCGCCTGACAGCGGCAGCGAGAAGCTGGCGATATCGTTCCCCGCCATCCATAGCCGCGCCGCCTGCCGCGACTGTCCATCCTCGCTCACCTCGAACGCATAGCAGCGCTCCAG
The DNA here is from genome assembly GCF_036499525.1 of Luteibacter sp. Classification (GTDB taxonomy): domain Bacteria; phylum Pseudomonadota; class Gammaproteobacteria; order Xanthomonadales; family Rhodanobacteraceae; genus Luteibacter. Next base: position 24,554 of record NZ_DASYDO010000027.1, on the reverse strand, counting down.
GCGGCGCACGCCGTCCACGCCCTGCCAGCGGATGGCGCGCAGGCCCACGCTCTGGTCTAGCAGTTGCAGCCCATGCCGCTTGCACAGCGCGATGGCGGCGCGTACCGCGATCTCCCGCGCACGGGTCAGGCGATACCAGGCGGCCACGCCAGCGGCGAGGACAAGCAGCCAGATGAGATCAGTGAGGGAGGACATGTCGAGAGTGTGTGGCCGCGCCGAGCCCGCCACAAGTCCCCCGCGCGGCTTCCACCCAAGCATGTAGGAGCGCGCCCTGCGCGCGACATCTTTTCGGATCAGTCCCCAGGCTTGCGCGCCAGCTCCAGGCCACGGCCCCAAAACATGTCGTACCCGACGCGGGCATAAACGCGCAGGGCGCGCTCCTACAGGTCGAGGCGGAGGGAGAGGTCGATGGCCCGGATGTGCTTGGTCAGCGCGCCGCTGGAAATGAAATCGACGCCGGTCTCGGCGATGGCGAGGATCGTATCGATCTCGACGTTGCCTGAAACTTCCAGTGGAATGCGCCCCGCCGTATACGCTACGGCCTCGGCCAGCATCTGCGGGGTGAAGTTATCCAGCAACGCGCGGTCGGCGCCGGCGGACACCGCCTCCGCCAGTTCGTCCAGCGTTTCCACTTCGACGATGAGCGGCAGGTCCGGATGGATCGCTCGCACGGCACGTACGGCAGCGGAGATCCCACCCGCGGCGATGATGTGGTTTTCCTTGAGCATCATCGCGTCGAACAGCCCGATGCGGTGATTGGTGCCGCCACCGCAACGCACGGCGTACTTCTGCGCCCGGCGCAAGCCGGGAATCGTCTTGCGCGTATCCAGTACGCGCGTGCGCGTTCCGGAGATGGCATCCGCGTACTGCGCGGTCACCGTCGCCGTCGCGCAAAGCAGCTGCAGGAAATTCAGCGCGGAACGTTCCGCCGTCACAAGGGCGCGCGCCTTGCCGGCGAGGCGGCACACTGCCGTACCCGGCGCCATGCGGTCGCCGTCGCTGACGAGCCATTCGATGCGCACGTCGGGATCGAGCTTACGGAAGCAGGCTTCGAACCAGGCCGAGCCACAGAGCACGGCGTCTTCGCGACAGGTCAGCACCGCGGTGGCGGTGGCGTTAGGGTCGAGCAGGTCGGCCGTCGCATCGCCCGGCCCGATGTCCTCGGCGAAGGCGCGCTCCACATCGGCAAGGATCTCGGTGGCGGGCGGAAGCGCGTCGGCGAGGTGTCGCGAATCGGAGGGGCTCATCGTGTGACAGAAATGATGGAGGAGGGCGCTACCTTAGTAGGAGCGCGCCCTGCGCGCGACATGTTTTAAGGCCATGCCCTGGAGCTGGCGCGCAAACTGCAGGACTGGTGCGAGAAGCTGTCGCGCGCAAGGCGCGCTCCTACCGGAGGGGATCAGGCTTCCGGCTGGCGGAGCTTCTCCACGATGGCGTCCATCGCGCGGTCGAACAGCAGGGTGGAATCGAGCACGCGTGCCGTGCCATTGGCGAAGGCCTGGGCGAGGCCGCCGAGGCTGTGGTCGGCCACCTTGAGGCCGCGGCGATTGACGAAAAGGTAGCGGCCACTGATCGGGCTGATCCAGGACAGCTTCGCGCGATCGGTGGTGCCGTCGGCGGCGGTGAACTCGAGCCACTGGCCCACCTTCAGCTCGCGTGCCTGCGCGAGGTTGCGTTCGTCGAAGGCCTCGTCGAGGAGGGAGTCCACCTCGTCGTCTGGCTCCGGCGCGGCCATCGGTTCATCGATGGCCTGGATCGCTTCCGGCAGCGGCATCACGCTGGCGACGATCGTTCCCGAGGCTGTCTCCGGCGCGGCTTCGCCCAACTGCTGGCGATAGAACGCGTGCAACTGGCCGAGCAATTGCTCGGTATCGGCGTCCTGGAACGCTACCGCGGCGAGGCCGCGACGCAAGCCGCGTTCGATACCCGGCAGCATGGCGCGCAGGTCGCGGCGGTCGTTGAGGTCGTGCACCGAACGCGCACTGGCGATGAATTCGTCGATGAAGCGCAGCGATTCGCGAAACTCGTGCGATTCCTCGCCCTGGCGGAGCAGGGTGAGCACGATGTAGTTGGCCCAGGCGCGAGTAAGCACGCCATAGATGAGCGGCGGCAACGATGCTCCGCCAACCCGGCCGACGATCTCGTGTGCGGCACGGCGACGAGCCTGCTCGAGCTTCTCGCGGCCACGGGTGGATTCGGCCACGCGCTGCTCGGCCAGCTCCGCACGCTTGCGGCTGACGTCGAGGAAATCCTGCAGTTCGGCGGCCAGCTTCGTGAAGATGCCAACGTCGTCGTCGAAGTCGTGCAGAAGGCGCTCCACGATCGACTTCACCTTGTCGAACAGCCGCGCGTCGCGATCGGCATCGGCCGACCAGCCCTTCGCGGCGTCGGCCAGCGCGTCCAGCAGCTGGCGTGCCGGATGCGACTTGTGAGCGAATACGCGGCGATCGATCAGGGCGACCTTGAGATAGGGAATCTGCAGGCGCGCGAGCATCACCTGCATCTCGGCCGGCAGATTGTGGTCCTCGAGGATGAACTCGAAGAGCATGCCCACCAGGTCGATGGTGTCCTCGTCCATGCCGGACACGTGCGCGGTCTGCTGGCCGCGCAACTGGCCGATCTGGGTAAGCAGTTGCTCCTTCAGCTGGGCAACATCGCGGGTGACGTCGGCCTGTGTAGCCAGCGGCGCCGCGTTCGTCGGCAGCACCGCGATCTGACTCTGCAGCAGGGTCAGCGCACCGAGCAGTTCGGTGGGGCTGGGCAACGGGCCCGTGACCAGCGGCAGGCCGCCACCGCCGATCGAACCCGCTTCGCCACGACGCGCGGAGAACAGCGCATGGAGCGATTGCATGAACTCCGCGGCCGCCGCATCGGTCACTGGCGCGGTCGTCTGCGCCGGCGCGGTGGCGGTCGACACCGGACCGATCGGTGCCGGTGCATCGCTGCGCCGGGTCGGGATCTCGTGGCGCAGTTGCGGCAGGACACCCGCGGCGGCCAGTTCGTTGTTGATGTCGTCGTAGAGCTCGTCGATGCCGGCGAGCACGTAGCGGTCGAACAGCTTGTAGATGATCAGCTTGACCCGAACCTCGACCATCAGCTCGCGCATCGCCTGGCGGAACGCGCCGGCGAGGGAGGCCGGGCCGACCGGATTGCTGGCGTCGTCCATCTTGGCGCCGCCGCAGATCACCGACAGGCGCTGGTTCACGGCGAACATGGCGCGCGCGAGGCGCTGCTCGTTCTTGCCGATCATGCTGGTGATGGCGAGCGATTCCTCGAGTTCGTTCTCACCGACGAGGCTGAGCTCGATGTTGGCGAGCGGACGCGTGCTCGCGTCGCTGTCCGGGGCGCGCGTACGGCCCGCGGAAAAATCGGCCAGGTCGCGCGCAACCTGGCCGAGGAAGGTGCGTTCGACGATCGCGCGCTTCTTGCGCACTTCCCGCATGCCGTCGAAGAACTGCGTCTGGGCCGCGTTGTTCTCGGCCTTCTCGGCCAGGTCGAACAGCGCGTCGTCGATGTTCTCGAACATGTTCGAGGCCAGCGCGTGCAGCCGCTTGGTCGCCAGGCCGCGCACCGTCACCAGCAGCGCGCCCACGCGTTCACTGCGCGGGTCTAGGCGCTGACTCAGGTCGACGACGTTGGACGGCTCGCTCGCGTTGTTCATCGCGCATCCTGGATGTGTACTGGCCCCCGCCCGAGGCGCCATTGTGCGGGAACGAATGCTTTATAGCGTGACTTGCATCACGGATTTTGTGCGCGACCGCTTTCCTGAGTAAAGCCCGCCAGTTGGAGGGTACCAATGCCTGCCTCGGGGAGCATGACGGGAATGCCGTCCTCGACCCGGTATACGAGCTGGCCGTCGGTGGTGATCAGGCCTTCGGAGACCGGCTCGGCGACCTTCTCGCCGGCCACCGTGTCGACCGAGCCGGCACGGATGGCGTTGTTGAGCTGATCGCGCTCCGCCGCGGAAAGAGGGCGGAGGGGGCGCTTGCTGACCGGGCAGCACAGGATGTCGAGGAGACGCTTGTCCATGGATAGGGCCGCCGGAGGGCCACCTGATGAAAAGAATGCCTTTACAATAGCGACTTTTGGGTGCTCCGGCCATGACTTCCAACGGCGGTAACGAAGCGGACAAGCCACGCGTCGGCGTGGTGATGGGCTCGCGTTCGGACTGGGAAACGATGGAGCATGCCTCCACCACGCTGACCCGCCTGGGCATCGTCCACGAGGTTCGCGTGGTCTCCGCGCACCGCACACCGGACCTGCTCTTCGACTATGCCGACGCGGCGCGCGATCGCGGTATCCAGGTGATCGTCGCCGGTGCCGGCGGCGCCGCGCACCTGCCGGGCATGCTGGCCGCGAAGACACCGCTGCCGGTCTTTGGCGTGCCAGTACAGTCCAAGGCCCTGAGCGGCATGGATTCCCTGCTTTCGATCGCGCAGATGCCAGCCGGGGTCCCGGTGGGCACCCTGGCCATCGGCCGGGCGGGTGCCGTCAACGCCGCGCTGCTGGCCGCCTCGGTGCTGGCCCTGCATGATCCCGCGGTGGCCTCGGCCCTGGACGCCTTCCGCGCCGAACAGACTCGCACTGTCCTGGACGATCCGGACCCGCGCTCATGAGCCGCACGCTTCCCACCGTAGGCATCCTCGGGGGCGGCCAGCTCGCCCGAATGCTGTCCCTGGCCGCGGCGCCGCTGGGCATCCGCACCCTGGTGGTCGATCCTTCGGCCGAGGCCTGCGCGAGCCAGGTGACCGAACTCACCGTCGCCGAGTGGAGCGACGAGGCCGCCCTGGCCGACTTCGCCCGTCGCGTCGAGGCGGTCACCTTCGATTTCGAGAACGTACCGGCGGTCACGGCCGAGCGGCTGGCGGGCCAGGTCGTCGTCCATCCCAATCCACAGGCGCTGGCCGTGGCGCAGGACCGCCTTGCCGAAAAGACCCTGTTCCGCGAATCAGGCCTCGACACCGCCGAGTTCGCCGCGGTGGACACGCGCGACGACCTGGTGGCCGCGGTCGGGCGCATCGGGCTTCCCGCGATCCTGAAGACGCGCCGCCTCGGCTACGACGGCAAGGGCCAGTTCCGCCTGAAGGCACCAGCCGACGTCGATGCCGCCTGGGCGGCACTCGGCGAAGCCGCTGCCAGGCATGGCCTGATCCTCGAGGCGTTCGTTCCCTTCGACCGTGAACTGTCGGTGGTGGCCGTGCGCGGACGCGACGGCGAATTCCGCACCTGGCCGCTCACCCGCAACTGGCACGTCGACGGCGTGCTGTCGCTGAGCCTGGCTCCCGCGCCGGGCACGTCCGACGAACTCGAGCAGGCTGCCATCGCGCAGGCGAAGGCCATCGCCGAGCGGCTCGATTACGTCGGGGTGTTCGCGCTGGAGTTGTTCGTCCGTGGCGGGGAACTGTTGGGCAATGAAATGGCGCCGCGCGTGCACAATTCGGGGCACTGGACCATAGAGGGTGCGCATACCAGCCAGTTCGAGAACCACATCCGGGCGGTGCTGGGCCTGCCACTGGGCGACACCGGCGTCCGGGGGGCGAGCGCGATGCTCAACTGGATCGGCGCCATGCCCGATCCCACGCCGGTGCTGTCTGTCGCCGACGGTCACTGGCATGACTACGGCAAGGAAGCGCGTCCGGGCCGCAAGGTCGGCCACGCCACGATCTGCGCGACCGATGCCGGCAGCCTGCGGGCGAAGCTGGTGGAAGTGGGGGCGGGGCTGGGGCGTGAGGCCCAGGTAGCCCCGGCCATCGAAGTATTGGGCTAAACATCGAAGTAGTGGCTAAAACACTGCCGCGACACGAATTGTAGGAGCGCGCCCAGCGCGCGACAGCTCTTCGCCCCAGTCCCACAACTTGCGCGCCAGCCCCAGGATTCGGCCTCAAAATATGTCGCGCGCAGGGCGCGCTCCTACGAAAAAGGCCGGGTCGTGGGACCCGGCCTTTTCCGAATTCAGGCGAGGTTCTTCGCCGCGAAGTCCCAGTTGACGATGTTCCAGAACGCTTCCAGGTACTTCGGGCGGGCGTTGCGGTAGTCGATGTAGTACGCGTGCTCCCACACGTCGGCCGTGAACAGCGGCTTGTCGCTGCCGGTGATCGGGGTGGCCGCATTCGAGGTGTTCACGATGGCCAGCGAACCGTCCGGGCGCTGCACCAGCCAGGTCCAGCCCGAGCCGAAGTTGCCGGCGGCCTGCTTGCTGAACTCTTCCTTGAACTTGTCGACCGAGCCGAAAGCCTTGTCGAGGGCGTCCTTCAGGGTGCCGGCCGGCTCCGAGGCCTGCGCGGCCGGGCGCATGGACTGCCAGTAGAAGGTGTGGTTCCAGGTCTGCGCGGCGTTGTTGAAAATGCCGCCCGAGGACGTCTTGACGATCTCTTCCAGGCTCTTGTCCTCGAACTCCGTGCCCTTGATCAGGTTATTGAGATTCGTGACGTAGGCCTGGTGGTGCTTGCCGTAGTGGAACTCCAGCGTCTCGGCGGAGATGTGCGGCTCCAGGGCATTCTTCTCGTAAGGGAGCGGGGGAAGTTCGAACGCCATTGCGGGACTCCTTAGCGGTGGCTGGGGGAAAGGGACTGATACACTATGCAACTACTCGCATTCTAATGATGAAAACCGAGCTATGGACGTCGTAGACGAGATCAAAGCCATCGCGGGGGCCCATCCGATCGTGCTTTTCATGAAAGGTACGCCGGAATACCCCACCTGTGGCTTCTCCGATCGCGCGGTGAAAGCCTTGCAGGCCGCGGGCGCGACGTTCCATTTCGTGAATGTGCTGGGGAATCCGCGCATTCGTGCCGGCCTGCCGCACTACTCGAACTGGCCTACCTTCCCGCAACTGTTCCTCCTCGGCGAGTTCATTGGCGGCTGCGACATCGTCGAAGACCTGCACGCCGCGGGCGAGCTGAAGCGCATGGCGGCGGATGTCGCCGGAGCGGCCTCTTGAGTGCCTTGCCGTCGGCGCGCCTTCCCGAAGGCTGGGCCCCCGCACCTGGCGCACTGACCGGCCGCGTCGTCATCGTTACCGGCGCCACGGGTGGCCTGGGCGGCGAAACCGCGAAGGCCGCGATGCGCGCCGGCGCCACGGTGGTCATCACTGGCCGCAAGCTCCGCGCGCTGGAGAAGGTCTACGACGAGCTCGTGGCGCTCGGTGCCGGCGAACCGGTGATCCATCCACTCGACCTGGAAAGCGCCACGCCGAACGACTACGCCGCGCTGGCCGAAGGCATCGAGAAGGAATTCGGCCGCCTGGACGGCATCGTGCATGCGGCAGCGCATTTCAACGAACTCACGCCCATGGCGATGCACAAGCCGGACGACTGGCTGCGCACGATGCAGGTAAACGTCTCCGCACCGTTCGCGCTCACCCAGGCTTGCATGCCCCTGCTGACCAAGGCGGACGACAGCGCGGTGGTTTTCGTCCTCGACGATCCGGACCTTGTCTCGCGTGCGCATTGGGGCGGCTACGGCGTGTCCAAGGCGGCGGTGGAGCGCATGGCCGCCGTGCTGCATGCCGAGAACGCCCGTGGCGCGCTGCGCGTGCACGCGCTGCTTCCGCCGCCGATGCGCACCGCGCTTCGACGCGCGGCGTACTACGGCGAGAACACGCTGGAAAAACCGCTGCCCACGGCCTCGGCCGAAGCCATCGTCTACCTGCTTTCCGGTGCCGGTGTGGATGCGCGCGGCACCGTGCTCGATATCCGCGACTAAGGAGCTGTACCGATGGAAACGCAGATGACGACCTTGTCAGCGGGCATCCTGCTGTTCCTGATCATGGACCCGCTGGGCAATATTCCGTTGTTCCTTGCCCTGTTGAAAGACGTCCCGCCGCAGCGCCGGCGCAAGGTGATGATCCGCGAACTGCTGATCGCCCTGGCTGTGCTCGTGGCTTTCCTGTTGGGTGGACAGTACATCCTCAAGGTGCTGCAACTGCGTCAGGAGTCGGTGAGCATCGCCGGCGGCATCGTGTTGTTCCTGATCGGTATCCGCATGGTCTTCCCGCCGGTGGAAGGAGGAGTGTTCGGCAAGCTGGGCGAGGGCGAACCGTTCATCGTGCCCATGGCCATCCCGGGTGTGGCCGGCCCTTCGGCCATGGCCGCCCTGCTGCTTCTGACCAATTCCCAGCCGGGCCGTACGGCGGAGTGGGGCATCGCGCTGTTCCTGGCCTGGCTCGCCACGGCGATCATCCTGCTCAGCTCCACGTTCCTGTTCCGCTGGCTGGGCGAAAGCGTGCTCACCGCCATGGAGCGATTGATGGGCATGCTGCTTATTGCCTTGTCCGTTCAGATGTTTCTCACAGGCTTGTCCGCTTATCTGCATATCGCCGTCTGAACCACCTTCGGCACATTGTCGCAATAACATACGTAGCGGTAGGGTTACTGTCATAATTGCCCGCGAGCATGTGGACGTCTAAAGGGAGCCCCGAGCCATGCTGAGCATCGATCAGACCCTGCTGGAACGCGTTCCCTGGCTGGCGCAGCATCCGCGCCTTCGCAAGCCGATCGTCGGCATGCTGGAAAGCCTTGCCCAGGAAGGCCGTTTCAACCGGACGCTGGAACTGGCCGGCACGGCGAAGGGTTTCGACTTCTGCGAGAAAACGCTCGACAACCTCGGCGTCAGCTGCAGCGTCACCGAACGCGAGCGCGAGAACATTCCGGTCGAAGGGCCGCTGATCGTCGTCGCCAACCATCCGTTGGGCATGGTCGACGCGATCGCGCTGGTCCAGCTGATCGGTTCGGTGCGTCGCGACGTGCGTATCCTTGGCAACGACGTGCTCGCCGCCGTGCCGCAACTGGGTTCGCTGCTGCTACCGGTGGACGTGTTCGGTAAAGGCGCCACCTCGAAGATGCGCGCCTTGTTCCGTTCGATCGAGGCAGGCGAAGTCCTCATCATGTTCCCCGCCGGCGAAGTCTCGCGCGTGCGCCCCGGCGGCGTGCGCGATGGCAAATGGTCCGACGGCTTCGCGCGCATCGCCATGCGTGCCGGCGTGCCGGTGCTTCCGGTCCATATCGCGGCGCGCAACTCGGTGGCTTTCTACGGCCTGTCCATGCTGGCCAAGCCACTGAGCACGGCGATGCTGCCGCGCGAGGCCACCTCGGGCCGGCAGCGCGTAGGCTTCCGCATTGGCAAATTGGTAGATCCGGAAGAACTGAAGCAGGCCAGCGGCGGCTCGTCCGAGCAGGCCGCCAGGCTCATGCGTCGCCACGTGTATCGCGTGGCACGCCAGCGTGGCCTGATCTTCGGCGGACAGACGCCGCTGGCGCACCCTGAACCCGTCGAACGCGTCGTCGCGGAACTCGACAAGGCAGAGCTCCTGGCCGAACTGCCGGACGGCAAGAAAATCCTGCTGTTGGCGGGTTCCACGGACAGCTACGCCCTGCGCGAGATCGGTCGCCTGCGCGAACTTACCTTCCGCCGCGTGGGCGAGGGCACCGGCAAGCGGCGCGACCTCGATGCCTACGATCCGCTCTACGAGCACCTGGTGCTGTGGGACGCGAAAGCGCTGCGCATCGTCGGCGCGTATCGCTTCGGCCATGGCGGTCGACTGATCGCCGAGCACGGCATGCGCGCGCTGTACACCTCCAGCCTGTTCGATTACTCGCCGGCACTGGAATCGCGCCTCGCCCAGGGCCTGGAACTCGGACGCAGCTTCATCGCACCGGCGTACTGGCGCTCGCGCGCGCTCGACCAGCTCTGGCAGGGCATCGGCCTCTACCTACAGCGCCACCGGGACCTGCGTTATATGTTCGGTCCGGTAAGCATGTCCGTGAACATGCCGCGCGAGGCGCGCGAGTGGATCGCCGCGGCGCACCAGCATTTCTTCGGTGCGCAGGGCCTGGCCGCCGCCCGCCGGCCGTTCGTGATCCCGGAATCGACCCTCGACTCCGTTCGCCGCGAACTGGAAGGTCTGGATCCGGCCGCCGGCCTGGGCAAGCTCAAGCATCGCCTGGATGCCCTCGGCGTCACCTTGCCGGTGCTGTACCGCCAGTACGTAGACCTCGTGGAACCGGAAGGCGTGCAGTTCCTCGCCTTTGGCGAGGATCCGGACTTCGCCGGGTGCGTCGACGGCCTGGTGATGCTGGACCTGGATTCCCTGAAGCCGGCCAAGCGCTCGCGCTACCTGGGCAAGGCCGCCTGAGGGTCCCCGTGAGGGGGTAGGAGCGGCCATGGCGGCGAGACACCTCGTCCCAGTGTCAGCCTTTTGTGACACCTCGCAAAGCAATCCAGCGACCTCGGTGGTTCTTACAACGAACCGCCCTAATGCCGATTACCTCGAAAAAACTTACTGGATGTCAGTAGGTTATGTACCAAGATCGTGCAAGTAAGAAAAAGTGGTATTTATCGAAACTGCGTGAAAACGTTACAAATTTGTCATAGAATGCCGTTAAAGTTGGCTTAACAACTGTCGCGACCGCGTCCCGAAAGGGGGACCGGGTACACCGAGACGACACAGCCAGGGATCGGGGTTTCCAAAACGAAGCGAGCGACCCGGCCAAAGCGCCGGTAGCTATTTGTTTGGCCAAAAACTTTTTCGTTGCAAGCCACAGGGTAGATTTAATGAATAGCCGAGTCCGCGCCAAACTTCTGCCGTTTGCGATCGCATCGCTGCTCGCGGCGCCTGCCTTCGCGCAGGAAACGTCCTCGACCGTCAGCGGTCGTGTCGTCGACGCCAGCGGCCAGCCGGTCGCCAACGCCAACGTCGTCATCGTGCATGAGCCCTCGGGCACGTCGAAGACGACCACCACCGACGCGAACGGCCGCTACTCGGCCCAGGGCCTGCGCGTCGGCGGTCCGTTCGACGTCACCGCAACCAAGGACGGCATGCCGTCGGTTCGCCAGGACAACGTGTACCTGCAGCTGGGCAGCGATACCGCAGTGAACCTCATCGCGACCGCCGCCAGCGCTGCCGATGCCACCGCGTTGGGCGGTGTCACCGTTTCGGCCGTCTCGGGCCGGTTCAACGCCGAGAACAAGGGTCTGGGCACCAACATCTCGCAGAGCGAACTGAAGGCCGCGCCGTCGCCGAGCCGCAACATCGCCGACATCGCCCGCCGCGATCCGCGCGTGAACGTCGACCACGGCACGGGTGCGATCTCGGCCAACGGCCAGAACACCCGCCTCAACAACATCAAGGTCGACGGCCTTGGCGTGGGCGACCCGTTCGGCCTTAACTCCACCGGCATGCCGACCGTCGGCTCGCCGGTATCGCTCGACACGATCGACTCGTTCAACATTTCGACCGCCAACTACGACGTCGCTTCCGACACCGTCGGCGCCGAAATCAACGCCGTCACCAAGTCGGGTACCAACGAATTCCACGGTTCGGTCTACTACGGCTTCAAGAACGCCAGCAGCATGGTCGGCGACGCCGGCTGGCTCGACGATAACAAGGAATACCGCGAGTTCGACCGTAACTGGACGGCCGGTGCCACCATTGGCGGCCCGATCATCAAGGACAAGCTGTTCTTCTTCGCCGGTTACGAAAAGGAAGAAGTCACCGGTCTGAGTTCGGGCGCCGTGAACGGCCTCGATCCGTCGCTTTCGTCCTCGACCAGCAACAAGATCGCCCCGGGCGACCTGCAGAGCATCATCGACGCCGCCGGCCGCCTGGGCCTGCAGCCGGGCGCGCTGGGCGCGAACGCCGGTACGCTGACCGACAAGCGCTACATTGCCAAGATCGACTGGAACATCACCGACGGTCATCGCATGAACCTTGCGTACTCGCGTACCAAGGAAGTGAAGCCCAACCCGCAGGGTAACTTCCCCGACGCCGTGGGCCTGTCGAGCTACTGGTACACCGTCAACACCGACATCAAGAATTACACGCTGCAGTCGTTCGACGACTGGACCGACAACTTCTCCTCGGAGACCAAGGTCGGCTACAGCGATTACCAGCTGAATCGTTCGGTGCCGTTCCAGCAGCCGCAGGTCGGCGTGCGCATCAACGGCACCGATTTCGGCACGAGCGCCAGCGGTCCCACCGTCAACCTCGGCGAAGACCAGTTCAGCCACTACAACGTCGCCTCGGTGAAGACCTTGAATGCGATGTGGGCCGGTACGCTGTATCTCGACGAGCACACCATCAAGGGTGGGTTCGAGTGGGAGCGCAACCGCATCTACAACCTGTTCGGTCGCACGGAATTCGGCGCGTACACCTTCGGCAACGATGGTCTGACCAATTTCCCGGCAGGCCTGTACAGCAACTATTCGCTGTACCAGCCGGCACCGGGCTATTCGCTCAACGACATCGCCGCCCAGTGGGAGCTGCGCCGTCATACGTTCTTCCTGCAGGATACCTGGCAGCCGACCGATAACCTGTCGGTGCAGTTCGGCTTCCGCGTCAACAAGTACCTGACCGACGACAAGCCGACCTACAACCCGACCTTCGAGCAGCGCTTCGGCTTCAGCAACGCGAGCACGATCAACGGCTCGCAGCTCGTCGAACCGCGCCTGTCGTTCAACTACTCGTTCGACAGCGAATACAAGACCCAGCTGCGTGGCGGCGTGGGCCTGTTCCAGTCTGATCCGCCGACCGTGTGGATGACGAACCCATACCAGAACAACGGTATCAACATCGTCACGTACTCTTACGATCGTCAGGAGGACGGCATCACGTGCAAACTCGGCAAGCAGCTCCTGCCGTGCCCGGCGTTCAGCCCGGATCCGCACAACCAGCCGACCAGCGGCCCGGGTACGGTCCCGCAGATGGCTGTCGATACCGTCGACAAGAACTTCAAGCTGCCGAGCGTGTGGAAATCCTCGCTGGCCTTCGATCGCGAACTGCCGTGGCAGGGCATCATCGCCAGCATCGAATGGCAGCACCTCGACGTGCAGGACGGCATCCTCTACCAGAACCTCAACCTCGGTGATCCGACCGGCATCATGCCGGACGGCCGCTTCACCTATGCCGGTTGCATCGGCGGTTCGACGCCGGTGGGTGGTTCGACGGGCGTGGATTGCGCGAAGGTCACCAACGGCGTGAACAACCTCAACGGTGCGAACACGGGTGGGTCGAATGCCCGGTCCCGTGCGGATGGTCGCTTTGCCCAGGGCGTGACCTACCTGACCAACACCAAAAAGGGCGGCGCCGACACGGTGACCCTGTCGTTCACCAAGCCGATGGCGGACGGCTGGTCGTGGAGCGTCGCGGCCACTGGCGGTCACTCGACCGAAGTGAATCCGGGCACCTCGAGCCAGGCCACCTCGAACTATTCGAACAGCGCCTGGTTCAACCCGAACGAAGACGTGGCTTCCACGTCCAACACCAATATCGCGCGTCGCCTCAACGCCTCGCTCACGTGGCAGCACAACTTCTTCGGCGACTATGCCACCACGGTCAGCGCGTTCTACGACGGGCATGACGGCGTGCCGTACAGCTGGATCTTCAGCAACGACGCCAACGGCGACAGCTACTCGAAGGATCTGGCATATATCCCGGCCCGCGGCGATGGCACGGTCTTCATGAACGCCAAGGGCACGGCTCCCGCGTCGCAGGCGCTCGTCGACCAGTTCTACAAGTTCGTCCAGGGCGACGATTACCTGCGCAAGCACCAGGGTGACGTGGCGCGTCGCAACGGGGCGCAGTCGGCCTGGGTGAACCAGATCGACCTCAGCCTGAGCCAGGAAATTCCGGGCATCTTCAAGGGCAACAAGGGCGAGATCCGTCTCGACGTGTACAACTTCCTGAACCTGGTGAACAAGGATTGGGGCCAGCAGTCGTACATCGGCTTCCCGTACACCCGTAACCTCGCCGCTTTCGGTGGCGTGGACCCGGCCACGGGCAAGTACGTCTACAACCTGCCGACGGATGCCAACGGCAACTACCAGCCGAGCCAGAAGGCCGTCTACGACGCCCCGACGGACACCAGCGCCACCAAGGTGAACCCGGTTTCGCGTTGGTCGGCCATGCTGACCGTGCGCTACACGTTCTAAGCGAAGGAATCACTTCGCAGGATCAAGGGCCGGTATCCGAAAGGGTGCCGGCCCTTTTTTTGGGAGGAGGCTTCCCCGACTTGACCCCCGCCGACCACTCGCGTGATCCTAGGCGGTCCGCCCCCACCCCGGGGCGGGGTTCGCCGCTAATTCGCGGTCAGAAGGACGTAATACCCATGAATGCCATCCAGTTCGGGGACCCGGTCAGCTGCAAGACCGTCAGCGCACGCGTCTCGCCGGCCGGCGGCCTCGACATCCTCTCCCGCAACGAGGTCGCGCGCCTGCGCGACGCCAGCGGGTCCGGTCTGCACCAGCTGCTGCGCCGCTGTGCGCTGGCCGTGCTGACTTCCGGCAACCTCTCCGACGATCCGGGCACGATCTTCGAGCAGTACCCCGACTTTGACATCCAGGTGCTGCAGGAAGACCGCGGCATCAAGATCGAACTGAACAGTGCCCCGGAGCAGGCCTTCGTCGACGGCCGCATCATCCGCGGCATCAATGAACTCCTCGTCGCCGTGGTGCGCGACATCGTCTACGTGTCCACGCAGCTGGAAGCCGGCGCGTTTGACCTCGACGACACCGTGGGCATCACCCATGCCGTGTTCGAGATCCTGCGCAACTCGCGCATCCTGCGGCCGCAGGTGGATCCGAACCTCGTCGTCTGCTGGGGCGGCCATTCCATCTCGCGCGACGAGTACGAATACACCAAGCGCGTGGGCTACCAGCTCGGCCTGCGCGGCATGGACATCTGCACGGGTTGCGGCCCGGGCGCGATGAAGGGTCCGATGAAGGGCGCGACCATCGCCCACGCGAAGCAGCGCCGCAAGGGCAACCGCTACATCGGTGTGACCGAGCCCGGCATCATCGCGGCCGAGTCGCCGAACCCGATCGTGAACAACCTCGTGATCATGCCGGACATCGAGAAGCGCCTCGAAGCCTTCGTCCGTCTCGGTCACGGCATCATCGTGTTCCCGGGCGGCGTGGGTACCGCGGAAGAAATCCTGTACATGCTCGGCATCCTGCTGCTGCCGCAGAACAAGGACATTCCGTTCCCGCTGATCTTCACCGGTCCGCAGAAGTCGGCGGCGTACTTCGAGCAGATCGATCGCTTCCTGCGCCTGGCGCTCGGCGACGACATCGCCCGGAGCTACAAGATCATCATCGACGATCCGACCGCGGTCGCCCATGCGATGGTGTCCGGCATCGACAAGGTGCGCAAACATCGCCTGGACAACAAGGACGCGTTCTTCTTCAACTGGGCGCTCGACATTCCGTTGTCGTTCCAGCAGCCGTTCCGGCCCACGCATCAGGCGATGGCCGGTCTTGCGCTGCATCGCGGCCGCCCACGCCACGAGCTTGCCGCCGACCTGCGGCGCGCGTTCTCCGGCATCGTCGCGGGTAACGTCAAGGAAGAGGGCGTCAAGGCGATCGAGCAGTACGGTCCCTTCGTGATCGACGGTGAGGCCGAGATCATGCGCGCGCTGGACAACCTGTTGCAGGCCTTCGTCGAACAGCACCGCATGAAGCTGCCCGGCGGCACGGCCTACGAGCCCTGCTACGTCGTTCGTACCTGAGTCAAGGGCCGGGGCGGTTTCGTGCTGCCCTGGCCTTCCCGTCGCTGAACGTGACACGGAGGCGGGGCTCCCGCGTCACGCCTCCTAGACGGTATGTCGCGCGAGGATGCGGCTCACTGGCCCACTGCCGGAGACCCGCAATGCTTTTGACCATCCTACTCATCGTCCTCATCATCGCCCTCATCGGCGGCTTGCCCACCTGGGGTTATTCCAGCGGTTGGGGCTACGGTCCCAGCGGCGGTATCGGCGTCATCCTGGCCATCGTGCTCATCTGCTGGCTGCTTGGCGTATTCTGATCGACCCAAGCGGGGCGGGCGAGTAGCACCGCCCCCGCTGTCGACGGCGCGGAGTCGCCTGCTGGAGTCCGTTGCCGTGCCCCGACCGTATCGCCCCGTACCCGACACCGAGAGGCCGCCACCCGGCACCTCGCCACCGCCGTACGAGCACGAACCCGTCGAACGGCCGGGCCCCGATCCGGATACCGACGGCAAGCCGGTGGAGACCTGATGGCCTCACGTCGACCCCGCTGGCCAGGCGCCATTCTTCCCCGCTCCTTCTTCCACCGCGACGCGCGCGTTGTCGCTCCAGAACTCCTCAACAAGGTCCTCGCCTGCGCCGACGGGCGGGCGGGGCGCATCGTTGAGGTGGAAGCCTATGTCGGCGCCATCGACCCGGCCGCGCACACCTTTAGCGGCAAGACGAAGCGCAATGCCGTGATGTTCGGACCGCCCGGGCACATGTATGTGTACTTCACTTATGGGATGCACTGGTGCTGCAATACCGTCTGCGGCGACGAGGGCGAGGGCTCGGGCGTGCTCATCCGGGCGCTGGAACCGCTGGCCGGCATCGAACGGATGCGTGAGGCCCGCCCCAAGGTACGGCGTGACCGCGAGCTGTGCAGCGGGCCTGCTCGCCTGACCCAGGCGCTGGGCATCACGGGCGAGCAGAACGGCATCGACCTCATCGGCGCGCGCGACGGGTACACCGTGCTCGACGATGGCACGCCACCCCCGGAGAACGTGCCCGGCTCGGCGCGCATCGGCATCCGCGAAGGCACCGATCTCTTGTGGCGCTGGCTGGTCGCGGGGAATCCGCACGTTTCGCGGGCGTGATCCGGCGCTGTCACCCGGGCTCACCGGCTTGGCCTCGTTGCGGGAAGCGGTATACGCTCCCGTATCCCAAGACAAGGAGCTCCCATGAAGCGTGTCGCCGCCGCACTCATCCTCGCCTCGCTCGCCGCCACTGCCATGGCCGATACGTATCGGTTCGGCTCCCAGGTGATCTCCACAGGCGACAGCGAAGGCCGCCTGCGCCAGGTAGCCGGCAAGCCGGACCGGGAAACGCCGATCGAGACCCGCCGCGGTGGTCTGGAGGGCTACCGTCTGGAGTACTACCGGCGGGGCAAGTCCATCCAGATCGAAGTGATCAATGGCAAGGTGGCGTCCATCACGCAGCTCGATAGCTGATGATTTCAGACTGGGGACAGTAAAGGAGCCTTCACGGTTTCGTGAGCCCCCCGTGGTTACGGTGCGCGCCCGGGGTAAAGGTAAGCCATGAAACGCGACGACATCGACGAGCTCCGGCGCAGCCACGAACAGTTCCGTCTGCTCGTGCAGGGTGTCGCGGATTACGCCATCTATATGCTGGACCCTGAAGGCAACGTGTCCAGTTGGAACTCAGGCGCGGAACGCATCAAGGGTTACCTTCCCGGCGACATCATCGGCTCGCATTACTCGGCGTTCTACACGCCGGAAGACGTGGAGCGCCGGGAACCGTGGAAAAACCTGAAGGCGGCCCGCGAGAAAGGACGCCTTGAAACCGAAGGTTGGCGCGTTCGCAAGGACGGCACCCGGTTCTGGGCCCATGTGATCCTGGACCGCATCGACGACGACAGCGGTGAATTCATCGGTTTCGCCAAGGTCACCCGCGACGTCACCGAGAAGCGCAATACCGCGCTTGCACTCGAGCAGGCCCGCAATGCGCTGTTCCAATCGCAGAAGCTCGAGGCTGTCGGCCAGCTTACCGGCGGCGTGGCCCACGATTTCAACAACCTGCTCATGGCCATTCACGGCAATCTCGATCTGCTCATGCAGGTGGACGACATGCCTGCCCGGGATCGTACGCTGGTAACGAATGCCTTGAGCGGTGTTCGCCGCGGCGTCGCCCTTGTCCAGCGGATGCTCGCCTTCGCCCGCCGGCAGCAGCTGCACCTGGCGCCGGTAAAGCTCTCCGAACTCGTTTACGGCATGTCCGACCTCATGCGCACGTCGCTGGGCCCGGGCGTGCTGGTGGAAGCAAGCTTCCCCTTGTCCCTGCCGCCGGTGCTCGCGGATTCGAACCAGCTCGAATTATGTCTGCTGAACCTCGCCGTGAACGCGCGCGATGCCATGCCCGACGGCGGTACCCTGAACATATCGGCCAAGCCTGAAGATATTCGCGATCCCGACGGATCGGGGCTCAGTCCCGGCCAGTACGTACGTCTTTCCGTGACCGACACCGGCGAGGGCATGGATGCCGCGACCCTGGATCGTGCCACCGAACCGTTCTTCACCACCAAGGGCGTGGGGAAGGGCACCGGCCTGGGTCTTTCGATGGTGCATGGCATCGTGCAGCAATGCGGTGGCAGCCTGAAGCTCAGCAGTTCCCGGCCAGGAGGCACGACGGTAGACATCTGGTTGCCACGCGCGCTACCTGCGGCAGCTGTGATCGAGCCGCCCGGAACCGTCGCTCCCGTGCCGGAAGCCCGCAGGGCCGAGGTGTCGGTAGAACCGGTTTTGGCTACCTCGACATCGGTCCTCGTCGTCGATGACGATCCTCTGGTGCTGTCCACGACCGTGGAAATGCTCTGTTTCGAAGGCTACGACGCCATCGGTGCATCGTCGGCGAAGCAGGCGCTGAAGGTACTCGGCGAGTCGCCGTCCGTGTCGGTGCTGGTCACTGACCATGCGATGCCGGGTATGACCGGCATGGAACTGGCCGCGCACGTGGCGGAAGCCTATCCGGATATCCACGTGGTCCTCGCCAGCGGTTATGCCGAATTCCCGGAGCAAACACCGACTGTCCATGCGCGCCTGCAAAAGCCGTACGGCCGCGCCGACCTGCTTGCCGCCATGCGCGGTTCGTAAGGCTATATCAAAGAAAAATGATTCTTCGCGTATGTCCGGGGATAGCCCTGAAGGCTCGGCTTCGCCATCGCGTTGGGTTCTTGGCGTTGAGGTATGGAGAGTCGCCGCGCGCCACCCCGGTGGGAGCCGCCCCTACCCTGGAGCCGACCCTACCCTACCCTGGTGGGAGCCGACCCTGTCGGCGATGGGTGCTCGCGACACGCTTGCCCACTGCCGCGGGATAGCCGCTGAGATACCCCCGGAAATGCGCGAAGAAACAGAAAAAAGGCCGTGCATCGCTGCACGGCCTTTCAAAACCTGGCGCCCGAAGTTCGACTCGAACCAACGACCCCCTGATTAACAGTCAAGTGCACGATGTAGATTTTTCAACATGGTGCGACTGTTTAATTTACACAAACAAGGCATCTGCGACCTAGGACGATCAGCTACTTAGGCGGGTTTTTTACACGCTTTCCGGCCACATCCACAGTGGCCACCGAGTGGTCGTAGTGCTCCACCATCTGCCGGGTCTTATGCCCGCTGGCCTGCTGCTTATCGTCGGCGTTGCCCTCGGTGTCGGTGATGCCACGGTGCTTCAGCCCGT
Organism: Luteibacter sp.; assembly: GCF_036499525.1. Taxonomy (GTDB): domain Bacteria; phylum Pseudomonadota; class Gammaproteobacteria; order Xanthomonadales; family Rhodanobacteraceae; genus Luteibacter. The sequence goes on along the minus strand of NZ_DASYDO010000027.1, from coordinate 5,346 downwards.
GCATGCCGAACTGCTCGCCCTCAAGCATTACCCCCGCTTCCAGGGCCTGCGCGACCGCCCGCCGCCACGCGCTGTTCATGGCGCTCTTGCTGACGCGCATGTCGCGCGCAATGCGTCGGAAGGAATCCATCGGTAAATCTTGGGCTATCCCTGTCTCATAGCGAGCGACCAGCAATCGTGCCATTACTTGGAGCTTTTCGCAGGTTAGTTGACACCTGAGCCGTTAGACTTGTAGCCTCGACTCACTTACTTGGAGCTTTGGAATGCAAGACGAGTACATGCAACGGCTGGTCGCCTTGGGGGAAGCCTTTACGCCCGGCTCGCCGGTCAACAACCAGGACCTGTTTTCGGGCCGAAGTGAGCAAATCCAAAAGATCCTGGGTGGCGTAACCCAGCGGGGCTACCACGTTGTGCTGTACGGGGAGCGAGGCGTCGGCAAAACGTCGCTCGCAAACTTCACGTCGCGCATCTACAGCAACAGCCCCGGCACGTTGATCGCGAAGGTGACCTGTGATGCCGGAGACAACTTCACGTCGATCTGGAAAAAGGCCTTTAAGGAAATCACGTATGCGACGCCCAAGGCCGGCATTGGCTTCGCGCCTACGCCCGAGGCGACCGTCGCCGCTCTTTCTGACTATCTGCCGGACGTTACAAACCCAGACGATGTTCGCCGCATGCTGGCGTCCCTGGCAGCCGAGAAGACGGTGCTCATCATTCTCGATGAGTACGACCGGATCGTGGATAAGCTGACGTCGACCCTCATTTCCGACACCATCAAGGTGCTATCGGACAACGGCACGAATGCAACCCTGATGTTGATCGGCGTGGCCGACTCCGTAAGCGACCTGATCGAAGGGCACCAATCGATTGAGCGCGCGCTCGTCCAGATCCCTATGCCGCGGATGTCCAATCAGGAGATCGGCCAGATCATCGATAAGGGTGCGGCGATCTTGAAAATGGATGTGGACGCTGACGCCCGATCCATGATCGTCAAACTCTGTCAGGGCGTGCCATACGTCGCGCACCTTCTCGGCCTTCACTGTTTCAAATCCGCGATTGCTTCCGGTTTGACCACCGTCAGTATGGAAAATGTGAGGCTTGGAATCTCCGCTTCGCTCGATCAATGGCACGAGTCGATCAAGAAGGCACATTACGACGCTACGAAGAGCCACCAGCCGGGAAATATTTATCGCGAGGTCCTGTTGGCTTGCGCGCTGAGCGACGTTGACGAGCTTGGCTATTTCACCGCCGCTAACGTACGCACGCCTCTTCGCGAGATTGCAGGCCGGGAATACGAGATCCCGAACTTCGCCGCGCACCTCAAGCAGTTCAGCGAGGACCAGCGAGGCAACGTGCTGTCGCGCGAGGGTACGAAACGTCGATTTAGGTACCGGTTTACGAGCCCAATGATGCGCCCTTACATCATCATGCGCGGCTACGTCGATGGGCTGCTCAAGTGATGAGCTTCAACGGCTACCTATTGGTACCCCTCGTCCGCCGACCGTTTGCCTTCGCGAAGGATTTCGGATGGCGTTGACCCCTTCCGCGGCAAAAGCCCTGGCATCGTATTGCGTTCAGGCGTCCGAGGCCGGCGATCCTCCGCGGGCTACGATCAAAGGGGCCGTAGTCCTGACGATCGAGCAGCAGGAGGGGATAACCTACTACCTGAGCGCGTTTTGGGCTGGCGACGTTAAATGCCCGATCGTGCTCGACTTGAAACCGCAGCATGGGTACCGAAGCCGCGTGCTGAAAGACGGGTTCACCGGAGACCAGTACGCCGAGTGGCTCGCGGTTGGATGCTCAGACGTGGCCGAGGTCTCGGCAGATAGAAACGGCCGGCCTAACCTTATCGTTCGCGCTGTTGATGATGGGCGGCGCGTCACGTACGACGTGATGGTGCCGATCCGTTCGACCCAAGATGGCTATGTTCACATTGACGACGTGATTCCGCTGGGACTGCCGGGCAAAACCAAGGCATAAAAAAACAGCCCTCTCGGCTATCCCCTAGACCGTCTCGCGACGCTGAACTATGGGGCGCTGTTGGGCTGCCGAAACAGTATCGGGACTTCTGACCAAGCTGTCAATCGATGGAACTGAACGTTTCCACCGGGCGTTCAGGCCGCTGTTTTTTTACACATCAATTTACACATCAGGCAAAAGAAAAGGGCCTGCATCGCTGCAAGCCCTTTGAATACCTGGCGCCCGAAGTTGGACTCGAACCAACGACCCCCTGATTAACAGTCAAGTGCTCTAACCGGCTGAGCTATTCGGGCGGGGAGCCACGTATTTTGTGGAACTGGGAAGGGGCTGTCAAGCGTCGTCAGCGCCTCCGTGAAAGGGCCTTGGCGCAAAGCGCCGCGTCGTCAGGCGCTGCGGCTTTGCGTCGAGGCAGGCCGGCATTGGAGACGGTGACGGCGATGGCGGTGGCCGGGCGTCCGCGCACGCAGAGGACGATGGTCTGGTTGGTCCCCGGAGCGGTTCCATTCCGCGCGAAGTCGATTTCGTGCCTGCCGGAGCGGCGCAGGGTGCCGAGTTTCCCGTCCAGAGCGGGCGTGAAAGTGAGGATATCGCCGCTATGCATGTCCCGGCCGATCCAGCCGCGGGTCCAGTCGGCCGAAGGTGAGCAGATGCGCCCGTCGCCGCTGGCGCAGACGCGAATCTCATGGTCGCGCCATACCGCCGTGGAGCGGGCCTTTAAAAGGGTGCCGAGCAGGTCGTCGGCCGCCACCCGCAGCCTGTGGCGCGCGATCGCTTCGTTCAGGGAGAGCGCGGCAAGGCTGCCGATGAGGCCGACGATCGCCAGGACGACGAGGAGCTCGATCAGGGTGACGCCACGTGGGCGGGGACGGGGCATGTTCCGCGAGGCGTGGAGGGGCCGTCGACCATGTCCGAATTTGCCCAGGCCGCCCATCGGTGCGCCACATCACGGCGTGTAGGCGCCGGCGCTTTAAACTTGACGTCCGAACCAGCATATCGTCAGCCATGACCGATCGCTTCCAGCTCGTCTCCCCCTTTCAACCCTCCGGTGACCAGCCCGAGGCCATCAACCGCCTCACGGAAGGGTTCGAGGCGGGACTGGCCGCGCAGACCCTGCTGGGCGTCACAGGCTCGGGCAAGACCTTCACGATTGCCAATGTGATCGAGAAGATCCAGAAACCGACCATCGTGCTGGCGCCGAACAAGACGCTGGCCGCGCAGCTCTACGGCGAATTCAAGGAGTTCTTCCCGCACAACGCGGTGGAGTACTTCGTCAGCTACTACGACTATTACCAGCCGGAGGCCTACGTGGTCGCCTCGGACACCTTCATCGAGAAGGATTCGAGCATCAACGACCATATCGAGCAGATGCGCTTGGCGGCCACGAAGGCATTGCTGTCGCGGCGCGATTCGCTGATCGTCGCGACCGTCTCGGCCATCTACGGCCTCGGCGATCCGGAGGACTATATGAGCCTCCGGCTGATCCTGTCACGCGGTGAGCATATCGAGCAGCGCGCGCTGATCCGCCAACTCACCGAGTTGCAGTACGTGCGCAACGAGATGGAACTGCGCCGCGGCACCTACCGCGTGCGTGGCGAAATTGTCGACGTGTTCCCGGCGGAATCCGAAGCCGAAGCCCTGCGCATCGAGCTGTTCGACGGCGATGTGGAAAACCTGTCCCTGTTCGACCCGCTGACCGGCGAAGTGCTGCGCAAGGTGCCGCGTTACACCGTGTATCCGAAGACCCACTACGCGAGCACACGGCAGAGCGTGCTGAACGCGATGGAGACGATCAAGGTCGAGCTGTCGGAGCGGCTCGAGCAGCTGTATCGCGACAACAAGCTGGTGGAGGCGCAGCGCCTCGAGCAGCGCACGCGATTCGACCTGGAAATGATGGCCGAGGTGGGTTTCTGCCAGGGTATCGAAAACTATTCGCGGCATATGACCCGGCGCGGACCGGGTGAGCCGCCGCCGACGCTTTTCGATTACTTGCCGCCCGATGCGCTCATGGTGGTGGACGAATCGCACGTGACCGTGCCGCAGCTCGGCGCCATGTACAAGGGCGATCGCTCGCGCAAGGAAACGCTGGTGGAGTTCGGCTTCCGCCTGCCGTCGGCCATGGACAACCGGCCGCTGCGTTTCGAGGAGTGGGAACGCCGCGCGCCGCGTGCGATTTACGTCTCGGCCACGCCGGCGAAGTACGAGATAGAACGCTCCGACGATAACGTCGTTGAGTTGGTCGTACGCCCGACTGGCCTTATCGACCCCGAGGTGGAAGTGCGTCCGGTGCGCACCCAGGTGGACGACCTGCTTGGCGAGATCCACAAGCGTGTCGCGATCGGTGACCGCGTGCTGGTGACCACGCTGACCAAGCGCATGGCGGAGAACCTCACGGACTACCTCTCCGAGCACGACGTGAAGGTGCGCTACCTGCACGCCGACATCGAGACCGTGGAGCGCACGGAAATCATCCGTGATCTCCGCCTTGGCGAGTTCGACGTGCTGGTGGGCATCAACCTGCTGCGCGAAGGCCTCGACATGCCGGAGGTGTCGCTGGTGGCGGTGCTCGATGCCGACAAGGAAGGCTTCCTGCGCTCCACCCGCTCGCTGATCCAGACGATCGGCCGCGCTGCGCGCAACGTTCGCGGCAAGGCCATCCTGTACGGGGACGAGATCACGGGCTCGATGAAAGAGGCCATGGATGAGACGGCCCGCCGCCGCGAAAAGCAGAAGGAATACAACGAAGCCCACGGTATCACCCCGACGACCGTGGTCCGCCGCATCGCCGACATCATGGAGGGTGCGCGCGCTGACTTCGGCTCGCGCGGCGGCAAGGGCAAGAAAGGCAGGGAGGCGAAGAAGGTGGCCGAGGAGGCTGCCGACTACGCCGCGCTCAGTCCGGAACAGGTGGGCTCCACGATCAAGAAGCTCGAGGCGCGCATGTACAAACACGCCCAGAACCTGGAGTTCGAGGAGGCCGGCAAGCTGCGCGACGAAATCCACCGCTTGCGGGAACGCGCCCTGCGCTGAGAGCTAGCCCTGGAGCCCTTCGGACCCCTTGCGAACCCCGGCAGGGGCCGGTAAACTGCGCAGCTCTTCGGGCGGTTAGCTCAGCGGTAGAGCACTACCTTGACATGGTAGGGGTCACAAGTTCGATCCTTGTACCGCCCACCACTTTCCTTCGCGGCAAGTGGCACGAAGACCGCCAGAAAGGAGCCAGTGGCTCCTTTTTTTATGTGCGCCCGGCAGGGCGCACCTGCTAGGAGGTGAAAGTCCTCTACCCACCCGGCAAGGGGAAGGGTTAGCCAGAGGCAAGGGCGATTCGGGTGACTGGTCGTCTGAAGGAAGCCCGAGGCAAAACGCTGGCCT
>NZ_DASYDO010000026.1:0-71037 GCF_036499525.1 Luteibacter sp. | reverse complement strand
CGCCCTGCGCGCGACATCTTTTCGCTTCTGGCCCCACACCTGGCGCCAAAAGATGTCGCGCGCAGGGCGCGCTCCTACAGGGAATCAGCCAAGTTTGCGGGCTTGATCTCGCATCGCATCCGCCTGGCGGGTCCAGTCGGCGATGCGCTGGCGTTCCTGGTCTACTACCTCGGCCGGCGCATTCGCCACGAAGTTCGCGTTGCCCAGCTTGGCCTCGCACTTCCTGATCTCGCCCTCGACGCGCGCGATCTCCTTTGCCAGGCGCGTCTTCTCAGCACCCACGTCGATGAGGCCTTCGAGTGGGATCAGCACGCGCATGCCACCGACCACGGCGACCGCCGCGGCAGGTTCCTCGCCGGCGACCCACATGGGCGGTTCCACGCGGCCGAGGAAGGCGACCTGCGCGGCGAACTTGTCGGCGCGCCCGCGATCGGCGGCGTCGCCGTCGGCGAACAGCAGCGGAATGATCTTGCCCGGCGCGATGTTCATTTCGGCGCGGATGCGGCGCACGCCCGTGAGCACGTCCTTCACCCATTCGATCTCTGCCGTCGCGGCGTCGTCGGTCGCGATGTCGGAGGCTTCGGGGTAGGGGCGCAGCATGATCGTGTCGCCGTCGATGCCGAGCAGCGGACGCACGTGCTGCCAGATTTCTTCGGTGACGAACGGGATCAACGGGTGCAGCGCGCGCAGCATCGTCTCGAGGGCGTGCACCAGCGTATAGCGCGTGGACGCCACCGCAGCGGCATCGCCACCGTTGAGCGCCGGCTTCGACAACTCCAGGAACCAGTCGCAGAACTCGTTCCAGGTGAATTCGTACAGCGCCTGCGAGGCGAGGTCGAACCGATAGAGGGCAAGCTGTTCCTTCACCGTGGCGAGGGTCTGGCCCAGGCGGGTAAGAATCCAGCGCTCCGCTTCAGTGGAAGGCTTTGTCGGCGTGAGCGCGCCTTCGCCCAGGTTCATCAGCACGAAGCGCGACGCGTTCCAGAGCTTGTTGACGAAGGCCTTGTAGCCGCCGCAACGCTCGAGGTCGAACTTGATGTCGCGGCCGTGCGTGGCGAGCGAGGCGAAAGTGAAACGCAGCGCATCGGCACCGAAGGCGGGAATGCCTTCGGGAAACTCCTTGCGCGTGGCCTTCTCGATCTTGTCCGCCATCTTCGGCTGCATGAGGCCGCGCGTGCGCTTCTCCAGCAGCTCGTCGAGGCCGATGCCGTCCACGATGTCGAGCGGATCCAGCACGTTGCCCTTCGACTTGGACATCTTCTGGCCGTCCTTGTCGCGGATGAGGCCCGTGACGTAGACGTCCTTGAACGGCACTTCGCCGGTGAAGTGGTCGGTCATCATGATCATCCGGGCGACCCAGAAGAAGATGATGTCGAAACCGGTGACCAGCACGTTCGACGGCAGGTAGCGATCGAAGCCACGCGCGGCCTGGGCCTGCGGATCAGGCCAGCCAAGGGTGGAATGGCTCCAGATGGCGGACGAGAACCAGGTTTCCAGCACGTCGCCATCGCGGCGCAGCGCACCCGTGTAGCCCTGCGCGGCGGCCCTGGCCTTCGCCTCGGCTTCGTTGCGCGCGACGACCAGCACGCCGCCATCGGTGTACCACGCGGGAATCTGGTGGCCCCAGGTCAGCTGGCGGCTGATGCACCAGTCCTGGATGTTGCCCAGCCAGTGGCGATACGTGTTGATCCAGTTCTCGGGCACGAATTTGACCTGGCCCTGTTCGACCAGTTCCAGCCCGCGCGCAGCGAGCGTGTCCATCTTCACGAACCACTGCCAGGTAAGGTACGGCTCGATCACCTGGCCGGTGCGGTCGCCTCGTGGCACCTGCAGCTTGTGTTTTTTCGTGTCGACGAGCAGGCCTTCGGCCTCGAGGTCGGCGAGCACGGCTTTGCGCGCCACGTAACGATCCATGCCGCGGTACTTCTCCGGCGCCGCATCGTTGATCTTCGCATCGTTGGTGAGGATGTTGATCATCGGCAGGTCGTGACGCTGGCCGATGGCATAGTCGTTGAAATCGTGCGCGGGCGTGATCTTCACGCAGCCCGTGCCGAAATCCTTCTCGACGTAGTCGTCGGCGATGATCGGGATGTGCCGGTTCGACAGCGGCAGCTTCAGCATGCTGCCGACGAGGTGCGCATAGCGCTCGTCTTCCGGATGCACGGCCACGGCCACGTCGCCCAGCATGGTTTCCGGACGCGTGGTGGCGACGACGAGTTCTCCCGAACCGTCGGCCAGCGGATAGCAGATCGACCACAGCGAACCGTCTTCTTCTTCGCTGACCACTTCCAGGTCGGAGATGGCCGTCTTCAGCACCGGGTCCCAGTTCACCAGTTTCTGGCCGCGATAGATCAGGCCTTCCTCGTGCAGGCGCACGAAGGTCTCGACAACCGCCTTCGAGGGGCCTTCGTCCATCGTGAAGACTTCACGGCTCCAGTCGCCGGAAACACCCAGGCGGCGCATCTGCCGGCCGATGGTGCCGCCGGATTCCTTCTTCCATTCCCACACACGGGCGATGAACGACTCGCGGTCGAGATCGGAGCGCTGCCTGCCCTCGGCGTTGAGTTGGCGGGTGACCACCATTTCCGTGGCGATACCCGCGTGATCGGTGCCCAGCTGCCATAGCGTGTCGAAGCCACGCATGCGGTGGTAGCGAACCAGCGTGTCCATGATGGTGTGCTGGAAGCCGTGTCCCATGTGCAGCGTGCCCGTCACATTGGGCGGCGGCAACATGATCGAATAAGGCGTGCCCTTGCCGGACGGCTTGAAATAGCCGTTGGACTCCCAGTGGGCGTACCACTTCGACTCGATCTGGCTCGGCTCGAAACTCTTGTCCATGCGTGGGCTCAGGGCGTAAAAACCATCATTGTAGGCGATACTTGGCGGATGACTGAACTCGAAGTGGCCGCGATCCTTGGCGCGGAAGGCCCTTTCGCCCGCGAGGTGCCGGGTTTCGCGCCACGCGAGGCCCAGCAGCGCATGGCGTCGGCCGTGGCGTCCGCCATCACTGACCGCGACCTGCTGGTGGCCGAGGCCGGGACGGGCACGGGCAAGACGTTTGCCTACCTCGTGCCCGCTCTCCTGTCGGGGCGCAAGGTCATCGTGTCCACGGGAACCAAAGCCCTTCAGGACCAGCTGTTCTTCCGCGACCTGCCCCGCGTGCACTCCGTGCTGGGCAGCCGCGCCCGGCTCAGCCTGCTGAAAGGCCGCGCCAACTATCTCTGCCTCTACCGCCTGGATCAGGCCGTGCGCGAGGGCAATCCCGACCGCCAGCTCGTGTCGCAGCTCTCCGCCATCCGTGCCTGGTCGGCGCGCACGCGGCGTGGCGACCGCATGGAAATGGCGGACATTCCCGAGGACTCCCCGGTCTGGCCGCGAGTCACCTCCACGCCGGAGAACTGCCTCGGTTCGGAATGCCCGTTCTTCGAGGATTGCCACGTGGTGAAGGCACGCCGCGAGGCCATGGACGCCGACATCGTCGTGGTGAACCACCACCTGCTGATGGCCGACCTGGCGCTGAAGCAGGAAGGGTTCGGCGAAATCCTGCCGGGCGCGGACGCCTTCATCCTCGATGAGGCGCACCAGATTCCCGAACTGGCCGGGCAGTTCTTCTCGCAGAGCGTCAGCTCGCGGCAGATCGTGGACCTGGGCCAGGATGCGCTGGCCGAGGCGCAGGGCGTTACCGGCGCCATGAGCCAACTGCTCGAGCCCGTGGAGGTTATCCAGAACCTGGTGAAGCACCTGCGCCTCGCCATGGATCCGCTGCCGGCACGCGGGCCCTTCGGCGCCCTCGATCGCGAAGCGGGCGTGCGTGAACAGCTCATCGAGTTGCGCGATGTGATGGCCGCGCTGGCCGACCTGCTAGGCGCCCTGGGCGAACGCTCGCGCGGGCTTGCCAATATTTTCGAGCGTGCGCAGATGCTTAGCCTGCGCCTCGACCGCATCGCCGAGGAGCATTCCGCCAGCGATGTGCGCTGGTACGAGACCTGGCCGCGCGGCTTCGCCTTGCATGCCACGCCGCTGGACCTCGCGTCGCCGCTGCGTGCGATGCGCATGTCCACCGACGCGGCATGGATCCATACCTCCGCGACGTTATCCATCGCTGGCGACTTCGGCCATTTCTCGCGCCAGTTGGGTCTCGAGGATCCGCATACGCTGCATGTGGAAAGTCCCTTCGATTTCCCGCGCCAGGCGCTCGCCTACCTGCCGAAGGACCTGCCGGACCCCGCCGCGCGGGATTACACCGACCGCGTCATTGCGGCAATTCGTCCCGTGCTGGATGCGTCCGACGGTCGCGCGTTCCTCTTGTTCACTTCGCATCGTGCGTTGCGCCGCGCCGCGGAACTGCTGGAAGGCCGAGTGCCCTGGCCGTTGTTCGTGCAGGGCACAGCGCCGCGGCATCGCCTGCTGGAGGCGTTCCGCGCCAGCGGTCGTGGCGTCCTGTTGGGTGCCGCGAGCTTCTGGGAAGGCGTGGATGTCTCGGGCGAAGCGCTGAGCGTGGTCGTGATCGACAAGCTTCCCTTCGCGACGCCCGACGATCCGGTGTTGCAGGCGCGCCTGGAGGCGCTGGAAGAGGCGGGCATCAACCCTTTCATGGGCTGGCAGGTGCCCACCGCCGTGATCGCCCTGAAGCAGGGCGCGGGCCGCCTGATCCGTGACGTGCACGATCGCGGCGTACTGGTGCTGTGCGACCCGCGGCTGAGCACGAAAGGGTACGGCCGCCTGTTCCTGGCAAGCCTGCCGCCCATGCCCCGCACGCGTGAACTGGGCGATGTGGTGAACTTCTTCGCCGTGTAGGGACGCGCTGCCAGACACCGATTTTCGCCAGCACTTGCCCGCGTCGAGCCAGAAACGGACCCCGCCCGCCGCCGTTGTCCGCCGGACGATCCGTGTACACCAGGCGATAAGCGAGGAAGCCCATGTTCCGCTGGACGCAATCCATCACCGCGAAAGTGCTCGGTATCGGCATGCGCGCCCTCATCAAGCTCATTCCGTTACTGTATGGCCTGATCGGCGCTGAACAGTACGCGCTGCTGATCGGATCGGTGGTGCTCGTCACGGTAATCGGCCTGCTGATGTATCTCACTCGTCGCATCGATTGGTACGCGCAGACCACGCCACCCCCCATACCGGATACGCCATGAACTTCCTCGCCATCGAAACCTCCACGGAAGCCTGTTCGGTCGCCCTCGTCCATGGCGACGTGGTGCTCGAGCGCAGCGAAATCGCGCCGCGCCGGCACGCCGAGCTCGTCCTGCCGATGGCCGACGACCTGCTTGCCGAAGCGGGGCTGAAGCGACAGGCGCTCGACGGCATCGCCGTCGGCCGCGGTCCCGGTGCGTTCACGGGCGTGCGCCTCGGCGTGTCGCTGGCGCAGGGCATGGCGATGGCGCTGGATGTTCCGGTCGTCACCGTGTCGTCCTTGCAGGCGCTGGCGCTGGAAGCGCCGGACGACGATGCGTCGATCCTCTCGGTCATCGATGCGCGCATGGGCGAGATCTACGTGGCCACGTGGCGTCGCGAAGACGACGGCGGCATTACCCTCATCGACCGTGAGCGCGTGGATACGGCGGCGGCGCTGGAGTTGCCCGAGGCCACGGCATGGCATGTGGTCGGCACGGGCTGGGCCACCTATGAGTCGGTGCTGCGCCAGCGCATCCACGCGCCCGTGCGTTCGGCGGACGGCGGACGCTATCCACAGGCCCGGCACGTCGCCGAGGTGGCCGCGCGCCGCTTCCGCGACGGCGAAGCGGTGGCGCCCGAACTGGCCCTGCCCGTGTACCTGCGCGACAAGGTCGCACTCACGCTGGTAGAGCAGGGCAAGGCCTGACGTCTCCTGCATGAAGGCGCGCTACACCGCGGCGCGTGGCGCGCGCGCTTCGCGGGCGATGCGGTCGAAGAAGTCCGCACTACGTTCGATCAGCATGCGTCGTTCCCGGTCGATCGTAATCATGTGGGAGCTGTCGGCGAGCAGCAGCATTTCGACCGGACCGCGCACGTGCCGGGCCACGAGGTCGGCATTGCTCGCGCTGGCGACTTCGTCGTCCAAGGCGTGCGCGATGAAGCAGGGAGCCAGCACGGCTGGCAATCGGCGGCGCACGTCGCGCGCAAGCTCCACCGTTTCCGCCAGCGCGTGCCACGGATCCCCGGCATGGCCGGAAGCCGCGCCGGGCCAGGGCGACACCCCCCGGCTGAACGGCTGGCGCAGGCGTTCTTCGCGAAAGCCCTGCGGCGGCCATCGCAGGAAGCGGCGGTGGCGCCCGATGCCCAGCCGCTTGAACAGCGGCAGCAGGAAGGCCATGCGCGTGGCCCAGCCGGCGGACCAGCCGTCGTAGCGGAACGTCGCGCCGTAGACGCCGACACCCGCCACCCATTCCGGTCGCATCGCGGCAAGGCGTAGTGCGAGCAGGGAGCCCATCGAGGCGCCGGCCACGAAGACGCGATCCACCTGACCGCTCAGTTCGGCTGCGGCGGTCTCCACGCTGGCGTACCAGTCTTTCCAGCCCGAGGCGAGCAACGTGTCTTCGTCTCCGCCGTGTCCTGCCAACTGCACGCCCACGACGGTGAAGCCGGCGCGGTTCAGGCCCTTGCCGACCAGGCGCATCTCGTCCGGGGTGCGGCCAAGGCCATGCACCAGCAGGACGCCGTCGCGCCCACCCTCGAACCGGAATGCCGGCGACCTTCCCACATCCAACCCCCCGTCATCGCCTCTGCGAGGAAGGTATGTTGCCTACGGGCAGTTTCAGCGGCCTTTCCACCACGGGTAGCAGCGCGCCCGGAGGGGCGGTCGCAGGAAAATGCAGCTCCACGCGGAGGCCGCCCGAGGTTGCGTGCAGGAATACCACCCGCGCGCCATGTCGCTCGGCGATGCTTTCGACGATGGCCAGGCCCAGCCCCGTTCCCGCCTCATCCGCGCCGGGCACGCGGAAGAAGCGCTCGCCGAGCTGGCCGAGGAAGGTTTCCTCCACCCCCGGGCCGTCGTCCTCTACGGCCAGCAACACGTCGCTGTCACCGCAGGAAAGGGAAACGGTGACCGCGTGGCCGCGGCCCGCGTAATGGAAGGCGTTGTCCACGAGGTTGTCGATCACTTCCTGCACCTGCAGGGCGTCGCCACGGATGAAACACGGCGCATCGACACCTTCGTATCCCAGGTCCACGCCGGCGGAAAGTGCCTGGTGCACGCGCATCCCCACTGCTTCCGGAATCACGGCAGCCAGGTCGATCGCGGCCATGCCGTCGCGATCGGGCAGATCCGGCGACTGCGTGCGGGTGAGGGCGAGCAACTGCGCCGACGTACGGGCGGCACGCGCGGCAAGGCGCTGCACGTGGGCCATCGCATCCGCGCGTTGCGCCGGATCGGTGGTATCGGCAAGCCGCTCCACATGCAGCCGGATACCCGCCAGCGGCGTGCGCAACTGGTGCGCGGCATCGGCGATGAAACGCTCCTGCAGGCCGAGCATGTTGCGCATGCGCGCGAACAGATCGTCGATGGTGCGGGTGAGGGGAAGGATTTCCACCGGCACGTCTGCTTCGCCGATAGGCCCCAGGTCATGCTCGCGGCGCGCCAATCGCGACGTCAGCGGTTCCAGCACACCCAGGCCATGGCTGACGCCGAGCCAGACGAGGAAAAGGACGGCCACGATCAGCAGCGCCTGCATCGGCAGGGTGAGCAGCAGGATCGCGCGCGCTCGCGCATGGCGATCGCGCAGGTTTTCCGCCACGGTGATCGTGAGAACATCGCCGTTGTCATGCCGGTTGGGCACCCGCATGGTCGCGGCACGCAGCGGCCGATGGCCGAGCTCGGTGTCGTAGAGCTTCGGCGGCCCGTCCACGGCCACGTCCGGTCCGTCGAGCGTCGCATTGCTGATCACCCTTCCAGGGCGGTCGCTGGTCACCGTGTAGTAGTTGCGGCCGTTGGGATCGTATTCGAGGAGGAACCGTGCCTGTTCGCTCAGCTCGCCACGCAGGGCATCGCTGCCGATCATTTCCGAGAGGGTGAGCGCATTGTCGGAGAGCGTGGCGTCGTGCACGCGGTTCGAATAGGCCAGCGCCACGAAATAGCCGATCACGGCGTCCAGGAGCAGCACGCCGAGCACCGGTACGAGCAGGAAGGTGAGCAGGCGCCGCCGGAGGCTGGGTCGCGCAGGCCGCCGCGGCGCGCCGGTACGGCGTTCAGGCATCTGCGGTTTCTTCGAGCAGGTAGCCTAGTCCGCGGATCGTGCGCACGTTGGTGCCCGAGCCCTGAAGCTTCTTGCGCAGCCGGTGCAACGCAATGTCCAGGCCGTTGTCGGTCAGGTCCTCGTCCCAGTTGCACAGTGCCTCGATCAGCTGGGCGCGGCTGGTGACCTTGTCCGCGCGCGTGGCCAGCGCCTCGACGAGGCCGAACTCCCGGGCGGTGAGGTCCAGCGCGGTGTCGTCGATCCACGCGCGGTGGCCGGGGATGTCGAGGCGCAGCCGCCCGATGCGGAACTCCGGCGCACCCTGGCTGGTGCGCCGGCGGAGCAGGGCGCGCACGCGGGCATCGAATTCCGCGAGCGCGAACGGCTTCACCAGGTAATCGTCGGCACCGAGGTCGAGCACGCGCACGCGTTCCTTAAGGCCTTCCCGTGCCGTGATCACCAGCACGGGCAGCCCGGCACCGCGTTTGCGCGCGCGGGAGAGCACGTCGCTGCCGTCGAGCAGGGGCAGGCCCAGGTCGAGCACGAGCAGGTCGTAATCGTGGTCGCGCAGGGCATGGTCGGCGCTGGCGCCGTCCGTTACATGGTCGACGGCATGACCGCATTGTTCGAGCGAGGCTCGTACTGCCGCACCGATGGCGGCATCGTCTTCAGCGAGGAGGATGCGCATGAGGGCCAAGGATACGCTCCGGAAACAGATGCGCGCATCCTGTCGTGGCAGGCTTTCAGGGCGCTTACATCCTGGAGCCGCCATTCCCGCTAGTTAGCACGGCTGCGAACGATTCGCATCGTGGCCACCTGGCGGCACGGATCACCGCACGACCAGGCGCACTTTTCCTTCGTGCATGCCGTCGAAGCGCAACGCCGTCAGGTCCTTCACCCATTCGACGTTCGCCGGTATTTCACCCGGATGATCGCCCGCAACCGCGATGACACGCGCGCCTGCCGCCAGCCCCGCATCGATGCCGGCCTTCGCATCCTCGAACACGACGCAATCGGCCGCCGCCGTGCGCATGCGCGCGGCGCCCAACAGGTAACCTTCCGGATCCGGCTTGCCGTCGGCCACCATCTCGCCGGCGACCATCAGGGGAGGAGGGATGATGCCGGCCGCGCCTAGCCGTGCCTCGGCCAGCGGTGTATCGGCCGACGTCACGATGGTCCATCTCGAGGGCGGAAGCTCCGTGAGGAGTTGCGGCGCGCCGGGGATCGGAACGATGCCTTCGACGTCCTCCAGCTCTTCGCGATACAGGCGTTCGTGTACCGCTTTGACATCCATGCCCGGCTTCACAAACATCTTCACCGAGTCGAGCATGCGCACGCCGTGCAGGCGCGGCAGCACGTAGTGCCAGTCGATGCCGTTCTCCTCGCACCAGCGCTTCCAGATCCTTTCCACCACCATGCGGGAATCGATCAGCGTGCCGTCCATATCGAAGAGCAAGGCCCTGGCTTCGATGACCGTGCCTGATTCGAGTTGCATGGTGTCTCCGGTACGTGAGAGGCGCGCTTCGCGCGAAGCCCTTCACCATACCGGGGTAATGTAGGAGCCGCTATAGCGGCTCCTACAGAAACAGGATCAGTGGGCGGTTTCCACCGCGTGGTTACGAATGGCCTCGGCGAGGATCGCCCGCACTTCGTCGTTGGCCTTCCGCGCGGCTTCCGCCTCGCGCCGGGACGCGGCGGCGCACATCTGGCCGATGGCGGCGCGCTCCTTTTCAAGTTCCGCGATGTCCTTCGCAAGGTCCGCCTGCTCCCTGCCGATGGCCGCGTGGCCCGCGGCGTAAGCTGCGGGATCGCGCGAACCGGTGGGGTCGGCCTGCCGTGAGAAGTTCCTGCTGTTTCATCGAAAGCCTCGCCATCTGTTCGTTCAGCACGGCCTGGCGGCGCAAGTGTAGCCAGAATGCGCTGCGACAAGTGTAGTCAAGCAGGAGCGCACCCTGAGAGCGACAGCTTTTCGCCGCCGTATTCAGATTTGCGCGCCAGCTCCAAGCCATAGCCTCAAAAACTGTCGCGCGCAGGGTGCGCTCCTACAACAAAAAACCCCCGCCCGAGGGCAGGGGTCTTCTTGGTTACCTCCTGGGTCGCGGCGGTTGCTCCACCGCGAAGACTCAGGCGGCGGCGTCCTTCAGCTTCTTGAGCGGACGGACCTTGACCTTGACCGAAGCGGGCTTGGCGGCGAACCAGCGCTCTTCGCCCGTGAACGGGTCCTTGCCCTTGCGCTTCGGCTTTGCAGCGACAGCGACAGAGGTGATCTTGAGCAGGCCGGGCAGCGTGAACGTGCCGACGCCCTTCTTGTGAACCGACGCCGAGATCGCGCCTTCGAGCGAGGCCAGGACGGCCTTCACGCTCTTGCTGTCCACGCCGCTCTGCTCGACGATGTGCGAGACGAGCGAGGACTTCGACAGCGGATCCTTGATGGGCTTGAGGGCGGCAGGCGCCTTCGTAGCCTTGGCGGGAGCCTTGGCAGCCTTCTTCGCCGCCGATTTGGTGGTCTTGGCCATGGTTATCCTTGTCACTTTGATCGAATGAGGCGGCCGTACCGGCCGATGCCCAGCGGGCGACTCACTCTAGCGTTGCTTTCGTCCGCTGAAAATAGGCTCGACGAAGATTTTTCGCATTTGTCAGCCCTTTTTTTCAGGGTCCCCGTGACGCGCTGCGGAAAAGCGGGGTAGGACGGGGCCTGAAAAAGGGGTCAGATGCCTGCATACCACTCGTAACCGTTGTCTTCCCAGTACCCGCCTTTGCCTTCGCCGATGTCGGCGAAACTGGCGACGACCTGGATCCGGCGAATGTACTTGGCGTGCTTGTAACCCAGCTGCCGCTCGACGCGCAGCCGCAGTGGCGCGCCGTTGCCGACGGGGAGTGCCTCGCCGTTGAGGGCGTGGGCAAGCAGCGTCTGCGGATGCCGGGCCTCGTCCAGGTCGATGCTCTCGTAGTACGGGGTGTCTTCCTCGTAGTTATCGAAGCAGTGGAAGACGACATAACGGGCGCCATCCTTCGCGCCCACGTGGTCGAGCAATGCCGCAAGGGGCACACCCGTCCATTTGCCGATGGCGCTCCAGCCCTCCACGCAATCGTGGCGGGTGATCTGCGTGCGCGTTCCCAGCGCTTTCAGTTCATCCAGCGAGAGGCGCGCGGGTCGATCCACCAGGCCGTCAATCTCCAGCCGGTAATCGGCAAAGCTGCCGCGAAGCAGCGCCTGGTACACGGGTGTGTCAGGCATCGTGCTGCCGTTGGGCTTGAACACGGCCGAAATGTCCGCTTCCGTGTATTCCTTCGCGAGTGCGCGCGAGGGCGTGAGGAAGCGCTGGACGCGCCGCGTCACCGCTTCCGCGGATTCGAGCACCTTCGTACCGGTGTCGCTTTCGGAAATGCGGTCGCAGCCCGCGAGCGCGGCGCCGCCGACGGCCAGCAGGGTGTTGCGCAGGAAACGGCGGCGGTCAGTCATGGCGGGGCGCCTCCTTGTCGTCGTGTATCCGGTACCAGCCCGTGATCATGCCGCGCAGCTGGTTGAGGGGGCCGCTCACCAGCACCTCGAAGACGTGCACCAGCACGAAGGCGACGAATGCGGTGGCGATGATGAAGTGGATGGTCCGGGCCGATTGCCGCCCGCCGACCAGTTCGACCAGCCAGTTCAGCGCGGTATCCATGCGCGGCGACATGGCGATTCCCATCAGTACGATCCCGCCGCCGAAGACGAAGATGGCAACGAGGTACGCGATGCGCTGCAACACGTTATAGCGGGCCTCCTCCTCCCCGGCCGGGTGACGGAAGCGCAGATGGTCGACGATGGAGCGTCCGACGCCGCGCCAGTCGTTGCGCGTGGGCACGAGGTCCTTCGCAAGGTGGCGGCTGAACAGCGACCAGCCCACGTAAGCGATGCCGTTTGTAACGAACAGCCAGGCGAAGAAGAAATGCCAGCGCCTTCCCATCGCCAGCCAGCCAGGACCCGGGATGGTCGCCCACGAAGGAAAGCCGCGGGCCGTCCATTCACCGTCTACCTTCGACGCGCCGAAGACACCGGTGGTGTCGAAGCCGTGTTTGCCGATGTGTGTGGTACCCCTCGGATTCCCTTGCGCGTCCCTGCCGCCTTCCAGCGAGAGCACGGCCTTGCCGGGATCCGAGCGCTGTCCCCAGTACAGCGCGGGATGCGCGTTGAAAATCTGCAAGCCGCTGCCGAGCAACACGAAAAGGCACACCACGTTGATCCAGTGCATCACGCGGATTGGCCATCGATGGCGATAGATGAGGCGGCTAGTGGCCATGGGTAGCTCCCGGGGGTCTGATCTGCAGTATGCCGGTGTCAGCCCGGCTTTTCTTGCACGGAAGAAGGAATTTCCGCCTGGAACGATGACTTCAGGCACGTGGTGGCAGTCTCGGATCGTCAACCAGCCCTGCGGCGATGGCACGGCGCAGGTCCGCATCGTCATCCAGGTCGTCATCCAGTTCATCGGCGCGCACGCTGCGCGGTGTCATGTCGCTGAACAAGCCGCGAAAGCCCATGTCGCCTTCCAGCTCGATCGCGCGGGACAAGGTGCAGGCCCGGAGAATGGCGGGGATGCCGGCCGCATTGCCATAGGCGGTGACGGTGTCGCGGTCGTCTTCGTGGGCCGCGTCTTCATGAGCTGACAGCAGGGCAGACAAGTGACTTGCCTCGAGCGCTGGCTGGTCGACGACGGTTACGAGCGTGGCTCGACCGCGGCCCGCAAGTTCCGCGGCGGCCAGGCGAACGCTCGAAGCCATACCGGTCGACCAGAGTTCATTGACGATGATCTGCACATCGAAAGCGGCGAGCGTGGTGGCGACTTCGTTGCAGCGGGCGCCCACGACAACGATCGTCCGGTCCGGCCGGGTGGCGAGCACCAGGCGCGTGACGCGGGCGACCAGTGTTTCGCCATCGCGCGTCAGCAACTGCTTGGGCCGTCCAAGCCGCCGGCTGCCGCCCGCGGCCAGGATCACCGCATCGTGGGACATGTTCACGCTTGCCGTGCGCGATCGCGCTGGCAGACCTGGGCGAGGATGGACAGCGCGATGCCGTGCGGGGTCTGCGCCCCGATAGGCAAGCCGGCGGGCAACTGCAGGCGCTCCAGCGCATCCTCGTTCACGCCCTGAACGCGCAGGCGCCGGATACGCGCGGCGATCTTGTTCCGGCTGCCCAGCACGCCGACCGCAAAGGCCGGCGAACGGAGCGCGTGCGCGGCGACGACGTGGTCCACTTCGGCATCGTGGCTCAGGGAGTAGACGGCTGTGCGGTCGTCGAGAACGAGATCGGCCAGCGCCATCGGGAGCGAGCGCGAATCGTAGGCGGCCAGGATCACATTCGGCGGCGGCGACCCCGGCCCATGCGGCCGAAGCAACACGACTTCCACGCCGACCAGTGGAGCGAGCCGCGCTACCGCCAGCGTCACCGGATCGCCCCCCACCGTGACCAGTCGCAATGGCGGACGATGGACGACGGCGTAAGTATTTTCGAGCCCTGCTTGAAGACCGCCCTCGATGCGCCAGCTACCCGTCGCGGCATCGACGAGCGAGGTCACCGTACGCCGTTCCCGTCGCGCCAAGCCCAGTGCCTGGACGTAAGCGGACGGCTCACGCAGTTCCCGGACGAAGATGCCGATGCGCCCGCCGCAGCTGAGCTGGATGTCGACGACGTCGCTACCCACGCCATAATCGAGCAGTCGCGGCCGGCCGTCAGAGAGCACGCTTGCAGCCTCGCTCGCCACGGCGGCCTCCACACAGCCGCCGGACACGTAGCCGGCGACGGCACCGTCCCCCGCGATCGCCATCTCGCTTCCCACTGGCCGCGGCGATGGCCCTTCCACGGTCACCAGCGTCGCCAGCGCCACGCGCCCCCGATGCGCGAATTCCCGCAGCGACGGCAGGAGGTCTTCCACGAGGGCATAGTCCGGCCACGCGGGCCAGCCGGGAGCGGTAGATGGGTCCAAGGCGCTCATGGGCGAAGTCTGGCACGATTGCCCTGGAAGGGGCGTGACACGGCCGAAACACCCGTCTCACGCTCTCTGTGTTTTCCTAAGGCGACTATGTCCCCACTCATTGACCGGCACGGACGTACCAAGCGCAAGCTGCGGATCTCTCTCACTGACCGCTGCAACTTTCGCTGTACCTATTGCATGCCTGAACATCCGGATTGGCTGCCGCGCGCCAGCCTGCTCGCGCGCGACGAGATCGTGCGCCTGGCTGGCCTCTTCGTGGACCACGGCATCGACCAGATCCGCCTCACCGGCGGAGAACCGCTGCTGCGCCCCGACCTGCTCGACTGCGTGCGCGCCATCGACGCCCTGCGCGAACGCGGGCTGACACGTCTTTCCATGACCACCAACGCCTCGCGCATCGCCCCCAGGGCGCGCGCGCTGGTCGAGGCCGGCATCGACGATTTCAACGTAAGCCTGGATGCCGTCGATCCCGAGACGTTCCGCCGCCTGACCCGGCGCGACATCGATACGGTGCTCGATGGCATCGCCGCACTCGCGGACGCCGGCGCCAGGATAAAGCTCAACGCGGTAGTCATCCGGGGCGACAACGACAAGGACATCGTGCCCCTGCTCGAATGGGCCATGGCCCGTGGCCTGCCGCTGCGCTATATCGAATACATGCCG
The DNA here is from genome assembly GCF_036499525.1 of Luteibacter sp. Classification (GTDB taxonomy): domain Bacteria; phylum Pseudomonadota; class Gammaproteobacteria; order Xanthomonadales; family Rhodanobacteraceae; genus Luteibacter. The sequence continues at coordinate 56,246 of NZ_DASYDO010000026.1, read as the reverse complement.
CTCGACGCGCCGGGCCACTGGAAGCGGGACACCGTGGTGCCTGAAGCGGAAATCCTCGCCGCCATCCGCCAGTCACATACCGTGGAAGCCCAGCCACGCAGTCACGATCCGGCCACGCCGTATCTCGTCGACGGCCACTACCCGCTCGGCATCATCTCCACCGTTTCCAACCCCTTCTGTTCCACCTGCGACCGCCTGCGGATCACCGCGACGGGTGAGCTGTTCACCTGCCTGTTCTCGCCCATTGGCGTGCCACTCGGTGCGCGACTGCGTGAGGGCGCCGGCGATGACGCGCTCGCCGCGCAGATTGCACGCGCCGTCTGGCTGAAAGACGCCGGCTACGCGTCGCGTCCCGGCCCGGTGGATCGCCCGCTCACCATGCACGCCATGGGCGGCTGAACACCGCCCCTTTTTGCCAGGATGTCCATGAAACCGATCGTCTTCGAACTCTTCGCCAACCTCGAACGGCTGGCCGGCGCGAAGGAATACCGCGTCGATGCCGGCGACGCTGTCGCCACCATCGGCGACGCGCTGGCGCTGCTCGCCCGCGAGCGTCCGGAACTGGCGGGCTCGCTGGATCGCTGCGCCTGCGTATCGGGCGACACCATCGTGCGCCGTACCGACGCCGTGCCGTCCGACAGACGGATCGCACTTCTGCCACCGGTGGCAGGGGGCTGAGCATGACGACGCACGACGTCCTTTCCCACGCTCCCGTCGCCGTGGAGCCCCTGCTGGAACTTGACGCCCATCCGGAGTGCGGCGGCCTGGCGCTGTTCGTCGGTACGGTACGCGACCACCACGAGGGACGCCCGGTACGCCACCTCAAGTACACGGCGCACGAACCGCTGGCGGCGAAGATAATCCGCGAGGTGGAACACGTGACGCGCGAGCGCTACGGCGTACCGTACGTGCGTATCGTCCATCGCCTGGGCGATCTCGCCATTGGCGACATCGCCATTGTCTGCGTGGTCCGCGCACCGCATCGGGCGGAAGCCTTCGAGGCCTGCCGCTACGCCGTGGACGCCGTGAAACACGGCGCACCGATCTGGAAGGAAGAGTTCTACACGGACGGCAGCAGGGCCTTCGTCGAAGGCTGCTGCATCCGCGACGACCTGGAACAGGATCCCCCGGCGGTGCATCGCCACCACCACTCCCATACGAGCCACGGATGAAAGACGTCAGCCAGAAGCCGGATTCCCTGCGCGTTGCCCGCGCTACCGCGACCCTCCACGCGCCTGCCGCATGCATCGACCTCCTGCGCAGCGGTGAGACGGAGAAGGGCGATCCACTGAAGACCGCGCGCGTCGCCGGCATCCTCGCCGCGAAGCGCACGGATGAACTGATTCCCTTGTGCCACCCGCTTCCGATTCATCGCGCGGATGTGCATTACGAGCTGGAAGAGACCTCCGTCCGCGTCATCGCCGAGGTCCAGACCATCGGCCCCACGGGCGTGGAGATGGAAGCGCTGACGGCGGCAAGTCTCGCGGCGCTCACGTTGTACGACATGCTTAAGCCGTATGCCGAACCGGATGAGCTGCACATCGAGGACTGCCGTCTCGAACGCAAGACCGGCGGCAAGTCGCATTACCGCCGTACGCTGGCGCAGCCGCGCAGCGCCGCCGTGGTGGTGCTTTCCGATACCGTTGCCAGCGGCCACAAAACCGACACGGCAGGCGCATACGTACGCGATGCCATGATCGAGGCGAACTTCGATCCCGTGGAGTACGCCATCATCGCCGACGACGCCGACGTGCTCGGCAACCTGCTGCGTTCGCTGGTGGAGGGCGGCATATCGCTCGTGATCACGGTGGGTGGCACGGGCCTCGGCCCCCGCGATATCACGGTGGACACCGTGCGTCCGATGCTCGAGGTGGAAATCCCCGGCATCATGGAAGCCGCACGCGCCTTCGGTCAGCGACGCATGCCCTTCGCCATGCTGTCGCGCGGCGTGGCGGGCTATGCGCGCGACACGTTGATCGTCACCTTTCCCGGCAGCCGTGGCGGTGCGAGCGAGTCGCTGGCGGCCACCCTGCCCGGATTGATCCACCTGCTCGAAACCGGCCGCACCGGCGGCAAGCATCCCGGCGGTTACGGGGAGGCCTCCTGATGGCCCTCCTGCCCATCGTCGACGCACTCGCCCATTACCGATCCGCCATACGCGCGCTACCGACGCAGCGGGTTCCCCTGGAACTCGCTCTCGGCTCGGTGCTGTCGAAAGCACCCAAATCCCATATCTCGCTGCCGCGCTTCACGCAGAGCGCGATGGACGGTTACGCCGTGCAGTCTTCGGACGGCCGCTCGGCAAGGACGCTTATCGGCACCGCCGCGGCGGGCGCACCGGCTGCGGTGACGGTGGGCCCGGGGCAAGCCGTACGTATCCTTACCGGCGGTGTGGTGCCCGAAGGCGCCGATGCGGTGGCCCGCCAGGAGATCGTCGAACGCACGGGTGAAGGCATCGCGCTGCGCGAAGCGGTGCGCAAGGGTGAGGCGATCCGCTACGAAGGCGAGGAACTGGTCGCGGGTACGGCGATAGCCGAAGCGGGACAGCGGATCACCGCGGGCCTGTTGGCTGCGTTCGCCATGGCCGGCATCGACTCGGTCGAGGTTTACCGCCGGCCACGCGTGGCCGTGCTCGTCACCGGCGATGAAGTCATACGCGTCGGCGAGCCGCTCGCTCCCGGCCAGGTCTACGATGCCAACGGTCCGCTGCTACGCGCATGGTTCGTCGAGCACGGCTACGGCGAACCGGTAATCGCCTACGTTCGTGACGACGAGGTTGCCCTGGAAGAAGCCATGAGCGCCGCGCTCGACAGCGCGGACTTCATCGTCACCAGCGGCGGCGTCTCCGTGGGCGACCGCGACTTCGTGCCCGTCGTTGCAGACCGCCTGGGCGTGCGTCAGATCTTCTGGAAGGTGTCACAGAAGCCGGGCAAGCCGCTGTGGTTTGGCATGCGCGACGACAAGGTACTGCTAGGCATGCCGGGCAATCCCGCGGCGGTGCTGGTCTGCCTCGCCGTGCACGCGCGCGCCGTGCTCGCACAGCTCGAAGGCGAAACCACCGAACAACCGGCATGGCGTAGCGGCGTACTCGCATCGGCCGTGGAAGCGGACAGCGAACGCGACAGGCTGGTGCGCATGCGCCCCGACATGAGCGGCGGCGTCACCGCCCTCGAACTGCTGCCACGCCAGGAGTCGCACATGCTGAGCAATCTGGCCTCGGCACATGCGCTGGTCTGGCTACCCGCGCGGGCAAATGACTTCGCGACCGGCGAAAAAGCGCGGTGGCTCTACATCTGATCGTCGAAATCGCTCACCGCAGGAGCCGCCACGGCGGCTCTTGCGGTACGCCCGGCTGGCCAGCCTTCTTACCAGGCCTTCACGTCCGACACGACCACCGTGTAATCCTGCATGTCGGCGGAATAGCGGAACAGGCGGCCGAGGTCGAAGTCGACGCTCTTGCCCGGGTCGATGTTCGAGGTGCCGGCCGGCCAGCCCTGCTTGCTGGCGATGACCTTGCCCGACGCGTCCTTCGCGTCGATGCGGATCTGCGCGGCGGCGGCTTCGGTGCACTTGTTGACCAGGTTGCCCTTCATGCTGAAACGCGGCTGGCCCGAGCCCTGCTGGACCTTCACGGCGAAACCGTCGATGGTGAAGTCCTTGGCGGCGCAGGCGGCCTGGGCAGACAGGGGGGCAGCGGCGAACAGCGCGATGGCGATGGCGAGCTTCTTCATGGGGTGTTACCTGAGCGATAGGGAAAGGGCGACACCCCCCGCTCGGAGGGCGTTAGCCTTCATATCGGCAGGATCCAGAAGGACTTTAGGCCAGGCCGTTTGGCCTATAGGGCCGCGACGGCGAACAGGTCGTCCATCGGTGCCGGTTCGACCTCGGGCTCGAACCAGCGCCGCACCGGGGCAAAGCTGCGCCGGTGGATCTCGCAGGGCCCCAGGCGGTCCAGGGCTTCCAGGTGCTCGGGAACGGCGTAACCCTTGTGCCGGGCGAAGCCGTAACCCGGGTGCAGGGCGTCCAGGGCCGTCATGTGCCGGTCCCGGCTGACCTTGGCGAGGATGGAGGCCGCGCTGATGGCAGGCTCGGAGCCGTCGCCGCCGATCACGGCCCGGCCTTCGCAAGGCAGGGTGCGCGGCAGGCGGTTGCCGTCCACCAGTGCCATGTGCGGCGCCAGCGAGAGGCCCATGAGGGCACGGGTCATCCCGATCATGGTGGCCTGGAAGATGTTGATCCGGTCGATCTCGTCGCGTTCCACGAAGATCACGCAGTGGGCCAGGGCGCGCTCCACGATGCGCACGTAGAGTTTCTCGCGCACGGCCTCGGCCAGCTGCTTGGAATCGTCCAGGCCGCGGATGGGGCGGGCCGGATCGAGAATCACCGCCGCGATCACCACGGGCCCGGCCAATGGCCCGCGTCCGGCCTCGTCCACGCCGGCGACGACGAGGTCGCGGGCAAGTTGGGAGGTGACGTTACGGCGGCGGGGCATGCGCGGAAGGTTACCGGCGTTCCAGCAGGTCGGCTACTGCCTCGGCCGCGTGGTCGGCCGCGCGGCCTTCCAGGCCCCCCCGCAACGCCTGGTGGAGGTACTCGAACGCGGTCACGATGGCACCGCGGCGCTCGCTGTCGGCGAGCAGCTCCAGCGTGGCCCTGGCCAGGTTGTCGGGCGTGCACTCGTCCTGCATGAACTCCGGTACCAGGCGCTCGCGACCGAGGCCGCAGGCGCGGGCCAGGATGTTGGGCAGGCTGTAGACGTCGGTCTTCAGCATGCGCAGGGCCTTGGCGATGCGGTAGCTGGTGGGCGAGACGCGGTAGCCCACCACCATCGGACGCTTGGCGAGCATGGCCTCCAACGTCGCCGTGCCCGAGGCCAGCAACACGGCGTCGGCGGCGAGCATGGCCTCGTGCGCCTGGCCGTCGATCAGCATCGGCGGCGTGCCGGGGAAACCCTGGAGGAGAGAGGCGAGGCGCGCGTGCACGCGCTCGTTCGCCGCCGGCACCACGATACGCAGGGTGGGCATGGCCCCGGAAACGCGCTTTGCGGCATCGATGAAGATGGCGCCGATTCGCTCGATCTCGCTGGGCCGGCTGCCAGGCAGAACGGCCAGCACGGGGGCGTCGTGCGGCAGGCCGAGGGCGTCTCGCGCACCGTCGCGCTCGGACACCATGGGGAAGCGATCGGCCAGCGGATGGCCTACGAATCGGGCGTCCACGCCATGTTGCGCGTAAATCGGCGGCTCCATGGGAAACAGGCAGAGCACGCGCTCGGCGGAGCGGCCGATCTTTTCGGCGCGCTTCTCCCGCCAGGCCCACACGGAGGGACTGACGTAGTGCGCGGTAACGAGCCCGGCTTCCTTGAGCTTGCGTTCCACGGCGAGATTGAAGTCCGGCGCGTCGATGCCGATGGTCAGGGCCGGCCTCGCGTCGAGCAGCTTCGCCAGCAATTCACGGCGCAGGCGAAGCAAACGCGGCAGGTGCTTCACCACCTCGGCGAAGCCCATGACGGACAGCTCGCGAATGTCGTACCAGGACTCGAAGCCCTGCGTGAGCATGCGCCTGCCGCCGATGCCCACGAAGCGGGCGCCGGGGAACCGGTGGCGCAAGGCCACGATGAGGTCGGCGCCGAGCTGGTCGCCGGAATCCTCGCCGGCGATCAGGGCGATCAGCGGGGCGTCGGTGGGAGAGTGGGTTTGCTGCATGGTGGAGGCCATGGTAGCGCCGGCGGTCGTTACCTCGCGAGCGCCCGCTCGCTGCGATCGATGAACTCGAGCATCTGCCGCACGTCTTCGCTGATTTCGGCCTGCGTCATCAGCTGCTCGCGCGCCTCGGCCAGCGGCAGGCCGCCCATGTAGAGGGTGCGGTACGCACGCTTGATGGCGGCAATGCGCGAGGTGTCGAAACCGCGGCGCTTCAAGCCTTCGCTGTTGATGCCGCGCGGCCGGCCCCGCGTCTCGTTGGCCATCATCACGAAGGGCGGTACGTCAGACCCGACGAGACAGCCCATGCCGATGAAGGCGTGGGCACCCACCTTGCAGAACTGGTGCACGCCGGAGAAGCCGGAGAGGATCGTCCAGTCGCCGATTTCCGCGTGCCCGGCTAGTGCTGAGTAGTTGGAGAACACCACGTGATTGCCGATCTGGCAGTCGTGCGCCACATGCACGTACGCCAGCAGCCAGTTGTCGTTGCCGATGCGGGTGATGCTGCCGCCCTCGCCGGTGCCACGGTTGATGGTGACGAATTCCCGGATGAGGTTGCGGTCGCCGATGACGAGTTCGGTGCGCTCGCCCTGCCACTTCTTGTCCTGCGGAGGACCGCCGATGGAGGCGAACTGCGAGATGCGGTTGTCGCGGCCGATGACGGTCGGTCCTTCGATCACCACGTGCGGGCCGACCGTGGTGCCCTCGCCGATGACCACGTCGGCACCGATGACGCTATAGGCCCCGATGCTGACGTTGTCCGCGATGCGTGCGGACGGATCGATCTGCGCGGTGGCATGGATCATTTGTCGCTCCTGGCCGCGCACATCAGCTCGCAGCAGGCCACCACCTTGCCGTCCACCATGGCCTTGGCTTCGAACAGGCCCATGCTGCGGATGAGGCGCTTGAGCGAGACCTCCATCACCAGCTGGTCGCCGGGGGCAACGACAGCGGAGAAGCGCGCGTTATCCACTTTCACCAGGTAGAACAGGGGGCTGCCGGCATGGCCGTCCACCTGGCTGGTGATCTGGGTGAGCAGGCCGGCGGTCTGGGCCATGGCCTCGACGATCAGCACTCCCGGCATCACCGGGTGGCCGGGGAAATGGCCCTGGAAGAACGGCTCGTTGATGGTGACGTTCTTGATCGCCGTGATGGTCTTGCCGGGGTCGATCGACACCACCCGGTCCACCAGCAGGAACGGGTAGCGGTGCGGCAGGAGCCGCTGGATCTGCTCCACGTCCACGGGGAGCGTCACGGCAGCTTTCATTTCGGTCATTGCCCTTTGTCCTTTTCCAGCGCCGCCAGGCGGCGCGCGTACTCGTCTAGATGTTTCATGCGCGCCGCGTTACGCCGCCACAGGCGGGTTTCCTGCAGCGGGGAGCCGGACGAATACTCGCCGGATTCCCTGATCGATGCGGTCACGAGGCTTTTGGCCGTGATGGTAACCCGGTCGGCAAGTTCGAGGTGCCCCAGGATTCCGGCGTTGCCCCCGATGAGGCAATACCTGCCGATTTTCGCGCTACCCGCCACGGCGGAACAACCGGCCATGGCCGTGTGCGCGCCGATGTGCACGTTGTGGGCGATCTGGATCTGGTTGTCGAGGCGTACGTCTTCCTCGAGCACCGTGTCTTCCAGCGCGCCGCGGTCGATGGTGGTGTTGGCGCCGATCTCGCAGTCGTCGCCGATGCGTACGCCACCCAGCTGCGGCAGCTTCACCCAGTGGTCGCGGTCGAAAGCGATGCCGAAGCCGTCGGCGCCGATCACGGCGCCCGGATGGATCAGCACGCGCCTGCCGAGGGTGACGCGGATCACCAGCGTCACGCGCGCCACCAGCCGGCTGCCGGCACCGACGACGCAGCCCGGGCCGATCGTACAGTGCGGACCGAGGATTGCGCCGTCCTCGATGACCGCGTCGTCTTCGACGACGCAGCAGGGGCCCACGCTGGCCGTCGGGTGCACGCGCGCGGATGGAGACACCACGGCACTCATGTGGATGCCGTGCGGCGCCGCCGCGTGCTTCTCGAACAGCGCGGCGATCTTCGCGTAAGCCACATAGGGGTCTTTCGCCACCAGCGCGGCGCCCTGGCGCAGGGGCAGGGCGTCTGCGTTGAGCACAACGATGCCGGCCTGCGATTCGGCCAGTTGCGAGGTGTACTTCGGATTGGAGAGGAAGGTGAACTGGGTGGACGTGGCAGTCGCCAGCGTGCCGACACCGTCCACGGGGGTGGCCGGATCGCCATGGGCTTCCAGTCCGAAGCGCTCGGCCAGTTCGGCGAGGGTGTATTGCGGGTTCCCGCTCACGAAAAGCTCCCAAAAGAAAGGGGTGGCGTTTGGGGCCACCCCTCTGATTCTACAGGTAGGCTCTGTAGGAGCGCGCCCTGCGCGCGACATGTTTGAGGCCGCGTCCCGGAGCTGGCGCGCCAGCTTGTGGACTGCCACGAAGAGATGTCGCGCGCAGGCGCGCTCCTACTAGAACGTATTGCCGAAGGTGAACTGGATGCGTTCGACGAAGCGGCTGTCGGCATCCTTCTTACGGAACGGCACGGCGAAGTTGATGATCAGGGGGCCGATCGGCGCCTGCCATTGCAGCGAGAGGCCCGTGGACGCACGCAGCTCGCTGGCGTCGAAGGAGCCGTAATCCTTGTAGACGTTACCGACGTCGACGAACCAGGACACGCGGGCCGTGTTCACGTCCTTCAGGAACGGCAGGGGCAGGAACACCTGCGCGGTGCCCAGCACCTTGAACGCGCCGCCGACCGGCTGGCCGTAGGTGTAGGCGCCGCCCGCGCACTGACCCTTGCTGTCCGGCGCGCGCGTGCTGGAAAGACCGTCGCACAGACGGGGGCCCAGCGTGTTGTCCTGGAAGCCGCGCACGTCGCGCACGCCACCGGCGTAGTAGTTTTCCCAGAAGGGGAAGTCGACTTTGTCGCCCTTCTTGTAGATCAGATCGCCGCGGCTGCCGTCGGCATTGATCAGGTAACCATCGTTGTCGTACGTCGTGCCGTAGGTCTTGCCGTAGCCCACCTGGCCGTCGAGGTAGAGCACGAAGCCCTTGCCGATCGGCCAGTAGTGATTGGCCTCGCCGAACAGCTTGTAGAACTGCACGGTGGAACCCGGCAGCGATCCCGACACGGACGCCGTGAGCTGGCCGCCGCGGGTGGGTGCCCAGTAGCTGTTGCGGGTGTCGTGCGAGTAACCCAGGCTCGACGTCCACGAGTGGATCGTCCTGTTGCCCAGCGCGTTCTGGTACGCCACCAGTTCCTGTGGCGTGTAGAACGAGGTGTTGATGAGGTTCGAACTGACGCCGAGGCTCGTCGACACATTGTCGAAGTCGGTGATCGGGATCGACACCGTGGTTTCGAACGACTTGGTGCTGTAGGTGTAGTTCGCGAGGTCCGTGTCGCCGTAATCGAGCTTGCTGTAACCCAGGTTGTAGCCGATCGCGATGTTCGAGTCGGTGAGGTAAGGGTTCGTGTAGCTCGCGTTGATGCGCTTGTAGTACGTGCTGGTTTCCGCGGCGATGGAGAAGCGATCGCCGGTACCCAGGAAGTTGTTCTGCGACACCGAGGCCGAGAGGATGATGCCGGAGTACTGCGAGTAACCCACGCCGAACATCAGCGAGCCGGCGGACTGCTCTTCCACCTTGGCGGTGAGGTCGACCTGGTCGACGGTGCCTGGCACCAGCGCCTTGTCGATGTCCACCGTCTTGAAGTAGCCCAGGCGCTGCAGGCGGGTCTTCGAACGATCGATGGCGCCCTGCGAGTACCACGCGCCTTCGAGCTGGCGCATTTCACGGCGGAGCACCTCGTCTTCCGTGCGGGTATTGCCCTGGAAGACCACGCGGCGCACGTATACGCGCTTACCCGGCTCGATGAAGAGCGTGAGGTCGGCGGTGCGCTTGTCCTTGTCGAGCTTCGGAATCGGGGTGACCTTGGCGAAGGCGTAGCCGATGTTCGCAAGGATGCCCTTGATCGCGTCGGTGCTGGCTTCGATGGCGCCACGGTTGAAGGTGTCGCCCTTGTGGATGAAGACCAGCTTGCGCAGGGTGTCTTCCGGCAGGATGAGTTCACCGAGCAGCTTCACGTCGGAGACCGTATAGACCTCGCCTTCCTTGACGCTGGCGTCCACGTACATGGCGCGCTTGTCCGGGCTGATCGCTACCTGGGTTGAATCGATACCGAAGTCGGCGTAGCCGCGGTTCATGTAGTAGTTGCTGAGCTTTTCGAGATCGCCGGAAAGCTTTTCGCGCGAGTACTGGTCGTCCTTCGAATACCAGGACAGCCAGTTCGTGGTGTTCGATTCGAACCCATCGCGAATGGCCTTGTCGGTGAAGGCCTTGTTGCCGATGACGTTGATCTCCTTGATCTTCGACGCCTTGCCTTCGCGGATTTCGATGTCGATCGCCACGCGATTTCGGTCGAGCTTGGTGACGTGCGGTTCCACCGACACGTTGTACTTGCCGCGGTTGTAGTACTGACGAATCAGTTCCTGCTGCACGCGGTCGAGCGAGAGGCGGTCGAAGGTTTCGCCTTCGGCCAGGCCGATTTCCTTCAGGCCCTTGCGCAGGTCGTCTTCCTTGATGTCCTTGTTGCCACGCAGCGTGAGCTTGGCGATGGCGGGACGTTCGATGACCTTGATGACCAGGATGTCGCCCTGGCGGTCGAGTTCCACGTCACTGAAGAACTTGGTCTGGTAGAGGGCGCGAATGGCAGCCTGCGCCTTGTCGTCGCTAAGGGTTTCCCCCTTCTCGATCGGCAGGTAGCTCAGCACCGTGCCTTGCGCGATACGCGTCAGGCCATCGATGCGGATGTCGGAAACGACGAACGGCTCGAAGGCAGCAAGCGCATTGGCGGACAGGGAGGCAAGCAGGATCAGGGCGGCGATACGCTTCATCGTCGATTCCGTTGGGTTAATTCCAGTTGACGGCGGACGAGGCCGTCAACCGAAGAGGAGCACGCGCAAGACTCTTGCCTTGCGTCGTTCGGCGCAGGGCGCGGGTGCGCCAGGAGCCTGGGTGATACGGTTGCGCCGCGAGCGGGTGGCTCACGAGACAAGCATTCGTTGTATGTCGTTGAAGAACGCCAACCCCATCAGCGTGAACAGCAGGACGATCCCCACGTATTGGCCAGCGACCATGGTTCGTTCGCTGACCGGGCTGCCCTTGACCAACTCGATAAGGTAATACAGCAAGTGTCCACCGTCCAAGACCGGGATCGGCAGCAGGTTCAGGATGGCCAGGCTGAGCGACACCAGGGCGAGGAAGTTGAGGAACCAGCCCACGCCCCGGTTGGCCGAATCGTTCGCGACCTGCGCGATGCCGATGACGCCGGAGAGGTTCTTCGTGGAGGCCTCGCCCGACAGCATCTTGCCGATGAGGTTGAAGGTGGAGGCGGCGCCGGTCCAGGTGGCGCGCAGCGATTCGTTGAAAGCACGCACGGGGCCATAACGCAGGGTGGCCTCTTCCAGCGGCTGGCGGGCCACGCCGATCAGCCAGCGGGTGGGCTGGCCCTGCTCGGACTTCATCCGGGCGGTGATCTGAAAGGTTTTCGTCTGGCCGTCGCGCTGGATGGCCACGGCGACCTGGGGCGAGATGGCGGCCTGCTCCGGAACGAGCTTCGTGAAGTCGTCGAAATCCGACACCGGCTTGCCGTTGACGCTGAGGATGCGGTCGCCCGTGCGGATGCCGGCGAGGGAGGCTGGATCGCCCTTGACCACCTCGCCGACGACGGGGGGAGCCTGCAGGCTCATGCCGAGTTGGGTGAAGCGCTTGCCGATGTCGCCGCCGGCGTCCAGGCGCTGGAGGGGCAGCACCACGTCGCGCTGTGCGCCGTCTGTACCCTTGACGCGCACGGGCAGGGGCTCGTTGCCGAGCAGCCCGTTGGCGAGAATCTCGGTGGCGTCGCTCCAGTTGCCGACCGGATCGCCATTCATGGCGATCAGGCGATCGCCCGGGCGGATGCCCGCCACGGCGGCGACGGTGCCGGTGCCTGCGGTGACGATGGGCGCCACGTCGGGCTTGCCGATCATGTACATCGCCCAGAAGGCGGCGACGGTGAAGATCAGGTTGAACGCGGGGCCTGCGGCGACGATGGCGATGCGTTTCCACACCGACTTGCCGGTGAACTCCTGGCCGCGTTCGGCGGCCGGGACGTCGCCTTCGCGGGCGTCGAGCATTTTCACGTAACCACCCAGCGGAATGGCGGCGATCTGGTATTCGGTGCCGTCCTTCGCCACCCGGCGCCAGAGCGGGCGGCCGAAGCCCACGGAGAAACGCAGCACCCGCACGCCACAGCGGCGCGCGACCCAGTAATGGCCGAATTCATGGAAGGTCACCAGCACGCCAAGCGTCACCAGCAGCCAGAACACGGAACCTAGGACAGGGCTCATCGGGGAGAGTGGGTCTCGGTGGAAAAACGTTTGGGTGGAGCGAGTTTAGCAGTAAGCGCGCTGGAGCACGCCCCTGGCGGCCCGGCGCGCCTCATCGTCGCGTGCGACGAGGGTCTGGACATCGACCACGGGTTGGGCCGGCAGTTCCGTGAGCACGCGCTCGACGAGGTCGGCGATACCGAGGAAGGGGAGGGAGCCGGCGAGGAAGGCCTCCACGGCCACCTCGTTGGCGGCGTTGAGGATGGCGGTGGCATCGCCACCCTCGCGCAGGGCCGCGAAGGCCAGGGCGAGGCAACGGAAGGTGTCGGTGTCCGGCTTCTCGAAGTCGAGCCGGGCGTGCGCGGCCAGGTCCAGCGGCGCCACGCCGGCCTCGATCCGCTCGGGGTAGGCCAGGGCGCAGGCGATGGCCGTGCGCATATCGGGATTCCCCAGCTGGGCCAGCACTGAACCGTCGGCGTAATCGACCATCGAATGGACCAGGCTCTGCGGATGCACCACCACCTCGATGGCGTCCACCGGCGCGGCGAACAGATGGTGCGCCTCGATGACCTCGAGCCCCTTGTTCATCAGGGTGGCGGAGTCCACCGAGATTTTCCGCCCCATCGACCACTTGGGATGCGCGCAGGCCTGGTCCGGCGTGATCCGGCCCAGTTCGGCGCGCGTGCGGCCACGGAACGGACCGCCCGAGGCGGTGAGGATGATCCGGCGCACGCCGGCACGGTCGAGATCCGGCCGGCCACCGGGCAGGCACTGGAAGATGGCGTTGTGTTCGGAGTCGATGGGGATCAGGTCGCCGCCGCCCTGGCGCAGCGCCTCGAGCAGCAGGGCGCCAGCCATCACGATGGACTCCTTGTTGGCCAGTAGCAGGCGCTTGCCCGCGCTGGCCGCGGCCAGGGTGGAATCCAGCCCCGCCGCGCCGACGATGGCGGCGACCACCGTGTCGCAGAGCGGGCCAGCCGCCGCCGCGGTAACGGCGTCCGCGCCACTGGCAACTTCGCAGCGCACGTTCGCGCCGGCGAGGCGACGGGCGAGATCGGCTTCCATTGCCCGATCGGCCACGATGGCCAGATCCGGGCGGAAGCGTTCGCAGAGCGCCGCCAGGCCGGCGGTGTCGCGATTGGCCACCAGGATGCTGGCGCGAAAGCGCCCGGGATGTCGCGAGATCACGTCGAGCGTGCTGCCGCCGATGGAACCGGTGGCGCCGAGCACGGCGACCTGACGCGGGGCCACGGCTCAGAGCCCCAGCAGGAGCTTGCCGGCGACGAACACCGGCAAGGCGGCGAAGACGCTGTCGAGGCGATCGAGCAGGCCGCCGTGGCCTGGGAAGAGGCTGCCGGAGTCTTTCACCGTGGCGTGGCGCTTCATCAGGCTTTCGAAGAGATCGCCAACCACCGCGATGGCGACAGTGACGACGCCCAGGAGGAGGAGGCCGACGAGCTGGCCGCCATCACGCACGCCGAGCAGGTAGCCACCCAGGAGGGCGACGAGGCCACCCGCCAGCACGGCGCCGTAGACGCCTGCCCATGTCTTGCCCGGGCTGATCCGCGGGGCGAGCTTGCGCCGGCCGAAATGCCGGCCGCTGAAATAGGCGCCCGTGTCCGCAGCCCATACGATCACTAGGGCCAGAAGCGTCCACCAGTTACCGCGCGTGCTGGAGTGCAGGAGGATGGCCGAGGCCAGCGTCGGCACGATCACGAACGCCCCCGTACCCAGCTTGAGCATGCGGTTTTCGGCATTCGGCGCCGCGGCGAAGGTGAAGTGGCGCAGCCAGAAGCAGCAGCCGATCCACCAGGCCACGCCGATCAGGGTCACCACGATGAGCAGGCCCGGCGTGCGCACGATGAGCAGGGCTGCGAAGATCGCGGCGGCGACCGCGGCCACGATGCCACGGCTCACGGCTGTGCGGCAGCCGGCCAGCAGGCTCCATTCCCATGCCGCACCGACGAAGATGATGGCGATGATGACGGCAAAGAAGGTGGTGGGCGGCAGCAGGATGAGCGCCAGGACCAGCGGGATGAGGATCGCGGCAGTGGTGATGCGTTGCTTCAGCATGGGATTCCGGCGTCAACCCGTGACCTGTTCGCCGGTGCGCCCGTAACGGCGCTCGCGGCTGGCATAGTCGTCGATGGCCTCGGCGAGGCAGGCCTGGTCGACGTCGGGCCACAGGGTGTCGGTGAAATAGAGCTCGGCGTAGGCGATCTGCCAGAGCAGGAAGTTGCTTACCCGGCGCTCGCCGCCCGTGCGGATGAAGAGATCGAGCGGGGGCTGGTCGGCGAGGCTGGTGTAGCCGTTCAGGCGCTGCTCGTCGATGTCTTCCGCGTGGAACTCGCCGCGCGCGACGGCTTCGGCGGCCAGCCGTGCGGCATGCGCGATGTCCCACCGGCCACCGTAGTTCACCGCCACGTTCATGTTGAGCGCGGCGTTGCCGGCCGTGCGCTCCATCGCAGCGAGCATGCGCTTGCGCAGTTCGGGCGCGAAGGCTTCCAGGTTGCCGATGAAGCGCACGCGCACGCCGTTACCATGCAGTTCGTCCACTTCCTTGTCGATCGCCTTCAGGAACAACTCCATGAGCGCCGACACCTCGGTGGGGGGGCGCTGCCAGTTCTCGCTGGAGAAGGCGAACAGCGTGAGCGACGCGATGCCGCGGCGCAGGCAGAACTCCACCGCCTCGCGCACCGCCTTCTGGCCGGCGTGATGGCCGAACGTGCGCGGGCGCAGGCGCTGCTTTGCCCAGCGGCCGTTTCCATCCATGACGATGGCGAGGTGGCGGGGAACCCGGTCGACGGGCTTCGCTGCCATGGGCGGCAACCGATGGCGCGTCAGAGCGCCATCAGCTCCTTTTCCTTATCCTTGACCACGTCGTCCACATCCTTCACGAACTTGTCGGTCAGTTTCTGGATGTCGTCGTCGGCGCGCTTCTTGTCGTCTTCCGTGATTGTCTTGTCCTTCAGCAGCTTGTCCACGTGCTGGATGGCGTCGCGGCGCACGTTGCGGATAGCGATCTTGGCCTGCTCGCCTTCCTTCGCCACGCTCTTCGCGAGCTCCTTGCGGCGCTCCTCGGTCGGCGGCGGGAAATTCAGGCGGATGTCCATGCCCATGGTGGTGGGCGTAATGCCGAGGTCGGACGCCATGATGGCCTTCTCGATCGGGCCGACCATGCTCTTGTCGAACGGCTTCACCGACAGCGAGCGCGCGTCGGGCGTCGCCACGTTGGCGACCTGGGCAAGCGGGGTGTCCGTACCGTAATAAGGCACCTTGATGTTCTCGAGGATCGACGGGTTGGCGCGACCGGTGCGGATGGTCTTCAGGTCGTGCTTCAGCGAGTCGATGCTCTTGCCCATGCGGGTCTCAGCATCTTTCTTGATGTCGTTGATCATGGGTTTATCCGATGGAGCGGGTCAGTCGGCGAGTATAGCAGCGCGCCCGGCGGGGCCGCGGCGGCGGCTCAGCCGGCGTCGACAAGGGTGCCCACGGCCTCCCCGCGCATGATCCGCATGAGATTGCCCGGCTGGGTCATGTCGTAGATGCGCAGCGGAAGCTTGTTTTCGCGGCACAGGGCGATGGCGGCGGTATCCATCACCTCGAGGCGGCGCTCGATCACCTGGTTATAGGTGAGGTGCTCGTAGCGTTCCGCGCCGGACACCCGCTTGGGGTCCGCCGAATACACGCCATCGACCTTGGTGGCCTTCAGCAGCAGGTCGGCGCCGACTTCGACGGCACGCAGGGCGGCGGCGGAGTCGGTGGTGAAGAAGGGATTGCCGATGCCGGCGGCGAACAGGGCCACGCGGCCTTTCTCGAGGTGACGAATGGCGCGGCGGCGGATGAAGTCTTCGCACACCTCGTTGATCTTGATGGCGCTCATGGTGCGGGCTTCGCCGCCCAGCTTCTCGATGGCATCCTGCATCGCCAGGGCGTTCATGACGGTGGCGAGCATGCCCATGTGGTCGCCGGTAACGCGATCCATGCCGGCCGCGGCGAGGCCCGCGCCACGGAAGATGTTGCCGCCGCCGATGACGACGCCCACCTGCACGCCTGCCGCGTGAACTTCGAGGATTTCCTTCGCGAGCCGGCGGATCACCTGCGGATCGATACCGTAGTCCTCGCTGCCCATCAGGGCCTCTCCGGAGAGCTTGAGCAGGATGCGGCGATGATTCAGCGGTTTGCTCATGAGGGGTCTCCAGATTGTGTGGGGCAAAACGGGCGTAGTCTAACCTGCATAGGGTTATTGCAGGAATGTGAAACCCCGGCGACATCCTCTGTGTCCTCCGATAGCCCCGCCAGACCGTCCGGCCCCGCGAGAACCTGCGGCCGTGACTTCCGGCGCTTCCCTGATTTCACCGGTCCGGGGACCATCGGCGGATCGACCGCCGCCGGATGTCCGGCGGGGTGCGAACCCAAGGGCCTAACATGCGTACACCTCTCGTCAGTGCGATCGCCTTCGCGCTTGCCGGTCTTTCCGCTGCCGGCGTCGCCGCGCCTGCCGCCGACACCAGCCAGCTTGCCACCACCCAGCTGCCGCGTACCGTGCGTCCGACGCACTACGACGTGTCCGTCGTGCCCCATGCCGACAAGCTAGCCTTCGATGGCAAGGTGTCCATCGCCGTCGACGTGCTCGAGCCCACCGCATCCATCACGCTCAACGCCATCGACATGACCTTCGCGGACGTGACCCTCGTCCCGGCGAAGGGCAAGGCGAAGTTCGCGGCGCCCAAGGTTTCCGTCGACGAGAAGGCGCAGACCGCGACCTTCACCTTCGACCATGCGATTCCCGTCGGCGCGTACACCTTGTCGATGAAGTACACCGGCAAGATCGGTACGCAGGCCAACGGCCTGTTCGCGATCGACTACGACACCAAGGCGGACGGCAAGAAGCGCGCGCTGTACACACAGTTCGAAAACTCAGATGCCCGCCGCTTCATTCCCTCCTGGGACGAGCCCGCCTACAAGGCCACCTTCACGTTGCAGGCCACCGTGCCCAGTAACGAGATGGCCGTGAGCAACATGCCGGCGGCCTCGAAGAAGGACCTCGGCAAGGGCCTCACGCAGGTCACCTTCCAGCCCTCGCCGAAGATGTCCACCTACCTGCTGTTCTTCGGCCTGGGCGAGTTCGACCGCGCCACGACGAAGAGCGACGGTGTGGAAATCGGCGTGATCACGCAGAAGGGCCTGACCTCGCAGGCGCAGTTCACGCTCGACTCCGGCAAGGCCGTACTGCAGGAGTACAACGCGTACTTCGGCGTGCCGTACCCGCTGCCGAAGCTCGACAACATCGCGTCGCCGGGCCAGAGCCAGTTCTTCTCCGCCATGGAGAACTGGGGCGCGATCTACACCTTCGAATACGCGCTGCTGCTGGATCCTACGATTTCCACCCAGTCCGACAAGCAGGCCGTGTTCAACACCGCCGCGCACGAAATGGCGCACCAGTGGTTCGGCGACCTCGTCACCATGCGCTGGTGGGACGACCTGTGGCTGAACGAAGGCTTCGCCTCCTGGCTCGCCTCGCGCACCACCGAGCGCCTGCATCCGGAATGGCACACCAACCTGGAGGCCGTGCTGATCCGCGAGGGCGCCATGTCGCGCGACGCCGTCGCCACCACGCACCCGGTGGTGCAGCACGTGGAAACGGTGGAGCAGGCCAGCCAGGCCTTCGACTCGATCACCTACGCCAAGGGCGAATCGGTCATCCGCATGCTCGAGGCCTATGTCGGGGCCGACACCTGGCAGAAGGGTGTGCAGGCGTACATCAAGGCGCACAAGTATTCCAACACGGTTTCCGACGATCTCTGGAAGGAGATCGACGCGGCCGCTGGCAAGCCGGTCAGCACCGTGGCCCACGACTTCACTCTGCAGCCGGGCATTCCGCTGGTGCGCGTGGAGTCGGTGTCCTGCGCCAACGGCTCGACCACGCTGAAGCTCTCGCAAGGGGAGTTCACGCGCGACCGTCCCGAGAAGAAGCCGCTTGCCTGGCACGTGCCGGTGATCGCGAAGACCGTCGGTGGCGCCACCGCCTCCACGCTGCTCACCGACGGTACGGGCACGCTCACTGTCGCCGGCTGCTCGCCGGTGCTGGTGAACGCCGGCCAGACCGGTTACTACCGCACGCTCTATGCACCGGCGCAGGTCAAGGCACTGCAAGGCGCATTCGCGAAGCTTGATTCGATCGACCAGCTCGGCCTCACCGCCGACGTCTGGGCACTGGGTATGGCCGGCCTGCAGCCGTCGTCTGACGTGCTCGACCTGATCAAGGCCGTTCCCCTGGATGCCTCGCCGCTCCTGTGGGAAGACGTGGCCGGCGACCTCGGTGCGCTGGACAACTACTACCAGGGCGACGCGAAGCGCCAGGCCGTGCTGCGCAAGTACGCCATCGCTCGCCTCGAGCCGAAGTTCGCCCAGGTGGGTTGGGAAGCGAAGCCCGGCGAGGAAGCACCGGTGGCGATCCTGCGCTCGCACATGATCGGCACGCTCGCGACCCTAGGCGACGCGAAGGTCGTCGCCGAAGCGCGTCGTCGCTACGAGACGAACACGATGCCGGCCGAGCTGCGCAAGTCGATCCTCGCCGTGGTGGCCGCGCATGCGGATGCCGCGACCTGGGACAAGCTGCACGCGGAAGCGAAGGCGGAGAAGACACCGCTGGTAAAGGACCGGCTGTACGCTCTGCTGGCCACGCCGGAAGACGAGGCACTGGCGAAGCGTGCGCTGGAACTCGCCCTCACCGACGAGCCGGGCGCCACGAACAGCGCAGGTATGATCTCGGCCGCGTCGCGGGCGCATCCGGAAATGGCCTTCGACTTCGCGGTGGCGAACAAGGAGAAGATGGACCACTTCGTCGATTCGACCTCCACGTCCCGTTACTACCCGAGGCTGGCCAGCGGTTCGATGAACCTCGCCATGATCGACAAGATCAAGGCCTTCGCCGACAAGTACATCGCCCCGACCTCGCGGCGCGATGCGGAAACCAGCATGGCCAACATCCGTTATCGCGTCATGGTGCGTAACGAGCGCCTGCCGGCGGTGGACGCCTGGCTGAAGAAGAACGGCTGATGGCGGTCGGCCCTGCGCCGGTGGACGTTCCGACGTCCACCGCGCGCATCGTGCACAGCTACCCGCATGACCGTCAGGCCTTCACCGAAGGCCTGTACTACGACGGCGGGTTCCTGTTCGAAAGCACCGGCGGTTATGTCGACGCCGGTGTACGCAAGGTGCGCCTGGAAACCGGCGAGATCGTGCAGCGCCGGGACCTGCCCCGGCAGGTCTTCGGCGAAGGCATCGTCGCGAGCGGCGGAAAAATCCTGCAGCTTTCCTGGCGCGCGGGCGTCGGGTTCGTCTACGACAGGACAACGTTCGGCCTGCTCGGCGAGATCCGCTATCCGGGCGAAGGCTGGGCGTTGACGCGGAACGCGTCGCATCTGTTCATGAGCGACGGCACGCCGCGCATACGCATTCTCGATCCGGACACGTTTGCGCAGACCGGCACGATCGACGTCACCGTCGACGGCAAGCCGTTGCAACAGATCAACGAACTGGAGTGGGTGAAGGGCGAGATCTACGCGAATGTGTGGCAGACCTCGCGCATCGCGCGCATCGATCCGTCGAATGGCCACGTGATCGGATGGATCGACCTGGCCAACCTGGCCGCCATGCAACACGTGGACAATCCCGCCGATGACGTGCTCAACGGTATCGCCTACGACGCCGCCCACGACCGGTTGTTCGTCACCGGTAAATGCTGGGACGCCGTGTACGAAATCCGCATCGAATAACCGGACCACATCGGCTTACCTGCGTACGTCGAACACCCGTCCGTACCGAATAACCCGTAGGAGCGCGCCTGCGCGCGACAGCTTTTCGCGAGGAGCAACAGG
The DNA here is from genome assembly GCF_036499525.1 of Luteibacter sp. Classification (GTDB taxonomy): domain Bacteria; phylum Pseudomonadota; class Gammaproteobacteria; order Xanthomonadales; family Rhodanobacteraceae; genus Luteibacter. Next base: position 36,298 of record NZ_DASYDO010000026.1, on the reverse strand, counting down.
GGCCTGTTGCTCCCTCCTGGCCTCAAAACATGTCGCGCGCAAGGCGCGTTTCTACAGGTGACCTTTGAAGGCCTTGCCACCGGGCCGCCGCTCGAAGTCGTCGGCGTAAGCGGGTTCACCGGCGCGGGGAAGGCGCGGCGTGCGCCATCGTTCTTCCTCGCTGTATCCGCCGACGACCAGCAGGCGTACGGCGGACATGCCTCAGACTTGCTCGAGCACGCCGGCGATGGTCGCCGTCATGAAGGTGGCGATGGAGCCGCCCAGCACGGCGCGCAGGCCAAGACGGGCGAGGTCGCCGCGACGGTTCGGGGCCAGGCCGCCGATGCCGCCGATCTGGATGGCGATCGAGGAGAAGTTGGCGAAACCGCACAGTGCGTACGTGGCGATCAGGCGGCTTTGCGGAAGCAATTCGTCGAGGTGGCGGGCAAGGTCCGCATAAGCCACGAATTCGTTGATGACCACCTTCTGGCCGATGAAGCTGCCCACGAGGGTGGCATCCTGCCACGGCACGCCGATGAGCCAGGCCACCGGGGCGAGGATCCAGCCGAAGATCGTCTCGAGGCTGAGTGTGACCGGATGGCCCATGCTGGCCGAGAGCCAGGCGTTGACGCTGTGATCGCCTCCGATGGTACCGGCCCACTGCACCGGGCCGTTGACGAGCGCGATGAGGGCGATGAAGGCCAGCAGCATGGCGCCGACGTTCATGGCGAGCTTGAGGCCGTCGCCTGCGCCGGTCGCGGCGGCATCGATGACGTTGGCCGTGGTCTTTTCGACTTCGATCTTCACGGTGCCGCGGGTGAGCGGCTCCTGCGTTTCGGGAACGAGGATCTTGGCGAGCACCATCGTGGCCGGCGCGGCCATGACGCTCGCGGTGAGCAGGTGCTTCGCATAGAACATGCGTTGCGCGGGGTCGTCGCCGCCGAGCATCGCCACATAGGCGGCCATCACCGATCCGGCGATGTGCGCCATGCCACCGATCATGACGGTCATGAGCTCGGCCTGGGTCATCCGCTCGATGTAAGGCTTGATGGTGAGCGGCGCCTCGGTCTGGCCGATGAACACGCTGGCGCAGACGCTGGTGGTCTCGGCCCCGGATACGCGCATCACCTTGGTGATAACCCAGGCCATGCCCTTCACGATCTGCTGCATCACGCCGAGGTGGTAGAGCACGCCGGTGAGGGCCGCGAAGAAGACGATGGTGGGCAGCACCTTCACGGCGAAGATCACGCCGAACTTCCCGCTGTCGAGCAGGCTGCCGAAGATGAAGCGCGAACCGACGTCCACGTAGTCGAGCAGGCGCACGAAGCCGGTGGCGATGGCGTCGAACACGTCGCGGCCGAGCGGCACCTTCAGCACGATGGCGGCGAACACGATCTGCAGCGCCACGCCCGTGCCGACGAGCTTCCAGTCGACCTGGCGCTTGTTGTTGGAGAAACAGAAGGCGATGGCGACGAGCACCACCAAACCGAACAGGCCAAAGAGAACGTGGCCCAGCAGACCCAGCATCGTGACGTACCCCTTCGAAGGTCGGGGGTAGCCCCGTGACCGCTTTAAAAAACGCGAGGTTACGGGAGGAGGCCCTTGCGGGCAAGGCGCGGTGCGGTAACCTCGCCGGAATGAACCTCTTCCTCACCATCGCCCTCGTCCAGATCGTTGCCCTGGTCACCCCCGGGCCCGATTTCTTCTTCGTCTCCCAGCTCGCCGCCAGCCGCTCGCGGCGGGAGGCCCTGGCGGGCGTTGTCGGCATCGCGCTGGGCGTGGCGGTGTGGGCCGCGCTGGCGTTGCTGGGCCTGCATATCCTCCTGCACCAGGTCGCCTGGCTGGAACGCGGCATCGCCGTCGCCGGCGGTGCCTACCTGTGCTGGATGGGGTTCCAGATGCTCCGTGCGTCGTGGAAGGCGAAACCGGATGCGGCGGTGCCCGTGGTCGACGTTCGCGATTCCAGTCCCTGGCGCGCGCTGCTCAGGGGGCTGGCGACGAACCTGGCCAACCCGAAGGCGGCGATCTACTTCGCATCGATCTTCTCGGCCTTCGTGGGAGACGGCATGTCCGCCGCCGCACGCTGGGGCCTTTGGGCGATGGTCACGCTGGAAACCATGCTCTGGTTCTCGATCGTCGCGGGCATCTTCGCGCTACCGGCCATGCGTCGCGGTTATGTGCGCGCCAGCCGCTGGATCGACGGAGGGGCCGGCGCCATCTTCGCCCTGTTCGGCCTGCACCTCATCTTCGGCCGCAGGGCGGCCTAGGGAACCTGGCCTTTTTCCAGGTTGCGGGTGACCTGGGCCAGGCTCTCGGCGAGCACGGCCGGTTGGTCCACGCCTTCGAGGGCGGTTCGCGCCAGATCGGCCACCAGTGCACGCACTCGCTCGGCCATGCGCTTGCCGGCCGTGGTCAGCACGATGTCGACCAGCCGGCGGTCTTCCTCGTCGCGCTCCCGCAGCATCAGCCCGCGTTCGATGCAGGCATCCACAGCGTGGGTGACGGTGCTGGCATTCACGCCGCAGGCGGCGGCCAGTTCGGTGGAGATCATGCTGCCGCGCTGGGCGAGCAGGAGCAGCATGTCGCTCTGCAGGGCCGTGAGCCCGAATTCGCGCTGGGCACGGCGGCCCACGGCGTCCCGCAACCGCGAGCCTGCCAGCATGAGGTCCCGGCCCAGGCCGAGGGTGGAAGAAGTCGTTTCGTCTGTACCCATGTTCAATCCGCAGCGCGTCGCCAGGCTCCCGGCGGCATGCCGACGGTACGGGTAAAGACGCGGGTAAAATGGCTTTGTTCGGCAAAACCGCAGGCCAGGGCGATATCGGCCAGTGACAGCGCGGTATCCCGCAGGAGCTCCCGCGCCCGGTCGATGCGACGATCGAGCAGCCAGCGGTGCGGCGGCTTGCCCATGCTGCGGCGGAAGGCGCGCGAAAAGTGGTTGACCGAGAGTCCGCAGGCATCGGCCACGGAGGACACCGGAAAGGACTGGTCCAACCGTTCATCCATATAAGCGATGGCGCGGCGTTCCTGCCAGGTGGCCAGGCCGCCGCGGGGTGCGCCGCCGTCTTCACGCGGCGTGGGGCAGCCGAGGAGGGCGCGAAGGGCCAGCGCCACGTGGGCGAGCAGAGGGGTGTTAGGCGCTTCGGCGCGCAGGCCGTCGAACAAGACCTGGGCAAGCGTGCGTACGGCCGGCGGGTGCCCGGCTTCCACGTCGCCTTCGGCCTGGCGGCGGAACAGGATGGCGCCAGCCCCATCCGCGTCGGCCGCGCAGGCGGCCCGGTAGACCAGGAGCAGGTCGTTGGTCGCATCGTCGAGCGCGATCTCGGTCAGTTGTGCCCGGCCCCGCAGGTCTTCCACGAGGCTGTTGCTTCCCTGGCGGTCGCCGCGGTCGATGGCGGCGGAGCGCTGGGCGAGGTCGACAATGACCGTGGGGAAGTCGGCACGGCCAATGCTGCAAACGGGTTCGGCGCGGTACATGGGCCGATCCTTTCGAGGTATCGGAGGAGGAGCCAAGCATTGCGCATGCAAGGATCGGCAACTACCCCCTTAAGAGGTAGCCCGTCAAATCCCATCGATTTCCTCGCGGTCGAGGATGTAGCCCAGGCCACCCTCGCGGAACCAGCGGTAACCGTAGGGCTCCAGCATGATGTGGTGATGGCCGTGGTCCTCGGGCTTGCTGTGGTCGTCCGACAGGAGGTTGGTCAGCTGGTCCGGCCCTGCGAAGTCCGCCTCGACGGGTGCATCCGAGAGGTTATGCAGGAACAGCACCGCGTTTCCACGCCAGGTGTAGCGCAGCATCAGCACGGCGTTGTCATCGAGCGGTAACACCTCGAAATCGCCCCATGAGACTTCGGGGATCTCCTTGCGCATGCGGATGATGCGTTCCATCCAGTTGAGCAGCGATCCCGGGTCGCGCCGTTGCTGGGCCACGTTGACGTGCGTGTAGCCGAACGGGCCTTCCGAGATCACGGTCTTCCCGCCGCGGTGTAGCCGGGTGAAACCGCCATAGGGCTCCGTGGACCATTGCATGGGCGTGCGCGCGCACTCGCGTTCGGGCAGCGAAAGGTCATCGCCCATGCCGATCTCGTCGCCGTAGCGCAGTACCGGTGTGCCGGGCAGGGTGAAGAGCAGGCTGTATGCAAGTTCAATGCGGCGACGGTCGTTGCGCAGCATCGGCGCAAGCCGCCGGCGGATGCCGCGGTCGTAGAGCTGCATATCCTTCCCGGGGCCGAATTCCGCGAAGACGCGGTCGCGCTGCGTGGGTGTGAGGCGGCCGAGGTCGAGCTCGTCGTGGTTGCGCAGGAACTGCGCCCACTGTGCAGTGGCCGGGCGTGGGCGGGTCTTTTGCAATGCACCCGCCAGCGAGCGCACGTCGGCGGAGGCCAGTGCATGGAACAGGTGCTGGTTCACCTGGAAGTTGAACATCATTTGCAGGCGGTCGCCGTCGTCGCCGAAGTACTCCATGTCATCGCGTGGTAGCACGTTCGCTTCGGCGAGGATCACCGCGTCGCCCTGACGCCATTGCAGCAACTCGCGGAAGCTGCGCAGCATGTCGAACTGCTCCTTCGGCCGCTTGATGCCGGCGCCCTTGGTGGCGATGACGAAGGGCACGGCGTCCATGCGGAATCCCGACACGCCGAGCTGCGTCCAGAATCCCATGATCTTCAGGATTTCCGCCTGTACGTACGGGTTGGACGTGTTGAGGTCCGGCTGGAACTGGTAGAAACGGTGGAAATACCAGGCCTTCGCGGTCTTCTCATAGCTCCACGTACTTTTTTGCACGCCGGGAAAGACCATGCCCTGGCCGGCGTTGTCCGGGCGGGTCTTCGACCAGACGTACCAGTCGCGGTATTTCGACGAGGGATCGCGACAGGCTTCGCGGAACCAGGGGTGGTGGTCCGAGGTATGGTTCACCACCAGGTCGATCATCACGCGCATGCCACGCTGGTGCGCCGCGTGGGTGAACTCCACGAAGTCGCCCAGGGTGCCGTAGCGCGGGTCCACGTTGTAGTAATCGCTGATGTCGTACCCGCCGTCCCTGCCCGGGGAGGTCTGGAACGGCATCAGCCACAACGCCGTCACGCCCAGGCCTTGCAGATAGGCCAGGCGCCGGCCCAGTCCCTGGAAATCGCCCACGCCATCGCCGTTGGAGTCCTGGAAGGAATCCACGGAGAGGCAGTAGACGACGGCGTTCTTGTACCAGAGGTCGTTGATCATGACGGCATCCGGGATGGGTGATATGCCGAAGGCTAAGGGAGGGTGCGTGAAGGCATTTCGTACACGTGCCGCGGGACAAGCTTCGTGTGGGAGTGGTCGACTGGAGGGACTGTGGAAGATTCGTGGTGGCGCGATGGCGTCGTGTATCAGGTTTATCCCCGTTCCTTCGCCGATACGAACGGGGACGGCATCGGCGACCTCGCCGGGATACGCTGCAAGCTGCCTTACCTCGCCGGGCTTGGCGTGGCCGCATTGTGGATATCTCCCATCTATCCCTCGCCCATGGCCGACTTCGGCTACGACGTGAGCGACTACCGCGGCATCGATCCACTGTTCGGCGACATCGCCGGCATGGACGCGCTGATCGCGGACGCCCATGCGCTGGGGCTGAAGGTGATCCTCGACTTCGTGCCGAACCATAGCTCCGACGAACATCCCTGGTTCCGCGAAAGCCGCCGCTCGCGCGATAACGTCTTCCGCGACTGGTACATCTGGCGAGACCCGGCGGCGGATGGCGGGCCGCCAAACAACTGGCTGTCCAATTTCGGCGGCAGCGCGTGGACCTTCGATCCGCTCAGCGGGCAGTACTACCTGCACCTTTTCCTCGACAGGCAGCCGGACCTCAACTGGCGCAACCCGGTGCTGCGCGAGGCGATGTACGAATCGATGCGCTTCTGGATGCGGCGCGGCGTGGATGGGTTCCGCGTGGACGTGATCTACCACGTCATGAAGGACGCCGAATTCCGCGACAACCCGCCCAACCCTGCCTACCGGGCGGGCATCGATGCCGAGGCGCATCGCTTCCTGCCTTTGCACACGTCAGACATACCGGAAACCCAGGGTATCGTCGCCGCCATGCGTTCCGTCGTGGATGAGTTCCCGGACCGCGTGCTGATCGGCGAGCTATACCTTCCCCTGGAACGCATCGTCGCCTACTACGGCGAGAATCTTTCCGGGGCGCAACTGCCGTTCAACTTCCTGCTGATCAGCACGCACTGGGATGCATCGACCATCGCGGGGCTGATCAGGCGTTACGAGGCCGCCCTGCCGTCCGGCGGGTGGCCCAACTGGGTACTGGGCAATCATGACAAGCCGCGGATCGCGTCCCGCGTGGGTACCGCGCAGGCGCGCGTCGCCGCCGTGTTGCTGCTCACGTTGCGAGGCACCCCCACGATGTACTACGGCGACGAGATAGGCATGCACGACGTGGTCATGCCGTTCGAGGAGGTGCGCGATCGGTTTGAACTGAACGAGCCGCACAAGGGATTGGGCAGGGATCCGCAGCGGACACCCATGCGCTGGTTTCCGTGCGAGGGAGCGGGGTTCACGCGGGGCAGGCCGTGGCTGCGTATCGGCGACGACGTCGCTACCTGCAATGTGGCTACGCAATCGGCGGACCCGCAATCGATGCTGTCGTTGTACAAGGCGTTGCTGCGGTTGCGGCGGGAGACGCCTGCCCTTCACCGGGGGAATATCCACGTGCTGGAGGCAAGCGAAGCGGTGCTCGTTTACTCACGCGAGTGCGAACGCAGGCGCCTGGTGGTGGCGCTCAATTTTACCGAGGCGCCGGCACCGCTGCCCATGACGGAACCGCCCGGGGCTGTCATCCTTTCGACGCACGGGGACAACATGGCGCACGGACCGCTTCGCCCAAGCGAAGCGAGGATCTACGACACGTAACCGTGCGCGCAGCGGTGTGGTCAGAAGACCCAGCGGAGGAGGGCCACGAGCGCCACGAGGATGGCCGCCAGGATGACGACATGGCGCAGGTACGCGCCGCCGGAGATGCCCCCGTCATAGCTGGCGTCGTCATAATCGTGCGATGCGTCGCGCGGGTGGCGGACGAAGGGCAGGCGCAGGCGTTTGCGGCGTTTGGATGACATGGCCTTATCTTACGTCCCCGTACCGACCCGGGAGGTGTTCTTCAGCTCCTCGAGGATTTCCGGTCCGCGCACGTCGATGTGGTCCAGGTTGTTCACGTAGAAGCGGACGAAGGGCTTCTCCGCATCCTTCGGCATCCACGGCTTGGCCCATGCGAAGGCCACGCAATAGCCGTCCGCTTCCTCGATGAGCTTGTCCAGCCGTGCCCGCAGCAGCTTGCGTACCGGATAAGCATCGATGTCCTTCGCGGTAAGCGTGATCGTCGGCCGCAGTTCGGCGTCCCCATGACGGAAGGGGCGCGAGAAGCGGAGGTAATAGCCACCTTCCTTCGTCCCCCGGATGGATGCCGTGCCCCACCACACCGCGCGGGTGGCGAGCAGGTCGGCCACCTTCTGCCGATAGATGTTACGGAACAGCGCCTCGTAGGTCGTGGCTTCTCCACCGATCTCGACGGTGGCTTCGGCCAGGTCCTTGTCGCGTCGGTGCTCCAGGAACTTCTGCACCAGCGACGAGAGACGGTAGTAATGGCTGGCGCGCGGTGTCGGGCCGGCCGCCGGGGCCGACGAAACGTGTCGAGCCGGGGTCACGGTGGCCGACCGTTTCTCCCGCGCCGCTTTCGCGTGGAAGTGGCCCGCGGGGCGCTCGGCCTCGAAGACATCCGGCCGCTTCACCGCCTTCGTCTCGCCACGGCCATGCGCAACCTCGCAGGTGGCCGCGTGGTCTTCGAGCCGGTACGAACGGAAGTAAGGGCGGATCCGGAGGTTCTGCCCGGGCTTGTCTAGGCAGGCGCAGATCAGCGGCGCCGCGCAGCCGGTGCCGACACAGCTGAAGCGCGCGTCGCGGTCGAGCAGGTCGGCCCAGTAGAGTTCGTAGGCGCGCTCGGCGGTAAGCCGTTCGCCTCGGTCGGGGGTGGTGGCTTCTTCGATCGACACGTGGTGGCCCGGGGTCGGTTTCGTCCGACTTTACCGCGGACCGGAAAAAAAGGGCTCAGAAGGGGGCGAATACCGGGGCCGGTTCCAGGCCGAGGTCGCGACTCACCCCGCGAAGGAACGCCAGGACTTCCTCGTGACGACCGCAGGCGACGAGGGTTTCAGCCGTCTGCTGGCCCAGCGCGGCGATAGGATCGCCGCGATACCACGCGATGCGCGCGAATTCGTCAGGCTCGACGCGCGCTGCTTCATGCAGGACATGCCACGCGTGGGCATGGTGCGCATCGAGCCGAATGACGGAACGGATATCCACGATCCTGGCATGCATGCGAGCACCTCGGTGAAGCTGTCCGGTCACGCTTCCTGCCAGCGCGACCGCCGCCACTGGCTCGGGCTCTGCCCTACCAGCCGGCGAAAAAGGTTGCACAGGTGCGCCTGGTCGGACAGGCCGCAGGCCAGGGCGATCTGGCTCAGCGGCTCCCGCGTCTGCAGCATCAGCGACTGCGCGCGTTCCACGCGGCGGCGCATGATGTAGGCATGCGGCGGATCGCCGAAGCTGTCCTTGAACGCGCGGCAGAAGTAGCTGCTCGACAGTCCGGCAATCGCGGCCAGCTGGTCGATGGTGATCGAATAACCCAGGTTCTGGTCCACGTGCGCGGCCACGCGGCGCGCCTGCCATGGCGCCAGCCCTGCGCCCACGCGGCGGCGAAGCGTCACGGGCCGTTCGGCCGGGGCCCGTTCGCGCTCCAGTAGCGCGGCCACCCGGGCTACGCAGGCCCGGGTGGTGGCAAGATCGGTCCCGGCAGCGGTCAGCGCCTGTTCGAGTAGCCGGGTTACATTGCCTTCCTCGTCCGCGGGGGGAAGGGCTAAGGGGGGCATGCCATGCACGGCCCCGGGGACGTTAAGTTCGATGCGCATCTGCGTCTGCTCCACGGCGGCGATGGGCGGGACTGCCCACGGCGACGAGCTTATGTGCGATGCGGATCGGACCGAAATTCTACATTCGGTCGGGGCGCTGCATACCAAAGGGTTAGTCGATAGTTTGTCGATTTCTTGTAGCGTCCGTACCGTAACGGTCAAAAACCATCACCGCTGTGCAAGACAGACGGCATGGGGTTCCGAAACACTCCACGCTCATTCTGTACAAGACACTCGATCCGGACGGTCCGATGACGCGATACCGGCCCCTGCACACCCAGGCCTATGCACCCGTGACGCGTCCGCGGCGGCTCGTGGCCGGCTTGCTGATGGTCGCGGGGGCCCTGCTGGCACTGGGCGTTTTCCTGGTGGACACCCTCACGCCCCTGCAGAGCGCGGTGGCGGTGGTTTACGTGGTGGTGGTGGTGCTCGTGGCCGCCAGCGGCAGCCGCCGCGCGATCGTCGGCGCGGTACTGGGCTGCATGATCCTCACCGCGGTGGCCCACCTGCGCGGCCACGGTGTCGTGGCGATGGACTCCTCCATCCTGCGCTGCGCGGTAAGCCTTGGGGCGATCGCCGTCACCGGCGTGCTGACGCTGCGGAACCGCGAGCGCATGATCACCATTGCGGGCCAGGCCCGGCTGATCGAACTGACCCACGATTCGATCTTCGTCCGCGACATGGGCGACGTCATCGTGCTCTGGAACGGCGGCGCCGAGCAGTTGTACGGCTGGACGGCGCATGAGGCGTTGGGGCGCCGGGCGAGCGACCTGCTGGGCACTGCCTTCCCGGGCGACCACGCCGAGGTGGACGCCGCGCTGTTCGGCACGGGCCGCTGGGAGGGCGAGGTGTTCCAGCGCCATCGCGACGACCGGATCGTGATCGTCGAAGCGCGTTGCGCGCTGCTGCGCGACGAGTATGGCAAGCCCCGGGTGATCCTGGAGGCGGGTACCGACGTGACCGGTCGCCGCGCCGCCGCGGCCGCGCTGGCGGAAAGCGAGCGCCGCTACCGCAGCATGTTCGAAAACGCGCGGTTCTCTTTCTGGGAGCAGGACTATTCGATGGCGATGGACCGGGTCCGTGCCCTGCGCGAGCAGGGCGTGACGGATCTTGTCGCCTACGTCGAGGCGCATCCGGATTTCGTGGCCGAAGTCTGCGCGGCCACCCGCATCGTGGACGTGAACCAGGCCACGGCCAACATGCTGGGAGCGCGGCGGCGCGAAGACTTGATCGGTCCACTCTCCCGCGTGCTGGCGCCTTCGCAGCGGACCTTCGGCCGGGTGCTCGCGACGATCGAGAGTGGCGGCGTGGTCGAAGGCGAGACCCAGATGGTGAACCTGGCCGGCGAGTCACTGACCGTACTGTTCGCGTTGAACATGCCGTTGGGGCCCACGCGCTGGGATCGCGTGCTCGTCAGCGTCGTCGACATCACCGACCGCAAGCGCGCGGAGCGAGCTCTCATCGCGGTGCAGGCGGAGCTGGCCCAGGCCGCACGTATCACCGCCCTTGGGGAAATGAGCGCTTCCATCGCCCATGAGGTGAACCAGCCGCTGGCCGCGATCGTCACCCATGGGGAAGCCAGTCTGCGCTGGTTGCGCCGGGCCGATCCGGACCTCGGCGAAGCCTGCGATGCCATTGAGCGCGTGGTGCGCGACGCACGCCGCGCCAGCGAGGTGGTGCATCGCGTGCGCAGCCTGGCGAGCAAGGAGCCGCGCCAACACGCTTACTTCGACCTCGCCGCGCTGGTCGAGGAGTGCGCGCAACTGCTCGACGGCGAACTCGTCCTGCACCGTATAGAACTGACACTGGACATCGCTCGCGATGCGCCCACGCCTCGCGGCGACCGCGTGCAGCTGCAACAGGTGATCGTGAACCTGATGGCGAACGCGATCCGTGCCATGTCCGAAACGGCCGGCCCGCATCGCCTCCTCGTGCGTGCCCGTGACGACGTAGCCGATGGCCTGCTCGTGGAGGTGGAAGATAACGGCACGGGCATTCCCGAGCACATCGCGCCGCACCTGTTCGATGCCTTCGTCACCACGCGTGGCGATGGCATGGGCATGGGCCTTGCCATCAGCCGTTCGACGGTGGAGTCCCACGGGGGCAGGTTGTGGGCGACGAACCGTCCCGGTGGCGGTGCCACTTTCCACTTCACCTTGCCGCTCGTGCTGGCTGAGGAGGTCCGGGCATGACGCGCGCCACCACCGCCAGCCATCCGGTGCCCGATCCGATCGTCTGCGTGGTGGACGACGATGCATCGGTGCGGGAGGCACTTGCCTCATTGTTTCGCTCGGTGGGGTTGGCTGTGGCGACGTTCGGAAGTGCCGCAGACTTCCTCGCCCGCGACGATGCCGACGCACCGGGTTGCCTCGTGCTCGATGTCCGCCTGCCCGGCGTCAGCGGGCTCGACTTCCAGGCGCAGCTGGCCGCGATGGACAACCATCTGCCTATCATCTTCATGACCGGGCATGGCGACATCCCGATGTCCGTGCGCGCGATGAAGGCCGGGGCCCTGGATTTTCTTGCGAAGCCCTTCCGCGACCAGGACATGCTGGATGCCGTGACCAGCGCCATCGAGCGCGATGCCGCCGACCGGCGGGATGCGGTTGCCCTCCACGCCTTGCGCACCGCGTACGCGTCGCTCACGCCCCGCGAGCGGGAGGTGATGGCGCATGTGACGGCTGGGCTCATGAACAAACAGGTGGGTGGCCTGCTCGGTTTGTCTGAAATCACCGTGAAGATCCACCGCGGCAACGTGATGCGAAAGATGCGCGCGAAGTCTCTGGCGCAACTGGTGAAACAGGCCGAGGCCCTGGCGATCCGTTCTTGAACCACACTTCCGTATGATTCCCATCCGGCATGGCGCGGCGCACTGTAACGGCGGTAGGGTCGGCAAGTGCCGGGCGAGGATGTGAACTTGGCGGCTAACAGGACGGTGGCAATCGTGGACGACGACGAGGCCGTGCGAGCGGCAACGGTGAGTCTCGTAAGGTCGCTGGGACACCGGGTACGAAGTTTTGCCTCGGCCGAGGATTTCCTGCGCCACGGTGACGATGGGCACGTCGATTGCCTGGTTACCGACGTGCACATGCCCGGCATCGACGGCACGACCCTCCACCGCCGCCTGATCGAGCGCGGGCGTACGTATCCTGTGGTTTTCGTTACCGGCTATCCGGATGACGCGATGCGCGACAGCGTGATGGCGGCCGGCGCGTTTTCCTACCTGGGCAAACCCTATAGCGGCGAGGAACTCGTGGACTGCCTGGAGAAGGCGCTGGCCCGCGGCTGACATCGCGCCTTTCGTCCCGGCGGTTTGCTACGCTCCGCGTCCATGACTCTCATCATCTTCCTTGCGCTGCTGGCCGTCGGCCTCGTCCTGCTCGCCCGGCGGCGTTCGGGTGGCGGGTGGACGTTCTCCATCCTCGCGCTGTCCTGGTTGTTCTTCGCCGGCTGCGGACCGCTGGCCGGCCTGCTACTCACCCATCTGCAAGCCGGGTTCTCCCCCGATGTCACGCAGTGGGGACAGCGCAACGCGATCATCTTGCTCGGCGCGGGCACCGTGCTCGACAGCGCAGGCGTGGTCGAGCCCAGCCTCTACGCCAACGGCCGCATCCTCCGTGCCGCCCAGCTTTACCGTGCGTGCAAGGCCACGGGTGCGGAGTGCAAGCTGGAAGTGAGCGGTGGCGATGCCATGAAGCTCAAGCAGTCCGAGGCCGATGTCTATGCGATTTCCCTCGACAGGCTTGGCGTACCGCGTACCGACCTGATGCTGGAAGGACGCAGCATGAACACCTTCCAGAACGCGCAGTTCAGCAAGCCGCTGCTGGTGGCCTACGGCGCGGACAAGGTGGTGCTGGTGTCTTCAGCCGTGCACCTGAAGCGCGTGGCGCTCTATTTCGCCCATTTCGGCATTCGCGGCGAAACGGTGCGGGGCGACTACGTGCGGGCCCGTTACGACTGGCTACCCACGTCGGAAAATCTTTCCTTCGCGGACTTCGCCATTCACGAGTACATCGGCGTAGCGCGCTACCGCCTGTACAACGCGATGGGCTGGAACGTGCCGAAAGTACCTGAAGAAAGCGTGACCGCGCAGACACATACGTAACAATTGGCCGCTTATGCTGTGCCACCGTCCAACACGTATCCGACAACCCAGGAGTTGCCCGTGAAGTCTCGCTATCTGCTCGCCGCCCTGCTGGCCGTCGCCTCCGTTACGCCTGTCGCCGCCTACGCACAGCAGGATGCGGCACCCAATCCCGCCTCGCAGATCCCGGCGTCGGACAAGCAAGCCATCCAGAACTACAACCTCAACGAAGATGTCTTCGGCCGCATCGTCAAGGTGTCGCAAGAAGCGAAGAAGGCCGGCATCAAGCCAAAGGATGCGAAGACCGACTTCACGAAGATCCATTCGCTCGACGATCTCGCGAACCAGGTGACCGCAGCCGACCCTCGTATCGGGCCGCTGCTCCAGAAGTACAACTTCACCCCGCGCGAGTTCCTGCTGGCGAACCTGGCCGTGACGAACGCCGCGATCGCCTCGGAAGCGAAGAACAATCCACAGATGGCCCAGTACGTCGACCAGTCGAAGGTGAACCAGTCGAACGTCGCCTTCTACGAGAAGCACAAGGATCAGATCAACGCGCTGATGTCCCAGGACGACGGCGGCGGCCAGTAAGGCGTCGTTACCCCTTCGAGACGGAAGTCGGGTAGCGATGTCATGATCCCCTGATCTAAACATTGCCAGCTCGAGCGTGTCGATGAAATCCCCGCGTTCCACTCCCTGGCTGCCGGCGCTGGCCGTCCTGGGCTCCGTGACCTCGCTGTGCATCGGCACATCCTTCGCGAAGAAGCTCTTTCCGCTGGTGGGCGCGGAGGGTACGTCGGCGCTGCGCGTGGGTTTCTCGGCCCTCGTCCTGTTGGTGGTATGGCGCCCGTGGCGCTGGCCGCTCAGTCGGCAGGACGCGGGCTCCGTGATCCGCTACGGGCTCACGCTGGGCACGATGAACCTGCTGTTCTACCTGGCCTTGCGTACCATTCCCTTCGGTATCGCCGTGGCGATCGAGTTCAGCGGTCCACTGGCCGTGGCCATGTGGTCGTCGCGCCGGCCGGTCGATTTCGTCTGGCTGGCCTCGGCTATCACCGGCCTGGTGATGATCCTGCCGTTGGGGCACGGCAGCACGCTGGATCCCACCGGTGTGCTGCTCGCCCTGGGTGCGGCTGTCTGCTGGGCGCTGTACATCGTGTTCGGCAAGCGGGCCGGGCACCTGCATGCGGGGCATTCGGTATCGCTCGGCCTTGTGGCGGCGAGCCTGATCGTCGTGCCCTATGGGGTGGCTCACGCGGGCATGACGCTGCTTGATCCGGCCATTCTTGCCGCCGGTCTCGGCGTGGCCATCATTTCCAGTGCCATTCCCATGTCGCTGGAGATGATGGCGATGAAGCGCCTGCCGAGCGAGACGTTCGGGATCATGGTGAGCCTGGAGCCCGCCGTCGCGTCGCTGCTTGCGATGCTGTTGCTCGGCGAGCACCTGACTTCATTCCAGTGGCTGGCGATCGGCTTCATCGTGCTTGCGTCTATCGGAAGCACGGTGACCGCGCGCCGGGCGCGGCCTGAAGCCGTGGAATTGGCTGGATAAACTTACCAATTCTTCCTGACACCAAGGGTGCCCGCGACGCGGCGGTAGCGGTGCACGCCGAAGCGGGTTTCCACATCACCCCACAGGCGCCATCCATCGTTGCGCAACATGCTGAGGCCGAGCTTCAACGCATAGGCATTGCGAGGCACGCCATCGGCGAACGGCGCGGTGTCGAACTGCGTGGCGTCCAGCCTGCCCAGCCGGCGCAACCAGCTGCCCGCGACGTAAGGCGAGGCTACATGGCCACCCGGCGTATGCCAGCGCGCGGCTGCGCGCATGCCGACGCGGGCGGTGCTGCCACTGGCATGCAGCGGTGTCACCCGCGTGCCGTTGGTTTCGGTGTGCGTTCCACCGCGCAAGCGCGTAGCCACGACCTGGGCCTGCGGTTCGAGGTAGACGTCGGTGTCGCGGTTGAGCGTTTTTCGCCAGCGGTGGCCGGCTTCCACGCTGGCGGTCAGGGTACCGCTGCCGTAGCGCTCGGTGGCGAGCGCATCGCCCTCGACGCGCTGGTTGAAATGCGCATACTGCATCCAGCCCCGCAGATAGGTGCCGTCGCCCGTGCGCAGGCCGCCATAGAGACCACCGGCGGCACCCTTTACACGGCCCCTTGCCGAGTAGCGGGTGAGCAGGGACGTGCCACGCGTATCCGACTGACCTATCGCAGCCATGACGCCCAGGTGGGTGTCGACATCACCGCTGCCCTGGAGGAGGTCGGTGCCCATGGTGAGCTCGTTCGTGGACGTGGTGGTCGTGACCTGCCCGCCCAGGTCGAAGGCGGTGTGGCGCCGCTCGAACCGGGCCCACGCGCTGCCGTGCGAGCTGTCCGGCTCATCGTCCCTGCCTGCGCCGGGGCCCGAATGGAACATGTCGAGCACGGCTACCTGGTTGGCGCGGTAGGTGCCCGTTTCCGGACGAAGTACCGGCGCGGGGAGGAGGGTCGGGTCGAAGGGATCGAGCGGGCCGGTCGGCTCCATGCCGTCCTCCGGTTCCAGGACCGGATTGGGAAGGGACGAGCGCAGATACCAGCCGCCATCACCGGGCTGGCTGAGGGATCCCGGGTGCAGGAAGTACTCGTGCGCACCCGCGACGGCGCGTCCGGACAAGGCAAACGTTCCTTCGGAACGGCCGTCCACCCGGACGAGCTGGACGCCGTCGACGGTGTGGTCGCCGCCGCCATCGAGGGCATCGACGGCGATAAGGCTGCTACCTGAGGTATTTCCCATGACGTGGATACGGTCGGTGGGCGAGTTGTCGTCGGCCAGGCGGCTGCGCATGCGGAAGAGACCGTTATTGCCTTTGTAGTCGCCCGCAATCGTCAGCGTGCCGAAGGCGCCGGGCGTGGCCGGCGCGAAGGCGACGACGCCATGGTCGTTGCGCAGCGAACCGACGTGGCTGTCGCCGGTGACGACCCACGTGCCGCCGTTCTCCAGGGACAGATCGCGAACGATGGACGATGCGCCGGACCACGCGGCGCCGTTGCTGATCGAGAGCGAGAGCTTCGTCCCGTCGGGCAACGGCTTGCCGCGATCGGCGGACAAACGGATGTCGCCGGTCGCATGGGCTTTTTCATCCAGGACCACGGTGAAGGCTTTGTCCGATGTGGGATCGACCTCGGCGAAGGCGCCGTTACCGCCTTGCAGGACGGCGCCGCCGCCGATCCGGATCGTGCCTGGATCGTCGAGACGAAGCGCAGCCGACTGCGCGCTGCGCACACTACCTCCGTTGAAGGTGAGCCTGCCGCCGTTCTGTACGACGATGCCGTAAGCTCCTGCGCCGGTGGTTTCGATGACGGTGTTTCCCGCGTTGGCGACGCCTGCGGCACTCAACAGGCCGTACGCGCCGGTGCCGTTGGTCGTGATCGCGCTGCCAAGTATTTCCAGCCTGCCACCACTGGAGGCCACCACACCATAGGCGGATGCGCCGTGGGTGAGGATGCGCGTGTCGCGCAAATCCACCTGGGGAATTTTTCCGGCGTAGTCGCCGCCCTTGGCGGTGACTCCATAAGAGAAACGGCCGTGAGTCACGACGTCGACGTTCTTCAAGGCGACAGTCGCGGCGCGATCGTACACGCCAGGGGCATCCATGCCGAGCGTTTCGATATGTGAATCGCGAACCACCAGCCGGAGCCCATCCTGCACGTTGATCGCCACGGAGCCGTTGCCACCGGTAACCAATTGGCTGTTCTCGCCGACCGTGACAAGGCCGCTTGTCCGGTCCGCGTTGAGGGCGTGGGCTCCCTTGCCGCTCGTCGTTATGGTCGTCTGGCTAAGCGTGACCGTGGAGCCGCCGTCGACGTGCAGACCGTGGCTTTCGACACCCGATGTCTTTACGTTCGCGAAGTTGGCTTCCATGGAGGCGCCACTGCTAACCAGCAATCCCTTCGCCGCGTTACCGCTGGTGACCACCTTCGTTTGCGCTTCGAGGGAGAAACCGCCGGCGTGGTCCGCGATGATGCCGGTGGCACCATACCCGGACGTTTCGATGTGGCTGCGGCTGAACTGGCCGTGCGATTCGGCGCCACTGATGCGGGCACCCATCGCGCTGCCGCCTTCGGTAAGGATCGTCACGTTGTCCAGCACCACGGCACCGCCTCCGAGTACCTGGATGCCGTACGCGCTGCCGCCCTTCGTATGCAGGGTGCCATTCGTCAGCGACGCGACACTGAGAGGCTGGGTTACTTCGACGGAATAGGCGTTCTGGCCGACGGTGGTTATGTTGACCTCCGTACCCGTGGCCCGGCCTCCATTACGCACCCGGAGGCCTACCTGGGAATCGGCGGTGGTTTCATACGTCCCGGAGGGGATCGTCTTCTCTTTGCCATCGACGATGAGCGGGGGGTCGGCCACCGCCCCGGCCGTGGGGGCGAAGGCCGCCATGATAAAGGCTGTAAGATAGCGTCTGTGGAGGGGGATGAAAGGCTTCAAGCGGGTCTCTCCTTGTCTGGCTGTCGAGCGGGGATGCCGGCAGCAACTTCCAGAAGACAGGGTAGGGACTGGCTTCGGGTGGGGGAACGCGATTATTCTGAAAATGTCTGCGATCGCGCGCTGCGCCGCTGGACATCCACGCTTCATACTTGTCGTCGCACCCTAGACGGGCCCGTCTTCGGAGGGAAACGTCGCGGATGCGAGATTTATCTGCATACATAACGAATGAGGAGCCCAGCATCATGAAGGTTATTTCGATTACTGCCCTGGCGTTTGTCGCCGCTGCCCTGCTCGCCGGCTGCAACAAGTCGGAAGACAACACCGCCCCGGCGCCGTCGGCTGCTTCGACGGCCGCCCCGGCCACCGCTCCGGCCGCTGCTCCGGAATCCACCCCGCCGGCCGCCAGCACGGCCGCTGCTCCGGCCATGACGCCGCCGGCTACCACTGGCACCGCTGCTCCGGCCCCGGCTTCGACGGCTGGCGGTCAGTAAGCGCTTCGGAACCGGCGGTTTTCCAGCCGGTTCGCTATGAAGGAAAAGCGCCCTGCTCACGCAGCGGCGCTTTTCTTTTGCCCGCGGGGAATTAAGCAGGGTTTGTGCCATGAAACCCATGACTGGTGGCATGCGTGGCCCTTCCGTTCAGGATAGGGCACGCTTAGGGAGTTCCGTTCGTCCCACTGCCACAGGAATGCCCATGCCACATCGTCCCATGCTGCTGCCGATGCTCGCCCTGTCCCTGGCTGTCGCCTCCTCCTTCGTCGCTGCGCAGACCGCGCCGATGACGCCGGATATCCCAACCAGGTTCGAGGCGCCGACGACGGCGAACGATTACGTGAAGCGTGTCGTCGAGATCCCCATGCGCGACGGCGTCAAGTTGCATACCGTCATCGTCATTCCGAAGAATGCGAAGCACGCGCCCATCCTCCTTACCCGCACGCCCTACAACGCAGACGGTCGCGCCGCGCGCGCCGATGCTCCCGGCATGCGCAACCTGCTGCCGGTGGGCGACGAGGTATTCGTCGATGCCGGCTATATACGTGTGTTCCAGGATGTGCGCGGCAAGTACGGATCGGAGGGGGATTACGTGATGACCCGTCCGCTGCGCGGACCGTTGAACGACACCAAGGTGGATCATTCCACCGACGCCTACGACACCATCGACTGGCTGACAAAGAACCTGCCCGAGTCCAACGGCAAGGTCGGTATGCTCGGTTCGTCGTACGAAGGCTTCACCGTGGTCATGGCCCTGGTGAATCCGCATCCGGCACTCAAGGTGGCCGCCCCGGAAAGCCCGATGGTCGACGGCTGGATGGGTGACGACTGGTTCCATTACGGCGCCTTCCGCCAGACCAACTTCGACTACATCGCAGGGCAGAACGCCAAGCGCGGCAAGGGCGCCACCATCCCCCGCCTGGGCTATGACGACTACACCAACTTCCTGAGTGCGGGCTCGGCGGGGGACTATGCCCGGACCAACGGCTTCGACCAGCTGCCGTACTGGCGAAAGCTCAGCGAGCACCCCGCGTACGACGCCTACTGGCAGGAACAGGCGCTGGACAAGGTGATGGCCAGGCAGCCGTTGAAGGTGCCCACCATGTGGCTGCAGGGCCTGTGGGACCAGGAAGACATGTGGGGCGCGATCCACAGCTACGAGGCCGTGGAACCCAAGGACAAGGGCAACGATAAGAATTTCCTGGTGATGGGCCCGTGGCGGCACAGCCAGGTGAATTACGACGCTTCGTCGCTCGGCGCGCTGCAGTGGGACGGCGACACCGCCTTGCAGTTCCGCCGCGACGTGTTGCTGCCGTTCTTCAACCAGTACCTGGTGGACGGCGCACCCAAGGCCAATACCCCGCCGGTCTTCATCTACAACACCGGCGAAAACCATTGGGACCGTTTCAAGTCCTGGCCGCAGGCGAAAAAGACCCGTCCCATGTACCTCGTCGCCAATGGGGGGTTGTCGTTTGACGCTCCCGCGGCAAGCGATGCGACATATGACGAGTATGTTTCGGACCCGGCGAAGCCGGTGCCGTACCTGCCCCGGCCGGTGAGCTTCGCCGACCACAAGGAATGGACCACCTGGCTGGTGCACGACCAGCGTTTCGTCGACGGCCGCCCCGATGTCCTGACCTACATGACCGAGCCGCTGACTGCGCCGCTCAGGGTGGCCGGTGCGCCGCAGGTGAACCTGTACGCGTCCACCAGCGGCACGGACAGCGACTGGGTAGTGAAGCTCATCGATGTCTATCCGGCCGCCAATGCCGCCAATCCCACCATGGGTGGCTATGAGCTTCCGGTGTCGATGGACATCTTCCGCGGCCGCTACCGCGAGGGCTTCGGTGAAGGCAAGGCGATCACCCCGAACACGCCGCTGGAATACCGTTTCGGCCTGCCGACGGTGAACCACACCTTCCAGCCGGGCCACCGGGTGATGGTGCAGGTGCAGTCGTCGTGGTTCCCGCTGTACGACCGCAACCCGCAGACCTTCGTGCCAAACATCTTCTTCGCCAAGCCTTCGGACTACCAGAAGGCGACGCAGCAGGTATGGCACACGGCGGGGACGGCCAGTGCCATCGAATTGCCGGTTGTGGACACGAAGTGAAGTAACCAGGCACGGGTAGGAGCGCGCCCTGCGCGCGACAGCTTTTCGCGAAGAGCAACAAGACCTGTTGCTCAAAGCCCCAAAAGCTGTCGCGCGCGGGGCGCGCTCCTACAGCGGCTCTCACACAAGGCCGATTTTTGCAATCCCTCCACGCCTGCGACCGTATCCTCGCCGCACATACGCGCCGAGGACCGCCCCATGGCCCGCCCCATCTGGACCGGAACGCTATCGTTCGGTCTGCTTAACGTTCCTATCCGGCTGATGTCCGGCGAACGTCGCAACGACCTCCATTTCCGCATGCTCGACCAGCGTGACAACACGCCCGTGCGCTACGAGCGGGTGAACGCGGACACGGGCGAGGAAGTGCCCTGGAAGGAAATCGTCAAGGCTTTCGAGTACCAGAAGGGTAACTACGTGGTCCTCGAGGAAGAGGACATCCGCAACGCCGCCAGCGATGCGCACGAGACCGTCGAGATCGACGCCTTCGTGGACGGCGAGGACATCCCTCCCGCCTATTACGAGAAGCCGTACGTGCTCCTGCCGGCGAAGAAGGCCGAAAAGGGCTACGTACTCCTGCGCGAGACGCTGAAGAAGACCGGGAAGGTCGGCATCGCACGAGTGGTTATCCGCACCAGGGAATACCTAGCCGCCGTCATGCCTCAAGGCGATGCGCTGGTCATGAATCTCCTTCGTTACAAGGCCGAGATCGTCGACGTGGACGACTATGAATTGCCAGGCAAGGCCGCGTCCGAATATCGCATCTCGTCGCGCGAGATGGAGATGGCCAGGGAGCTCATCGAATCCATGTCGGGCAAGTGGAAACCCGAGGACTACCACGACGAGTTCAGGGCCAAGCTGCGCGCCGCCATCGAGAAGCGGCTGAAGAGCAAGGGTGTCACGACCACGGTCGAGGACGAGGACCGGACACCGGAGCATGCGACGACCAACGTGGTGGACTTCATGGCGCTGTTGAAGAAGAGCATCGGCGCGAAGACGCGTACACCGGCGGCGAAGAAAACGAGCACACGGAGGGCTGCGGCCAAGAAGACGCCCGCGAAGAAGACCGCCGCCAAGAAGGCAACGAAGAAGACCGCGAGCCGCAAGACGCCGGCGAAGCGAAAGGCGGGCTGACCGATGGTCAACCTCGTCGTTGGCGGCGTGAGCATCACCCACCCCGAGCGCCAGGTGTTCGGAGAGGGTGGACCGACCAAGGGCGAGGTCGCGGCGTATTACGAAGCCGTCGCCCCGTGGATGCTTCCCGAACTCCGGGACCGTCCGCTATCACTGGTGCGCTGTCCGCAGGGTTCGTCAGGTCCGTGCTTCTTCCAGAAACACCACGCCGATACGCTAGGCGCGCACGTGCATTCCGTTACCCTGGAAGAGAAGGGCGGCGACGACGCGGAATATATCTATGTGGACGACATGCGCGGTGTCCTCGAACTCGTGCAGATGAACACGCTCGAATTCCATCCCTGGGGCTCCCGCGCCGGCGAGCCGGACAAGCCGGACCGGGTGATCTTCGACCTGGACCCGGCGAAGGGCGTGGCGTGGAAAGCCGTCGTCGCCGGGGCTCGTGCCATCCGCGAGCAACTCTCCGAGGCGGGGCTGGAGAGCTTCGTACGAACGTCCGGCGGGAAGGGACTTCACGTGGTCGCACCGATCCGTCCCGGGCCGCCGTGGGACAAGGTGAAGGCCTTCTGCGAAGGTGTCGCCGATACGCTCGTCACGGAGAAGCCGAAACTCTACATCGCGGAAGCCAGCAAGGCGAAGCGCGAAGGGCTGATCTTCATCGACTGGCTGCGCAATACGCGCGGCGCCACGAGTGTCACAGGGTGGTCGTTGCGCGCCCGTCCGGGCGCGCCTGTCGCGATGCCGCTGCGTTGGGAAGAGATTGCGCGGCTGAAGAGCGGTGGGGCGTTCGACCTGAAGAAGGCGCTGAAGCGGGCGAAGACGCTGGAGGCGGATCCGTGGGAAGGGATCGACACGCTGAAGCAGACGCTACCGTAGGAGCGCGCCCTGCGCGCGACATGTTTTCGCCTCTGTTCCCGGATTCACGCGCCAGTTCCGGGCTACGGCCTCAAAACATGTCGCGCGCAAGGCGCGCTCCTACCCCTGCATCCGCCGTAGCGACGCCATCACCTCGTAGCAAGCGCCCATGGTGTGGTAATCCGTCTTGCCAGCCGGGCTCTTCTCGTCGTCGTATTTTTCGTTATTGCGCTTGAGGATGCGGTACCACGCGCCGTAAGTGTGATCGACGAGGTGCTCCCAGCTGTACACCCAGATTTTCTCGTACCACTCGTCGTACTTCGCTTCGCCGGTGGTTTCGAACAGGAGTTGCGCCGCAGCCAGCGATTCGGCCTGCACCCAGAAGTACTTGTCGTCGTCGCACACCTCGCCCTCGGGTGCGAACCCGTAGGCGATGCCGCCGTATTCCTTGTCCCAGGCCTTGTCGAGGGCCACGTCGAACAGGTGGCGGGCGGTAGGAACCAGCCAGTCCTTGTGACGGGGCGTGCCCTTCGTATAACGCTCGAGCATCATCAGCAGCTTGGCCCATTCCGTCTGGTGACCGGGCTGGAAGCCCCACGGGCGGAACAGGTGCTTGGGATTGTCGAGGTTGTATTCCCAGTCGATGGACCAGTCCTGGTGGTAGTGCTCCCAGACCAGTTTCTGCGGGGTCAGGCCCGCCTGGCGCTGGGTCATGTTGTTCGCCAGCAGCATGGCGCGGTCGAGGTAGCGATCGTCCTTGGTGGCTTCCCATGCGGCGATCATCGCCTCGGTCATGTGCATGTTCGCGTTCTGGCCGCGATAGCCGGTGAAGTTCCAGTCCTTGTCAGCCTCGTCGCGGTAAAGGCCGTGTGAGGGTTCCCAGTAGCGCTGCTCGAGCAGGTTCCAGATCTCGTCCTGCCAGCCGCGTGCTTCATCGAAACCGGCTTTCACGCCGCAGGAGTAGGCCAGCAGCATGAAGGCAAGGCCGTAGCAGTGGTTCATCTGGTCGTCGCGCTTACCGTCGGCGATCGTCCAGGCATAGCCGCCGGTTTCCGGGTTGCGGTGCACCTCGCGCAGGTACTTCAGCCCGTGCATGGTGAGTTCCTTGTCCTCGGGCTTGTGGAACTCGAGGTAGGCCATCGCGTGGTTGAAGACGAAGCGCGTGCTGGAGACGAGGTGGCGATGACCGCGGTCGTACACCGTGCCATCGTCCTTGAAGTACTGGAAGAAGCCGCCGGCCGCATCGACCTCGTTCGGCTTGTAGAAGGCCATCGTCTTCGCAACGTGGTCGCGCAGGACGTCGACGGCATGGAAATCGGGCAGGGGGACAGTTGTCATGCGTGCTTCTCCATGAAGGCCTTTACCTCGGCCTGGTCGGGAATGGCGGTGAACGATCCCTTTCGCGTGGCCGTGATCGCGCCGGCGGCGGCGGCGAACCGGATCAGGCCGACAAGGCGGGTTTCGTCCTCGATGAGAGCATCGAAGCGCTCGGGCGTGACACCTTCGGTCGCCAGCCGTGCGAGCAGCCCACCCACGAACGCATCGCCCGCGGCGGTCGTATCAACGGCGTCCACGCGATAGCCCTGCAAGGCGCCGCGCGCGTGACGCGTAAACCAGTGCATCGGCTCGGCGCCATCGGTTACCAGCAACAGCCGGGCCTTGCCTTGCCACAGGCGCTCGAGCACGGCGTCGTCGGACGCCGCTCCTGCATGGACGAAAGCGAATTCCTCGGCACTCAGCTTGATCAGGTCGGCTTCGTGCAGGGTTTCCCAGATGCGCGGCAGCGGCGCTTCGTCGCGTGGCCACAGGGCGGGACGGAGGTTCATATCGAAGCTGACCAGGGCACCCGCTGCGCGCGCGCGGCGCATGCCCTCGACGGTGGTCGCGGCGATCGCGGCCTCCGTCAGCGAGTTGGAGCAGACATGGAAGATGCCGAGGTTGTCGAAGGCATCCCGCCGGAAGTGCTCGGGACGAAACAACAGGTCGGCGGCGGGCGGACGGTAGAAGCTGAAGCTGCGGTCGCCCTTGTCATCGTGCGCGACGAAGGCCAGCGCGGTGCGCGCCTCGTCCGTACGGGCCACGTCCTCCGTACCGACGCCGAGTTCCGTAAGGCTCTTCAGCAGGAAGTCGCCGAACATGTCGCGTGCGAGCATGCCGGCGAAGCGGGCGTTTCCGCCCAGGCGTGCCGCGGCGACAGCGACATTGGCCGGCGCGCCGCCAGCGAAGGGAACGAAGGCGGGAGGCTGACCGGCGCCGCCCTGGGGCTGTGCGTGGAAATCGATCAGCGCCTCGCCGAAGCAGAGGATTGAAGACATGCTACGGCCTGTCCTTGGGGGTAAGAAAAACACGACGGCCGGTCACGCGTGGCCGGCCGTCGGGTGGAAGCGGTCAGTGCGTCGCGACAGGCACGCTGCGAACCTTCGAACCGCTGAGACCATAGAACACGATGTACGCGTAGCAGATCAGCGGAATGAAGAAGGCATGTTGCAGGCCGATCTGGTCGGCGATGACACCCTGGATCCAGGGAATCAGCGCGCCACCGACGATGGCCATGATCAGCAGGCTGGAGGCCTTGCCGGTCAGCGGACCCATGCGTTCGATGCCGAGCGAGAAGATCGTCGGGAACATGATCGAGTTGAACAGGCCGATCGCGACGATGCTGTACACGGCGACGGTGCCCGTCGTCGACATCGTGGTGATGACCAGCAGCCCGTTGATGACGGCGAACAACGCCAGCAGCAGTCGCGGCGAGAACCTCGCCAGCAGCGCGGAGCCGATGAAACGGCCGACCATCGCGCCGCCCCAGTAGAAAGCCACGTGGCTGGCGGCCACCGCGCCCGACATATTGCCGATTTCGGGTAGTTCGAGGTAGTTGATCATGAAGCTGCCGATGGAAACCTCGCCACCCACGTAGAAGAAGATGGCGAGCACGCCGAAGAACACGTGCGGCGTCTTTAAGGCATCCATCAGCGAGTGGTGGCTTTCGTCGGCCTTCTCGGTGGTTTCCTCGAGAGCGGGCAGATTGAACAGGTAGACGCCGATCGCCAGCAGCACCAGCACCACGGCCAGGCCGATGTATGGGCCTTGAACCGTGCCGGCTTCGTGTGCGCGGTAGCTGATCTGCTCCGCCGTGCTCAACGTCGCGATGTCGGCGCTGCTCTTCACCGCAGTGGACAGGATGAGGAGGCCGCCGAAGAGCGGTGCGAGGAAGGTGCCGAACGAATTCAGCGCCTGGGCGAGGGTGAGTCGGCTCGAGCTGGTCTTCTCGGGACCGAGGAGGGCCACGTAAGCGTTGGCCGCTACCTGCAGCACGGTGATGCCGGTGGCCAGGATGAACAGGGCGCCAAGGAAAAACCCGTAGACGCGCATGCCCGCGGCAGGCCAGAACATCGCAGCGCCGATGCCGGCGATGATGAGGCCCGCGACGATGCCCTTCTTGTAGCCCAGTGCCGCGACCAGCTTGCCGGCGGGAAGCGACATGATGAAGTACGCGCCGAAGAAGGTGAACTGGACCAGCAGGGCCTGGGCGTAGTTCAGTTCGAACACGGCCTTCAGGTGCGGGATCAGGATGTCGTTCAGGGAAGTCAGGAACCCCCACATGAAGAAGGTCGTCGACATCACGCCGAGAGCTAACGGGAAATAGGTGTAGCGGTTGTCACCCGGTGTCGCCGTGGACGGCGAGGTGGGCGATGGCGTGTGACCGGTGGCCATGGGGCGCTCCATATTCGAGTTCAGGGAGAAGACGGTGTGCAGCTGCTTTCGCGTACGACCAGCCTGACCGGCGCGATCGTATAGGCAGCTTCCGTCTCGGGATTGCCAAGTCTTTCAAGGATGAGTTCGGCGCTGCGACGCCCCAGGCCACGCGGATCGACCGCGATGGTGGTGAGGGGCGGCACGCAGACCGACGCTTCGGCGACGTCGTCGAAGCCGGTCAGGGCGAAATCTTCGCCCGGACGACGGCCTCGCTTCGTCAGGCCAAGCATAAGCCCCAGCGCGACGGCGTCGTTGTAGCAAACCGCCGCCGTGGGCGCGGGATCGCGCGCGAATAGCGCGCCGGTCTGGCGCGCCGCTTCAAGGCGCGTCGGCGCGCTCTCGATAAGCCACGCTGGATCGACCTTCAGGCCGGCATCGCGCATCGCTCCCGCATAGCCCCGGCGGCGTTGTTCCACCGAGCTGGAATCGCGGTGGCCACCGAAGAAAGCGATGCGCTGGTGGCCAAGACTGATGAGATGTTCCGTAGCGAGGCGGGCGCCGTGCTCGTTGTCCATCTCGAGCGTGTCCCAGCGATGGGCGCCGTCGTCGTCGGGAAGTTCGCGGTTGAACACGAGAAGGGGCGTATGCATCCCCACGGCCGCCAGCACCTGCTCGCCCTCGCTGCCTTCGGCCGGCGACAGGATGATGCCGGCGGGACCATGCTCGATCAGGGAGTTCAGCACGGCCTGCTGGCGTACCGGCGATTCGCCGGTATTGCCCAGCAGGGTGACGTACCCGGCGCTGGCCAGGGCTTCGTCGGCGCCGGCGGCGAATTCGGCGAAGAAGGGGTTGCCCAGGTCGTTGATGACCAGGCCGATGCTGGAGGAGGTGCGCCGGCGCAGGTTCGCGGCCGCGCGGTTGTACACGTAGCCCTGGCGCTTGAGTTCGGCTTCTACCCGGCCCCGGGTGACGGAGTTCACTAGCGGGCTACCTCGCAACACCAGCGAGACGGTGGCCCGCGAGACGTCGCACCCTTGGGCGATATCGGCGAGCGTCACCTTGCGGCGCTGCGGGGTATTCCTCGACATTGAAACTCCTTCAAACGATCTAAACCCGGCGATCATCGCGCGGGGGGCTTAGGGATGCATCACGCACTGCAGCATGCGCGAAAGCTCTATTTTTGCTACGTTCGACGCGTTTGTCACGATCCAAATCACCGGGGAACCCACGATGTCGAGAAATACCCGCCTGCGCCGGGGCCTGCTGGCCGCCGCCCTGACCCTGGCCTTGCCGGCTATCGCCGCCACAGCCCCCGCCAGCCAGACCGACAGCGCCTTCGCGGCAGTGGATCCCCTGATCGGAACGGGCGGCGACGGACATACCTTCCCGGGCGCCACGGTACCCTTCGGCATGATCCAGCTCTCGCCGGACACGGCCATGCCGGATTTCAAGCACGCGTACAAATGGGCAGCCGGCTACCAGTACGGCGATTCCAGCATCATGGGTTTCTCCCATACGCACTTCTCCGGCAGCGGACATTCCGACCTGGGCGATGTACTTGTCATGCCCATCGCCGGCGATGTGAAGCTGGATCCCGGTTCCCCCGACCAGCCTGGTAGTGGCTATCGCTCGCGGTTCGATCACAAGAGCGAAAAAGCCGAGGCAGGGTACTACGCCGTCACGCTGGCCGACTACGGCGTTCGCGCCGAGCTGACCGCCGGGGCCCGTGTGGGCTGGCACCGCTACACCTTCCCCAAGGGCAAGCCGGCCCACCTGCTGCTCGACCTGCGTCCCAGCATCTATGACTACGAGGGCAAGGTGCTGTGGTCGTCGCTGCGCTTGCGTGCGGACGGCACGGTCACCGGCGGTCGCGCCACCCGTGGCTGGGCCCCGGGCCGGCAGTTGTATTTCGCCATGCGCTTCAACCAGCCGATGTCCTCGCGAAGCCTCAAGAACCGGGAAACGGGGGTGCCCTATAAGGGCTTCGCCGGCCCGGGCAATCGCGCCGAGGACGTCGATGCCATCAGCGGCCGGGCACTGGAGGGCGTGTTCGACTTCGGCGACCTGGCCAAGCCGTTGATCGTCAAGGTCGCCGTGTCGTCGGTCAGCGAGGACAACGCCGTCGCCAACCTGGACAGGGATGGTGCCGGGTTCGATTTCGACGCCCGTCGGGCGGAGGCCCGCCAGGCCTGGGAGAAGGCGCTGTCCACCGTGGACGTGCAGGCGCCCGCGCAGACACGCAAGACATTTTATACGGCGCTGTACCACGCGATGATCGCGCCGGGCCTGTCGATGGACGTCAATGGCGAGTACCGCGGTCCCGACAATCAGGTGCATACGGCCAAGGGCTTCGACTTCTATTCCACCTGGTCGCTCTGGGACGTCTACCGCGCCCAGCAGCCGCTGATGACCCTGCTCGAGCCGGCGAAGAGCAACGACTTCGTCAGTTCGCTGATCGCCGCGCAGCAGGCCAGCCCGTTCGGCATCCTCCCGGTCTGGGCGTACCAGGGTATGGAAACGTGGTGCATGATCGGCTACCACGCGGTACCGGTAATCGCCGATGCCTATATGAAGGGCATTCGTGGCTACGATGCGAACGCCGCGTTGAAGGCAATGGTCGCCAGCGCGACCTACGGCCCTTACGGTGGCCTCGACGACTATATGAAGCTCGGCTACGTGCCGATCGATCGCCAGCCTGAAGCCGCGTCCAAGACCGTCGAGTACGCCTTCGACGACTGGTCGCTGGCGCAGATGGCCAAGGCCATGGGCAAGGACGATGTCGCCGCCACCTTCATGAAGCGTGCCGGCAACTGGAAGAATAGTTTCGACACCAGGACCGGCTTCCTTCGCGCCCGCAAGAGCGACGGCAGCTACCGCGAACCGTTCGATCCGTCGTCGGCCGGTTACGGCTCCGACTACACCGAAGGTAACGCCTGGCAGTACTCCTGGTACGTGCCGCAGGACGTCGCCGGCCTCATCGAGGCGCTGGGCGGCAAGGACGCGTTCGTGAAGAAGCTGGACTCGGTGTTCGACGCCAAGGTGGACCCGAAGTCGTTTGCCCACGTGGAAGACATCACGGGCCTGATCGGCTGGTACGCGCATGGCAATGAGCCGAGCCACCAGGTGGCGTACCTCTACGATTACGCCGGGCAGCCCTGGAAGACCCAGGAGCGCCTGGTGAAGATCATGCAGACGCAGTACGCCCCGACGCCCACCGGCCTGGTCGGCAACGACGACCTCGGCCAGATGTCGGCCTGGTACATCTTCACGTCGCTGGGCTTCTACCCGGTGGCGCCGGGGAGCAACCAGTACGTGATCGGCCGGCCTTTCGTCGAGAAGGCGACGCTCAACCTTTCGGATGGCAAGACGTTCACCGTGTCGGCCGACCATCTGGATGCGAAGCATCCGTACGTGGGCAAGGTCACGCTCAACGGCAAGCCGCTGGATCGCACCTTCATCCGCCACGAGGAAATCGTGGCCGGCGGCGAACTGCATTTCTCGATGCAGGAAACGCCGGCGAAGGCATGGGGCAGCGCCACCGGTGCGCAGCCGTATTCCATGAGCGACCAGGCGCGCTGAGAATTATTGCCGTCACAAGGCCTTCACGGCCGTTTCGGCATTAAGCACGCCTCCATCTGGACGGGTACGCCCTTCTTTCTCCTGCCATAGGGAGAAGAGGAGGCGTGCCCGTCCTCGTATCGACAGGCGTGCCATGAGATCCACCGTAGCGGGCCATCCCGTGCCTACAATAAGTGTCCTTTCCTGGGCAGGAGTCGTCGTGGGGATGACGGAAGCATGATCGAACGCATCGGACTGCGCTGGCGGCTCGTGGGCCTGCTCGCCGCCGTACTCGTGATCGTCGCGCTGCCGTACATTGTCACGCGCGCGAGTTCCGAGGACGCGCTTAACTCGCGGGACTGGGTGGCCCATACCGCGGAGGTCAAGGCAAGCGTCTACGAACTTGCCGAAACCCTGCGTAACAGCGAAGCCGCCATTTATGCCCTGCTGGCCGGCGCGCCGGACAGCGCGGCGCTGGACGAGCGTGCGCGGGCGCCTCGCAAAGTGGTTCCCGGCATTATCGCGGGGCTGCGCGAAATGACCCGCGACAACGCCGAGCAGGTCGCCCGCCTGGGCGCCCTGGAATCCATTGCCAGTGGCCGCATGGCGCTTACCGACCAGGCGCTGCGGCGCTTGCAGGCCGGCGATCGCGACGGCGCACTCGCGTCCATGGAGGATGCGCGCCAACTCTTCCCCATCCGCATGCAGATCCAGGCGGTGCTGGCCGAGGAAACGAAACTGCTCTCCGCACGCCGGGATGCCGCGCGCAAGCTGGCGAACGACAACCGGCTGGTGCTCCTGGTTGCGGCGCTGGCGCAGATCGCGCTGCTCGGCATCGTGGTCGTGGTATCGGAGCGGCAGATCGCCATCCGCCTCGCCGCCGAGTCGCGCGTGGCCGATGCGGTGAAACGTTCCCAGCTCATCGTGCAGGCGGTGCGCGAGCCCATCGCGATGCTCGACCGGCATCTGCGGACGCTGCTGGTCAACACGGCCTTCGCCGAACTCTACGGCTTCGATCCGGAGCGGGACCGGAAGCTTCCGCTGGACGAGATCGGCGAAGGTGCCTGGACCGACACCGCGCTGCTGCAGCGCCTCGCCGACGTGATCATGCGCGACCGCGAACTGTGGGATTACGAACTCACCCAGCGCACCGTCGACGGCATCGACCGTTTCGTGGTCATCAACGCGCGCCGCATCGAGCAGCCGGACAGCAACGATCCCGCCCTGTTGCTGACGGTAAGCGACATCACCGCCCGCGCACTCGTGGAACAGAAGGTCAGCGAACTGAACCGCCAGCTGGAAGGCAAGGTGGAGCAGATCTCGGACGTGAACCGGGAACTCGAAGCGTTCAGTTACTCGGTATCGCACGACCTGCGCGCCCCGCTGCGGCACATTTCGGGATTTGCCGGAAAGCTCGAAGTGCAGCTGGGCGACAAAGCCGACGATCGCGTGCGCCACTATATCGACGTCATCAGCAGCTCCTCGCGGCGCATGGCCCAGCTGATCGACGACCTGCTCGTGTTCTCCCGCCTGGGACGCGGGGCCTTGCGCCTGCAGCCCGTGGACATGCAGTCGCTGGTGGACGAGGCGCGCGCGCTGGTGGAAACCGACGCACGCGATCGCCGCATCGACTGGAAGATCGCTCCCATGCCGATCGTGGTCGGCGACGAGAACATGCTGCGTACCGTGTGGCAGAACCTGCTGGGCAACGCGGTGAAGTACACGGGCAACCGCGAGGTCGCGACGATCGAGGTCGGGGTGAACCGCTTGCCGGTGGGCGACTATGAATTCAGCGTGCGCGACAACGGCGCCGGCTTCGACATGGAGTACGCGGGAAAGCTGTTCGGCGTGTTCCAGCGCCTGCATCGCGCCTCCGAATTCCCGGGCAACGGCATCGGCCTGGCCAACGTAAGACGCATCATCGCGCGCCATGGAGGGCGTACCTGGGCCGAAGGCGAAACCGGCGTCGGCGCCACCTTCCATTTCTCTTTACCGGCCTCGGATGTCCCGGGTGCCAGAACGGGTGATACATGAACAAGCGCGACCTGCGCACCATCCTCCTCGTCGAAGATTCCATGGCCGATGCCGAGATGGCCATCGACGCCCTGCGCGAGGCCAAGCTGGCCAATCCCATCGTGCACGTCGAAGACGGCGTGGACTGCCTCGACTGGCTGTACCGTCGCGGCCCGCATGCCGATCGTTTCGAGGGCGATCCTTCCGTGATCCTGCTCGATATCAAGATGCCGCGCATGGATGGTCTGGAAGTCCTCAAGCAATTGCGCACCGAAGAGCGCTGGAAACGACTGCCCGTGGTGATTCTTTCGTCGTCGCGGGAAGAAAGCGATCTTGCACGCAGCTGGGACCTTGGCGTGAATGCCTATGTGCTGAAGCCGGTGGATGTGCAGCAGTTCTTCACCGCGGTGCAGACGCTCGGTCATTTCTGGGCCGTGCTCAACCAGCGGCCGGACGGGGACTGAGGGAGCGCGGACGGGAGGCATGACTGACATGAGCGGGCAGTGCCAAAAGGTTCGCATCCTCCAGGTGGAGGACAACGCGTTCGACGCGGAACTGGTGCTAGGCGAACTCGAACAGGACGGCATCGAGTTCGAGGTAAGGCTGGTGGACCACGAGGAGGCGTATGTCGCCGCCCTCGACGGTTTCCAGCCGGACATTGTGCTTTCGGACCTCAGCCTGCCCGTTTTCAGCGGGGAGCGCGCGTTGCAGATCCTGCGCGACCGTTCGACCGATATCCCGTTCATCTTCATCTCCGCCACGCTCGGCGAGGACGCCGCAATCGAGGCGCTGCGCAACGGTGCCACCGATTACATCCTCAAGCACAACACCGCGCGGCTTGCGAGCGCGGTGCGCCGGGCGCTGCGCGAAGCCGAGGAGCAGCGCGCACGCAAGCGTGCCGAGTTCGAGTTGATTCGCGCGCAGCGTTTCGAGAGCCTGGCGCTGTTGGCGGGCGGCTTGAGTCACGACCTGCGCAACCTTCTCCAGCCGCTGCTGCTCGCGGGCGATACGCTCGAGGACTATGCGGACGATCCGCGGCTCGCGCGCCTCGGTACGCTCGTGCGCGATTGCGGCCGCCGCGGCCTGGAAATGGTGTCGTCGATGCTCTCGTTCGCGCGGGGCG
This sequence comes from Luteibacter sp., assembly GCF_036499525.1. Classification (GTDB taxonomy): domain Bacteria; phylum Pseudomonadota; class Gammaproteobacteria; order Xanthomonadales; family Rhodanobacteraceae; genus Luteibacter. The sequence goes on along the minus strand of NZ_DASYDO010000026.1, from coordinate 3,843 downwards.
CGCGACGAGCGGAACAGGTGAAGCTCGGCGCCTTGCTCGAGGCGCTGAACCTGCTGTTGCAGGGCAGCGTGCCGCGCACGGTGAAGATGGAGGTCGACGTCTTCGATCCCGAGGTAGCCTTCGAGGGCAACCACACCGAATTGCAGCAGTGCCTGCTGAACCTGTGCCTCAATGCCATCCAGGCCATGCCGGACGGCGGCACGCTTCGGATCGAAACCGACGTGGTGAGCCTGCCGGAGGACTTCTTCGTCGAAGTCGAGCCGGCTTCGCCAGGACGTTACCTGCGCCTTTCGGTCATCGACTCCGGCGAAGGCATGAAGCCTGAGGTGTTGGAGCGCCTGTTCGAACCCTTCTTCACCACCAAGGCGACGGGTACCGGCCTGGGATTGCTGTCCTGCAAGCGCATCGTCGCCAGCCACGGCGGCCTCATGCGCGTACGCAGCCGGGTGGGTGAAGGCACGGGGTTCCATCTTTACCTGCCGCAGCGTGCGCAAGACGTGGACCACATCGATCCGCAGGTCATGGATGCGAGCCTGCAGGGCGAGGCCGAGCGGGTGCTCGTCGTGGTCGAGGAGGCGGTGCAGCTGTCGCTGCTGGTGGACACGCTGGACGCTTATGGCTACCAGGCGGGTGCAAGCCAAAGCGGTACGGCGGCGCTCCAGTGGATCGAAGCGCATGGCGTCCCCGACCTGGTGGTGATGGACGCGGACATGAACCTCTTCACCGGCGTGCGCACGCTCGCCGCGTTGCTCGAGCACGGTTACACCGGCGCGGTGCTGTTGCTGGCGCGTCCGGATTCACCGCCGAATTTCGATGAGCTGCCGCAGATGGATCATCTTTATGTGATCGAGAAGCCGGTGCAGTCGAGAGGGTTGTTGCGGAAGGTGCGTGAGGCGCTGGATGCCAGCGAGGCGAATCGCTGAGGTTTTTCAGACTAATCTGATACTTTTCGTTTCTCCCGGCTTTTAGCTTCCTTTGTTACTACAAGGGAGGGTCGGGAATGAATTTGCATAAGTATGGTCTTGCTCGGCGGCGCCTGCTCGCAGGCGTAGCGTTGGCGCTTGGGGGCTCACAGGTGCATGCGCAGGACGAAGTAGTCAGCTTCCCATCGATTGAGGACGGTGCACTAGTTCCGTTCAAGGGCACGGATCAGTCGATTCGGAAGATCTATGTCGCGCAGGACAAGATCAACGAGGTTTTGGCACCCGCAGTGACTTTGTTCTGTGAGCCATACGCGCTGAATGGCAAGGGCTGCGAGCTCATTGCGAAGGAGCGCGAAAAAATCACGGCGTCCGATGGAGTCAGCAGTTTGACAAGCCTCAAGGCGACTGTGAGGATCACGCACTCCGACGGTCAGACGGAAGATAAAATTTCCTCCCTTAACGTAGAACTGCTTCGTTCTTGCCCCTCTGGCGCCGTGCTGACGACGACGAGTCTTCACCAGGTAGCGAACTTGAGTCGCCTGACTGCATTCAACCCGACGGCTTGTCGGCGCTTCGGCCTGCTCCCGACAGCAAAGGCCCTCGGGCTTCCGCGGACAAGCTCGTCTAACATCTGCCCCATATCGACCACACCCCTGGTTGGAAATCCAATCAATCCTACGACGCTTTCGAAGATCGAGATTGTTGCTGATATTCGCGCACCGCATGGATCCGCGCTTGGATTCGTTCGGATCTATCAGAGTGGCGCTTATCCTGCCAATGTTGTGTATCCGGATACCGCAGTCATTTATCCGCAAACGGAGCGGATGGGCTCGCGGTGGCGACATAACTTCGACCGCAGATTGGTGTCGCGTCGTCACTACTCCAGCGAAAGCCAGAGTTATGTTGATGGCATTGCGCTAATCGATGAGGATGGAAAGGAAACGACTTTTATCGTCCGAGATGATGGATACGCCAGCGAATCCGACGAGCGGGGGAGATTGTCAACAGATGGCAAGGGTTGGGCGTATGCAAGGCCGGATGGAGTCATCGAACGGTTCGACGTCAAGGGATATCTCTCATCCAAGACGGACGGCAACGGGCGTTCGCTCAACCTCACCTATAGGGATGGCTCAACCGACGGGTCACAGGAACTTGTCAGGGTCACCGACTGGAAGGGCCGATCGATCACCTTGGATTACGACTCTTCTGGTCGTGTTTCTGCCGTTACAGGCCCTGACGGCGGGCATGTGGCATACGAGTACGATGAAACATTGACAGCAGGGCCTGAGGCGAACCTTTCGAAGGTCACTTATGCGGACGGTACTTCCATTCAGTACCTCTACGACGAGCCCGAAATGGGTGGCTTCCCGGCGCATAAGCTGACCGGGATTATCAAAGAAGACGGCAAGCGCTTTGCGACTTTTCGTTACGACCACCGTAACCGGGCCGAATCGTCAGAGCACGGGGGCGGGCTGGAAAAAAACACGGCAATTCTTTCCAGTGACGGCCTGGTGCGTCACAGGACGCTTAGCGGGCGCGAAGAAAGCTTTGAGCTGAGCGCGATCTACGGCATACCAAGGATACGGAAGCGCAGCGAAAGCCTCGTAGGTCCTGGCAAGATAGAACGATCGTACTCGTTTCTTGGCGACGGCCGGGTAGACTCGTTTACCGACTACTTAGGTATCGCCACCACCCTGAGTTATGACCCTGACCGCGGACTCGAGAGCGAGAGGACAGAGGCGGCAGGGACTCCGGGTGCTCGGACAACACGCACGAAATGGCATCCCATCTTCGACCTTCCGGTGAGCATCGAGGTGGGCTCGGCATCCGTGTCCTATCTTTATGACGATCGAGGAAACCTCGTTGAGAAACGGCGTACCGTGTCGTCGGGCCACCTTCCGGATGCGCGCGTAGATAGGGTGACGCGTTACGCCTACGATGCACACGGCTTGCTGACCTCGGTTGATGGACCGGTAGAAGGGGCCGGTGACACGAGCATTCTCGGCTATCGAAACGGAGACGCCCCAGGCTGTAAAAGATCAATCGGATTATGTGACTGGCGAAAGAATGATGTTCACACCCTGACGGATCCGAGTGGGTTGACGGAAACAATCCTGCGTTATGACGGTGCGGGGCGTGTGCGTTCGAGCGCCGACGTCAACGGCGTCATTACGGACCACAGTTATGACGCCCGTGGTCGCAGACTCTCCACTACAATTCGGGCAAGACCAGACGGGGCGCCGTCCGAAGCGGACATCGTCACGACCTTCGCGTACACAGCCAGCGGAGAACTCGCAAGGCAGATCGATGGCGACAAGGTAAGCATTTCATTCGAGTACGATGATGCTCACCGCATGGTAGCGGAAGTCGACAATTTGAACCGGCGACACGAATTCAGCCTAAACGGCGACGGGCTTGCCGCAGGCCAGATATATCGTGGGGCGACAGGGAAAGTCGAGTATGAGGTCACTCGTAACTTCAACGCAAACGGAAGCCTGCTGCGCGAGCGCTCGCCAGCTGGCGTTGATATTAGCTTCAAATACGACGCAAACAGCAGCCTCATCGAGAAACATCATGGTGCTGAACAGGAAGTGCGTACGCTGGATCCGCGGCGCCGACCTTCGGATATCCTGTACTCCCTGTTCAGCGTTAAGGCGAAGATATCGTTGGCTTACGGCGAGCTTGATGATGTCAAGTCAGTTCGCGACCCTAAGGCATTGCTCACGTCGTATACGCGCAACGGTGCAGGAGATCTTTTAGGCATATCAAGCCCCGACACTGGCGGTGCGCGTCAAGGTACTTGTCGCCTGAGTTATGCAGCTTGCAACTGTTTTCCGATACCTCTTGCGTGCGCGTCAACGACAGCGTCTCGTTCGGGATTCAAGGTCACGGAACCGACGGGCGACCAATCCCGGGTCGC
>NZ_DASYDO010000025.1:0-62696 GCF_036499525.1 Luteibacter sp. | reverse complement strand
TCGCCACCGCGGCGAACTGCTCGACGAAGGTCGGCGCCTCGAAGGTCTTGTACATGAACATGGATGGCACCCCTTTCCGGCAACGGAGTGCGACGGTAGCAACCGCCATCGATGCTTGGCTTTAGGACAATTCTGAAAAATGGCACCGATTTCCTATAAGAAATGTCATATGGGCATTCATCGGTGAAACTGACGCGCGAGCGGGCATAATCGCGCCATGACCGACACCTCGGACCTGGCGCGCCTGCGCCATATCGGCTGGCGCGATGCCGCCCTGCCTGACGATCCACGCCGCCTCGCGCGGGTGGTGGCGCAGCATCGCGCCGGCTATGAGGTGCACGACGGGTCGTCGGCATTCAATGCCCAGCCCGCGGGGCCTTTCCTCAAGCGCGGCCTGGACCCTTCGCTGCGCCCCGCCGTGGGCGATTTCGTCCTCCTCGACCACGCCAGCCATCCGGTGATCGAAGAGGTGCTGCCGCGTCGCTCGGTACTCACCCGTGCGGCGGCGGGAGAGCGTTACGAACGGCAGATCATCGCGACGAACATCGATTACGTGCTGGTGCTCACCGGACTGGACGGCGATTTCAATCCCTCGCGTATCGAACGCTACCTGACCCTCGTCGAAGGTTCAGGCGCCCGGCCGGTGGTGTTGCTCGGCAAGGCCGATACCGATGTGGACATCGACGGTGCGATCGCCGCCCTCGTCCCGCGTCTGCCGGCGGATGCCGTCGTGCATGCGATCAATGCGAAGGATCCGGCCACCGTCGGCCTGCTCGCGCCGTACCTCGGTCCCGGTATGAGCGCGGTCCTGGTCGGGTCGTCCGGCGCGGGCAAGTCCACCCTCACCAACACGCTGCTCGGCGAAGAACGCATGGCCACCAGCGCGGTGCGCGCGCACGATAGCCGTGGGCGGCATACCACCACCCATCGCGCGCTATTGAGCCTGCCGGCGGGTGGGTGCCTGATCGACACGCCGGGCATGCGCGAACTCAAGCTCACCGGCGAGGAAAACCTCGATCTCTTCGCCGATATCGAGGCGCTGGCCGCGCAGTGCCGCTTCGCGGACTGCAGCCACGGCAACGAACCCGGTTGCGCGATCCAGGCGGCACTGGCGTCCGGCGAACTCTCGCCGCAGCGCTGGCGCAATTACCTCAAGCTGCACGACGAACGCGAGGAACAGGCGGCGACGCTCGAGGCCCGCCTGAAGCGCAAATCGGGTCCGAAGCCCGGCGGCAAGCCACGACGCGGTGACTGGTCGCGCGATGGCGACTGATCCCTTGGCCTGACGTTCTGTGCGTCGCTGCCCGACATACAGGGAAGGCGATCGTGAATAACGTGCCTTGCTCCTATCGCAGAGCAAGGAGCAAGGCATGGTCAGGAAGACGTTTGGGCACGGCGCGCTGGCGCTGGCGCTAGCCGCCACATTTACCACGCCGTCGTCACCCCGTGCCGCGAACCTGGTCGTGCCACGCGGCACGGCGGAAGTCCTGGATCCGGGCAACGTCATGCATGCCACGGGCCCGGGCACCATGGCGGCGAAGGTGGAGCCCCGCGCCACGCTCGATGCGGAAGATGCGAGCTTCATCAACGACGGCGAAGGGACACGCACCGCGCGCGCCTACGGCGTTTTCGTTTCCGACGGTGGCGGCCTTTCGCTGGCCGGCGGCCATGTCGTCGCGAGCGGGTCCTGGGGCATCGGTATCCAGGCCCAGCGCGGGGCAGTGCTCGATCTCGACGGCACGCACGTCGCCACTGCCGGCAAGGCGGGCATGGGTGTCGTCGTGCTGGGCGAGAGTGAAGCTTTCCTTCGCGGCGCCCGCGTCGAGTCGCGGGGAGCGAACGGCATCGGCCTTCTTGTGACGGGCGCATCGCATGTCGTCGTCACGCGTAGCGCTGCGCTTGCAGACGGCGCTGGCGCGACGGCACTCGCACTCGACAGCGGCCAGGTGCACCTGCGCGACAGCGTGCTGCATGCTCCCTACGGCTACGCCATCGGCACGCGCTTTCACGGCGACGGCGGCGCGCGCGTGCAGCTGGAGAACAGCACGGTGCGCGGGCGGATCGAAAGCGGAGGGCCCGGGCTCTCGATCCATGCCACCGGGGTCAGCATCGACGGCGATGTAGTGCGCGGGGGAAACGGCGAGCTGGACCTGCGCCTTGCGGGCGGCGTCTGGCGTGGCCGTGGTAGCGGGCTGACTGCGTTGTCCCTGAACAATGCAGCGTGGACGCTCACGGGCGATAGCGACGTGCGCGAGGTTCGTCTCGAACCAGGTGGCCACATCGACTTCGATCGCTCGCAGCCAGGCTTCCGGACACTTCGCGTCGGCAGGTGGCATGTTGACGCGACGACGGCCGGCGTCGCGTTGGGTACACGGCTGGATGCGGGCGGCGCGCTGCGCCGGCAGGCCACGGACCGCCTGCTCATTCAGGGCGATGCCATCGGCCGCGCCGTGCTGCACGTGGTCACTGTCGGCGGAGCAGGTGCTGCGACGGCCGGTCGCGATGGCGCGAACGGGCCGGGTGACGGCATCAGCATCGTGCAGGTGGGTGGGGCCGCGAATGCCGAATCCTTCCAACTTGCCGGCGGCTATCTGGCGGTCGGCCCGTGGCGATACCAGCTGCAGGCGTATGAGCCGGGCCGCAGCGATCCGGGACAACGCCTGGTCGATGGCGAAGGTGGCAATTACTGGGATTTCCGCCTGCAAAGCGTACATGCGGGCGTCGCGGCGTCGCGTGCCGCCTTCGCGCCGCAGGTGCCCGCCTACCTCGTGTTGGCCCATGCGATGTTCGGTTATGGCCGCTCGGCCATGGACGCTCTGCGTCCCGTCGATGTCACGTCGTCGCGCGAACCCGCCTTGCGCGTGCGGGCCTTTGGTGGCGACGCCGGGTATCGCAACAGCCTTTCCCACGCATCGTATGGCGTGGATTACCAGCGCCGCGATCGCGGTCTGCAGATCGCGGGCGACATGATAGTCCACGCCATCGGAGACACCACGCTGCGTACCGGTGCCGCCATCTCCGTGGGCAACTCGCATATCGCGCCGCGTGCCACCGACGGCCGCAGCGACGTGCGCGCGGATGCGCGCGGCCTGGCATGGCACGCGGTGCTGGCCACGGAAAGCGGCTGGGAACTGGCATCCGCTTATGGGTTTACCCACTACCGCATCGACACGCATACGCCCGCGCGGGGAGAGGTACTGCCGCGCCTGCTTGCAAACGCGAACGACGCGATGGTTTCCGGGGCGTTTCAATGGCGGCCCTCGGCGCGCCTCCTCATCGAACCCGGTGCGTCGGTCCTGTGGCAGCGCCTGCGTTTCAGCAGGGCGCGCGATCGAGACGGCATTGAGTTGTCGGTCGGCTCGCCACGGCGCGTGACGATGCGCGCCGGTGCCAGGGCATCGCTGCTGTTCCTGCCCGAGGGAAAGGCGGTCCATGCATGGTCGCCCTACCTGGACTTGCGCTACGGCATCGCGCGAGACGCTGGCGCCGCGATTCGGGCATCCGGCGAACGCTTGCCCACGGGCCGCGGCAATCGCGCCGTCGACATGGCGGCAGGCGCGGCATTCGAACTGGGAGCGCACTGGACAGCGTTTATAGATGCCACGGCACGCGTGGGCCGCGGGCGTGGCGGCGAAACGGGCCGTATGGGTCGCCTTGGCGCGGCCTGGCACTTCGAGTGAGAAGTATGTAAAGGATGTTTGACACGACGTCAGTGAGGACCCAGGATGACGTAAAGCATGCTTGACATGCTTCATCCAAAGGGGATGGGATGGCGATGCGCGCCGTGCACAAGACTACCGCACACGATGAACAACCACGTCCGTGAACTCCGTACCCTGCTGGGCTGGTCGCAGGCCGACCTTGCAGAGAAGCTCGACGTATCACGGCAGACGGTGAACGCGATCGAGACCGGCAAGTACGATCCTGGCCTGCCGCTGGCCTTCAAGATCGCGAAGTTGTTCGAACGGCCCATCGAATCCATCTTTAGCCCTGGGGAACAGGCATGAAGCGAGCGCCACGGATCGCCATCGTCGTCGTCATCGTCGCCGCCGCGCTGGCCGGACGACAGTGGATGCACCATGGCGGCGAGGCATCGTCGACCAAGTCCGGGCCACCACTCGCGGCGACGAAACCGGCGCCTCCACGCGTATGGAAACTGGGTTCGCTGGAGCTGAAACCCTGCGAACTTGCGCAGCCGCACTCGGGGCTGTCGACCGCCGCGTGGTGCGCGCCGTTCGAGGTGCCGGAGGATCGCGCACACCCGCAAGGACGCCGGATTTCGTTGCGACTCGCCATCGTGCGCAGCAGTGCGCAGGTGCCCGCGTCCGACATGGTCGCCTTCATCGCCGGAGGCCCCGGCCAGTCGGCGGCGGAGAGCTACCCGGCGATCGCTCCCGCAATGGCGCCGCTGCTCGCGCACCGCAACCTGCTCCTGCTCGACCAGCGCGGTACCGGCGGATCGCATCCGTTGAGTTGCCGCGACGACGAGCCGGGCGTGCCGGGGGGCGTGGAGGACGAAGGCGGCTTCGATGCCGAGGCCGTGCGCAAGGAAACACTCGGCTGCCTCGAACGGCTTTCGAAGGACGCCGACGTACGCTTCTATACGACCACCGACGCAGTGGCCGACCTGGAAGACGTACGCCGTGCGCTGGGCTCCCCTCTGTTCGACCTCATCGGTGTTTCCTACGGCACCCGGGTGGCCCAGCAGTACGCGATGCGCCACCCGGATGGATTGCGTACCCTCATTCTCGACGGCATCGCGCCGAACAGCCTCGTGCTCGGCGAGGACTTCGCGGTAAACCTCGATGCGGCGCTCAAGGCGCAGTTCGCCCGCTGCCGCGCCGACGAGGCCTGCCGCACCCGGTACAGCGATCCTTACCAGACGCTCTACCAGCTGCGCGACGCCTTGCGCGCCAATCCCCACAAGGTGAGCTTCCGCGATCCGCAAAACTATGCCTCGGTGCAACGGGTGCTCAGCGAATATTCGCTGGCGACGGTGGTGCGCATGTTCGCCTACTCGCCGGAAACCGCGGCGTTGCTTCCCTTGTCCATCGACGCTGCCGCCCGCGGCGACGTCGGTCCGCTGCTCGGCCAGGCCAAGCTGCTCACCGGCGACCTCGGCGACACCATGGACGGCGGCATGCAGTACTCGGTCATCTGCTCCGAGGATGCCGACCTGCTGCGTTCACGTCCCGAGGACAAGGACACCATCCTCGGCGACACGATGATCGAGGCCTTCCGCACGGCGTGCTCGGTATGGCCGCACGGCGCCCGCCCGGCCGACTTCCACCAGCTGCTAAAAACCGACGTGCCCGCGCTGCTGATGTCCGGCGAATTCGATCCGGTCACACCGCCCCGCTACGGCGACGAAGTGCTGAAGGGCCTTCCCAACGGACGACATGTCGTCCTGAAGGGGCAGGGCCACAACGTGGTGGCGCGGGGATGCATGCCGCGCCTGCTGGACCGCTTCATCGACAAGGCCGACGCGAAGGGTCTCGACGCGAGCTGTATCGATCGCCTGGCACCCCTGCCTGTCTTCGTCGGCTTCAACGGAGCGACCCCATGATCGAGGTCAAGGACCTGCACAAGGCATTCGGCGACGTGCGCGCCGTGAACGGCGTGAGCTTCACCGCACGCGATGGCGAGATCACCGGCCTGCTCGGACCCAATGGCGCGGGCAAGACGACCACGTTGCGCATGCTCTACACGCTGATGACGCCGGACGCCGGGCAGGTACTGGTCGACGGCGTGGACGCGGCAGTCGACCCGCTGGCGGTGCGCCGCCAACTCGGTGTGTTGCCGGATGCGCGCGGCCTCTACAAGCGACTGACGGCGGCGGAGAACATCGATTATTTCGGACGGCTCCAAGGCGTGCCCGAGGGTCTCCTGCGCGAGCGGCGCGAATCGCTCATGGACGCCCTGGACATGCGCGACATCGCCGGCCGCCGTACCGAGGGTTTCTCGCAAGGCCAGAGAGTGAAGACGGCGATCGCCCGCGCGCTCGTACACGATCCACGCAACGTGCTGCTCGACGAGCCGACCAACGGACTCGACGTGATGGCTACCCGCGCGATGCGCCGCTTCATGCACCGGTTGAAGGACGAAGGGCGCTGCGTGCTCTTCTCCAGCCACATCATGCAGGAGGTAGCCGCGCTGTGCGATCGCATCGTGGTGATCGCGCACGGACGTGTCGTCGCCGACGAAACTCCTGCCGCATTGCTGGCGCAGACCGGCGAAGCCAGCCTCGAGGACGCCTTCGTGAAAGTCATCGGTACCGACGAGGGCCTCGCCGCATGAATGCGTTCTGCACCGTCTATTGGAAGGAAGTGCGCGAGAACCTGCGTGATCGCCGTACCCTGGTCAACGCGCTCATCACCGGGCCGCTGCTGGGGCCGGTGATGTTCATCATGCTGATGAACGTGCTGATCAACCAGCAGCTGGCGAAGTCCGACCGGCCGCTCGCCGTGCCGGTCATCGGCGCGGAACTGGCACCGAACCTCGTCGCCGCGCTCAAGGGAGCGGGCATCGACGCCGCCCCGGCACCGGCCGATCCGGAAGCCGCCGTACGCGAGCAGCGCACGGATGTGATCGTGCGCATCTCGCCCGCGTATGTGCGCGCCTGGAGCAAGGGCCAGGCCGTGCAGGTGGAGCTGATCTACGATTCGTCGCGTCGCGACGCGTCCACGCCCATGATGCGTGTGCGCAACGCGGTAGAGGGTTACGGCAAGCGCGAGGGCGCGATGCGACTCATCGCACGCGGCCTGTCGCCCACCACCGCATGGCCGGTGCAGGTGGCCGAGCGCGACCAGGCCACCTCGCAGTCGCGTTCCGCGTTGATGTTCTCCTTCCTGCCGTACTTCTTCGTGCTCACCGTGTTCCTCGGTGGCATGTACCTAGCCATCGACCTCACCGCCGGCGAGCGCGAGCGGCAGTCGCTGGAACCGCTGTTCGTGAATCCCGTGTCGCGGTGGAAGATCCTCGCCGGCAAGCTCGGCGCGATCTGCACCTTTTCGGTGGTGAGCCTGCTGCTCAGCGTGACCGCCTTCGCCACGGCGCCGTGGTTCATCCCCACCGACAAGCTGGGCATCGCGCTGGACCTCGGCTTGCGTTTCGGCGCGCAGGTAGTGGTGCTGATGCTGCCCCTGATCCTCCTGCTCGCCGCGCTGCAATCGCTGGTGTCCGCCTTCGCCAAGAGCTATCGCGAAGCGCAGACCTACCTGTCGATCCTCATGATCGTTCCGGTGCTGCCCAGCGCGCTGCTCTCGGTGATTCCGGTGCGCGCCGAGCCGTGGATGTACGCGGTGCCGCTGCTGGGGCAAAACCTCGGCATCGTGCAACTGCTGCGCGGCGACGGCGTACCTGGCTGGCAGATGGGGCTTTGCCTCGCCGGTGGATTCGTCGCGGCCATACTCGCGGTATGGGCCACGGCGTGGATGTACCGCTCCGAACGCCTGGCCATATCTGGCTGACGTGGTTGCGTAGGAGCGCGCCTTGCGCGCGACAGCTTTTCGCAAAGAGCAACAGGCCCTGTTGCTCTAGGCCCCAAAAGATGTCGCGCGCAAGGCGCGCTCCTACGTCAACGCCAGCGGACGTCCACGCCCACGAGGAAACTCCGCCCCGGTGCAGGTTCGTAATACCGGCCATTCCCGTCGTTGACGATCACCGACCCGATCACATGCCGGTCGGCAAGATTGTCCACGCGCGCGAAGGTATTCACCCGCCACGGGCCTTCGTCGAACACGTACCCGCCCGATAACCCGAACAGCGCATAACCGGGCGCGGATTCGGTACCGAGGTCGTTGACCGAGGTGGTGCCCATGGCGTTCATGTCCAGGCCCGCCTGCCATCCACGCGCGTCGCCGTAGTTCAATGCGGCATATCCAGTGGAACGAGGAACGCCCGGGATGTGCGTGCCGGCCTGCACCGGTGTGTCCGGCGCGGGGCACCCCGCCGATACGCAGGTGAGGAAGGGCGTGCGGAAACTTGCCTGCAGATGCGTGTACGAAGCGACGAATCGCAGGTTCCTCGCCAGCTCGTCCTTGAACGACGCCTCGATGCCCTGGCGGCGCGAGCGCGCGATGTTCTGGTAGGTCGTGCGTCCGCCGAGGTTCGTCGCCACGGCAAGTTCGTCGTCGCTGTCCGCGCGAAACACGGCGAGGCCCGCCTCCATGCTGTCGGTCGGGCGCAGCTTGAGGCCAAGCTCCGCGTTGTGCGAATGCGAGGGCTTGAGGTCGAAGGCGAGGCCGGGGCCACGGTCGGCGCGGTAGCCCAGTTCCGAGAAGGTCGGCGTTTCGAAGCCTCGTCCCCAGTTCGCGTACACGTGCATCCACGAGGCCGCGCGCCAGAGCACGCCGAACACCGGCGTGGTCGCCGAGTACTTCACCGTGCCGCTGTCGTCGGGGTTGCCGGCCGCCATGTAACGGTCGGTGGAACGGAAGCGCACGTCGCTGTGCCGGGCACCGCCCATCAGGGTCCAGTCGTCGGCCACGCGCCAGGTGGCCTGTGCGTACTGGTCGAAGTCGAACACGCGATCGATCTCGTCGCGGCGCTTCGCGCCACGCACGCCGAGCGTGTCGCCCACGAAGTTCTCGTAGCCCTGCCGATGCTGTTCCTGGTTGTCGTAGGCCACGCCGGCGGCCAGTTCGAACGGCCGCCCCGCGAGCGTGTCGTGCCATGTCCAGCGCGCGTCGCCGCCACCGTACTCGTTGTCCAGGTCCACCACGCCGCCGGAGTTGCCCGGCTGCGAGAGCTGGGTGGCGATGGGAATCGAAAGGTATTGCGTCACGCCGCGCTGGCCGTAATAACCCATCACGCGCAGGCTGTTGGCCGCGTCGATGCGCTGGTCGTAGATGAGCCCCGCCTGCTGCTGGTCCGCCGACTTGCGTGTGTTGAACGTGTCCGCGGCCGTCGCCACCTGGCGCGGATCGGCCTTGTACTGCTCGCGGGTGAGGCCGAGGGGGTCCTGCGCGTCCGGTACGTCGAGGGTATTCACCACCACGGTGAGCTTTTTATCGTCGTCGATCTTCCAGCCGATCTTCGCGTTGCCCGATTCGCGCCGCGCCGCGCTGTGGTCGCGATAACCGCTGGTGCGGAAGTGGGTGAAATCGACGTTGTAATCGACGGGACCGTCCACCCCGCGCGCATTCACCGAACTGCGAAAGTTGCCGTTGCTGCCCCCCGCGACGCCGAAGCGGAGTTCCGCGGGATCGGTGCCGTCAGCGGTGAACAGCTGCACCACGCCACCCGAGGCGTTGCCATAGAGCGCAGAGAACGGTCCGCGCAGGACTTCCACGCGGTCGGCCGAGTCGAGGTTGAAGTGCGACACCTGGCCCTGGCCGTCAGGCATGCTGGCCGGGATACCATCGGTATAGAGCCGCACGCCACGGATGCCGAAGGTGGAGCGCGCGCCGAAGCCACGGATCGATACCTGGGTGTCCTGGGCGTAGTTCTGCCGGTCGCGCGCCACGATGCCCGGGATGGCCTGCACCCGCTCGGACAGATTCACATCGAGCGACCCGTCGGGCGGCGTGGCGGCCACGTCGATGGCGGCGGGGATGTCGTAGGGAGACTGCGCGCTGCGCGTCGCGGTCACGACGACCGGGGCAAGCCGGACATCCTGTGCGGCGGCCATGCCGCACAGCGCAAGCAAGATACCGCCCGCCAGGGGACGAAGGTGGGGCAGGGACATGTGCTGGGTTCCCGGGGAAGTGGGGCGGTCATGATGCGTAAAGAAGTGTATGCGTTATCTCAATAGCGCATGCTAGCCTTTCCGCCCATCCCCCTGAGAGGTAGCGGTGCCGCCATGAAGAAGTTCACGAAGAAATTCATCATCGCCAATATGGTCGGCCTCGCCGCCTCCTTTGGCGCCCAGGCATACCAGGCCGATCAACCGGCCCAGGCCACGCCGCCAGCCAGCGCCGGGCAGGTGGCTTCGAACCAGTTGAAGGCCGCAGTCGACGGAAGCTGGCGTTCGGAGAAGAACAAGGCGCGCGACCCGTACCGCCACCCGGAGCAGATGCTGACCTTCTTCGGCATTCGTCCGGACATGACCGTGATCGAGATCTGGCCGTCCGGCGGCTGGTTTACGGAGATTCTCGCGCCATTCCTCCATGACAACGGTCACTACGTCGGCGCGGTGCCCCCGGACTCGAAGAGCGCCGCCGCGCTGACGAAGCGGTTTGGCTTCGACAAGGCGCACTTCGGCAACGCGAAACTGGTCGAATTCAACGACAAGGCCCCGAACCTCGGCCCCGACGGTTCCGCGGACATGGTCCTGACCTTCCGCAACGTGCACAACTGGGCAGCCGGCGGCAGCGCAGACGCCATGTTCAAGGCGTTCTTCAAGGTGCTCAAGCCAGGCGGCGTGCTCGGTGTGGAAGACCATCGCGCGGACAAGGGCAAGAAGCTCGACGAGGTCGTGAACACCGGCTACCTGCCGACCGATTACGTCATCAAGCTGGCGACCGACGCGGGCTTCAAGCTCGACGGGCAGAGCGAGATCAACGCCAACCCGAAGGACAACCACGACCATCCCAAGGGCGTGTGGACCCTGCCGCCGACGTACGAACTGGGCGAGAAGGACAAGGCGACGTATGCGGCGATCGGTGAGTCCGACCGCATGACCTTGCGTTTCGTAAAGCCCAAAACCGCGAAGTAAGGTGCTGGTCGCGCTGAACAAACCGTTTGGCGTGCTATGCCAGTTCACCGACGAGGCCGGCCGGCGCACACTGGCCGACTTCGTTCCGCAGAAGGACGTTTACGCGGCAGGCCGCCTGGACCAGGACAGCGAGGGATTGCTGCTGCTTACCGACGACGGCGGGCTGCAGCATCGCCTCGCCGATCCGAAGCACAAGCAGCCGAAGACGTATGTGGTGCAAGTCGAGGGCATCCCCTCGGATGATGCCCTCGAGCGCCTGCGCCGCGGCGTCGTGCTGAAGGACGGCCCGACCCTCCCTGCCGGCGTCGAGGCCATCGACGCACCCGAGTGGCTATGGCCGCGCGATCCGCCGGTGCGCTTTCGGAAGACGGTGCCGGATGCGTGGTTGCGGATCGTGTTGCGGGAAGGGCGTAACCGGCAGGTGCGACGGATGACTGCCGCGGTGGGGTTACCCACGCTCCGGCTGATTCGTGAGGCGGTGGGTGGTTATGAGCTGGATGGACTGGAACCAGGCCAGTTGCGAGTCATCGATCCTCGACCCGCCCGATAGCTAATGTAGGAGCGCGCCCTGCGGGCGACATCTTTTCGCCCCGGTCTGTAAACTTGCGCGCGAGCTCGAAGACACGGCCTCAAAAGCTGTCGCGCGCAAGGCGCGCTCCTACGGAGTGCTGGTCGCTGGGCGACCTACCACTCCGCGACCGAGCCATCCGGATGCCGCCACAGCGGATTCCGCCAGTCGACGGGCTCGCGGCTGCGCTCGATCACCAGTTCCTCGTTCACCTCGATGCCGAGGCCCGGCCCGGTGAACGGCTTCGCGTAGCCACCCTCGTCCAGCGCGAGCGCTTCCTTGTTCAGCACGTAATCCAGCACTTCGCCGCCGCGGTTGTAGTGGATGCCCATGCTCTGCTCCTGCAGCGTGGCATTCCAGCTGATGAAGTCCACGTGGAGGCACGAGGCGAGCGCGATCGGACCCAGGGGGCAGTGCGGCGCGAAGGCCACGTCATACGCCTCGGCCATCGCGGCGATCCGCACGCATTCGGTGATGCCGCCGGCGTGCGAGAGGTCGGGCTGGATGATGGCGATGCCGCCACGCTCGAGCACGTGCTTGAACTCGAAGCGCGAATACATGCGCTCGCCGGCCGCCAGTGGAATAGACGTCTGCGCGGCGATGCGCGGGTAATACTCCGCCTGTTCCGCCAGCACCGGTTCCTCGATGAAGAGCGGCCGGAACGGCTCCAGTTCCTTCACCAGCACCTTCGCCATGGGCGCCGAGACGCGTCCATGGAAGTCCAGCCCGAACTCGATGGTGTTGCCGAAGGCTTCGCGGATCTCGGCGACGCGCGCCACGGCATCGTCCACCGCCTTGCTCGAGGCGATCATGCCCAACTCTTCGCAGCCGTTCATCTTGAACGTGTCGAAGCCATGCGCGAGGCGTTCGCGGATCTGCGCGATGATGTCGGCGGGACGATCGCCACCGACCCAGCAGTATGTCTTCATGCGGTCGCGCACACGGCCGCCGAGCAATTCGAACACGGGGGCACCCAGCAGCTTGCCCTTGATGTCCCATAACGCCTGGTCGATGCCGGCGATCGCGCTCATGAACACGGCACCACCGCGGTAGAAGCCGCCGCGGTACATCGTCTGCCAGAGGTCGTTGATGCGCGAGGGATCCTTGCCGATCACGTACTCGGACAATTCATGCACCGCGGCCTCGACGGTGCGTGCGCGCCCCTCGATCACGGGCTCGCCCCAGCCGACGATGCCTTCGTCGGTTTCCATCTTGAGGAACATCCAGCGTGGCGGGACGCGATAGGTGGTGATGCGGGTAATCTTCATGCTTATACCGAGCGATAGGCTTTGACGAAGGCCTGCGCACGCTCTTGCGTGCGCGATACGGACTGTCCCGCTTTATACAGGTCGCCGCCCAGCCCCGCACCGATGCAGCCGGCGTCGAGAAAGTGACCGATGTTCTCCGGCGTGACGCCGCCGACCGCAAGCAGGGGAACATCGGGCGGCAGGACGGCCCGGATGGCCTTCACGTAGCCCGGTCCCCATTGCGACGCCGGGAACAACTTCAGCGACTGCGCGCCCGCCGCGAGCGCCGTAAAGGCCTCGCTGGGCGTGGTGAAGCCGATGGAGGTGTACATGCCGCGCTCGCGACCCCGGCGGATCACCGCGGGATCGGTGTTCGGCGTGACCAGCAGGTGACCGCCGAGGTCAGCCACGGCGTCAACGGCCTCGGGCGTGAGCACGGTGCCCGCTCCGACCAGCGCGCGGTCGCCGGCGGCGCCGAGCGCCAGCGGGATGCTGCGCTGCCAGTCCGGCGAATTGAGCGGTACCTCGATGGCATCGAAGCCTGCCTCGAGCAGCGCCTCGACGTGGGCGACGATCTCGTCCGGCGTGATGCCGCGAAGGATCGCGATGAGCGGTAGGGCGGTGGGCCAGGCCATGTCGTTCACTCGTGGTAGAGCTGGGAACGGCCGCCATCGATGCAGATGTCGGCGGCGTTGATGTAGCGGGCCTCGTCGGACGCGAGGAAGAGCGCGGTGTATGCGATCTCTTCGGGTTCGCCGATGCGCTTGTTCGGGAGGATCTCGGTCTGCTTGCGCCGCTCGGCGTCGGGGTCCGGCGCGGCGGCGAAGCCGGCCTCCGCGATGGCGGTGAGCACGAGGCCCGGCGAGATCGAGTTCACCCGGATGCCGTGTGCGGCGTACTCGATGCCCAGCGCCTTGGTCAGCCCGATCAGGCCGTGCTTGGCGACCGGATACGGGAAGCAGTGCGGAATGATCTTGTGCCCGTGCACGGAGGCGATGTTGACGATGCTGCCGCGCCCGAGTTCAAGCATGCCGGGCAGGACCGCCTTCGCGCAGTTCCAGGCGCCCTTGAGGTCGACCTCGAAGCAGCGTGTCCATTCCTCGTCGCTCAGTGCCAGCGGATCGTTGAAGACGTTGATGCCGGCATTGTTCACCAGCACGTCCGGCGCGCCGAAGCGGTCGGTCGCGGCGGCGACCATGCGCTGGATGGCGTCGGGACGCGTGACGTCGGCCTCGAAGAGCATGGCCTGGTCGGTATCGAGTCCGGCCAGGGTCGTGCGCGCCTGGGCGTTGTCCTCGAGCACGTTGAGCACGATCTTCGCCCCGTGCGCGGCGAACAGGCGGGCGATAGCGGCGCCGATACCCTGGGCCGCCCCGGTGACGATGGCCACCTTGCCGGCCAGCCGGGGCAGGGGCGTGGTGCGTGGATCGGGTCGCTGGCTCATGCCTTCACTCCATGGCCGTAGCGGGCTTCCGGCAAGCCCAGGCCGCGCGGCGGCTTGCCGATGAAGATGGCGCCGTTGGCGGGCTCGTCTTCCAGGATCGCAGAGGAGAGACCGACGTGAGCCGATGTGATCACCATCCGGTCGAGCGCCGGGCCGGCGAAGCTCACGCAACTCGGCTGCCGCGCGGGCAGGTCGATCACGGCATCGAAGCTGCCGTCGGGCGCGTAGCGGATCACGCGCGAGCCGCCCCACTGGGTGTTCCACAGGAAACCCTCGGCGTCGACCGTGGAGCCATCCGGTTCCCTTCCAGGGGGCAGTTCGGCGAAGACGCGGATGCGGTCCACCTCGCCGCTCGCGGCGTCGTAATCGCACGCCATGATCTGCGCCGTGGGCGAGTCGGCGAAATACATCGTGCCACCGTCCGGGCTGAAGCAGATGCTGTTGGTGATCGCCGCCTTCGGCAAGGCGAGGCGGCCGAGCTTTCCGTCATGGGTGTAGCGCCAGAACGAGGCGATCTTCTCCGGCCCGCGCTCGTTGAGCGTGCCGAAAATGAAGTTTCCGCCGCGGTCGCAGCGGCCGTCGTTCGCGCGCATGCCAATGAGGTCCGGCTCGATATCGTCGAGGACGTGCAAGGTGCCGTCGCGGGTATCGTAGCGGGCCAGCTGCTTTTCCAGCGCCAGCAGCAGCACGCCAGGCACATGGGTGAGCGCGAAACAGCACAGGCGCGCCGGGAGCTCGGCTTCGGACAAGGCGCCCGTGGCCGGATCGTATGCGTGCAGGCGCGACGTGGCGATGTCGGTCCAGCGGACCAGGTTCGCCAGGTCGTCCCAGATCACGCCTTCGGCATGGGCCTGCCGCTGTGGGGAAATCGGCTGGAAGATGTCGGTCATCAGCGGGATTGCCTGCGGTTCTTGAGCTGGTCGACGAGCACGGCGACCAGGAGGATCGCGCCGCGCACGAGGTACTGGTAGAAGGCGTCGATGTTCATGAGGCTCATCGCATTCTGCACGGTCCCCATGATGAGGACACCAACGACCACGCCGCTGATCGTCGCGCGGCCCCCCATGAGCGACACGCCGCCCAGCACGCAGGCCGAGATCACGTTGAGTTCGAAGCCCTCGCCCGCGTTCGGCTGGCCGCTGGTCATGCGCGAGGCGAGGATGATGCCGGCGAGTGCGGCGACCAGCCCCTGGATGAGGAAGATGGCGATGCGCACCCGGTCGACGGCGACACCTGCGAGGCGGGCAGCGTCGGGGTTGCCGCCGATGGCGAGGGTGTTGCGGCCATAGATCGTCTTGTTGAGCAGCACGCCGAAGACGATGAAGCAGGCGAGGGTGACCCAGACCGGCACCGGCAGGCCGAGCACCTGCGAGCTGCCGAGGGTGAAGAAGGCTTCGCTGCTGACGCCCACCGCCTGCCCGTGTGAGGCGATGAAGGCAAGGCCCCGCACGATTTCCATGGTCGCCAGTGTCGTGATCAGCGCGTTGATCTTCAGCTTGGCGATCACCACGCCGTTCACGAAGCCCACCAGCGCGCCGGCCACGATGGCGGAGGCGATGCCCACCGTCACGCTGCCCGTGGCATTGGACACGATGGCGCAGAACACGCCGGCGAAGGCCACGGTGGAGCCCACGGAAAGGTCGAAGTCGCGCGAAGCCAGGCAGAACATCATGGTGCAGGAGACCATGCCGATCTGCGATACCGACAGGGCGAGGCCGACCACGTTGTCCCACGAGAAGAAGTACTGCACCGTCATGCTGAGCACGGCGAACAGCACGATGAAGATGCCGATCAGGCTGTAGTCGTCGACAAGCTGCCAGAGCAGGGCGCGACGGCGAGCCTCGGGCGTCTCGCGAGTCGCGGCGATGGCGGCGGCGTTGGGCTCGGTCATGGGTCAGGCATTCCTTGGAAGGGTGGTTCCCGCGCTTTCGGGCAGGGCGGCGGCGAGGACGTTTTCCTCGTTGGCCGAGGCGCGGTCGAACTGAGCGGTGATGCGGCCGTGGCACATGGTGACCACGCGATCGGAAACGCCGAGCACTTCGGGAAGTTCGCTGGAGACCATTACCACGGCCACGCCGCGCGCGGCGAGTTCGTACAGCACGTTGTAGATCTCGTTCTTCGCCCCGACGTCGATGCCACGCGTGGGTTCGTCCACGATCAGCACGCGCAGGTCCTTCTCGGCCAGCCAGCGCGAGAGCACGGCCTTCTGCTGGTTGCCGCCGGAGAGCAGGCGGATCTCCTGGCGACGATGCGGCGTGCGGATGCGCAGGCGCTCGATATAGCTGTCCGCCGTGCTTGCCTCGATGCGGTCGTTCACGAACAGGCCGGCGGTGAGATGGTTGCGCCGCGCGCTGATGTTGATGTTCTCCGACACCGAACGCACGCCGATGATGCCTTCCTCTTTGCGGTCCTCGGGACAAAGCACGAGGCCGTGGCGGATGGCATCGCGGATGTGCGATGGCTTGATCGGCCGTCCGTCCACGCTCACCTCGCCGGCGGTGCGGCGATCGGCACCGTAAACGACACGCATGATTTCGGAACGTCCGGCACCGACGAGGCCGAAAAACCCGACGATCTCGCCCGCGCGCACGTCGAAACTCATCGGTACCGGCAAGGCACGGCCTGTCACGTCCTTCACGGAAAGGCGTACCTCGCCCTGCTCGCGCGGGCGGTACCCGAAGATATCGCTGATCTCGCGGCCGACCATGCGCTGCACCAGCGTGTCGCGCGTGACGCCATCGAGCGTGTCGAAGTCGGCCACCTTGCGGCCGTCGCGGAAGATCGTCGCCGCGTCGCAGAGTTCGAAGATCTCGTCCATGCGGTGCGAGATGTAGATCATCGCCTTGCCCTGCGCGCGCAGGTCGCGCACGAGGCGGAACAGTACGTCGGTTTCGCGGTGCGAGAGCGAACTTGTGGGTTCGTCGAGCGCGAGGATCTTCGCGTCGCGCAGGATCGCCTTCACGATCTCCACCATCTGTCGCTGGCCGATCGAGAGCTGCTTGAGCTTCGCGCGCGGATCCAGGTCGACACCCAGCGCATCCAGGCGTTCGCGCGTCCAGGCCAGGGCGCGGCGCCGATCGACGAGGCCGAAGCGGGTGGGCAGGCGGCCGAGCAGGAGGTTCTCCATCACTGAGAGCTCCGGCACGTACTGGAGTTCCTGGTGGATCACCGCCACGCCGGCCTCGATGGCGTCCGCCGCCTGGCGGAAATGCATGACCTGGCCGTCGATGGCCACTTCGCCCTCGTCGGGGATGTACTCCCCGCCGAGAATCTTCATCATCGTGGACTTGCCCGCGCCGTTCTCGCCGAGCAGGCCGTGCACGCTGCCCGCACGCACCTGGAAGCCGACGTCGCCGAGTGCCCGTACGCCGGGAAACGTCTTCCCGATGTGGCGGAACTCGAGGCGCGGCGCTCCGGCCATGGTCAAAGCCCCATTTCCTTGCGGATTTCGTCCGCGTTGGCACGCGTGATCAGCTTGCCGGTCGTGAGGGTGAGCGGCGGCGGCGCCTTGTCGTTCTTGATCCACTCGTACATGTTCACCGAGGTTTCGTAACCATGGCGTCTCGGGCTGATGAGCATGCTGCCGAAGAAGCCGGTGGATTGCGCCTTGGAGAACTCGTTGAGTGCGGACTTGCTGCCGCCGATGCCGACGCCGATGACGTTGTCCGCGTTGAAGCCACGACCCTCAGCGGCGCGCACGGCGCCGAGCACGGCTTCGTCGTTCAGGCCGAACGCCACCCAGTGCTTGTAATTCGGGTGCTGAGTGATCGCGATGTTCGCGGCGTTGAACGCGTTTTCGGTATCGGTCTTGGCCTGGGGGGCGTTGACGATGTTGGCCGCCGGGAAGCCTGCCGCGGTCAGCGTGGTGACGGCGCCGTTCGTGCGATCGCGTGCCGTGGGCAGCTGGTCGTAGGAAATGCGCAGCGCACCGGTCTCCTCCGGCTTCCAACCGCGCGCCTTCATCTCGTCAGCGATGGCCTGACCGACCTGCTCACCGATCTTCGAGGCCGAGATACCCATATGCGGCACGGAGTCGATAGGGTTGCCGGCACCGTCGACCAGACGGTCGTCCACGGTCATCAGCTTCAGGCCATCGGCCTTCGCCTTGGCGACGATGGAGGGACCCAGCTTCACGTCCGGCGTGCAGATCACGAAACCCTGCGCGTGCTGCGCCTTCAGGTTGTCGATGGTGGTGAGCACCTGGCCGCCGTCGGGCGCGCCGATCTTCACCAGGGTGAAGCCCTTCTCCTTCGCCGCCTGCTCGGCGTACCTCCATTCGTCCTGGAACCAGGGTTCTTCCGGCTGCTTCACCACGAAGCCGATCTTCACCTGCTCGTCGCCCGGCCCATGGGAACAGGCCGAAAGAGTCAGCGCCAGCGCGAGTGCCTTGAGTCCAGGGGCGATCTTGATCTTCATCTGCTGCTCCTCGTGAAACGCATGGTCATTACCCGGCCAGCCCGCGACGGCGGGCGACGGCGATGGCGCCGTAACCTGCGAGGTCGCGTTGCTCGTCGTCGCCCAGCACCGTGACGGTGCCGGAAAAGAAGTCGTCGCCTTCCACCAGCCTGGCGATCGCCTCGCGCAGGATCGGCTTGCCGCTGACGACGAAGCGCGTGCCCGGGCTCATCCGGATCGCGCTGGAATTCTTGAGGGTAAGAAGGTCGGAGCCGAGCACGGCGCCCAGCAGGAAGTTCGCGCGCGCATTGGCGTCGTATACCGCGAACTGGTCCAGGATGCGCACGCTGAAACATGCGCGTCCGAGGCCGATCCTGTTCGCCGACGCGGCGCCCGCGAGCAGCATCTCGGCGTCGATGCGCTGGGCAAAACCTTCCTTCAGCGAACTGGCAAGAATCGTGTCGTGCGAGATCACGTGCAGCAGTTCGCCCGCGAGCGTGGTGACGCAACCCTCGATGCGGCGCGCGGCGTCGATGCTCACGAACTTGGAATGCGACCCGGGCAGCACGATGACGGTGGGTTCGTGGAGGCCGAGGCGCTCGACCAGCGCGAAGGACTCCACCTCCTCGCCGCGCATCATGTCCATGGCCTCGCAGTTGTGCAGGCCGATGTGCTCGACGGCGTTGCGGACGCCGGGCACGAACCAGATCGGGTCCCGCCAGACATGGGGCAGGTGGCTTTCGCGCATGGCCCCGGCGAGGTCGTCGATGCCGACGGCGGCCACCACGTGCGGAATCTCGCAGAGGCCCATGTTCGAGGTGATCATGCCGGAGGCCAGGGCAAGGCCGATGTCGGCCTCGTCCAGGTTCGCCGCGGCGAGGGCGTCGGCGATCGTTTCGCGCACACCTTCCTCGAGCCGGGCCTTGCTGCCGGTGATCGCCGTGTCGCGCACGCCGACCTGCCGTGCCGCCTGGCCGATGACGCTGCCGTCCTGCCATACGCTGACGCGGGTATTGGTGGTGCCGGTGTCGATGGTAAGGGTGTTCATCGAGGATCCGCTCAAGGTCGCCCGGATTCTTGGCGTGGCCGCCCGGGACAGGCAAACTAGAATTTCTTCGTGCCTTCCCCAAATTTTTCTTGATGACCTTGCCATGAAGCGCTCGCTACCCCTCAACGCCGTGCGCGTGTTCGAGCTTGCAGCGCAGCATTCCAGCTTCACTAAGGCCGCTGAAGAATTGTCGCTGACCCCCGCCGCGGTGAGCGCTCAGGTCAAACTGCTGGAAACCTACCTGGGTACGCCGTTGTTTGTGCGTCGCAACAATCGACTGAGATTGACGGCAGCGGGAGAGAACTATTTTCCCCGCATCCGGGACGCTTTTCGTGCACTGCAGCAAGCCACCGACCAGGTGCGGGGCCAGCGAAGCGCCTCATTGCGGGTCTCCGTGCCGCCCACTTTCGGTACGAAATGGCTGGTGCCGCGGCTCTTCCGCTTTTTTGCGAAGCACCCGGACATCGCCGTCGAGGTGGTTACCGACGGTGGGGAGGGTGGTGGCTGGGATCTGGCCGTGGACGACCGGTTGGGCGAGGGGATGGAGCAGTCGATCCTTGCCGTCAGCCGGTACACCCCCGTTTGCGCGCCTGGTCTCGCCGGTCAATTGCGTGGCCCGGAGGACCTGCCGACGCAGATGCTCCTGCACGAACGCCCCGGGCGCCGAGCCGCGCCAGCCATCGGCTGGGACCAGTGGTTCGAGCGCGCGGGCGTCGCCCCGGGCCCCGTGTCCCGCGAAATGGGCTTCGGCGACGGCACGATGATGTTGCAGGCGGCGATCGAGGGTCAGGGCGTGGCCCTGGCGCAGGAGCTGCTGGTGGCCTACGACCTCGCCGCTGGCCGCCTCGCCGAGCCGTTCCGCCTGGAGGTGCCGTTGCAGCACACGTATTACCTGGCGGTGTCGCGCGAGGCGGAGTCGCGGGAGGAGACGGGATGGTTCAAGGCCTGGCTTTCCGCCGAACTAGGTAGTGCGGGGTAGAGTCGCTGGCCCGGCGACTTCCGTTCAGCAGTCCCTGGCCGTCTTCCGCTTGCGCCACCAGATGAACCCCAACGCCGCGACGGCGGCAACGATGGCCAGCCACACGCCGGTCTGTCCGCGGTGGATCCACATCGCCAGCCACTCGTGGTTGTGCGCGCCGAAGTAACCCAGGTAGACCCAGATCGGCACGCTGATGGCGGCGGCGAGGCCGTCGAGGAGCAGGAAGCGGAAGAAGCCCACCCGATGGGTGGCGCCGGCGGTGATGAAAACGGCGGTGCGCATGCCAGGCAGGAAGCGCGCCACGAACATCATGCGGTTCCCGTAGCGCTCGAACTTCTCCTGCACCTTGGCGTAGCGCTCGGGGGTGAGCAACCGCGCGACGAGGCGCCAGCTCATGATCCGCCCGCCGAAGTGGCGGCCGAGCAGGAACATCGTGGAATCGCCCACCAGCACGCCGGCCATGCCGACGCCGACCATGGTGTGCACGTCGCCATAACCCAGGCCGGTGATGATGCCGCCAGCGACCAGGCTGATGTCCTCGGGCAGGGGAATGCCGGCACCACAGAGCATCAGCGCGAAGAAGACGGCGAGATAGCCATTCCTTCCGAAGAAATCGACGAGGTCGTTGAGCAGGTCCATCAGTGGCGCACGATTCCGGGCTTGGCCGGTCCTTTGGATGCACGAAGGCGGGATGATCCCATGGATCGCGTTATGAACGCGGTGTGGCGCATCATTCGCCCTCCGCCGGGGCAGGTGCGGCGCGGGCCGCGAGCAGCACGCGAAGCTCCGCCTTCTCGGTGTCGTCGAGCACGCCCTCACGGCTGCGGGCGATGAGGAATTCACGGCGCTGCATCGTCACCTGGCGCTGCATCTGGGCCAGGGCGTCAAGGAACTCCACGCGCTGCATCTCCGCTTCGCCGATCACCTCGGCCTGCATCAGCTTCTGCAGCGAGGTGTACTCGGGCCGATCAAGGAAATGCTCAACGAGCACCGCCGGATTGATCCCCGGGCGGGCCCTGGCCACGTCGATCAGCTCCGCGAGCAGGCCCACGCCCGGCCGGTCCAGGCGCAGGAAGGGATAGGGCGGCTCGACGTCGTCGGCCAGTGCAGGCTGGGCCAGGAGGAGGGTGATGGCGCTGCGCACGAGGCTGCGCTGCACGTTGGCGGGACGGGCGGGCGCCCTGCGTGCCGGCTCAGGCTCGGCGTCCAGCACGGCCCGCGCACCGGTACGGCGCTGCAGTTCCTGGGCCATGAGGTCGCGGAAGGCGCCGTCGGGCAGCTTGGCGATGAGGGGCCGGGCGCGCTCGGCCAGGCGTGCCTTGCCGTCGATCCGGCTGGTGTCGACGTCGCGTCCGAGTTCCTCGAAGAAGTATTCGGACATTGGCATGGCGTCTTTCATGCGCTGTTCGAAGCCGTCCTTGCCTTCCTTGCGCACCAGCGTGTCCGGATCCTCGCCGTCGGGCAGGAACAGGAAGTGCGCCTGGCGGCCGTCGCGCATGCGCGGAACGATCGATTCCAGTGCGCGCCATGCGGCCTGGCGGCCGGCACGATCGCCGTCGAAGCAGAAATACACGTCGGGTGCGGCCCGGAACAGCACCTCCGCATGCTCAGGCGTGGTCGCGGTGCCCAGCGTGGCCACGGCGATCGGCAGCCCTGCCTGGTGCAGCGCGATGACGTCCATGTAGCCCTCCACCACCATGATCCGGGTGAGGTGCTGGTGGGCCTGCTTCACCTGCCACAGGGCGAACAGTTCCCGGCCCTTGTGGAACAAGGCTGTTTCGGGCGAGTTGAGGTACTTGGGGCTCTGTTCCGGCGAGAGCACACGGCCGCCGAACGCGATGACGCGGCCGCGCCGGTCGAGGATGGGAAACATCACCCGTTCGCGGAACCGGTCGTAGCGGTTGCCGCGCTCATTGCTGGCGACCATACCGGCTTCGTTGAGCAGCTGGCGCCGGCGGTCGCTCGTGCCGAGCGCCTTCATCACCCCGTCGAAGCCGGCGGGCGCCCAGCCGATGCGGAAGCGCTTCACGATCTCGTCGTCGAGGCCGCGGTGGTCGATATAGGCGCTGGCCTCGGGGCTGGTGCCCAACTCACGCTGGTAGAAGGAGGCGGCGTCGTCGAGGAGACTGTAGAGGTCGCTGCGATCCTCGCGCGGCTTGTCGTCGCGGCCGCCCTCGTACGGCACCTTCATGCCGGCCGATTGCGCCAGTTCCTCGATGGCGTCGGGAAACTCCAGCCGGTCGTAGTCCATGATGAACTTGATGGCGCTGCCGTGGGCACCGCAGCCGAAGCAGTGGAAGAACTGTTTCTGCGGGCTCACGTAGAACGATGGCGAGCGTTCGTTATGGAAGGGGCAGCATGCCGTCCATTCACGGCCGGCCTTCTTCAACGGCACGCGCCGCTCGATCACGTCGACGATGTCGACGCGGGTCAGCAGTTCATCGATGAAGTTGTCGGGAATTCGGCCACGCATCAGTCCCCTAGGATGCCATGCATCCGCTTCCGTAAGGAGTCCGGGAGGTCGTCAGAAGGCCATCTTGAAGACGCCGATCACGGCCAGGATCGCGATCACGAACAGGATCAGGAAGATGGCGAAGCAGACCTTGGCGATGGTGGCGGCCACGCCGGATACCCGGCTGAAGCCGAGCGCGCCGGTGACCAGGGCGATCAGGCCGAAGATGATGGCGTACTTGAGCATGGGTATTCCTCCTTGGGCGCGGGGGAGGATGCTGGGCAGGGTGTCGGAGAGCCGTGAAGCGTTGTAGGAGCGCGCCCTGCGCGCTCCTACACGGAAGCTCAGCTCAGCTTGGCCTTCACCTTGCCCGCCACGGCGGCCATGTCGGCGCGGCCGGCGGCCTTTTCCTTCACCAGCGCGACCACCTTGCCCATGTCGCGGGCCGTGGTGGCGCCGGACTCGATGATGGCCGAGTCGATGATGGCGGCCAGTTCGGCCTCGCCAAGCTTGGCCGGCAGGTAGCCGTCGATGACGCCCATTTCGTAGCGCTCGATGTCGGCCAGGTCCGTGCGGCCGGCCTTGTCGTACTGCTCGATGGAGTCGCGGCGCTGCTTCTGCATCTTCTCGAGCACGGCCAGCACCTGGGCGTCGTCCAGCTCGATCCGTTCATCGACCTCGCGCTGCTTGATCTGGGCCTGGACCAGGCGGATCACGCCCAGGCGGCCCTTCTCCCCGCCCTTCATGGCGGCCTTCATGTCTTCGGTGATCTTTGCCTTGAGGCTCATGCTTTTTTCTCCGGGACGACGAAAAGCCGGCTTCGCCTTTTGGCAAAGCCGGCTCGGGATTTCCGCCTGATCGCGGTGGCTGCGCGAACGCGCCAGCCGCGCTACCATGCCGGCCATGAGGCCGGATGGTGAATCAGTACATGCGGGTCCGGCGCGTCGTGTCGCGGGACAGACGGCGCAGATGGCGCTTCACAGCAGCGGCGCGCTTGCGCTTACGCTCCTGGGTCGGCTTTTCGTAAAATTCGCGCTTGCGCGTTTCGGCCAGCACGCCAGCCTTCTCGCACGTACGCTTGAAGCGGCGAAGGGCAAGCTCAAACGGCTCGTTCTCGCGGACTTTAACGCTCGGCATGGAAACTCCACTTGTTTAAACTGACCCGTGAATCCGGGTGAGCCGTGGATTATAACGTGATCGAGATGAGAAATTCAAAGCCCGTTTTGGGCGTGGAAACGTCCTGTGACGAGACGGGTGTGGCCCTGCTGCGCTGGGATCCTGACCAGCCCGGCCGCGGTCTGCTGTCCCATGCGCTTTTCAGCCAGATCGCCCTGCACGCCGAGTACGGCGGCGTGGTGCCCGAATTGGCCAGTCGCGACCACGTGCGCAAGCTGCTGCCCCTGGTCAGGGAAACCCTGAAGGCTGCCGGCATGACCACGGCCGACCTCGGTGGCGTGGCCTATACGGCGGGCCCGGGGCTGGTCGGCGCATTGCTGGTAGGCGCGTCCGCGGCGCGGGCCATGGCGTGGGCCCTGGGTGTCCCGGCCATCGGCGTGCACCACATGGAAGGCCACCTGCTGGCGCCGCTGCTCGAAGACGATCCCCCTGAGCCGCCCTTCGTGGCGCTGCTCGTGTCGGGCGGGCACTCGATGCTGGTGGAGGTCAAGGCCATCGGTCAGTACCGGGTCCTTGGCGACACTCTGGACGACGCCGCGGGCGAGGCCTTCGACAAGACCGCCAAGCTCATGGGCCTTCCCTATCCGGGCGGCCCGGCGCTGGCGAAACTGGCCGAGCAGGGTACGCCGGGCCGCTTCCGCTTCTCCCGTCCGATGGTCGGCCGCCCCGGGCTGGATTTCAGCTTTTCCGGGCTGAAAACCCAGGTGCTGTTGGCGTGGCAGGCCTCGGACAAGAGCGAGCAGACCCGGGCCGACATAGCGCGTGGTTTCGAGGAGGCCATCGTCGACACCCTGGCGATCAAGTGCCGTCGCGCGCTGGACGCCACCGGGGCGAAGCGGCTGGTGATCGCCGGGGGCGTGGGCGCGAACAAGCGTCTGCGCGAACAACTGGCGCAGGCGGGCGCGGCCGGAGGCTTCCGGGTCTACTTCCCTCGCCTGGCGTTCTGCACCGACAACGGCGCGATGATCGCCCTTGCCGGCGCCATCCGCCTGGCCTCGGGCCAGCACCAGGACGAAACCATCCAGGTGTTCCCACGCTGGAACCTCGAGACCCTGCCGGCGGCCTGATGGGGGCCGCTTGCGCAATCGTCTTTCGTCGTCGACCCTGTAACCCCTCTCCACCGCCATACCTCCATGGACATCGTCTTCATCGAAGACCTGCGCATCGACGCGGTCATCGGCATCTACGACTGGGAACGCCGGATCCGGCAGACGCTGTCGTTCGACCTCGAAATGGCGTTCGACAACCGCCGCCCGGCTGCCAGCGACGACATCGCCGACACGCTCAATTACAAGTCGATCTCCAAGCGTCTCCAGGCGTACGTGGAAGGCTCCAGCTTCGGCCTCGTCGAGACGCTTGCCGAGCGCTGCGCGGACATCGTGCGCGAGGAGTTCGGCGTGGCCTGGGTGCGGCTGAAGCTCTCCAAGCCCGGAGCCGTTCGTGGCGCCCGCGCGGTGGGCGTGCGCATCGAACGCGGCACGCGGCCGGCATGATCGAGCCGCAGCATATCCAGGCCCTTTTCGACGAAGTCGTCCCATCGCCGGTGCTGCGACGATGGGTACTCGTCGCAGGGCTGGTCGTCATGGCCTGGCTTGTTGACCTGCTAGGCCGCCTGTTCCTGCATCGCGTGGTGCGTGCGGCCACCCGGCACACGCAATGGCGCTGGGACGATGCGCTCTATGAATTCGGGAGCTTCCGCTGGCTCGCGCGGATGCTTCCCGGCATCGTCGTGTACTACGGCATCGAACTCCTGCTGCCGGTCGACGATGGCATGGGCGCCTTCGTGCGCAACCTCGCCGTGTGCTGGATCATCGTCTGCGTGATCTCGGCGATGGGCCGTGCGCTGCTAGCGTTCGAATCGCTGTACAGCGCCACGCCCGCGGGCAAGCGTTCGATCAAGGGTGTCGTACAGCTGCTGCAGATGGCGCTGTGGATCGTCGCGCTGGTGCTGGTGATCACCAAGCTCACGCACCAGAGCATCGGACTGCTGCTCTCGGGCATCGGCGCCATGTCGGCGGTGCTGCTGCTGGTCTTCAAGGACACCATCCTCGGCTTCGTGGCCGGCATCCAGCTGAGTACCAACGACATGCTGCACGTCGGCGACTGGATCACCATGTCGTCCGCGGGTGTCGACGGCGACGTCATCGACATCACGCTGCATACGGTGAAGGTGCGCAATTTCGACCGCACGATCGTCACGGTGCCGACCTGGAAGCTGATTTCGGAATCGTTCCAGAACTGGCGCGGCATGGCCGAATCCGGCGGGCGCCGGATCAAGCGGGAACTGTTCGTGGACGCGGCGTGCGTGCGTTTCCTGGAAGAGGAAGAGATCGAACGGTTCGGACGCGTGCATCTCCTGAAGGCTTATCTCGAACGCAAGCGCGAGGACATCCGGCGTTGGAACGAAGCGCTGGGCGAGCCCGGCAAGTTGGCGGTGAACCGGCGTCGGCAGACCAATATCGGCGCGTTCCGCGCTTATGCGGAGGCGTACCTCATGGCCCACCCCGACGTGCACGAGCGGATGACCCGCATGGTCCGCATGCGCGATCCCGGGGCGCAGGGTATTCCGCTGGAAGTCTATTGCTTCACGAATACGGTGGCCTGGCTCGACTACGAGCGCATCCAGGCCGACATCTTCGACCACCTCATCGCGATCCTTCCCGAGTTCGGGCTGCGTCCGTTCCAGCAGCCGTCGGGCGGCGACGTGCGCGAGGTAGTCGCCGGGCTGCGTCATGCCGTCGCGGCAGATGCCTGACGTGGGTCGCGCTTACCTTAGCCTGGGCTCCAATATCGACGCCGGGCGATGGCTCGGCCTCGCCGTGGCCGAACTGCGCGTCCGTTTCGGTGCGCTGGACGTGTCGCCGGTGTATCGCAGCGCGGCCGTGGGTTTCGATGGTCCGGATTTCCTCAATCTCGCCGTGGGCCTGGACAGCGACCTGGCACCAGAGGCGCTCAACGACTGGCTGCACGCACTGGAAGATCGCCACGGCCGCATTCGCGGCGGCGAGCGCTTCGCCAGCCGTACGCTGGACGTCGACATCGTCCTCTACGACGACCTTGTGCTGAGTGGCGAGGGCCATCTCCAGATCCCTCGCGGCGAACTGCGCCACGCCTTCGTGCTGAAGCCGATGGCGGATATCGCGCCCGGCCTGCGCCATCCCGTCAGCGGCCACACGATGGCTGAGCTCTGGGCGGCGTTCCCGGCGGAAAGCGAACCGCTCGCCGTGGACGAGCCGTGCTCGCTGGTCGTAGGAGCGCGCCCTGCGCGCGACAGTTCTTCGCCCCAGTCACGACGTTAGCGCGCCAACTCCAAGGCACCGCCTCAAAACATGTCGCACGCAAGGCGCGCTCCTGCGGGTAACTGGCGGGGGCGGGTCCAAGATGCTACAACGCCTCCCACATCGGACCACGGGGATACAAGGAAATGGGTAAGTTCGGACGCAGTTGGGCGCTGATGAAGGCCAGCGCCACCATCCTCCGCCAGGACAAGGAGCTGATGCTCTTTCCGTTGCTGGCCGGCCTGGCATCGCTGATCGTGGTCGCCACGTTCGCGTGGCCGGTGTATACGCTGTTCGCACACCACCACGTGGATCTCGAAGGCCAGCGCCAGCATGTCTCGCCGCTGTTCTTGCTGGTGAGCTTCCTGTTCTACTTCGTGCAATACGGCGTGGTGATCTTCTTCAACGTCGCACTCGCTTCGGCAGCCATGATTCGCCTTAGCGGCGGCAACCCCACCCTGGGCGATGGCCTCCGTACCGCCATGGCCAAGCTGCCGAACATCATCGGCTACGCCCTCATCGCCGCGACGGTGGGCATGATCCTGCGCGCCCTGCAGGAACGCCTCGGCTTCGTCGGTCGCATCGTCGTGGGCCTGCTCGGTCTTGGCTGGACAGTGGCCACGTTCCTCGTGGTGCCGGTACTCGCCGCGCAGGACGTGGGTCCGATCGATGCGGTGAAGCGCAGCACCTCGCTGCTTAAGCAGACCTGGGGCGAGAACCTGATCGGCAACGCCGGCATCGGCCTGGCCGGTGGCATCCTCACCGTCTGCCTGATCTTCGCCAGCGGCGTGCTGTTCTTCGCCGCGGTCGCGACGAAGTCGATCGCATTGATGGTCGCCGTGGGCGTGGTGGCGGTGATCGCGCTCATCGCCCTGAGCCTGTTCCAGACGGCGATGCACGGCGTGTACTCCGCCGCGCTTTATCGTTACGCGCAGGACGGCGATCCGGGTCAGGGCTTCGACCGTGCGCTGCTCGAATCGGCGTTCCGTTCGAAGAACTGACCCGTCCACTTTGTTTGTGTAGGAGCGCGCCTTGCGCGCGACAGCTTCTGGGCCGTGAGCGACAAGGCCTGTCGCTCTTTCGCGAAAAGCTGTCGCGCGCAGGGCGCGCTCCTACGGCATCTTGGTTCAGATCGTAAGGGCCCGGCCGCCATCCACGCGCACGACCTGCCCGGTCGTGTAATGCGCATCCATCAGCAGCCAGCGTACCGCCTCGGCGACATCCTCGGGCTCGCCCTTGCGGGCGAGCGGGGTCTTCGCGATCAGCGCGTCGGCGGCTTCCTCCGGTTTCCCCGATGATGGCCAGAGGATCGCGCCGGGAGCCACGGCGTTGACGCGCACTTCCGGTGCCAGTTCCTTCGCGAGCGACAGGGTAAGCATTTCGAGTGCCGCCTTCGCCATCGAATAGACGGTGTGGCCGGCCAGCGGCCGTTCCGCGTAAATGTCGACGATGCTGACGATCGCGCCTTTCGCTTCGCGCAACGCGGGTGCGGCCGCCTGGGCGAGAAAGAACGGTGCCCGCGCATTGGCGGCGAACAGGTCATCCCATTGCGCCGCCGTGGTCTGGCCGATCGGCGTCGGATAGAACGCCGAGGCGTTGTTCACCAGGCCGTCGAGTCGACCGAACCTGCGCACTACCGATTCGACCAACGGGTGCAGCGCCGCATCGTCTTCGAGTGCGGCAGCGAAGGTGGCCACGCTGCCATCGCGCACGGCGTTGAGTTCGCCCGCCAGCGCATCGGCTTCGCCGGCGGAATGGCGATAGTGCAGGGCGATCGAGCAACCTGCCGCATGCAGGCGGCGAACGGTCGCGGCACCCACGCGGCGCGCGCCGCCGGTGACGAGGATGACCGGGGAAGGGTTCACGGCTTGCTCCTGTTCGTGATCCGCACGAGCTTGCCGTAAACGGTGCCGCGCGTCACGTCGCGGGTTTGCGTCTTGCGACGGTTTTCTTCGCGGTGGCGGCGCGCGGGGCGGATTTCTTGGCGGCCTTGCGGGTAGCAGTTTTCTTCGCGATTGCCTTCTCTACCGCCTTGCGGGCCGAGGTCTTCGGCTTCGGATCACCGACGGAGTTGGCTCCCACAGGGTTTGCGGCAGTCCCGGAAGCCCGCCGTTTACTCTTCGCCGCAGGCGTATCGCCGTCGTCGATGTGGACGTCGCCGCTGAACAGGTCGATGGCGGTTTTCGCCACCTGGCCCGTGTCGTAGTAGGCGTAGGCGCCCACGCCCAGCGCGCCGACGATCGGTAGCCAGCGCGATATGCCCTTGCCGACCGCTCGTTTCGAAACACTCACGCCGATGCGTCCGGCGAGATGTTGCAGCACGCTCGTGGCGGCGGTGCGGAATACAAGGCGGTCGCCCACGCGGATCGCCACGTCGCGGAAGGCCTGCGCGGCGGTGTGACGGAAGAGGCACCAGAGCATCTGCTCGCGGCCGAGCGTCGCCGTCTTCCCGTACGCCGAGGCGATATCGCTGACCAGCTGGCCCTGGATCCGCCAGATGGCAACCAGCTCGGGCAGCACGGTGAGCCAGCCGAGCGGGCCGGGGGGCAGGGCCAGCGAGCCGGCCGTGATCGCGGCCTTGTTCGCGGCGGCGCTCGCCAGGCGACGGCATGCCTCATCGACGTTCCCCTTGCCGGCCCTCGGGATGTCGCTGTCCGGGATGCGGCTGACGAACTCCAGGATCGCCTTCGCCACGGGGCTTTCGCCGCGGTCGGCGGTGACGGGAACGATCTCCTTTGACGTCGAGGCCGGATCGCGTTTTACCATCGTCGTTGACTCCGTGTGCGGGTGCGCGGACATCGTCGCCGCCGTCACGTGATTCGTCCATGAAGCACCGGGGCGGTGGTGGCCGAAAGCAACGTGAAAGCTTCGGCCTTCACACTTATTGATACGTTATAACATTTTACGAAGTGAGCCCATGACCCCTGTTCGCCTCGCGTCCTGCATCGCACTGGCCCTCGCGGCCGCTACCGCCCACGCCGGCGACGTTCCCCCGCAAAAAGCCACGAACCTGGGCGCCGTCGACGTCACCGCGAGGCTGGATGAGGCGCGCAACAGCCTTTCGCCCGATACGGGCAGCAGCCAGTACGTGATGGACCGGCAGACCATCCAGGCCTTGCCGCTGGGCGATTCCACACCGCTCAACCAGGTGATCCTGCAGGCACCGGGCGTGGTGCAGGATTCCTACGGACAGCTGCACGTGCGCGGCGACCACGCGAACCTGCAGTACCGGATCGATGGGGTGCTCATTCCCGAAAGCATCGGAGGCTTTGGCCAGACCCTCGATGCGCGGATGATCCAGAACGTGAAGCTGCTTACCGGTGCCCTCCCGGCACAGTACGGCGAACGCACGGCGGCCATCGTCGACATCACCACCCGCTCGCCGTCGAAGGATGGGGTGGGCGGCAGCGTGGGAATCACCGGCGGGCAGTTCGGCACGGTGAACCCGAATGCCACCCTGTTCGGCCGCAGCGGTGCCTGGAGCTGGTTCCTCACGGCGAACTATCTCGAGAACGATGCCGGTATCGAGAACCCGACCTCCAGCCGCAAGCCGGTCCACGACCACACCAACCAGGTGAAGGCGTTCGGCGATATCTCTTACCTGATCGACAACGACACGCGCCTCAGCTTCCTGTTCGGCGCCACCAACAACCGCTTCGAGATCCCGAACAATCCCGGGCAGGCGCCGGAGTTCGGTTATCTCGATGTGACCAACTTCGACTCGGCGCAGCTGGATGAACGCCAGCGCGAGAAGACCCGCTTCGGCATCCTCAGCCTGCAGGGCAAGCTTGGCAGTACGGCTTACCAGGTGTCGGCGGGACAGCGCTACAGCAGTCTGGATTTCACGCCCGATGACATCGGCGACCTGATGTTCAATGGTGTCGCATCCGACGTCCGCCGGGCCAATCGCGCGAGCACGCTGCAGGCGGATTTCTCGACGCCGCTTGGCGACAGCCACACCTTGCGCTACGGCATGTATGCCTCGTTCGAAAGGGCCACGGCGACCAACGATGCGCTGGTCTTCCCCGCAGATGGCGACGGCAATCAGGCCTCGACCACGCCACTCAATATCGTGGATGCCAGCCGGATCGTCGCTCACACCTATGCGCTCTACCTGCAGGACGAGTGGAGCATCGGCGAGAAGTGGACGGTGAACTATGGCGCGCGCGCCGACCGCTATGACGCCTTTCGCCCGGAAAGCCAGCTCAGCCCGCGCGTGGGCGTTGTCTACCAGCCGACCGACAGCACCACGATCCACGCGGGGTACTCGCGCTACTTCACGCCGCCGGCGTCGGAGATGATCAGCCCAACGTCGATCGGGAAGTTCGCCGGCACGACCAATGCCTTGCCGGGCGAAGGCAACGACACGCCCCTGGCGGAGCGCTCCAGCTATTACGACATCGGCATCTCGCAGAAGCTCGGCAGTGAGTGGACGGTGGGCCTCGACAGCTACTATCGCCGCGTGTCCCGCATCCAGGACGAAGGCCAGTTCGGCACCGCGCTGGTCTATTCCACCTTCAACTACGACCAGGGCAAGGTAAAGGGCGACGAGTTCACCCTGAACTACGACGGTGGCGCGCTCACCGCGTACTTCAACTTCGCGTACAACCGTTCGGTGGGCAAGCGCATCATCACCGGCCAGTACAACTTCGATCCGGACGACCTCGCCTACATCCAGGACCATTTCATCCACCTGGACCACGACCAGAAGTACACCTCCTCGGGTGGCATCAGCTATGCCTTCGACGATGCGACGCGCGTCGGCGCGGATTATCTGTTCGGTTCGGGCCTGCGCCGCGACGGGCTGGTGCCGAACGGCGACACGATGCCCTCGTACTTCCAGTTGAACCTCAGCGTGTCGCACGATTTCCACCTCATGCCTGAGGGCGCCACGCACGCGCAGCTGGCCCTGGTGAACGCGCTCGACCGTACTTACGAGATCCGCGACGGCTCGGGCATCGGCGTGGGCGCACCCCAGTTCGGACCACGCCGGGGCCTGTTCCTGTCCCTTCAGCAGGATTTCTGATCGCGATCCGTTATCCTGCGGGCTCAATCCCGAACACGCACGGCATGAACGCGAAGCTTCCCGAACCCGGCGCCGACGAGCGCGCTCATTCCGACCACCTCGCGAGCCTGCTGCGCGAGGAGATCGCCGCCCGCGGGCCGATGCCATTCTCGCGTTTCATGGAGCGCTGCCTCTATACCCCCGGCCTCGGCTATTACAGCGCCGGGAAGGCCAAGTTTGGCGCCGAAGGCGATTTCGTCACGGCGCCCGAACTGGGCACGCTTTTCGCCCGTTGCATGGCACGTGCGTTCGAGCCGGTGCTGGCTTCGCTGGGGCCCGATGCGGACTTCCTCGAACTCGGCGGCGGCACCGGCGCCTTCGCCGAAGCCGCGCTGCTGGCGCTGGATGCCGCAGGACGGGCACCGCGCCGCTTCATGATCCTGGAGCCGAGCGCGGACCTGCGCGAACGCCAGCGGGAACGCTTGCGCGCGGCATTGCCTGCCGGGCTGTTCGCTCGCGCGGTCTGGCTCGATGGGCCGCTGGAAACGGAATGGGACGGCGTGCTGTTCGCGAACGAAGTGATCGACGCGCTGCCGACCACGCGCTTCACCACGCGCGACGGCGAGGTCTATGAAGAGCACGTGATCCTCGACGGTAACGGGAGCTTCGCGCGCAGTGACCGTCCCGCCGATACCCTGGTGGGCGGCGCCGTGCGCCATGTCGAACGTGACCTCGGCCGCGAGTTCGAAGCGGGATATCGCAGTGAGATCCTGCCGCAGTTGCCGTACTGGCTGCAGGCGGTGGCCGGCACCCTGCGTCGCGGCGCGATGATATTCGCCGACTACGGCTATACGCGCGGCGAGTTCTACCTGCCCGAGCGCACCGACGGCACCCTGCGCGCCTTCTACCGGCATCGTACGCATGGCGACGCCTTCCACCTTCCCGGTCTGCAGGACCTCACCGCGTCGGTGGATTTCACCGCGCTGGCAGAGGCCGGCAACAGTGCCGGATTCGGCGTAGCCGCGTACATGCCGCAGGCGCAGTTCCTGCTAGCTACCGGCATGCAGGAATTTTTCGAGAGCGACTACCTCGCGCTGGAGGACGAAGCGGCGCGCTATCGCCTGGCGCAGGAAGTGAAGAAGCTCACGCTACCCGAGCAGATGGGCGAACGCTTCCAGGTGATGATGTTCGCCAAGGGGATCGACGCGGCGGCGCTGCCGGCGGATGTCATGGCGGCCGACCGGGGCTCGCGGTTGTAAAAGCACTGCCGCCACAACTGTAGGAGCGCGCCCTGCGCGCGACAGTTTTTCGCGAAGAACAGCAGGCCCTGTTGCTCAAGGCCTCAAAAAATGTCGTACCCGACGCGGGCATAAACGCGCAAGCGCGCTCCTACGAGGGCCTCGGCACTTGGGTAATTGCCTGTACCTGCGCCTTCTTCATCGCCTCGCCGATCGCCGGCCCCTGCAAACCCTTCTCCACGAACGGCTGCGACGTGATCGCCGCAGCGCCCTCGCGGCAGGCGCGCAGGAAATCCGCCTGCGGATAGTCCGCATCCTCGCTGCCGAGGCGCCCGCGCTTGTCGGCCATGCACGTAAGCAGGAAGGTCTCCAGTCGCGCGGGACGGCGCAATGCGTCCAGGCCTTCGAACAGGCGCAGGATCGTCGCAGGCTTCAGCTCCAGCGCCATGTGCGCATTGAGATGGTGCTTGCAGACCATCTCCGCCATGAAGGCGTATTCCACCGGTACCTTCAGCCGCGCCGAGATCGCACGCACCGGCTCGATGCCTCGCTGCTCGTGCATGATGTGCCGGGGCAACACATCGGCCGGAGTCAGCGCCTTGCCGAGGTCGTGGGTCAGCGCGCACCAGCCAACGAGCGCGTCGCCGGGCGCGAGCTTCGCGGCGGCATCGGCCACCAGTTCCACATGGACGCCGGTGTCGACTTCGGGATGAAACTCCGGTCGCTGCGGCACGCCGTAGAGCGCATCCACTTCGGGGAACAGCACGCGCAGCGCGCCACTCTCGCGCAGCACGCGCAGGAAGGCCGACGGCATCGGCTCCGACAGCGCCTTGCGCGTTTCCGCCCATACGCGCTCGGGAACGAGATGATCGACTTCACCGTCCTCCACCATGCGCCGCATGAGCGCCATGGTCTCGTCCGCCACGCTGAAACCCAACGGCGCGTAGCGTGCCGCGAAACGGGCCACGCGCAATAGCCGTACGGGATCCTCCGCAAAAGCGTCGGACACGTGCCGCAACGTCCGCGTCTCGATGTCGCGCACACCGCCAAAGGGATCCACGAGGGTGCCGTCTTCATGCTGCGCGATGGCGTTGATGGTAAGGTCGCGCCGCTCCAGGTCCTGCTCCACCGTCACCGATGGATCGGCATGGAAGGCGAAGCCGTGGTAGCCGCGGCCCGTCTTGCGTTCGGTGCGCGCGAGCGCGTACTCCTCCTTGGTCTGTCCATGCAGGAAGACCGGGAAATCCTTGCCAACCGGGCGGTAACCGGCGGCGAGCATGTCTTCGGGCGTGGCGCCCACCACGACCCAGTCGCGGTCGATCACGGGGCGGCCCAGCAGCGTGTCGCGGACGGCGCCGCCAACAAGATAGATATCCATAGGTGTCTTCAGGTACGGCGCCGGGCGCGAGCTTCGTCGAGACGACGCTGGCGCACGGATGGGCCGAGCAGGCGGGGCAGCCAGGCAGAGAGTCGCTGCGGCTGGATCCCGAGTTGGGCGAGGCCGTCGACCTGACCCACCGAGTCCGTCAGCAGCGAGCGGAAGTTGTCCGGCGTGAAGGGTTTGCCGGGGGCGAACTGCGCGATCTGCGCCTGCAGGCGGCCGAGCGTATCGGGCATGGGCAACACCAGGCGGTACCGGCCACGTGCGTCGCGGATGCCCCGCACGATGTCGATCAGGGACCACGTCTCCGGGCCATACAGTTCGTACGTGCGCAGCACGGACGACGGATCGGTGACGGCGCGTGCGATCGCTTCCGCGACGTCGCC
Source organism: Luteibacter sp. (assembly GCF_036499525.1). Classification (GTDB taxonomy): domain Bacteria; phylum Pseudomonadota; class Gammaproteobacteria; order Xanthomonadales; family Rhodanobacteraceae; genus Luteibacter. The sequence continues at coordinate 27,442 of NZ_DASYDO010000025.1, read as the reverse complement.
GACGTAGACCGGCGCCATCTTCGCCCGGGGGCGCGGGAGCGGCACGATGGGGGCGATGCGCAACAGGCCGTCGAAGCGCGTGACGAGGCCATCGCCCGGCCCGAAAATGGTGCTGGGTTCGTAGATGGTCCAGTCCAGCGTGGATGCCTTCACCAGCGCCTCCGCTTCGCCACGCGAACGCAGGTAGGCGGATGATCCCTGACCGGCTTTCAGCGAACTCATGAGATGCAGGCGATGTACGCCGCTGTCGCGACAGGCTTCCACGACGAGGCGTACCAGGTCCACATGCACGCGCTGAAAGGTTTTCCGGCCGCTTTCGTTGAGGATGCCCACGAGGTGGATGACGGCATCCGCATCGGCGATGTGCCGGCGCAGGCTCGGCGGATCATAGACGTCGGCGCTTACGACGGTGACGTTTCGTCCCACGGCGCGCTGCCGGTGTGCCTCGCGGTTGCGTGAAAGCAGCAGCAGGCGGTGTCCGTCGGCGGCCAGCCGGGGCACGAGGCTGCCGCCGAGGAACCCGGTGCCGCCGAGGATGACGATGCGCTGTGCTTTCATGCGAGCAGCGTAGGCCCCTTCCGTGCCGCCGCCAAGCGGGTCACTGCCTGGGTTCCTGCGGGGTGGGCGCCGACGAGGCCTCGGCCGGCGCCGGCTGCAAAACGGCTGGCGTCGTGGGCGGCGTCGGCTTCGCCACCGCGGGCGCGGGGCAGGTCACCGGCTTGCGCACCGCTCCGCCATTCGGCAATGCGTACACGTTGCCGAATGGCGTCATCCGGCTGGCGATGGACAGCGCATTGCCGTTGAGGCGCCAGTCGTAGATGACGGCGAAGGCCATCACACGGGCGACATACTCGCGGGTTTCCTTGTATGGAATGCTGGCCACGAAGAGGTCGGGCTCCAGGGTGCCCCGTGCTTCCACCCATTGGTCGACCTTGTTCGGGCCGGCGTTGTAGGCGGCGCTGGCGAGCCAGGGCGCGCCGCTGTAGCGGGCCGCCATCTGCGCAAGGTAACGCGTGCCCAGGACGATATTGGTTGCCGGCTCGTAGAGGCTTTCGCCGCCGCCCCAGGAAAGGCCGTTGCGCTTCGCCACCAGTGCCGCCGTGGTCGGAAGCAGCTGCATGAGGCCACGTGCGTCGGCGCCGGAGCGGGCGTCGCTCATCCAGGCACTTTCCGCGCGGATGATCGCGTACGCCCACGGCGCCTCGATGCCGGCCTGGCTGGACTGCTCCACCACGCCGTCCTGGCGCGCCAGCGGAAAGCGCTGCTCGTAAAGGCGCAGTGCATCGCCGGACGACAGCCCGAACACGGCGCGGTCGTACCAGCCCTTGCGGAAAGCGAGGTCGGCGGCAAGGCGTCTGGTGTCCGCGTCGCGGCTGGTGAGCGCCGCCGTCCATTCGCGCCGTGCGAGCTTCTGCAAGCCCACGGCATAGAGCTCGAAAGCGCGATCGAGGCCCGGATCCGAAAGCAGCGCGGCTTCGCGGGTTTCGTCCGTCGCCATGCTCGAGGGGCAGATGGCGTAAGCGGCGTCGACCCGGTCGGCGGCGAGGAAGCCGAAATAGGTGGCCTCCTGGGCCACCGCACGGTACAGCGCCTGCGCCTCGGCCTGCCGGCCGAGTTTCGCGAGTACGAACGCGCGGAAATAACGCCACTCGCCGTCGTCTTTTTGCGATTCGCCGAGTGCATCCATCGCGGCCAGCGCCGCCGTCCAGTCCTGCCGGGCGAGGGCCACGCGCACGCGCCATTCGCGGGTGGCGTCGGTCTGCGCGCCCGGGGGAAGGGCCGCGAGGCGGTCGAGCGCCGATTCGTCGAAATCCGTGGCGTGGAACAATGCCAGGGCATTCTCCACCGCGCCACGCTGCTGCTCGCTGAGAGTGAAGCGCGGCTTGAGCGATTGCCACGCGGTATCCGCGACCGTGGACTGCTTTCGCGCCATGCGCTGCAGCGCCAGGGTCAGCGCCTGGCGGTGACGGGGCGTATCCGGCCAGGTGGAGGCTTCGCGAAGGGCGCTGGCGGGGTCGTTCAGGGCCTGGCCGATGCGTTGTGCGGCGGGAGCGTCCGTCGGTGGCAGCCACGGTGCCAGGGACGCAACGGTGCCGCCCTTGCCGGCATCGGCGGCGGCGTCGATGCGCGACCACACGCGCTCGCTGGTGAGCAGTCCCTGGTCATGTGCGGCGGCGATGACGGGATCGCACGCGTCGGGCAGGCTCGGTTTTTTCCACAATGCGGCGAAGTCGCTTTCGAAAATCAGCGGCTCGTTGCGCGCGAGCTTCGCCTGCAATGCGAAACAACTCAAATTGTCGCCCAGCCCGGGCTGGTACATCGCGCTGAATGTGGTCCAGTCCTTGCGCCGGGCGAGTTCACCCAGGAAGTCGCGGCGGAGGTCGGCGGCGGGAATCAGGCCCGGATATCGCGCGAGGTAGGCGTCCACGCGCGCGCGGTCGAGCGTACGCAGATCGTGTTCCAGCGCCGCCGCCTCCAGGTAGGGAAACAGCACGTAGCTCTCCAGCCCCGTCGCCTGGGCGCGCCACGCCTCGCCACCCTGCTGCTGTGCCACGGCGTAGGCCTGGCGGAAGCGGGCACGCTCGGTATCCGTCCCCGCAGCCGTGGCGGCGGGGGCGGGGGCGGCAACGAAGCCGCTGATGGCGAGGGCGAGACAGGCCAGGGCCCGGAGGGAGCGGCGGGTGCGTCGCGGTGCCGGAGCAGCCATCATCGGGTCTTCCTTTACGAATACATACCCTGGCAATTGTAGGGAATACCGGGCGCAAGCCGGATGAACGACCCGCGCGGGAGGCATTCGCCCTCGGGGGCGCCGCCCGCTAAGCTTGCCGCGCTCACTTTCTGCTCCCGACTGGAACGGCATGACGCCCCACACCCCGTACGCGCGGTTCGCGCGCCCGCTCGCATGGATCGTCCTCGTCATCGCCGCCGCCTTTGGCGCGGCGTACTGGTGGCTGCTGGGCCGGCCGGTGGATTTGCCGGATTCGCCTACCGCGAAGATCGCCTGCGTGTCGTACGCCCCCTTCCGGTTCGACGGTGAAACACCGTTCGACCCGCACGCCTTCATTTCGCCCGAACGGATCGACGCCGACCTCAAGGTCCTGTCGACCCGGTTCGATTGCGTGCGCACGTACTCGATGAGCCAGGGGCTTGGCGCCGTGCCCGACATGGCCGGCCGCTACGGCATGAAGGTACTCATGGGCATCTGGCTGGGCCGCGACCTGGCCGCCAACGAACGCGAAGTGGAACTCGCCCTGGCGGCGGCGAAACGCGACGCGGGTAGCCTGCGCGGCATCGTCGTGGGCAACGAGGTGCTCCTGCGCCAGGAGCTGACGGAGAAGGCGCTGGCGAGCTATATCGAGCGCGTGAACGCGGCCACCGACGTGCCCGTGACCTACGCGGACGTGTGGGAGTTCTGGCAGCAGCATCCCGCCCTGGCCAAGGCCACCGATTACGTCACGATCCATATCCTGCCCTACTGGGAAGACGAGCCCGTGGCGCCGGAAAAGGCGGTCCGCCATGTGGCCGACGTGTACCAGCGGATGAAGGTCGAATTCCCCGGCAAGCAGGTGATGATCGGCGAAACGGGCTGGCCCAGCGAGGGACGCTCGCGTCGCGACGCGGGCGCCAGCCTGGTGAACGAGGCGCGCTACTTGCGCGAGTTCCTCAACTACGCCGCGACCGTGGACATGCCGTACAACCTCATCGAGGCGTTCGACCAGCCATGGAAGCGCGACCTCGAAGGTACGGTGGGCGGCTTCTGGGGCATCTTCGACGTGCAGGGCCGGCCGAAGTTCGCGATGAGCGGGTCGGTGGTCGAAGAGCCTCGCTGGTCGTGGGCCATCGCGGCGGGCGGTACCGGTGCCCTGTTCTTCCTTTTGGCCGGCGCTTTCCGCCGGCGCTGGCGCGGCGTGGCGGGATGGATATCGCTTGCGCTGTCCGGATTCGCCGCCGGCACCGCCCTGGCGGCGCACGCACGGCTGCTGTACTTCGCCTGCCGTAACCCTCTGGAGTGGGCCGTTGGCATCGCGGCCGGCATCGCCGCCGCGCTGACGGCACTCTCCCTCGCCCGCGCGATCGCCGCGCGCCTCGCGGCGCCCGTGAATCCCGCCGAGGTTGCGCCACCACCGGCCCAGCGACGCCTCTTGGGCATCGCGTGGACCGAGGTCTTCACGCCGCAGCGCTTCCTCTGGATGTTCTTCTTCGCGCTGTACGGCATCCTGATGGTCTTCAACGGACGCTACCGCGACTTTCCCATCGGCCTTTTCGCGATGCCGTGCATCGGCTTCCTGATGCTTGCCCTGCTGCACACGCGCGAAAGCCCGCTGATGCCGCTCGTGGAGGAACGCGTGCTGGCGATCTGGCTCGTGCTGCTGGGCGCCGCGGTGGTGGCGCAGGAACTCGGTGCCAACGCCGTCGCATGGGGCTGGTTGTTGCTCAACCTCACACTGGCCCTGCCGGTGCTGCTGGCGTGGCGCCGGGCCGGATCTGTCCGGTAGGGGCGCGCCTTGCGCGTGACAGCTTTTCGCGAGGAGCAACAGGCCTGCCATGTAGTCGCGAAAGGCTGTCACGCGCAGGGCGCGCTCCTACCCGAAGGCAGGTGGGCTCAGGCGGCGGCGGTCTTTGGCCGGTCGAACTGCACGCGCACGAGGCGTAGCGTGCCGACCAGCAGCGCCAGCGCGCCGCCTTCATAACAGTACAACTGCAATGCCACGACGCCGAGGCACACGGCGAGCGTGGCGGCGAACGCATGTCGCCAGAATAGCGCCAGCAGCGCTGCGAGCACGGCCGCATAACCGTAGCCGTTGTCGAGGAAACCCCGAACGATGGCATTGCGCAGGCCGCACCACCACGCTGCCGCTTGCGCATCGCAGGCATGCGCCATGTACGGCGGTTCGATGAATGCGTAACGCGTGAGGACGGCTGCCAGGGCGACGGCGACGATGATGCCCCAGGGCAGGGCGATGTGCAGGTTCGATTTCATGGTCGTGTCGGTGCCTGGTCCATGGTTGCCGCGCCCAAGGCTCGTGCGAGGGACAATGGCAGGCGGATCTCCGCGGCCAGGGGCAGGTGGTCGGAGAACGCGCGGGGCAACGTCCACATCCGGTCGAGTTTGATGTCGGCGGAGGTGAGGATGTGGTCGAGTGCGCGTCGCGGATTCCAGCTCGGAAAGGTCGGTGTCGCCACCGTCGGCGGCTGCAGGGCCGTCCGGTCGAACAGGTGGCGCATTTCCGCGCTAGCCGGCTCGGTATTCAGGTCGCCCATCAGCACGGCATGCGGATATGGCGCGAGCAGTTCGGCGATGAAGGCGAGCTGGCCCATGCGTGCGGCGGCCCCCAGCGAAAGGTGCGCGATGACCACCACCAGCGCATCCGTGCCGTCGCCGAAGCGGACGAGCAGCGCGCCGCGACCCTTGATCCGGCCGGGCAACGGGTAGTCGATGACTTCGCTCGGTTCGATACGGCTCAGCAGGCCGTTGGCGGAATGCGCCACGCGGGCCATCGGCCGGTTCGGCTGGTGGCTCCAGTACGGCATGCCGGATGCCTCGGCGATGTATCGGGTCTGGTTGAGGAAGCCGGAGCGCAGGCTTCCCGCATCCGCTTCCTGCAAGCCGACAAGGTCGAACTCGTGGAGCAGTTCGGCCAGCGAATCAAGGTTGGCCAGCTTGGATCGGCCGGGCAGCACGGCGTTGACGCTGCGGGTGACGTAATCGCTGTAACGCTGGACGCTCGCGCCGGCGAGGATATTGCAGCTCAGCAGGCGCAGCGTGCGCTCCGGAGCGGTTGAATGGTTCGGCGTGGCGCGGGTCATGGATGCGGCATCGGTTCTCGGCTGGCCCATGGGAGCCAGAGGATGCCCCCCGTCACGTGAACGGGGGGCATCGATGGAGGCTTACTTGCTGCCCTTCAGTTCCCGGTCCACCAGGTACTTCACGACGCCGTTGAGCTGGTCGAAGTCCTTGATCTGGTTGCTGCGGTACTTGCCGTCGACGACGATCGTGGGCGTGCCGTCGATGCCCCAGGCCTGGACCAGCTTGCCGTCGGCGAGGATGCGCTGGCGAATACCCTCGTCCTTCGTCGCCAGTTCGATGAACTTCGTCTTGTCGACGTGATAGTTCATGGCGTACCAGCCAGCCAATTCCTCGATGGTGTGAATCGGGTAATGGTCGGTGTGGATCGCCTTGAACAGCGCAGCATGGGCCTGATTCGCCACGCCCAGTTTCTGCGCCGCGTAGTAGGCCTGCGCGTAGGGCAGCCATGCATCATTGAAGGCGGCCGGAACCACCCGGAACGTTACGCCCCTGGGCAATTCCTTTTGCAGCGTTTCCGCATACGACTCGTAGTGCGCGCAGTGGATGCATCCATACGAGAACACTTCAACGACCTCGACCTTCCCGTCCTTCGGGTCGAGACGCTGCGGCGTGGTGGTGGCCACGTACTCCTGGCCTTCGGTAAACGACGGTGCGGCCGCATCGGCCGCGGGGCGCGCACTGCATGCGGCGGTCAGCGCGAGGCCGACGAAAAGGAGCGAAAGGCGCTTGAACATGGAGATCTCCGGCTGGGGTCGAATCGCGGTCACTTGCCCGCGGCTTCCTTGGTGACGAGCCACTGGGTGAGCTCGACCGCCTGCGGATATCCGCCGGCGCTGATCGGGGTGAGACGGTATTTGCCGTTCACGACGATCGTAGGCGTGCTATCGACCTCGTAGGCGCGGATCAGTTCATCGGCGCGCTTCATCTTGGTGTTGATCGTGAAGGAACTGGCGGTGCCGACGAATTCCTCCGGCTTCACGCCGAACTTCGCGTAGAACTTCGCGACGTCGTCGATAGTCGGCCAGGCCGAAGGCGCCTTCGGCTTGGCTGCCTTCTGATCCATGATGCCCAGTTCACCGCTTTTGAACACCGCGTCGAACATGGCGTCGTGGCTCTGCTTGTCCACGCCGAAGGCCTGGGCCGTGAGGTAGGCGCGTTGCAGCAACGGCCAGTTCTCGTCCGGGCGGAACGCGGCCGGGGTGTACGTCATCACCGTGCCCTTGGGCAGGTTCCTGGCCAGTTCGTCCACGATGCCGTGGAACTGGAAGCAGGCCGGGCAGCCGTACGAGAACACCTCGGTGACCTCGATTTTGCCTGGCGTGCTGGTCGGCTGGGCGGGATCGATGCGGAAGTAGTGCTTGCCCTCGACCCACTTGCCCTCGTCCACGAAGGGCTTGGGCGCCGGGCGATTGTCGTCGGCATCCGCGGCCGGGGCAGGCGTCGCGACGGCGGTGGCGGCATCGGTAGCCGGCGCAGCTGCCGTGGCGGTCGAAGCGGCGGCAGGCGCGGGCGTGGGCGCCGCCGGAGCAGTGGGAGCCGTGGCGGCGGTCGACGCCGCGGCCGGGGTATTGGCGGCGGTATCGTTGGTGCCGCCACCGCAGGCGGCAAGCGCGATCAGGGCGGCGCAGAGGAGGGGAAGGCGCATATGCATGGGGGTCCTTTTCTTACCTTCTTAAACAGGAACGGGCCCGAAGGCCCGTTCGATCTCTTCAGAGTACCCTTAACTTTAACGCCTCAGGGCGTCGCCGGCGCAGCAGAAGCCGGTTCGTTCGTGTGCAGGCCCTCGAGATAGCTCGCCACCGCGGCGATGTCCTTGTCGTCGAGCTTCTGCGCGATGCTGGCCATGATCCTGGTGTGAGCGTCGTCGCTCTGCGGGCCATTGTCGTGCCAGCCCTTCAGGCGCGCCTCGACGTACTTGGCGTGCTGGCTGGTGAGTTGCGGGTAGTGCGCGCCCGGGTTACCGCGGCCGTCCGGGCCGTGGCAGGCCATGCAGGCCGGGATGCCGCGGTCGAGGTCGCCCTGGCGGTAAAGCGTCTGGCCCTGCTCGACCAGCGCCTGGTCGGCCACGCCGGGCAGGGAGGTCTTCGTGGCGAAGTAGGCGCCGATGTCGTGCATGTCCTGCTCGGACAGCGGCTGCGCGAAGCCCATCATGATCGGACTCATGCGCTTGCCCGATTTGAAGTTGGCCAGCTGGGCGGCGATGTACTGCTCACTCTGCCCCGCAAGCCGCGGGTACTGCGGATCGGCGGAATTGCCATCCATGCCGTGGCAGGCGCCGCAGACCGCGGCCTTGCCCTGCCCGGTGGTGGCATCGCCGGGCTTGAGCGCGGCGGTGGCTTCGGCACCGGCGGGTGCCACGGGCGTCGCGGCCTGCGGCATGCCCGGAGTGGCCGGGTCCGACGCGGGATTCGCAACGGGTTTCGCGGCAACGGTGGCGGCCGGAGCCGGCGCGGATGCCGGCTTCGCGGGGGCGGCGGTCTGGGCCGCGGCTGCATTCATGACAAGCAACGCGGTAATGGCAGCGGCGGCGTGCCGAAACTTCATAAGTCTCTCCAAAGGGAACCTTCCGGACCGTGGGCGCGCACCCTGCCGCGCCTCAACCAAAAGATTATGGCGGGCGCAGGAGAGCCCGGTCAAACCGCGTCACTGCGCGCGGCGGTACTCGATCGCATACACTCCCGAACCTTCGCTTCCTCGCGCCCTGCGGCCCCCTAGCCATGTCTTCCAATCCCTTGAACAGCGCGCGCTTCGTGCTGGCCGCGAATGAAATCACCCAGCTTCCCTACGATCAGGGGGCGGAGGTGGCCTTTGCCGGCCGGTCCAACGCGGGCAAGTCCAGCGCGTTGAATGCGCTCACGGGGCACAACGGCCTGGCACGCACCTCGAAGACGCCGGGCCGCACGCAGCTGATGGTGGTGTTCGACCTGTCGCCGCTGAAAGTGGAGGGTGCGGCGCCGATCGACACCCGCCTGGTGGACCTGCCCGGCTACGGTTACGCGAAGGTGCCCGAGGCGATGCGCCAGCATTGGCGCGGCGAGATCGACGCTTATCTCAAGATCCGCCGCAGCCTGCGCGGCATCGTACTGATCGTGGACATTCGCCACGAACTGAAGGACTTCGACCGCACGATGCTGGAGTTCTGCGCGGCCACGGAGTTGCCGTGCCACGTGCTGATGACCAAGTCGGACAAGGTCTCGCGGGGCGAGGCCTCGAAAGCGCTGGAAGCGCTTCGCAAGGATTTTCGAACGAACAGCGTGCCGGGCACGGCGCAGATTTTTTCATCCACCGCGAAAACCGGCGTGGAAGAGGCGCGTGCGCGGGTCATGGAACTGCTGGGCACACCGCGCCCGCACGAACTCTGACGCTACCCCAATCGTAGGAGCGCGCCCTGCGCGCGACATGTCTTGAGGCAGTGACCCGGAGCTGGCGCGCGAGGATGGGGACAGGGGCGAAAACATGTCGCGCGCAGGGCGCGCTCCTACCGTGAAGGCCGGAACGTCAGCCCAGGGTCGCCATGAACGCGCGGCACATCGCTTCCATGCCCTTGCGATCCTCGTCGTCGAAGCGCGCTACCGACGGGCTGTCCACGTCCCACACGCCGAACAGGCTGCCGTCGGCCTTCACCAGCGGCACCACGATTTCGGAATTCGACGCCGAATCGCAGGCGATGTGCCCCGCGAACTCGTGCACGTCGCGGACCACCTGGGTTTCGCGCGTCTGCGCCGCCGTGCCGCAGACGCCGCGCCCGAGCGCGATGCGGATGCAGGCTGGCTTGCCCTGGAACGGACCAACGACCAGCTCCGTGCCGTCGAACAGGTAGAAACCTGCCCAATTGAGGTCGGGAACGGCATCGTAGACGAGCGCGGCGAAGTTGGCGGCATTGGCGATGACGTTCGTCTCGCCATGCATGAGGCCCTCGGCCTGCTGGGCCAGTTCGGCGTAGAGGGTTGCCTTGTCGCCGGTGGCGATGGCCTTGGCTTCGAACATGGCGGTTCCGGCGCGATTCGTAGACAGAAGCCGTGTATGGTGCCACGTCCCCGCTTCCGCAAGGCCGCGCACCCATGTCGAAACACCTCTTCGTGGCCGGTACCGATACCGGTATCGGCAAGACCCACGGCGCCCAGGCGCTGGTTCATGCGTTCCGCCAGGCGGGCGAGCGCGTGGCCGGCATGAAGCCGATCGCCAGCGGCTCAGGGCGCGGACGCGGAGGCGGCATGCGCAACCAGGATGCGCTCGACCTGCAGGCGGCCAGCTCGTCGCCGCCGGATTACGACCTGGTCAATCCGATCGCACTCGAAGAGGCGGTAGCGCCGCACCTCGCCGCCGCGCGTTCCGGCAAAGTCATTGACTGGCCTCCGCTGGACGCGGCATTCGAGGCGTTGACGGCGGATTACGAGCGCGTGGTGGTCGAGGGCGTGGGCGGCTGGCTCGTGCCACTCGGCAGCGGCATGTCGATGGAGGACATTCCCATGCGCTGGAACCTGGGCGTGGTGATGGTGGTGGGCATCCGGCTCGGCTGCATCAGCCACGCGCGGCTCACCGCGCGAGCCATCGAGGCCGACGGCTGCCGCTTCGCCGGATGGATCGCGAACATCGTGGAACCGACCATGCCGCTGCTGGAGGAAAACATCGCCACCTTGCGCGAATGCCTGCCCGCGCCATGCCTTGGCGTACTGCCCCATCGCGTCGCGCCAGCCTCCGCCGCCATACTGCTCGACCTCGCGATGCTTGCCTGACGGCGTGTTCACGCCTTCCGCTTTAACTAGGACGCCATGACGACTTACTACTTATCCGTAAAGGACCTGGGCAAGGCGAGAGGCCCGGACAAAGATATCTCCTTCGAAGGCCTTGATCCGGTCAGTCTTGCCTCGGCCATCGCCGATGCGATGCGCAGCGACGACCTGTTCAAGCGTTGGCGAGCCAAGCAGCCGGAACCGGACGAGGTGGACCCCTCGCTGGGCGTGACGGACGGGGGCGCCTCGGCCAGCGGGGAGCTTTCCAGCGATCGCACCGACGTGCAGCTGACCACCACGCTGCCGATGCGCATCGTGAAGCACCGGCTGAACCTCCTGATCGGGTCGAGCTGGGAGCTCCGCGATACCCGCTGACCGGTAGGAGCGCACCCTGTGCGCGACAGCTTTTCGCGAGACATGAGGGCTGGCGCGAAAAGCTGTCGCGTACAGGGTGCGCTCCTACCGAAAGTTACAGGCCTGACCTGTGGCTGTTGTCCCGGCCTGGCCTCGCCGCTAGAGTCGGGGCCTTTCAACGCCCAGGGGACAGTCAGTGCCGAAGCTCCGCATGCTCGTGATCGCAACATCGATCGCCCTCACCGCCGCCTGCTCGTCGTCCAACGACGCCGACAAGATGGCCCCGGCCCCCTCCGGCAGCGCTCCCGCTACACCGGCCACCGCTGGCACGGCACAGGCATCCCACGTGAACCCGTTACTTACCCCAAGCCCGCTGCCGTTCCAGGCCCCGCCCTTCGACAAGATCGTGGATGCCGACTTCCAGCCCGCGCTGGACGAAGGCATGAAGCAGCAGCTGAGCGAGATCGAGGCGATCGCCAACGCGCCCGAAGCGCCGACCTTCGAGAACACCATCGTCGCGATGGAGAAGTCCGGCGTGCTGCTGAAGCGCGTGGAGGCCGCGTTCAGCGCCCTCACCGGCGCCAACACGAACGACACGCTGCAGAAGGTCGAGGAAGAGGAATCGCCGAAACTTGCCGCGCATAGCGATGCGATTTACCTCAACGACAATCTGTTCAAGCGCGTGGAAACGCTCTACGACAAGCGCGATTCGCTGAACCTCGATCCGGAATCCGCACGCCTGCTCGAAGTCACCTACAAGGACTTCGTCCACGAAGGCGCGAAGCTCTCCCAGGCCGACAAGGACAAGCTGAAGGAGATCAACAAGGAAGAATCGACGCTCAGCACGAAGTTCACCAACCAGCTGCTCGCCGCGACCAAGGCCGGCGCACTGGTGGTCGACAATCCGAAGGCGCTCGACGGCTTGCCGGAGGCCGATATCCAGGCGGCCGCGCTGGCCGCGAAGGACCGCAAGCTGGACGGCAAGTATGTCGTCACCCTGCAGAACACCACGCAGCAGCCGGCCCTGCAGGCGTTGAACGATCGCGCCACGCGCGAGAAGCTGTTCAAGGCCTCGTGGGAGCGCGCCGAACACGGCGACGCGAACGACACCCGCGAGATCGTCACGCGCATCGCCCAGCTGCGCGCTGATCGCGCGAAGCTGCTCGGCTTCCCGAACTATGCCGCGTGGAAGCTCGACGACCAGATGGCCAAGACGCCGGACGCCGCCGAGAAGTTCATGGAGCGCCTCGTGCCCGCCGCCGTGGCTCGCGCCAAGGCCGAATCGTCCGATATCCAGAAGGCCATCGACGCGGAGAACGCCGGCTTCCAGGTCCAGGCCTGGGATTGGGACCACTACGCCGAGAAGGTGCGCAAGGCCAAATACGATCTCGACGAGTCGCAGATCAAGCCGTACTTCGAGCTGGACAACGTGCTGCAGAACGGCGTGTTCTACGCGGCCAACCAGCTCTACGGGATCACCTTCAAGGAGCGCAAGGACATCCCCACGTGGCAGCCGGACATGCGCGTGTTCGAGGTATTCGACAAGGACGGCACGTCCATGGCGCTGTTCTATTGCGATTACTTCAAGCGCGATAACAAGGGCGGCGGCGCGTGGATGAGCAATCTCGTCGACCAGTCGAAGCTGTTCGGCACGAAGCCGGTGGTGTTCAACGTCACCAACTTCACGAAGCCGGCTTCGGGCCAGCCAGCGCTGCTGTCGTTCGACGACGTGACCACCATGTTCCATGAGTTCGGCCATGCGTTGCACGGCATGTTCGCCAACTCGCAGTACCCGTCGCTCTCCGGCGCCAACACCGCGCGCGATTTCGTCGAGTTCCCGTCGCAGTTCAATGAGCAGTGGGCCACCGATCCGAAGGTGTTCGCGCACTACGCCACGCACTACAAGACGGGCGAGCCGATGCCGGCCGAACTGGTCGCGAAGATCAAGAAAGCGAAGAGTTTCAACCAGGGCTACGCCATGAGCGAACTGATCTCGGCGGCGCTCCTGGACATGCGCTGGCACATGCTCCCCGCGGGTGGTCCGAAGCAGGACGTGGACGCGTTCGAGGCCGATGCGTTGAAACAGGCGGGCTTCACCCTTCCGCAGGTGCCGTCGCGCTATCGCTCCAGCTACTTCCAGCACATCTGGGGTAACGGCTATGCCGCAGGTTATTACGCGTACCTGTGGACGCAGATGCTCGATTCCGATGCCTTCGAGTGGTTCAAGGAACACGGTGGACTGACCCGCGAGAACGGCCAGATCTTCCGCGACAAGATCCTCTCGCGCGGCAACACTGTCGAGTTGGGCAAGCTCTATCGTGACTTCCGGGGCAAGGACCCGAGCATCGAGCCGATGCTGAAGGATCGCGGCCTGAAGTAGGAGCGCGCCTGCGCGCGACATCTTTTCGCCGACCCTGGGAGCTGGCGCGCCAGCTCCGGGAATGCCATGAAAAGATGTCGCGCGCAGGGCACGCTCCTACAAAATCAGGGCGCCAGTTCGATATGACTGAGCTTGAGGTTGCCTCCGCGCCACACGATGCCCTGGACTTCTTCCAGTGGCGGCGCGCGGTACTCGATGGTGTGGTGTAGCCGGCTTCCCTCTTGGGTTCGCAGGGGCTTGGGCCGGTGCAGCGTGAATGCCTGCACTTCCGCCAACGTCGTATGCCTCAGCAGGCCGATGTGCGCGTCGGCCGTCCTGCTGTCCACCTCGACATGGAACGTCACGTACTGGTAGGCATGACGGAACAGCAGCTGGCACGCACTGCGCAATCGCGGCTTGCCTTCATTCACGGCAGTGAGCGCGAATCCGTCGTCGACATCGACGATGACCAGGGGTTCTTCCCCCGTGATCACGAGGATTTCGCCCAGGTCGTGCGTGCTGTTCGCCGCGAGTGTTCGGGACGGCGCGTGGTCGAAGCGTTCGGTATAGGGTGCCGTGGCCGTGGCTCCCTTCCCCTCGGAGAGCGTGGACAGTATGTCCCTGGGCGGTGCGTGCAACGTCATGTCGCGTTCCTCCTTGTATGAAGCTTCCTTCCTGGATCGTCTTCACCAGAGCATAGGTGAAGAAGGGCAATCCGCCACGGATATGAAAAAGCCCCTTCCCGCGAAAGGGAAGGGGCTTGGCGCCGGCGTGCCGGAAACGCGCTGCATTTGCCGGTTGCCGCTATCCGTTGGATATGCGTCGCCGATAACGCATGTAGAGGCGCTTCATGAGGTAGAGCACCTGGCCGGCGAAGCCCTTGTCCTGGGCCTGGAGGAGCTTGCCGTTCTCCTCGTAGAGCATCTTCATCTGGCTGTCTCGCGAGCCGATCAGGCCGTGCAGGGTGGACACGTCCGCGTCGCTCAGGGTGTGGCCGGCGACGAAGTGCGACGGAAGCTGCTGGTTCACGTAGTGCGTGGTATGTCGGCCGGCCGTTTCTTCGGCGGCGCGCTCCTTCGTATAGAAGTACAACGCGATCGATTTGCGCGAGAGCCCTGGGCGATCCTGGGGAAGCGTGATCTGCCGGAAGCCGTGCCAGCTGTGCTCGGTGGTTTCGAAGATCACGCAGCGGTTGAACAGGGGCATGACGCTTACCGCCGGTTCCGGCTCTGCGTACGGATCGCGATACAGGTCCAGCAGGCCACCCCAGCTTTCCTCCCATTCGTGGTTGAGGTACACAATGAGGTTCAGGCGGCGATGCCAGCGCTCGCTGGGGTGGTAGTTGAAGTCGATGTGCGCGCTGAGCGGCTGGCCATCGCGGTTTTCATGCGTACCGCCGCCGAGGTAGAAGGGATCGTAGAGCAGCCCTTCGATGCCGGTGATCCGGCCGACATAGTCAAGGAAGGCGGGAGTCTGGATCACGTCGTCGAGCTGGCGATAAGCGGGGCCCAGTCGCGCCATGGCGTCGACGGTCGATTTGTTGCCCGCGTGGCCGTCGTCGCCGATGTAGTTGCCACGCTCGAAGGCGGGGAACTCACGGAGCAGCTCGTCGATGTAAGCGCGCTCGAAGAAATCGTCGATGACGACGTGGCGGAAAGGCTGCGCATCGGCGAACGCGCGTGCGTGGTTGTCCACGTTCGCGCGAACCGCGGGACTGACGATGGTTTCGTGACTCACGTTGGAGGTTCCGGCCCTGAACACTTCGGACATTTTAGAGCACAAAGGGGGGCGTTACGCACTATTGGTGATCGCTCGCTTGTGCGAGTCGCCATGGCATCGATATTTGGGCACCGAGGGCCCGACACCTCTCCCGATCACTGAGGTGCCGGACCCGGCGAGCAAAAAGGTCGCTATCCCGACACAGCACGAGCAGAGGGACCTGCAGGAGTCTCTGCGGGCGGCCGCAGGCGTAAGAGGTGCTCCTGTTCCTCGCGCTTGCGCTTATCCTCCCGCCATTGATGCTCGTACTCATCCCATTCCTTCATCCTTTCCGGATCATCGTTCCGCGCCTTCTCGTAGTATGCGTGGAGCTTCGAGAGCGTTGCCTTGTCGGAGCATCGATCGGAGTCGAGCAATGGAAAGCCGTTCGAATAGACGATACGTCGCCCCGTTTGATTCGATTCGTTCCAGTACATGCTGTCGAAGGAGGACGTGGCGTCGTAGACGATGGTTTCGCCGAGGAGGTTGCCTGTGCTCGCCTCATATGCGCGCTTGAACATTGGATAATCCCAAGAGTTGCCGAGTGGGATAGGACTAGCCTCTGGGTCCGGATGCGGGATACGGTGAAGAATCGACGGCAGTACCCAGAATGGGCTATAGGTATCGACGCGAATGCAACCATCAGGGCTCAACTCTGACGATTCAAGTGTTGCTAAAGTGCGTTCCCACCAGTTGGAAGCTTGGTAGAAGCACAAGCTGCCGACTACCGCGATCACGGCCAACGTGCCTTTCGGGTTCATGGTTCCATGTCCCGGTCAGTGGGAGGATCTAGCTCCAAAGTCATGTCGACAGGCTCCCACACGACATCGGAGTAGACGATGAAGTCGCCGCCGAGCCCTGTTACTCGCCTGTAGCTCTCGAAATCATGATTGAAGACATGACTTACCGGTTCCTTGCCCAGGTGCGAGATCACGCCGTGCGACGTCAACGGCAGGGGAGGTTGGATCGAGTGCAGGACGCCTGTCTTTGTCCATGTACCAAGGAACTGGAAGCCGTTGAAATCATAGGTGTCGCGGATGTAATAGCCCGCGTGCGTGGCCCGAATCGTTACCCGTTGACTGCGTGGGTCGCGCTTTGCCTCTCCAATCAGCGCAACCTTCAATGTAGCCATGCCGAGACTCCCATACATATCGTCTAGTGGGTCTGAGAATCCGCCAAACTCTCGGGCGTTCGACTGATGGAGTCCGTCCAATCGGAAAGCAGAGTAGGTCTGACTGCCGAAGATGCTCCAATCAGGAGACAATTGAATCTTCGCCGTTTTCGTTCTCAATTCCTTTCGTGCTGGTTCGTTTGCCATGGCTGTACGCAGCTCGTCCATCATGGATCGAAGGCGTTGATATGATCTGGCCCAGCTCATGCGCACGGTGTTTTGATCTATTTGCGTAAACGATGGCATGAGATTCGGCGAGGTTTTTCGCTTCTTCCAGTCCGTCGGAAGAACCCAGGCAGGTGTTTGCAGCCATCGCTCCATCAACTGCGCTGAAACCGTCCAGCCCATGCGGCGCATCGCCGTAGGGATGGACTTGATGAGCTCGACGGTCTCGGCATCCTCGCGGGACCAGTGATTCCCATACATGGTGTTACTCCTTGTCGTTGGCTGCGCCATCTCGGCGGTTGCTTGGCATGGTAGTCGGAAGATGGGGTTGAAGAAAGCTGGTTTAGCATGCGACAGACTAGAAAGACGCGGTGGATTTCGTGCGCATTTCATGACGCATGTGAGTTCCCATGAACACATCCCGTACAAGCGACCGAATGTCCATTTTTCTCATCGGTGGTCGGAGGCATGACGAGCGAAACGGTCAAGCGCCGCCATGGCTGGTCGAAGTGCAGCGCGAGATGTGCCAGCGTCCAGTCGTCCGGGGCACCCGGCACCATGCCGGAAGCCAGGTCATCGTTATCCTCCGCCGGGCGGACCACGGCCACCCCTCCCAAGGGAAGCTCCACCCGGAAATGATCCAGGATGAGCGGATTGCCCGGCAGGATTTCCTGCGCCGGAAGATGGTCGAAGCTCTCGCCGGGGTTTTGCGCGGCGGAAGCGGGGGAGGCAAGAATGACCATCGATGCGATGGCCACGGCTTCGCTTGACGCTGTCGCGACGACGGTGCGTGTCGCGACAGCCGGCGAGCGTATCCCGTCACCGGATGACGGAATGCACGAGAGGAATGCCATCCATTTAAAGTGTGACCCGCGTCCAATTAAAGGAGCCGCAATAAAAAGTTCTTCACGCACTGCGGAGAGTTTTCCGGGCTCGGCTCCGCCATCGTGTTGGGCTTGTACATCGTGGCGTCCGGCGAGGAGGAGCCGGGGTGGGCCCCTCTGCGCTCAAACAGCGTTCGCACAGCGAACGAACTCGCTCAGAGGGACCCACCCCGGTACCTCTCCGAACACAGAGGCACCTTGCGGGCGAGCGAAAGGTCGCTATTCCTGCATGGCAGAAGAAGACGGGCGTGGAGTAGCCTCCACAGACGGCCGCACGCGTAAGAGGTGTTCCTTTTCCTCATGCTTGCGTTCCTCCTCCTGCCACTGACGCTCGTACTCATCCCATTCCTTCATCCGCGCTGGGTATTCGCTACGCCTTTGCTCACGGTATGCATCGAGCTTCAATAGCGTTGCTTTGTCGGCACAGCGATCCGAATCGACCAGCGGGAAGCCACCCGACGTGACGATTCGACGGCCCGAATCATTTGGTTTATTCCAATAAATGCCGCTGAAGGCAAGAGCGGCGTCATAGACGATGGTTTCTCCGAGGAGGTTACCTGTGCTCACCTCGTATGCGCGCTTGAACATCGGATAACCCCACGAGTTGCCTAGTGAGATAGGGTTTGCCTCTGGGTCCGGATGCGGGATACGGTGAAGAATCGACGGCAGTACCCAGAATGGACTATGGGTATCGACACGCATGCAACCGTCGGGGCTAAGTTCCGACGATTCAAGTGTGGCGAAAGCACGCTCCCACCAGTTGGACGCCTGATAGAGGCACATGCTGCCGACTACCGCGGCGACAGCAAATATGCCGCTCCGTTTCACCGGATCGCACCCGTTCTCTTCGGTGGATCCAGTTCAAAGGTCATGCCCACGGGTTCCCATAGAACATCGGAATAGATGATGAAGTCCCCGCCGAATCCCGTCGCACGTCTATAGGTCTCGAAGTCATGGTTGAACACATGACTTACTGGCTCTTTGCCCAGGCGCTGGATCACACCGTGGGATGTCAAGGGTAGAGGAGGCTGAATTGAACCTAGGACACCGGTCTTTGTCCACGCGCCGAGAAACTGGAAGCCGTTGAAATCATAGGTGTCACGAATGTAATAGCCCGCATGAGTGGCCCGAATCGTTACTCGTTGGCTAAGAGGATCGCGCTTTGCCTCTCCAATCAAGGCAACTTTCAGGGTGGCCATACCGAGGCTTCCATACATATCGTCCAGCGGGTCCGAGGGCCCACCAAACGCTCGGGAATTGGATTGGTGCGATTGATCCAATCGAAAGGCCGAATAGGTTCGATTGCCGAAGCTGGTCCAGTCAGATGTCAGTTGTATATCGGCTGTTTTTAGGCTCAGTTCGTCCTGTGCCGGCTTGTTTGCCATCACCGAACGAAGTTGTTCCATCATGGCTCGAAGGCGTTGATATGACATGGCCTAACTCATACGCACGGTGTTTTGGTCCATCTGTGTGAACGAAGGCATGAGCGTCGGAGCGGTTTTCTGTTCTTTCCACTCGATTGGAAGAACCCAGGCAGGCGCTTGCAACCACCGCTCCATCAACTGCGCTGAAACCGTCCACCCCATCCGGCGCATCGTCGTCGGGATGGATTTGATCATCTCGACGGTCTCGGCATCCTCGCGGGATCGTGGATTCCCATACATGGTGTTGCTCCTTGTCGTTGGCCGCGCCATCTTGGCAGTCGGTCCGCATGGTAGTCGGAAGACGTGGTCGACGAAAGTTAGTTAGCGTCCGACATGATGAAAAAACGCGGTGTATTTCGTGCGCATTTGATGACATGCGGGAGTTCTCATGAACATATCCCGTACAAGCGACAGGATGTCCGTTTTTCTCAAACGCGTGTCACCGAAATCCGTGTTGAAATCCGTCGCGCGCCAAGTGCGTGCACGAACATCACTTACAGCGTCATCAAGGAATTCGATGAAAAGCATCTACCTGAAACTGAGCGGCCCCGACATCAAAGGCGAATCGTCCGACAAGGATCACAGCGGCTGGATCGAGCTGAGTTCCTGGCAGCATCACCTGTTTCAGCCGACGTGCCCCGTTGCCTCCACCTCGGGCGGTCACGCCGTGGAGCGCACCCAGCACGGCGCCTTGACCGTCATCAAGGAAATGGACTCATCAAGCCCAATGCTCTTTCAGGCCCTGTCCGGGGGTACCACCTTCCAATCGGCGCAGATGGATCTATACCGCAGTGCCGGTGACGGCAAACGCGTCAAGTATCTTGAGATTCAACTGAAGAACGTAATGATTTCGCAGATCGGCATGGGCGGCGACGGCTCGCTACCGACCGAGACCATCGCGCTGAAGTACGCCGCGATCCAGTGGAAGTACCAGAAGCAGAATATCGATGGGGGGATGGGCGGCGTCACTTTAGGAGTGTGGAGCCTGAGCAAGAACGACAAGACGTTTGTCGCCTGACGCCATGTCGAAGGCGCGGCGCCTCCTGCCGCATGCCATGGTGTGCAAGTCCCTGCGATGGCGCAGCCGAGCCCTACCGGGCGGCTCCTTAGAGCGCGAAGAAATGAAAAAGGCCACACCCTCACGGGTGCGGCCTCTGCTTTACCTATGCGAATTACACGTATGCGAGTTTACTCGCCGATCGTCAGCAGCGAGGCGTTGCCGCCCGCGGCCGTGGTGTTGATCGTGAGCGTGCGCTCGCCGGCGAAACGGAGCAGGTAGTGCGGGCCGCCCGCCTTCGGGCCGGTGCCCGAAAGGCCTTCGCCGCCGAACGGCTGTGCGCCGACCACCGCGCCGATCTGGTTGCGGTTGACGTAGCAGTTGCCCACACGCGCACGGCTCTGGATGAACTCGATGGTGTCGTCGATGCGGCTGTGTACGCCCAGCGTGAGGCCGAAGCCCGTGCCGTTGATCTGGTCGATCACCTTTTCCAGTTCCGAGCCCTTCCAACGGATCACGTGAAGCACGGGACCGAAGATTTCACGAGTGAGGATTTCCAGCGACGGGATCTCGTACGCGCGCGGTGCGAAGAAGGTGCCATTCGCAGTTGCCTCCGGCATCGGCACTTCGGCGATCTTCTTCGCTTCGCGATCCATGCGCGCGGCATGGTCGACGAGGATCTTGAGCGCGTCTTCGTCGATCACAGGGCCCACGTCGGTGGAGAGCAGGCCGGGATCGCCCACCTTCAGCTCGGCCATGGCGCCGGCGAGCATGCCGATGACCTTGTCGGCGATGTCTTCCTGCACGAACAGCACGCGCGCGGCGGAACAGCGCTGCCCGGCGGACTGGAAGGCGGAGGCGATCACGTCCTTCACGATCTGCTCGGGCAGGGCGGAGGAGTCGGCGATCATCGCGTTCTGGCCACCGGTCTCCGCCACCAGGGCGGCGATCGGGGCATTACGCGCGGCGAGCGCGCGGTTGATCGCCCAGGCCGTTTCGGTGGAGCCGGTGAAGGCCACGCCCGACACGCGCGGGTCGCGGGTGAGTGCCGCGCCGACCGTGGCGCCATCGCCCGGCAGGTACTGGAGCACGTCGGTCGGCACGCCGGCCGCGTGCAGCAGCTTCACGGCTTCGTAGCCGATCAGCGAGGTCTGCTCCGCGGGCTTGGCGATCACCGAGTTGCCGGCGGCGAGCGCGGCGGCCACCTGGCCCAGGAAAATCGCCAGCGGGAAGTTCCACGGGCTGATGCAGACGAACACGCCGCGGCCGTTGAGGAACAGCTGGTTGCTTTCGCCGGTGGGACCCGGAAGCTGCTCCGGCTGGCCGAACAGACGGCGGGCCATCGTCGCGTAATAACGCAGGAAGTCGGCCGCCTCGCGGATCTCGGCGATGGCATCCGGCAGGCTCTTGCCCGCTTCGCGCACGCACAGCGCGATGAACTCGGCGCGGTTATGTTCCAACTGCTCGGCAGCATGCTCGAGGATGGCGGCGCGGCTGGCCGCCGGAAGGCGATCCCAGCCCGGCTGCGCCTTCACGGCGGCGGCCAGTGCCTTGTCGACCATGCCGGCGTCCGCGTTCTCCACCGTGCCGACGATCCGGCGGCGGTCGGAGGGATCGGTCACCTCGACCTTCGTGCCGCCGCCGGCGCCGCCGGAGACCAGCGGAACGGCGTTCCACGGGCCGCTGTGGCGGTTCACGGCATCGGCGAGTTCGTTGAGCTCGTTGTCGTTAGCGAAGTTCATGCCCATGGAGTTCTTCCGAAGTTCACCGTAGAGATTGACTGGCAGGGGGATGCGGGGATGGGGGATCGAGGCGAAGGAGCGAACGATCTCGCACGGGTCGGCGACCAGATCGCGTACCGGCACGCTCTCGTCCACCACGCGATTGACGAAACTCGTGTTTGCGCCGTTCTCGAGCAGGCGGCGTACCAGGTAAGGAAGCAGGTCTTCATGGCTGCCCACCGGCGCATACACGCGGCAAGGCACGTTGAGCTTGTCCTTGCCGATCACTTCCGCGTAGAGGTCGGCGCCCATGCCGTGCAGGCGCTGGTTCTCGTACGGGTGGCCCTGCGCGATGTGGTGGATCGCGGCGATGGTGTGTGCGTTGTGCGTGGCGAACTGCGGGTAGACGGCGTCCGGGCCGGCAGCGAAGAGGCGGCGTGCGCAGGCCAGGTAGGAAACGTCGGTGTTCGGCTTGCGCGTATACACCGGGTAGCCCGGCAGGCCATTTTCCTGGGCGCGCTTTACCTCGGCGTCCCAATACGCGCCCTTCACCAGGCGCACGAACCAGCGGCGGCCGGTGGCGCGGGCCTTCTCGGTCACCCAGTCGATGATGAAGGGCGCGCGCTTCTGGTAGGCCTGGATGACGATGCCGAGGCCGTTCCAGCCTTCCAGCGAGGGATGCTCGAAAACGTCGCCGATGATGTCGAGCGACAATTCGAGGCGATCGGCTTCCTCGGCGTCTACCGACAGCGCGATGCCATTCCGGAACGCCAGCTGCGAGAGCTCGAGCAGCTTCGCGCCGAGTTCCGCGCGGGCACGGGAGCGGTTGCCCACCTCGTAGCGCGGGTGCAGCGCGGAAAGCTTGACCGAGATCGACGGCGCTTCCAGGTTGCTGGGAAAGGGGCCGCGCGCGCCGAGGGCATTGATGGCGTCGCGGTAATCCTGCTGGTAGCGCTCCGCGGTTTCCTGGGTGAGCGCCGACTCGCCGAGCATGTCGTACGAGTAGCGATAGACCGCGTGCTCTTTTTCATTGGAGCGGTCCAGCGCTTCCTTGATGGTGCGGCCCATGACGAACTGGTGGCCCATGATCCGCATGGCCTGGCGTACGGCCAGGCGCACCACCGGCTCGCCCGCGCGGCCAACCAGACGGCGCAGGGCGGAGGTGAAGTCGTGGCGGGTTTCCTCGGCCAGGTTCACCAGGTGACCGGTGAGCATCAGGCCCCAGGTGGACGCATTGACGAACAGCGACTCGCTCTGGCCCAGGTGCTTCTTCCAGTCAGCCTCGCCGAGCTTGTCGCGGATGAGCTTATCCGCCGTGGCTTTGTCGGGAATGCGCAGCAGCGCCTCGGCCACACACATCAGCAGCACGCCTTCCTCGGAGGAAAGGTCGTACTGGCGCATGAAGGATTCGACGGCGCTCTGGTCCTTGGCCCGTGCGCGCACGCGCGTGACCAGGCCGGCGGCGACGTCGATGACGTGCTCGCGTTCGGTCGGGGGCAGGGTGGCCTGGGCCAGCAGGTCGTTGACGGCCTCGGTTTCGTCGCGCAGCCAGGCGGCCGTGATGCGCGCACGCGCCGGTTCGGCGCCGGTCGGAAGTTCGGGACGGAGGATGGTCGGGTTCACTTGGGTGTTCGGGGCGAGGGAGACCGCTCATTGTAGGGGAGCAGAGGCCTTCGTGTGTTATTGCGACACCGCGTGGCACAAGGCCCCGGCCCCCGGTGCGACAACGCGCCGCCTTCCAACCTTGCCGCTTCCTGACTAGCGCCCTATCATCCCAATGTTCCAGGCACGCCGGGCTCCCATGATCGTGCTTCGACCGACCGCCGCGGGTCAGCCGCGCGTGTTGTGGCTACGGCCCAACCGTGCGCTGGATAAGCGCGGTCTGCGTCGTTTGATCGTGGGCCTTGCGGCGATGACCCTGGCGACGGCGTCACTCGGTGCGTGGCAGGGGAATGTATTCGCCCCCGTCTTCGCACTGATCGAAGCCTTCGTCGTGGGGTTCGCGCTTGGCGCGGCCTGGCGGGCCGGCGACAGGGGTGAACGTATCGCGATCGGGCCGGATATGCTGGAGGTACGTGCCGTGCCGGGACACCGGACGGTCCGCTTCCAGACGTATTGGGTACGGATCGGACTGGCGCCGGGTAACGGACGGCAGCGGTTGTTGCTCACGTCGCACGGCAACGAGCTCGAAATCGGGGCTTTCCTTGGGGAAGAGGAAAGGACCGAGGTGTCAAGGAAACTCATGGTGCTGCTGTCCGAAGTCTCTGGCCAGACGCGCAGGTAGGTTCAACAAAGGTGCAAGACATGACATCTGGCGGCATCGGACGATCTTTATCGGCGTGGGCGGCGGGCGCCTTCGCGCTGTTCGGAGGGGCGGCTTGGGCCAACCCGGAACCGAATCAGCTGAACATGACCAAGGGAGCGGCCGAATGGTCGCCCTATGCCATGCACATGGTGGCCCTCTGGGTCTGCGTGGTGATCGGCATCGTCGTCTTCGGCGCCATGTTCATCGCGATGTTCCGCTTCCGTAAGTCGCGCGGCGCCGTGGCCGAGAAGTGGTCGCACAGCACGAAGCTCGAGGTGATCTGGACGGTTCTGCCCGTCATCATCCTGATCTTCCTCGCGCACCTCGCCACCGGCGGCCTTACCTCGTTCGCCGACACCACGAACTCCGAGATGACCATCAAGGTCACCGGTTATCAGTGGAAGTGGCGCTACGACTATGTCGACTACAAGGGCAAGGGCGTCGACAAGGTCGGCTTCATGTCCAAGCTGGAAGAAACCTCCAACCGCACCCGCCAGCTGAAGTCCAACCTCGACCCGGGGAAGATCCAGGTCGACGGCTACCAGACCTATCTGCTGGACGTGGACAAGCCCCTCGTCCTGCCGACCAACACGAAGATCCGCTTCGTCATCGTCGGCGGCGACGTCATCCACTCGTGGTGGGTGCCGGCGCTGGGCTGGAAGATAGACGCCATCCCGGGCATCGCCAATTCGGCCTGGACCAATATCAAGGAGCCTGGCGTCTACCGCGGCCAGTGTGCCGAACTTTGCGGCCAGGACCACGGTTTCATGCCGATCGTGGTGAAGGCCGTTCCCAAGGCCGAATTCGAACAGTGGCTGGCCACGCAGGAAGACGAGGCCAGGTTGCAGAAGGCCGCGCAGACCGCCCAGGCCGCCCCCGCCCCGGCCCCCCAGGGTTAACTCGCACGTTTAGGTAGAGGTAAGGCCATGGCGCACGCAGCCACCCACGAGCACCACGATCACCATGGAGCCCCCAAGGGGTTCTTCCAGCGATGGGTGATGTCCACGAACCACAAGGACATCGGCACGCTGTACCTGATCTTCTCGCTGACGATGTTCTTCATCGGCGGCGCCTTCGCGATGGTTATCCGCGCGGAGTTGTTCAAGCCGGGCTTGCAGCTCGTGCAGCCGTATTTCTTCAATGAAATGACGACGATGCACGCGCTGGTGATGATCTTCGGCGCGATCATGCCCTCCTTCGTGGGTCTCGCGAACTGGATGATCCCCCTGATGGTCGGCGCGCCGGACATGGCCTTGCCGCGCATGAACAACCTGTCGTTCTGGATCCTCCCGTTCGCCTTCATCATGCTGCTGTCCACCCTGTTCATGCCGGGTGGCGGTCCTGCCAGCGGCTGGACGATGTATCCCCCGCTGTCGCTGCAGGGCGAGTCGGTGGCTTACGTGATCTTAGCGATCCACCTGCTGGGCATCAGTTCGATCATGGGCGCGATCAACATCATCGCCACCATCCTCAACATGCGCGCGCCGGGCATGGACCTGCTGAAGATGCCGGTGTTCGTGTGGAGCTGGCTGATCACGGCATTCCTGCTGATCGCAGTGATGCCGGTGCTCGCCGGTGCGGTCACCATGCTGTTGACCGACAAGTACTTCGGCACCAACTTCTTCAATGCCGCCGGCGGCGGTGACCCGGTGCTGTTCCAGCACATTTTCTGGTTCTTCGGGCATCCCGAGGTTTACATCATGATCCTGCCGGCGTTCGGGATCATCTCGGAGATCATTCCCACCTTCGCCCGCAAGCCGATTTTCGGCTATCGCGCGATGGTGTTCGCAATCGCCTCCATCGCCTTCCTCTCGTTCATCGTCTGGGCCCACCACATGTTCGCCGTGGGCCTGCCGATGGGTGCGGAGATCTTCTTCATGTACGCCACGATGCTGATCGCGGTGCCTACGGGCGTGAAGGTGTTCAACTGGGTGTCCACGATGTGGGGCGGCTCGATGACCTTCGAGACCCCTATGCTGTTCTCGATCGCCTTCGTGATCCTGTTCACCATCGGTGGCTTCTCGGGCCTCATGCTCGCCCTGGCCCCGGCCGACTTCCAGTACCACGACACCTACTTCGTGGTGGCGCACTTCCACTACGTGCTGGTGACCGGCGCCGCCTTCGCCATCATGGCCGCCGCGTATTACTGGCTGCCGAAGTGGTCGGGCAACATGTACAACGAGACCTGGGGCAAGATCCATTTCTGGTCCAGCGTCATCTCGGTCAACGTGTTGTTCTTCCCGCAGCACTTCCTGGGCCTGGCCGGCATGCCGCGCCGCATCCCGGATTACAACGTGGCCTTCGCGAACTTCAACATGGTCAGCTCCATCGGCGGCTTCTGGTTCGGCGCCTCGCAGCTGATCTTCCTGGGCGTGATCGTGCACTGCGTGTACTTCTCGAAGAAGAAGGCCGCCGATCGCTCGTGGGAAGGCGCCAAGGGCCTCGAGTGGACCGTGCCGTCGCCGGCACCGTTCCACACCTTCGACGTGCCGCCGGTCATTCATGACGACGAGCTCGCCCACGGCAATACGGAACACTGACGGATGCAAGGCATGACCGACGTCGAATTCGAGGCGCGCCGCAAGCGCGCCCGCCGCACCGCCCTCTATGCGGGCGGGTTCGCGGTGGCCGTGTTCGTGCTCTCGATCGTGCAGATGCTGAAGGTCTGACCGGTTCAAACAAGATATCCACGGGAAACCACCATGGGTCACCAGCAACAAGACGTCTATTTCGTACCAAGCAAGAGTTACTGGCCGATCGTGGCCGCGATCTCCATGTTCGTCACCGTTTACGGTGCCGCGCACTGGCTGAACGCGCAGCCGGGCGAGGGCGGTATCGGCAAGCCGCTCTTCTGGGTCGGCATCGCCATGATCCTGGGCATGTTCTTCGGCTGGTTCCGCTCGGTGATCAACGAGTCGCTGGCCGGTAGCTACAACGGCCAGGTGGACCGCTCGTTCCGCATGGGCATGATGTGGTTCATCTTCTCCGAAGTCATGTTCTTCGGTGCCTTCTTCGGCGCGCTGTTCTACACGCGCGTGTTCTCGGTGCCCTGGCTGGGTGGCGAGGGCCACGGCGTGCTCACCCATCAGTTCATCTGGGAAAATTACAACGCGGCCTGGGGTGCGGCCGGTGGCGGCGGCCCCGAGGCGATCGGCGGTTCGTTCCAGACCATCGCGGCGTGGGGCCTCCCACTGCTCAACACGCTGATCCTGCTGTCCTCCGGCGTGACCATCACCATCGCGCACCATGCGCTGAAGGCGGGCCACCGCAAGGCGCTGCTGATCGGCCTGGGCGCCACGGTGCTGCTGGGCTGCCTGTTCCTGTGGTTCCAGGCGCACGAATACGCGGAAGCGTACGAGCACTTCAACCTCACACTGGGCAGCGGCGTGTACGGCGCCACGTTCTTCATGCTCACGGGCTTCCACGGCATGCACGTGACCCTGGGCACGATCATGCTGGCGATCATCTGGGTTCGCAGCGCGAAGGGCCACTTCACGAAGGACGACCACTTCGGCTTCGAAGCCGTGGCGTGGTACTGGCACTTCGTCGATGTGGTCTGGCTGGCGCTGTTCCTCTTCGTCTACGTGCTCTGATCCGAAAGAACCCGCCGCGAGGCGGGTTTTTTTTACGTGCGCCCGGCAGGGCGCACCTGCTAGGAGGTGAAAGTCCTCTACCCACCCGGCAAGGGGAAGGGTTAGCCAGAGGCAAGGGCGATTCGGGTGACTGGTCGTCTGAAGGAAGCCCGAGGCAAAACGCTGGCCT
>NZ_DASYDO010000024.1:0-1830 GCF_036499525.1 Luteibacter sp. | reverse complement strand
GTCGTGGAGCGCCAGCGGCGTGGGTTGCGCCTTGAGGATCGGACCCAGTGCCTTGGTCACGCCCGCATCGTGGCGGGTGTCGCGAAAAAGTCGCGAAGGCACGTCGTCGATGGGCAGGGTGCCGACCGCCCGCGTCCAGCCTTCGCGCAACGCCGCGACCTGCGCCTCGCCGGTGAGCGGCTTATCGTCCTTGTCGCGCAGGCGCACGGTGACCGGCCGGTGCAGGTAGCCCATGATCGGCGGGTTGTCGAACAGATCGACTTGCCAGTTGGTCCAGCGTAAGGGGAGGAAGTCGGTACGCTGGAAGCCGGGCACGCCCTTGTCGTCAATGGTGGCCAGGAACTGGGGCAGGACGCTCGCCCAATGGCTGGCGCTCATCGTGGTCGAGCTGTAACGGATGTGATGTTCCTCGCCGTAACGGCGGCTTTCCTTCCAGTAGAAGTTGTAGAGCTTGATGTAGTCGTATTGGGTCTGCTGCGGCGTGCGCGCGATGGTGTCCTCGTGCATGGCGTAGGGCCGGATGAAACGATCGACCCGATCGGTGCGGCTGACCAGCAGGGCAACGACGCTGAGCGGTTTGTCGGGCTTGTGCGGCCCTTCGATGCGCCGGGTGCTTGAACCCTGCATGTACTCGCGAACGATGTCGCCGTCCTTGGTCATGACGATCGCCTGCGGCACCTCCGGATGGGCATCAAAAAAGGCGAACAGTTTATCGACCAGCGGCGAGGCGTCCTCGCCGTTGATGTCGTCTACCCAGATGCCGAAGCTGTACACCAGGCTCGCGCGGCGAAACAGGTTACTGTAGTACTCGCCAGCAGACTCCTGTGCGGACGGATGCGACGGCGGCTGGGCGGCAAAGCCGGGCACGGGCCAAAGGTGCATGGCGTCGAGCGCGACGTGGTCGGCGGCAATCTCGCTACCGACGGAATACCGCGTGAGCCGGCGTCCCGCCGACTGGGGATAATCCTCAATGCGCTGCGACAGGACGGATGCCATGGGCCGGACCGACGTGAAGCGTTTCCATATCTCGTCCTGGGACAAGCCTTCCAGATAGAAGCCGAGTCCGCGGATTTCCAACGCAAAGCGATCGCCGATGCCTTGGAGGATGCGTTGCCGGGGCTCCATGGCGCGCTCCCGGGCGAGCGCGGCCTGCTGCGCTTTCTCCGCCTTTTCGGTGCGTGCGACACCACGGGAATAGGTCACCAACAAGGCGCCGAGGCCGGCCAAGAGGGCGATGAAGCCAATGATGGGAATGTACTTGCCGAGGATGGCGTTGGCGGAGGAGGACATACCGGAAGCCTGGATATAAATGGACAGGGTGACCAACAGCACACCGGCCACGCCGGACAGCGCGATGGCGCCGTGGCGAAGGCCGGTCACGAAGTGCGGCGGGAGAAGGGAAAGGAGCGTGGCGGGCCGCGCCCGGCGATTCCTGGAGATCCGTCGTTCCTGTCAGCGAATGTGGGCGTAGAAGGGATTGCGTTTCTCCTCACCTTCCCAGGCCGCCTTCGTCTTCTCATCGGGCGGGCTGATCAGGGTGAAGGTCACATCGCCGTTCTCGCGGCGATGCACGGTGGCCGACGGGCCGCCGAGCTTGTAGCTGGCCATCGTGGCCAGGGCGATCTGCACGAAGGGCGAGGCGATGCCGGTATCACCAATGCGCGTGCCGATGTCGAAATCCTGGTCCATGTCGTGGAGCGCCAGCGGCGTGGGTTGCGCCTTGAGGATCGGACCCAGTGCCTTGGTCACGCCCGCATCGTGGCGGGTGTCGCGAAAAAGTCGCGAAGGCACGTCGTCGATGGGCAGGGTGCCGACCGCCCGCGTCCAGCC
>NZ_DASYDO010000023.1:0-54871 GCF_036499525.1 Luteibacter sp. | reverse complement strand
CGTCTTCTGCCACGCGGCGATCGGGGGCGGCAGCTTGTGCGGGTCCTCCGCGTACCAGGTGAGGTCGGGCTGGTAGTCGGCGCCGTCGGTGGTGTGGATGTCGATGAGCAGGTCGGGCCGCCATGTGTTCCAAAGCGTCAGCCACGCGCGCGTCTCCGGCGCGTCGGCCTTCACGTAGTCGCGGTTGAGGTTGAGGTACTGCGACTGGCCGCGGAAGCCCATCTCTTCAGGGCCGTTCTGGTTGATGCGGAAGTAAGGTCCCGAATTCTCGTGGCCGTCCACGCTATACACGGGGATATAAACGAGCACGGCGTGATCGAGAAGGTGCGGAAGGCGGCCGGTGGCGGCGAAGTCGCGCAGCAACATCAGGCCCGCGTCCTTGCCTTCGATCTCGCCCGGATGGATGCCGGCCTGTACCAGGACAACCGGCTTGCCGGCCGCACGCGCTTTCTCGGGTGTCAGGTCGCCATCCTTCGCGGCGATCATCACGATCATCGGGCGTCCTTCGGGGCTGCTTCCGAAGGTTTCCATGCGGAGCGTGTCTGGCGCGGCGGCGGCAAGTCGCCTCAGGTAGTCCTGTGTTTCAGCGTAGGACGGCGTGGTACGGAACGACGACGCCTCGGCGGGCGTGGTCCAGCTGTCCTTTGCCTGGATCGCCATCGGCGATACCGTGACAAGGGCAAGGAGCAGACATACGGGAAAGGTCCGAGGCATGGCGAGATTCCGTCTGTGAAGCAAGCATTGTAGGCATCCGGCAGAAGGTTCAGCCATCCCCGCGACGTTCCCCCTAAGCACGCGCTAAGCTCGGCAAAAGGATAATTGTTGTCCGGAAGTTACAGGCCATCGCCCTTGCACATCATCCTCGTCGAAGACGACGTCCAGCTCGGCGAAGCCATTCGCCGGGCGCTGGAGCGGCTGGCCTATACGATCAGCTGGTTCCGTAACGGCAATGAGGCCCTGCTGGCCCTGCGCGACCAGGATGCGGACCTGGTGCTGCTCGACCTCGGCCTGCCCGGCAAGGACGGCATCGATGTGCTGATCGAAGCGCGCCGCCTCCACGTGACCACGCCGGTGATCGTGATGTCGGCGCGCGATGCGGTCGATTCGCGCATCAGCGTCCTGGATGCGGGCGCCGACGATTACCTGGTGAAGCCGTTTCACCTCGACGAACTTGCGGCGCGTATCCGTTCGCTGGCGCGGCGCGTGCGCGGCGCCGCGGTGAACCGTCTGGAAGCGGGCGAGCTCAGCCTCGACCTCGGTACGTTCGAAGTTACCTGGCATGGCGAGCGGGTGGAGCTGACACGGCGGGAATTCGCACTCTTGCAGGCGTTGATGGAGCGTGCGGGACGCATCGTGCGCCGCGAATCGCTGGAGAATTCGCTCTACGGCCCCGACAACGTCATGAGCACCAGCGCGCTGGAAGTACTGGTCCATTCGTTGCGGCGCAAACTGAGCCACGGTGCGATCCAGACGGTGCGTGGCTTTGGCTACATGCTGCCGCGCGAGCCGCAATGAGCTTGCCCAGCCTTCGCTCGCGCCTGCTTGCTCTGATCGTCATGGTGCTGACGGCGGTGCTGCTTCCGCTCGGGTTCCTGAGCGCGAAACACACGCTCGAGGAGGTGGACGAGCTGTCGGACGGCAGGCTCGCCCAGGCGGCGCGCACACTGGAGGTACTGGTCGTCAGCGTCGGCGTGGAGCAGCTGCGCGAGCGGCGCCCGCCGCACCTGCTGGTTCCGAGCGTATCCAACCATCCGCAGAAATTGACGGTGCAGGGGCGCACCTTCGAGTCGGAGGTCGGTTTCCAGGTCTTCGATCGCGACGGCACATTACTGATGGCGACGGAGAACCTCGCTGCGGTGCCGAATATACGCGCAGCCGACGGCGCCTTCGAGGACATCCGCAAGGGCAAGTACGAATGGCGCGTGTTTACGCTCATCATGGGGGATGAAGGCATCACGATCCGCGCCGGTGAGCGATACGACAGCCGCAATGAGATCACCCGCGCACTGTGGATCGAGCACGCGCTGCCGACGCTGCTCGGCTTGCCGCTCATGGCGTTCCTCGTCGGGTGGGCGATCCGCCGCGGCCTCGCTCCGCTTGACGCCCTGGCGAGCGCGCTGTCGCGGCGCAAGCCCGGCAGTCGCGAACCCGTCCACCTCGCCACCGCGACGACCGAGCTGCAACCGGTGCTCGCGGCGCTGAACGACCAGATCGGCCGCCTGGAGGAAGCGCTGGACCGCGAACGCCGCTTCAGTGCGGACGTTGCGCACGAACTGCGCACACCGCTGGCCTCCACCATGATCAACCTCGAAGACGCCATGGCGTCCGCGCAGCCCGACGAGGCGCAGGCAGCCCTCAAGGCGGCGCGGGAATGCCTTGTGTCGCTGGCGCGGCGCGCCGAGCAACTGCTGGCGCTGGCCCGGCTCGAGGCAGGTGCCGCGTCGGGGCCACGCAGCCACGTGGATCTGGGTGAGCTGGCGCGGGACGTGGTCGATGAACTGTCGCCCCTGATCGGTGCCGGTGGCATCGAACTCGGGATCGACCTGTCGGATGGCCTCGTGGTCGAGGGCTATGGCGTCGGCCTCGGCTCGCTGTTGCGAAACCTGCTGGAAAACGCTTTTCGCCATGCCCCGCGGGGCGGCCACGTCGAACTTTCCATTCGCCGCGAGGGCGACCAGGCGCTGATCGAGGTGGCGGACGACGGTCCGGGCATTCCCGCGGAGCGGCGCGACGCGATGTTCAAGCGATTCCAGCGCGGCCTCGATACCGGGGGAAGCGGGTACGGGCTCGGCCTCTCGATCGTGCAGCGTGCCGTCGAACTGCACGGTGCCAGCATCCGCCTGCTGGACCGGGACGGCGGGCCGGGACTGCGGGTGCTGGTGAGCCTGCCGCTGACGTAATTCGCGAGCGTGTTTTGTCCAATCCCCTGTAACGCGGCTGGCGCATCCTCGGGAGCCCAAACACAGGTGGAGCGCGTCACCATGAAGAACCCCCAAGACACCAGGAACCTGCGCAAGGCCGCGCTGAAGACACCGACCGGCCTGGGTGCCGATGCGACCCGCGACATCTCCGGTGCCCTGGGCGCCCTGCTTGCGGATACCTTCGCGCTGTACCTGAAAACGAAGAACTTCCATTGGCACATGTCCGGGCCGCACTTCCGCGGCCTGCACCTCCTGCTCGACGAACAAGCCGCGGAAATCTTCGCCATCACCGACGACATCGCCGAGCGTGCGCGCAAGATCGGCGGAACCACGCTGCGTTCGATGGGGCATGCCGCCCGCATGCAGCGCCTTTCCGACAATGATGCCGACTTCGTCACGCCGCAGGACATGATCGCGGAACTGCGCGACGACAACGAGCGCTTCACAGGCTTCCTGCGTGAAGTGCATGGCGTATGCGACGAATACGGCGACGTCGCGACGGCCAGCCTCATTGAGAACTGGATCGACCAGGCCGAACGCCGCGTGTGGTTCCTGTTCGAAACCTCGCGCGATCAGCCATAGGGGGTATACGACGGCGAAACGGGGGATTGCCGCTCTCCTGGCAGGTCCTTGGCCGGCAGTCGGCGTACGCCGGTAGACTTATCGTCGCAGTCTCGAATAACACGTTGAGACGCCACTGCGATGACCCACCTACCCCCAATCACGCGGACCAGGATGGTCCGCGCCATGTTGACCGCCGCCGCCATGATGCCCGGCACGCACGCCGGCGCATCGGTAAGCGTCATGGTGCCGCCTCCCGACCAGCCGTCCCCGCTCCCGGCCCAACTTCCGTTCACCACGGTGGCGGACGCGCAGACATTCCACGGCATGGCGATCAGGGCACTCTCATCGCCAGCGCCCGACGCCCGGAAAGTGGCGAGGGAGCTCATCAAACAGCAACTGGGCGTCGACGGGGACGAGTACGTCGTGGCGCATTTTGCGACCAGGGAGGATCGGGCCCAGGGGAAACCCGATCACACCCTTTCGCTGACCAGCGCAACGATGGAGGCATTTCCGGAGCATGCCAGGCATGCCTTCTTCGCTGGACTCTCCGACGCGGTGGGCGGGGTCAATGCCGGCGGAAGCGAAAGTCCCGGTGTCGTTTCCTTTGTGGAGGGCGCGGCACGTAGCAAGGGAGCGGGCGAGTTCTTCAGGAAAGTCGGTGGATTTCTCTGGAGCAGGACCGGGCCCGGATACGTCTACAACACGTTTTTTGCCGATGGCAATGTCATCGAAACCGTTGGGGAAGATGCGCGTCCGCTGGATGAGGCTTTCGGCATTTATCGGGTAGGCGGTTTTTCGGCCGACCACGCCAGCCCGTTACTGCTTTCACGGGTGGCCGACGCACTCAGTGAGTTGGGCCTTTTTGCTGAACTTCCCTACGTCAAGATGCTGGACGGCGAGCTGGACCGGTACTGGGAAGAAAACCGCGCCAACTGGCCCGTCCTTGCGCGTTACGCCTTCGTCCAGCAAGCGCGCCGCGCGCGAGACCTCGGCGTGCTTACCCACGATCAGTATCGACGGGTAATGAGCGGCGGAGCGCCGCAGGTGCCGCTCAACGGTCCGGTGACGCTGGACCAGCTGCGAAGCGGGATCCCCGACCGTTCCGTGGCGATACGCCGTTTCGATATCAATGGCTACGCCGCCAGCAATCTCGTCCGCTTCCTCGACGCCGATGGGGGCGAGGTGATGTACATCCCCGGCGGCGATCCCGTGTTCGTCGTCGCAAAGAGCGAGAACGAACTCCGGCAATGGGTTCTCGATCAGGCGAAAGATGCAAAAAAACTGGATGCCCTGCTTTCCCGTTTCAGCATCTACAACAGCCAGGACAGC
This sequence comes from Luteibacter sp., assembly GCF_036499525.1. GTDB lineage: Bacteria > Pseudomonadota > Gammaproteobacteria > Xanthomonadales > Rhodanobacteraceae > Luteibacter. Next base: position 50,057 of record NZ_DASYDO010000023.1, on the reverse strand, counting down.
GCCTTCTGGACGGGAGTGAAGCGTGGGTTGGAAAATATCGGCAAGGGTACATGGAAGGCGGACGACGACAGTGCCGTCGACCATGGCAACGCGGCCATCGACGGGGACGTTTTCGATGACATGCGGACGCAGACGGAGAACCGGCTTCGTGACGACGCGAGAATGCAGGCAAGCACGGCCTGGGATGCATGGCGAGCCCGGATCAATCGTGCCGCCACGGTCGTGGGACCGTTAGGTTACATTCCGGTATTGGCCATCCCCATCCAGGTGGGTACGGGCATCGTGGGTGTCGGCAGCGGTATCGACCAGGGCATTCATGGAAGAACCGAGGCGGAACGCACGAGCGGTCTGGAGCAGGCGGCTATGACGGTCGTCACCAATATTCCTCTGGCCGGCGCATTCGGCAAAGGAAGGGGTGCTGCCGTCGACATGCCTCCCGGAGCAGAAGGAGAACGCCCATCCTTCAATCCTCCCGAGAGGGTGAACGGTGGGATCGGTTATCCCCTGAGTCCTACGAGGCCTCCTGGGTTGCCCTTGGAGGGAAGCGTTCTCGCGCGCGTGCTGCCGGACGGCATCACCACGGACCCGAAGGTCCTCAATCGCGCTGCGCAGATCATGGAGCAGTTCGGGTCCACCGAAACAATGTTGCCCACGCTACCCAGCGCGGGGGCGGGCGCGAATCCCTCGGGATCGATGGTAATGATGTCGGTGGGGCACGGCTTTATCGAAACCGTGTCGGCCCGGCTGCGCAACCCGGCCGCCAAGGCATGGAGTCTCCTGGAAATACAGTTGATCGCGCCGATCATGGTCGAGCGTACCGGTAAGCCCCTGGCGGTCTTCGATGGGGCGGGAAAATTTGCCTTCGCCGTACTGCCTGATGGCTCGGACGTCACGCCGGAGCTTCTTCCGGCAACCGCGTTGCGTCTGCAGCGACGTGGCGACGACTATGTCCTGCTTAACCGGAATAGTCAGGCTACCCGGCACACGTACCGCTCGATCTTCGCGGCGATGGAGGAAAGTGTTCGTCCGTCCAGGGATGCACACGAGCTGGACGACACCCGTCTCGAGCGCGATTTCCGTTCGATGCTGGCCGATTCGATCGATGCCCGGTCGACTCGTCCCGAACTCGAGCGCATGCATCGACTATGGGTCGATCCGATGCGGCTGCCCGATCGGCAAAAGCAACTCATAAAGGATCTTTCCAGCCTCCGGCACGCGCTCGTCGACAGACACGAAACATTGACCGCTGCGCAGAAGCACACGCTGTTGGATGCCCGTACCGACCCCGATGACGCCTCGTCGTCGGCGACGGGTATCGACGCACGTGCGATCGATGACGGTGTTCTGGCAAGAATCGCGGATCGTTGGAGTGCGCTGCTGCCTGCCGGCCTCGACTATCTGGTAGTCAAGGATCCCGCGATACTGGAACAGGCCCGTAACCAGGCCGCCGACGAGTGGACCGTGGACCACCGGGACTACGTGCGACTGCGGCACCTCGACGGCCGCACGCAGATCGTTGAGACGAATCCTGGCCAGGGGGCAGGCACCCGCGAGATTCTCGCGCCGGGGAGCCACACGGACCGCACGACGGGGCGCCAGTTGGTCAATACGGATGGCCTGTGGTATCCGGAGCCGTGGTTGCGCGAAGGGTTTGCTCCCATCGATCCTAGGGAGCAGGTTGCCGCCGCGGAAGCCATTGCCGCGAAGCTCCCCGTTTCGGCCCGGGAGGACCACGAAGCGATCGCGCGCATCGTCGATTCCATTCCACAGCCGCTCCTGAGGTTCTTCGACAAATCCCTCGCCGCCATCGACGTAGCTGCCGATGGCAGGTTGGTACTCAGGGTTCGGCACGTGGAATCGGGCCAACCCATGAGCTACCTCACCCATGTCGACGTGCACGGATGGCCCGGCCCGCGGGCGCCGGCCGGGGCCGTGCCGCAGGAATCATCCGTGCCGTTCGCGGCCGACCGGCAGCTCGTTCTTCCCGTGCTTCGAGGCACGCGGTCCACCGCATCAGGTTCTACGGCCAATCCAGACCCGCGCGCCTATATCGAGATACTTCGTTCGGAACGGCCGGTCAGCGAATTTATCGCCCGGGGCGTTGGCGACCGCCACATCAGCGCGCTCGTGAATACCCGACGGTTGCGAGGCATGCTGCGGGAGGACGCCAACGTCGCACTGGTCGGAGCCACGCCGGACCATGCCCTCACGCTGATCTTGCCTGCGAACGCCGAGACGATGCGATTGACCGGCCCCGAGCGAAACAGTGGGCGTCTCGTGGGCGATCTGCCCTCCGGTACGATTATCGCCGACAACTTGTATCAGGTCTCCACGCCTGCGGGGGAATACCCCTCGCTTGTCCGTGAGATCGCCCTTGAATGGGAAGCGTCGGGCAACAGGATGGCGCGGATCATGCCCGACGGGAGGGAAGAGACGGAATCTCCCGTGGCGTTCACTGAGCGGCTACTGGCGACTCCTCTACGGGTCAACCTGTGGAACCCGAAGCACGATCCCATTTCGGAACGGCGCTATGTCGACTACATGCGCCGTGGCTATACCAACGGTGTACCCGTGCGGCATGCAGGGCTGGATTGGCTCATGACCGCGGAGGCGAGGCGGGACTACATGACCTACTTCGCACCGCCGTCCAACATCATGCCATTCGGCGATGTTCCACCCACGGCAAGCCAGGCCGCGTCGAAAATGCGGGGACTAGCCGATGCGGCTATCGAGGCGAGCTTTCAGGAATGACGGGTGTGGGAAGCGCGGCAGCGCGCTTCCCACACGAAGCTGACGACTATTTCTTCGGCGTGGCGATGGCGCCGATCAGATCCTTGCCATCGCCGCGCACGAGGTGCGGATACTTCAGTCCGCCGTGGTAGTCGACCTTCACGGTGGAGTACGCCTCGATATCCTTGATGAGGAATTCGATCGGCGTACGGGTCGACTTTGCCGCCGTCACGGCATCTTTCAATACCTGCGCCGAATAGTCCCTGCCGTTGACGGCCACGATCGTCACGCCCGGCACCATGCCCGCCTTCGCGGCCACGCCGTCCCATTGCGAATCCGTGACCTCGCCCTTGTCGGATACCTGGATACCGAGCGAATAGGCGAGGTTGACCGTCTTGCGCACCTTCTCGGCTGTCTTCGCGAAGGCCGTGGGCTTGTCGTCGTACACCAGCTTCCAGCCGCCGCCCTCGATGCCGTGCTCGGGCAACGTGTCGCCGGTGTAATCGAGGCGCTGGCGAAGGAAGCCGGCCCAGTCGAAAGGCTGGATGCCGTTGAGAGTGGCGACCACGTCCTCGAAGGTATAGGTCTTCGGCGTGTAGCTGCCGTTGTCCATGCCGTAGAAGGCCCGCGCGAATTCGTCGAGGGTGTGCTTGCCGCCGGAGAGGTCGCGCATCTTCGTATCCACGTCGAGCCAGAGCAGTTGGCCTTCCGGGTAGTAATCGGAGCCGCGGCGCAGATTCGCCCAGCCGCGACTTCCCCGCGAGGACAGCGGGATGCCGTCGGCGGTGTCCTGCAGCGAGCGCCATGAGCGGCCGGTGCGTGCCGACATGTCCGCGGCGATTCCGGCGAGGGAGTCGCGCCATTGCGCCGTGGTCCAGATACTCGAGCGCGCGGTAAGCACGCCCGCCCAATAATCGGTGAGGCCTTCGTAAACCCAGAGGAGGTCGTCCTGCATCGGTTCGGTGAAGGTCGGCGTCCACAGGTCGGCGGGACGGCGGAACTTGCCGTTCCAGGAATGAATGTATTCATGGGGCAGCAAAGTGCCCGCGGCCACGTTCACGTCCGGATCGGTCAGGAAGTTCGCATAGAGGCGATCGTCGCTGGACTGGTGGTGCTCCAGGCCGAAATGGCCCGTGTGGTCGGAGGTGACCAGCAGGAAGTCGTAATGTCCGTAATGGTGCGCGCCGAACAGCTTGTTGGCCTGGACCACCAGCGAGCGCTGCTTCGCGATCTGCTCGTCGGTGGCCTTCACGCCCGCCTCGGTATCGCCGGTGATGTCGAGGTGTACCTGCGTGTCCTGGCCTGGTGCCAGGTCGATGCGGTTGAAGTACTTGCCGGTCATCAGGGGCGAGTCGACGAGGTTCTCGAAGCTCACCGGCTTGAAGTGCACTTCGTCGCCCGACTGCGAGGCCGTTTCGAGAGCGGAAGCGTATTTCCAGCCTGTGGGCAGCTTCACGCTGGGCTCGATCGTGATCCTGCTGGTGTAGTGGCCGGCTGGATAGAACGCCACTTCATTAAAGGAAAGCGGAACGTAGTTCGGCGTGGCCGGTGCAAGGTATTCGAAGGCCAGGTCCAGCTTGTCTACGCCCTCGGGCACGTCCACGTGGAAGGCGTACATCTCCTTGAGGTCGCGCCGCCAGGGGATGTGCTTGCCGTTCGCGCTGACGATGAAGCCAGCGACGTTGGAAAGCGGGCCGGCAGGGCCATGCACCCCAGGAAGCCACTTCGGGTAATAGAGGATCGTATGCCCGGCGCTCACGGGGATGGTCTCCCGTACGTGGTAGAGGTGCCTCGACGCATCTGACAGGTCGACGTGCAACGCCAGGGTGCCGGGGTAAGGCTGGTCTGCCGCGACCGGCAGATCGGCGGCCACGGCATGGGAGGCGGAGAAGACCATCGCGGAGGCGACGGCGGCGGCGAGGGTGGCACGGCGGAGCGAATGGCGCATGGCTCTGATCCCCTGGCGGTTGTCGACTTTCGATAGTCGGCGTCCGTTGACAGTGGGGGCCTGTGCCAGAGGTCATGGAATCGGCGTCAGCCTGGTCGCCATGACCGATCCGTTGTGGAGATCATGACGCTGATGAGCCTGGGCAACGATTACATCGTCTGGGACCAGGAAAAAAGATCAGAAGAGCAGCGAGGCCATCTTCCGGCGATAACTACCCACCAGTTCCGCATCGTCGATCGTTGCGAAGGCGGCGAGCATGCGTTTCTTCGCTTGGCCATCCTGCCAGTCGCGCTGGCGCTTCAGCACGTCGAGGAACTGGTCGAGGCCGGCGGCGAGGTCGCCTTCGATCAGCAGGCGCACGCCGAGCAGGTCGCGGGCCTGCCAGTCGGTGTCATTGGACTGCACCCGCGAGCGCAATACTTCGATCGACGGCGCGCCGGTAAGCGCACGCGCCAGTTCGAGCTGGCTGCGCAGGCGCACGGCGCGGGCATCGGTGGCGAGGTTGGCGGGCAGGGCATCAAGTTCAGCCTGCGCGGGATCGACCTGGCCGGCACGCATGAGGGCGAGCGCCAGGTCGAGCTTCAGTTCGGTGCGCTCCGGTTCGGCGGCGATCGCCTGCTGGATGCGGTTGATGGCATCCTCCGGCGTTTCCGCCGGTGCCGCGGGCGCTTCGGCGCCGGGCTCGCCGTCGAGCGGCTGCAACCCGTGCTTGGAAAGGAATTCGCGGATCTGGCCCTCGGGGAGGGCCCCCGCGAAGCCGTCGACCACCTGGCCACCACTGATCAGGACCACCGTGGGGATGCTGCGCACGCCGAACATGGCGGCGAGCTGCTGCTCGGCCTCGACATCGATCTTTGCGAGGCGGAACGCACCGTTGTATTCGGCGGCCAGCTTTTCGAGGATGGGACCGAGGGTCTTGCACGGGCCGCACCATTCGGCCCACAGGTCGACAAGGACGGGGGTGTCCAGCGAGGCATTGATGACCTCGTTCTCGAAGCCAGCCGTGGTTGCGTCGAAGACGTGGTCGCTAGGGGTCTGGGCGCTGCTCACGGAATGCTCCTGGGACATGGGTAGATGCCCCGAAAGTCGGGGAAGCGGGGAAGGATATCAAGGCCTGACGCACCCCAGGGCGAGCGCTGGCAGACCCCGTCATGCGCCGTTTACGCGGATTTGCGATCATAAGTGACGGGCCGTTGCGGCCTCCGACCGCGGGAAGGCATGCATAACGCCAGGGACCTGATCGTCTGCGAACATTGCGACTCCGTCTACCGGAGGCGCAGGCTTGCGCGCGGCGACGTCGCCGATTGCCTGGTATGCGGGGCCGTGCTGGAGCGCCACCAGTGGCTCGGCGTGGAGTCGCAGTTCGCCCTTATCGCGGCCGCGTTCATCGTTTTCGTCATCGCCAACGTCTCACCCATCGTCACCCTCGGTTTTTCCGGCATGACGGCGGCCACGACGCTATGGGGCGCCGTCATCGCCATGTGGAACGACGGCGCACAGCTGGTGGCCTTCCTGAGCGCGATGACCCTCTTCTTCTTCCCGCTCAGCCAGATCCTGATCTTCGGCTGGGTACTGTGGTTCGCCCGCAGCGGCCGGCGCGCGCCGGGTTTCGCCCAGGCCATGTCGGCGCTGGTCAAGGTGAAGCCATGGAGCATGATCGAGGTGTTCATGCTCGGCACGCTCGTGGCAGTGGTGAAGGCCCACACGTATTTCGACGTCGTGCCCGGCCCGGGCATCTGGGCGTTCGGCTTCCTCACTCTCCTCATTACCGTGTTTTCCAGTCTCGATCCCAGGGAGCTATGGAACCTGACCCGCGAGGACAAGGCATGAACGCGCCGCCGCGGGGCCAGGACCTGGGGATCATGGCCTGCCACGTCTGCCGTCAGGTCACGGCGTACACCGAGGACCCCCGCGCCCACTGTCCTCGCTGCGGAAGCGTGCTGCACGCGCGCAAGCACGGCAGCATCGTGCGCGCCTGGGCGCTCCTGGCGGCGGCGGCGATCTTCTACATCCCCGCGAATGTATTCCCGATCATGCGCACGCAAAGCATCTCGTCGCGCGACGACAACACGATCCTCAGCGGCATCTTCGAGCTGTGGCGGGCGGGCTCTCCCGGCCTGGCGTTGATCGTCTTCACGGCCAGCATCATCGTGCCCATGCTGAAGTTCATCATCATGGGCTACCTGCTGGTGTCGGTGCAGCGATCCAGCGGGTTCGTGGCCCGCCAGCGGGCCAGGCTCTACCGCTTCGTGGAACTGGTCGGTTACTGGTCGATGCTGGACGTTTTCGTCGTGGCGATCCTCTCCGCCCTGGTCCACTTCAAGATACTGAGCCGCGTCGAGCCCTTGCCTGGCGTGGTCTATTTCGGCGTCGTCGTCGTGCTCACGATGCTGTCTGCCATGAGCTTCGATCCCCGCCTGATCTGGGATAACAGGAAATCGCAATGAGCGACACCAACGTAGGAAACACGCCTCCCGAAGAGGACCTGCCGCAACCGGTGGTGCGCAAGTCGAAGCTGGGCTTCTCACTGATCTGGCTGGTGCCGATCGTCGCGGCACTGGTGGGCATCTCGTTGCTGGTCAGCCATTTCCTGTCGGCGGGGCCGCAGATCAACGTCTCCTTCCTGACCGCCGAGGGCATCGAGGCCGGCAAGACCCAGGTGAAATACAAGAACGTGGTGATCGGCAAGGTCACCACCATGCGCCTGTCGAAAGACCGCAGCCATATCACCGTGATGATCGACCTGGACAAGGATGCCCGCGCCTTTGCCACCAAGGGCACGCGCTACTGGGTGGTGCGGCCGCGCATCGGCGCCAGCGGCGTGTCCGGCATCGACACGCTGCTGTCCGGCGCCTTCATCGGCACGGACGCGGGCGATTCGGACGAGGAGCAGAGTGACTTCACCGGCCTGGAAACGCCGCCCGCGGTCACCCATGGCGCCCCCGGCCGGCGCTTCGTACTGCACGCCGGCGACCTGGGGTCGCTGGATATCGGTTCGCCGGTGTACTACCGGCGTATCCAGGTTGGCCGCATCGTGTCCTACGAACTGGACAAGGATGGCAAGGGCGTCTCGCTGCAGCTCTTCATCGACGGTCCGAACGACCGCTTCGTGTCGAAGGACTCGCGCTTCTGGAATGCCAGTGGCGTGGACGTTTCGCTCAGCGCGGAGGGCCTGAAGATGAACACCCAGTCGCTGGCGACCGTGATCGCCGGTGGCGTCGCCTTCCAGGATCCCCCCGGACCGCACGAGATCGTGCCGGCACCGGAGATGTCCGATTACACGTTGTTCAATGACGAAACCACCGCGCTGGCGCCGCCGGACGGCAAGCCGCGCTACATTCGCATGCGCTTCGAACATTCGCTGCGCGGCCTCGCGGTCGATGCGCCGGTCGAATTCCTTGGCGTGAAGGTGGGCCGCGTGGTTTCCGTCAACCTCGACTACGACCCGGCGACAAAAACCTTCCCCGTGGTCGTAGGCGCCCTCGTCTATCCACAGCGTCTTGGCCAGGCCCATGAAAAACTCGCCAAGGCGGTCGGCGGTGACGGCGATACGCTGTTCCCCCGGATCATGAGCGGGCTTGTGGCGCATGGCCTGCGTGCGCAGGCACGTAGCGGCAACCTGCTCACGGGCCAGCTCTACATCGCGCTCGACTTCGATCCGAAGGCGCCGAAGGTGGCCTTCGACGCGCAGGCCAGGCCGGTGGAGATCCCGACCATGGCGGGCGACTTCGACCATCTGCAGGAGCAGATTTCGAGCATCGTCGACAAGGTCGAGAAGATTCCGTTCGACTCGATCGGCCGCAACCTCGACGGCAGCCTCAAGGAACTGCACGGCACCCTGAAACAGGTGAACGGCGATCTGTTGCCCGAAGCGAAGAAGACCCTGGAGGGCGTGAGCCACACCATGGGCACGGCGAACGACGCCCTGTCCGAGAACTCGCCGTTGCAGCAGAACATCGCCAACACGCTCGAGGAACTGCAGCGCACCGTGCGGTCGGTACGCGCCTTTACCGATTACCTCGGCCGCCATCCCGAAGCACTCCTTCGCGGCCGGGGCGCCGACACGCCGCCGAAGATCGCCTCTCCGTCCACGAAGCGGGGCAAGGAAGAACAGCCATGATCCATCCTCTCCGCCTCGCGGGTATCGTCTTCCTGGTCGTGGGCCTTGGCGCGTGCGCCTCCGCGCCGACGCATTTCCACACGCTGGTTCCGCCGTCGGCGCCACTGCCGGCGGCCGTGGCACCCTTCGTCATCGACGTGTTGCCCGTGGGCGTGCCGCCGCAGGTCGACCAGCCCGCCCTGGTGTTGCGCCAGGGCGCAAGCGGCATCGACGTGCTCGATGGCGAACGCTGGGCCTCGCCGTTGGGCGACGAGATCCGCGGCGCTCTCTCGGCGGATCTCGCCGCGCGCCTGGGCACGCACGACGTGCACGGCTTGCCGCGCGCGAAGGAGGCCAGGGTCGTCCGCGTGCAGCTCGACGTCCGCCGCTTCGATTCCGAAATCAACGGTAATGCCACGCTGGAGGTGTCATGGTCCGTTCGCGGCCAGGACCAGGCGGCGGGCAACTGTGCCTCGCGCGTCGCCGAACCGGCCGGATCCAGCTACGACAGCCTCGTCGACGCCCACCAGCGCGCGCTGGGCAAGGTCGCCGACCAGATGGCGGCCGCCGTACGTTCCGTCGCCGCCGGCCAGCCCGTCTCGTGCGGAAGCCCGCTGTAGGAGCGCGCCCTGCGCGCGACATCTTTTGAAGCCATGACCTGGAGCTGGCGCGCCAACCTCTGGACTGGCGCGAAAACCGGTCGCGCGCAGGGCGCGCTCCTACGGCGGCGGGCCGCAAGGCTTGGCCCCAGCCCCCTCGTGGGATAGTCTCCCGCGATTGACCGCCGCGTTTTCAGCGCGGCCACCCGAGCATCCCCACCGGTACCGAACATCATGCAGGACACCCACGATCAGGGCACGCGCGAGCAGGGCGGTTACGCCCCGGACGTCGTCGAGACGGCCGCACAGCGCTTCTGGAACGATACCCGAGCCTTCGAAGTCAGCGAGGATTCGGACAAGCCGAAGTACTACTGCCTCTCGATGCTTCCGTATCCGTCGGGCGCCCTGCACATGGGCCACGTGCGCAACTACACCATCGGCGACGTCATCAGCCGCTTCCAGCGCCAGCAGGGCCGGAACGTGATGCAGCCGATGGGCTGGGACGCCTTTGGCCTGCCCGCCGAGAACGCCGCGATCAAGAACCGCACGGCGCCGGCGAAGTGGACCTACAAGAACATCGAGCACATGCGCGAACAGCTGAAGCGCATGGGCTTCGCGTATGACTGGAACCGCGAAGTCACCACCTCCAAGCCCGAGTACTACCGCTGGGAACAGCAGATGTTCACCCGGCTGATGAAGAAGGGCCTGGTGTATCGCAAGAACAGCGTCGTTAACTGGGATCCGGTGGACCAGACCGTGCTGGCGAACGAGCAGGTCATCGACGGCCGGGGCTGGCGCTCCGGCGCGCTGGTGGAAAAGCGGGAGATCCCGCAGTGGTTCCTCAAGATCACCGCGTACGCGCAGGAGTTGCTCGATGGCCTTGACGCACTGCCCGGCTGGCCGGACGCGGTGAAGACCATGCAGCGCAACTGGCTGGGCCGCTCCGAGGGACTGGAAATCGCCTTCGAGGTCGACGGCTGGAGCGAGCCGCTTCACGTGTTTACCACGCGCCCGGACACGCTCCTGGGTGTGTCCTACGTCGCCGTCGCTGCCGAACATCCCATCGCCGCGCGTGCCGCCGGGGGTAACCCCGGGCTGGCCGCGTTCATCGAGGGCTGCAAGACCGGCGGCGTGTCCGAGGCAGAACTGGAGACACAGGAAAAGCGTGGCTATTACACCGGCGTCGATGCCACGCACCCGATCACCGGCGAAAAGCTGCCCATCTGGGTCGCGAACTTCGTTCTGATGGCCTACGGCACCGGCGCCGTCATGGCCGTGCCCGGCCACGACCAGCGTGACTGGGAGTTCGCGCAGAAGTACTCGCTGCCCATCCGGATGGTGGTGGTCGATCGCGGCGTCGTGGACGCCGTGGCGGAACTGAAACGCGACCTGGCCGCCGAAGGCACGGACACGGTGCAGAACGCACTGGACGGCGGTTCTTCGGATGCCTACCAGGCATCCGCGGCCGTGGAAACGATCAAGACATTCGAGAGCCGTATCCAGAACGTCGAGGCGTACACGGAATACGGCACGCTGATCAATTCAGGCGAGTTCGACGGCCTGGAGTTCAAGGACGCGTTCGAAGCCATCGGCGCGAAGCTGGCCGCCACCGGCCGCGGCGAGCGCCGGGTGAACTGGCGCATCCGCGACTGGGGCGTAAGCCGCCAGCGCTACTGGGGTTGCCCCATTCCGGTCATCTACTGCCCGCAGTGCGACGCGGTGCCGGTGCCGGAAGACCAGTTGCCGGTGGTGCTGCCCGAGGACGTGGAGTTCTCCGGCGTGCAGTCGCCGATCAAGGCCGACCCCGAGTGGCGCAAGACCACCTGTCCCCGCTGCGGCGGACCGGCGGAGCGCGAAACGGACACCTTCGACACGTTCATGGAATCCAGCTGGTACTACGCGCGCTACACCAGCCCCGGCGCCAGCGGGCAGGTGGACGAGCGCGTGAATTACTGGACGCCGGTGGACCAGTACATCGGTGGCATCGAGCACGCGATCCTTCACCTGCTGTACTTCCGCTTCTACCACAAGCTCATGCGCGACGAGGGCCTGGTAAACAGCGACGAGCCGGCCACGAACCTGCTCTGCCAGGGCATGGTGATCGCCGAAACTTACTTCCGCAAGGAAGCCGACGGTTCCTCCACCTGGTTCAACCCGGCGGACGTGGACGTGCAGCGCGACGACCGCGCGCGCATCGTCGGCGCGGTGCTGCGCGCCGATGGCAAGCCGGTGGAGATCGGCGGCATCGAGAAGATGGCGAAGTCGAAGAACAACGGCGTCGACCCGCAGTCCATGGTCGAAAAGTACGGCGCGGACACCGTGCGCCTGTTCTCGATGTTCGCCGCGCCCGCGGACCAGTCGCTGGAATGGAACGAGGCAGGCGTCGAAGGCATGGCCCGCTTCCTGCGGCGGCTGTGGCGCGACGTGTCCGCGCATGCGGAATCCACGCCCGCTGGCGATAACCCGGCCGGCGAGGGTTCACGCAAGGCCCTGCGCCGCCAGCTGCACGAAACCATCCAGAAGGTCGGCGACGATATCGGCCGCCGGCAGTCGTTCAACACGGCCATCGCGGCCCTGATGGAACTGCTGAACGCGTTGGGCAAGTTCGATGACGCCAGCGCCCAGGGCGCGGCGCTGCGCCAGGAAGCCTTTACGGCGATGGTGCAGCTGATCAACCCGTTCACTCCTCATGTGGCGCACGCGCTGTGGCAGGTGCTGGGCCATGGGGAAACCCTGGTCGAGGACGCCGGTTGGCCCCAGGTGGACCCGGCGGCACTCGTACGCGACTCGCTGACCTATGCCGTGCAGGTGAATGGCAAGCTTCGCGCTACCATCGAGGTGCCGGCGTCGGCCTCGAAGGAAGAGGCGGAGGCGATGGCTCGGGTGGAGCCGAACGTGGCCCGCCTGCTGGAAGGCCAGACCGTGCGCAAGGTGATCGTCGTGCCCGGCAAGATCGTCAACATCGTCGCAGGATAACCATGAGCCCGAACCTCCTTCGTTCGCTTCGCATCGCCGCGCTCCTCTCGGCAGTGGCCCTGCTCGCCGGTTGCGGTTTTCACCTGCGCCAGACCGCGTCGTTGCCGCCGGGAATGAAGAAGATCCACCTCACGGTGTCCGCCGGCGGCAGGCTCGAGCGCGACCTCGCCCGGGCGCTGAAGAACTCCGACGTGACGATTGTCGACGAGCCCGCGCCCGATGCGGCGGAACTGTCGATCACCTCGAACGCCTTCCGTACCGACTCCCTCACCGTGAGCGGTACGGCGCGAGTCACCGAATACGCCGTGCGCTATCACGTCGATTTCAATGCGAAGGCGGCGGATGGCACCGTGATCATCCCCTCGCAGGCGATCGATATGTCGCGCGAGTTCAGCTACGACGCGACCAACACCATCGGCACCGCCAGCCAGACCGAAGAACTGCAGCGCAGCCTCATCGGCGACATGGTCCAGGCCATCCTGTTCCGCCTGCAGGCCGCCGCCGAGCATCCCGCCGTGGCGATGCCCGCGCAGGCGCCCGCGACCTCGAATTGACCCGGTAGACGGCGTGGCCCTCAATCCTGTTCAGTGGCGGAAGCACCTCGAAGGCGACCGCATGGCGCCGGTCTACCTGCTCGTGGGCGAGGAGCTGCTGGTGCTCGAAGCCGCCGACGCCGTGCGCGCCATGGCTCGCCGCCTGGGCTACAACGAACGCGACGTGCTTGAGGCCGATAGCCGGTTCGACTGGGACGACCTCGCGCGTGCATCGGCTGGCCTGTCCCTGTTCGCGACCCAGCGCCTGCTCGATCTTCGCCTGGCCGGTGGCCGCGCCGGGAAGGAAGGTGGCGCGGCGATCGCCGCCTTCGTGGCAGATCCCGCGCCCGACACCACCTTGCTGATTACCGCCACGGAATGGAGCAGCAAGCACGAGGCGGCCTGGACCAAGACCGTGGACCAGGGCGGCATCCAGGTCGTATTCAATGCGCCACGGCCCCACGAGTGGACCCAGTGGGTCGGCACGCGGCTCGCCTCGCGGGGACTGAAGGCCGCGCCGGACGCCGTCGCGATGCTTGCCGAGCGTGTGGAGGGCAACCTGCTCGCCGCGGCCCAGGAAATCGACAAGCTCGTCGTCCTTGCCGGCGACAGGCCGCTCGATGCGGCGACGCTGGAGGGCCTCGTCGCCGACAGCGCGCGTTTCGATGCCTTCAAGCTCACTGATGCCGCTTTCGCGGGGGAGGGTGGACGTGCACTGCGCATCCTGGCCGGCCTCCGCGCCGAGGGCGACGAGCTGATCGCCCTCATGGGCTGGCTGGTGAACCAGCTGCAACTGGCGATGCGCCTTGCGAACGCGCGCGACTTCAGCGCGCAGGCGAAAGTGGAGCGGCTATGGCCCGCACGGGAGCAACTCTTCCGCAAAGCGCTTCGCCGCGCCCCGCGCGAACACTGGATGGCTTGCCTGGCCCGCGCGGCGCGGATCGACCGCATGGCGAAAGGGCGGGAACAGGGCGATCCCTGGCTCGAGGCGGAGCGGCTCATTGCCGCCATCGCCGAGCCGCGCGCCGCGGTGGCCTTCGGATGAGCGGGGTGCGTCCGCTCGCTATCCTCGGGGGTACCTTCGACCCGGTCCACCACGGGCACCTGCGTGGCGCCTGGGAGGCGGCCGAGGCGCTGGACGCGGAGGTGCGCCTGGTGCCTGCCCGGACGCCACCGCACCGGCCCCCGCCCGTGGCCGACGCCGCCGGGCGCGTGGCCCTGCTGCGCGCCGCGCTCGCCGGCCAGGACCGGCTCGTCATCGATACCCGGGAACTGGATCGGGACGGCCCCTCCTACACGGTGGACACCCTGGCCTCGTTGCGTGCCGACATCGGTCCCGGTCGGCCGCTGGTACTGCTCCTCGGCGCGGATGCCTTCGCCGGGCTGGCCTCCTGGCACCTCTGGCAGGACCTCTTCAGGTTTGCCCATCTCGGCGTGCTGACCCGCCCCGGTGGAAGCCACGAACCGACGGGACCGCTGGCGGACTTCATCGCCGGCCGCCGCGCACCGCGCGTGCATGGTCCGGCCGGCAGCGTCGTGGACATCGCCATCACCCCCCTGGATATCGCCGCCACGGCGATTCGCGAATCCTTCGCGGGAGGCGGCGAGCCGCGCTTCCTGCTGCCGTCGGCCTGTTTTGAGGACGAGGCCCTGCTGGCCCCCTACCGGGCCCTGGGCCGGTAGGAGCGCGCCCTGCGCGTTTATGCCCGCGTCGGGTACGACAGCTTTTCGCGCCGGTCCGAAGGATTGCGCGCCAGCTTTCAGGCACGGCCTCAAAACATGTCGCGCGCAGGGCGCGCTCCTACATTACCCGCCAGGCATTCATTACCCGCCAGGGCATTCATTACCTGCCAGGGCATTCATTACCTGCCAGGGCATTTGACGCGCCCGGAGCGCTCGGGCGTTATACTGCGGCCAACCCCGGCATCCTGCCGAACGAGGTTTCCGCATCTTGAGTTCGACCGCATCCCGCAAGGCAAAATCCGCCGCCAGCAACGAGCATCTGCGCCTGCGCGTGGTGGCCGCCCTCGAAGACCTCAAGGCCAAGGACGTTCGCGAAATCGATGTCCGCGGCAAAACCTCCATCGCGGACATCCTTTTCATCGCTTCGGGCACCTCGGCCCGTCACGTGAAGTCCATCGCCGACGAAGTCATCAAGTTCGCTAAAGAAGCGGGCGTGATGCCGCTTGGCGTCGAAGGACAGACGGAAGCCGAGTGGGTGCTGGTCGACCTGGGCGACATCATCGTGCACGTGATGATGCCGCGCATTCGCGAGTTCTACGGCCTGGAACGGCTTTGGACCGTGGGCGACGACGGCGCCGCAGCCGCGAACGACTGAGCCTGCCGTGCGGGCCCGCCTCATCGCCGTCGGCGAACGCATGCCGGCCTGGGTGGCTGAAGGTTTCGCTGAATACCGCAAGCGTCTCTCCCACGAACTCCCTCTCGAACTGGTCGAGATCAAGCCCGGCACGCGCGGCAAGGGCCGCGACGACGCGAAGGCGATCCTCGATGAAGGCGCGGCGATCCTGGCCGCGCTGCCACGCGACGTCCACGTCGTGGCGCTGGACGGTCGCGGCAAAGCGTGGTCCAGCGAGGATCTGGGCCAGCAGCTGGAGCAATGGCGGATGGGTGGCCGCGATATCGCGTTCCTCATCGGCGGTCCCGATGGGCATGCGTCCGACGTCCTCGCCCGTGCCGACCAGCGCTGGTCGCTGGGACCGTTGACGCTGCCGCACATGCTGGTCCGTCTCGTGCTGGCCGAGCAACTCTACCGCGCCACGACCCTCGTGGCTGGGCACCCCTACCACCGCGCCTGAAGGAAAAGCCGTGCTGTACCTGGCCTCGCAATCGCCGCGCCGTCGCGAACTCCTCGACCGGCTCGGCGAGCCCCACCGCACGCTGGACATCGACGTGGAAGAAGCCAGGGAACCCGGTGAGGCGCCGGATGCCTATGTCATCCGCGTGGCCCTGGACAAGGCACGCGCCGGCTTCGCCCTCGTGAAAGGCGAGGAGGGTGCCCGCGTGCTTGGCGCCGATACCGAGGTGGTGCTGGGCGACGAGGTCTTCGGCAAACCCCGTGACGCCGCCGATGCGGCCGCCATGCTGCGCCGCCTTGCCGGCCGCGAACATCGGGTCGTTTCCGCCGTGTGGCTGGTACGGGCCGGCAGCGAGCAATGCGCGGTGTCGGTTTCCACCGTACGGTTCGCCGCGCTTTCCGATGACGATATCGCCGCCTACGCCGCCTCCGGCGAGTGTATGGGCAAGGCCGGTGCCTATGGCATCCAGGGCCGCGCGGGCGCCTTCGTGGAACACCTTTCCGGCAGCTATTCAGGCGTGATGGGGCTGCCCTTGTTCGAAACCTCCCGTCTGCTTCGCGGTCAGTGACAGGTCGTCGATGCGCGGGCTATAAAGCATGACGACCTAAGGAAAAGGCAGCGCGGTGAGCGAGGAAATCCTGATTAATGTCACGCCGCGTGAGACGCGCGTGGCCATCGTCGAGAACGGCATGCTCCAGGAAGTCCACGTGGAGCGCGCACAGAAGCGTGGCTACGTGGGCAACGTCTACAAGGGCCGCGTGCAGCGGGTGATGCCCGGCATGCAGGCCGTGTTCGTGGAGATCGGGCTGGAGCGCGCCGCGTTCCTGCACGCCTCCGACATCGTTCGCCCGTCGCTGCCGCCTACCGATACCCCCGTCGAGGGGAAGAGCAATGGCCATGGCCCGGTACCGCCGATTTCCGAACTGGTGCACGAAGGCCAGGAAATCGTCGTGCAGGTGGTGAAAGACCCGATTGGAAGCAAGGGGGCGCGCCTTTCCACGCACCTGTCGATTCCATCGCGCTACCTCGTGCTCCTGCCGCATTCGCGTACGCTGGGCGTGTCGGTGCGCATCGAGGACGAGGCCGAGCGCCAGCGCCTTAAGGACATCATCCATCCGCTGATCGGCGAGAACCACCTCGGCTACATCGTTCGCACCAATGCGGAAGGCCAGTCGGAAGAATCCCTGGCCTTCGACGTCACCTACCTGAGCAAGGTATGGCGCGTGGTGCAAGAGAACATCCAGAAGGCGAAACTGGGAGAGCGCGTTTACGAAGAACTGTCGCTGCCGTTGCGTTCGCTTCGCGATTCGCTCAACGACGGCATCGAGAAGGTTCGCGTGGACTCGCGCGAAACCTACGAGAAAACCGTGAAGTTCGTGCACAAGTTCATGCCGGTGCTGTCCGACCGCATCGAGCATTATGCAGGCGAGCGGCCCATCTTCGACCTCTACGGCGTGGAAGACGAGATCCAGCGTGCGTTGCGCAAGGAGGTGCCGTTGAAGTCGGGCGGTTACCTCATCGTCGACCAGACCGAGGCGATGACCACCATCGACGTCAACACCGGCGGGTACCTCGGCAGCCGCAATCTCGAGGAAACCGTGTACCGCACCAACCTCGAGGCCGCGCAGGCGGCATCGCGCCAGTTGCGCCTGCGCAACCTCGGCGGAATCATCATCATCGACTTCATCGACATGATCGACGACGAGCACAAGCGCCAGGTGCTGCGCATGCTCGAGAAGGGGCTGTCGAAGGACCACGCGAAGACCACGGTGTATCCGATGTCGGCGCTGGGCCTCGTGGAAATGACCCGCAAACGCACCACCGAAAGCCTGGAACGCCAGCTTTGCGAGCCCTGTCCCGCGTGCGGCGGACGCGGCACGCTGAAGACCGCCGAAACGGTGATCTACGAAATCTTCCGCGAGATCACCCGTGCGGTGCGCCAGTTCAATGCACAGAAACTGTTGGTGATGGCCAGCCCCAAGGTGGTGGGGCGGATCCTCGAGGAGGAGTCGGCAGCGGTGGCCGAGCTCGAGGAATTCATCGCCAAGAGCATCCGTTTCCAGGCGGAAGAACATTATTCGCAGGAACAGTTCGATGTCGTCCTTCTCTAGCGTGCCTGCCTTGCTTTCCCGGGCCGGCTGGCGGTGAACTCGAACTGGCGCCATCGCGCACGACGCCTGAGATTCGTCGTGTTGGGGCTGGTCGGAAGCCTGCTCGTCGCGCTGGCGATCGTGATGGCGCTCGGCCAGCTCCTGCTTCCGTTGGCGGCGCATTATCCGGAGCGCGTGGCGGCCTTGCTCAGCGAGCAGTTGCACCGGCCCGTGCGCTTCGCGTCGCTGGAAGGCTTCTGGCGGCCGGCTGGGCCGCTCTTCGTGATGCGCGACGTCACCATCGCGCCGAGCGAGGGCGGCGCGCCGCTGAACCTGCCGCAGGCGGCGGTGAAGCTCGATTTCGGCGCCTTCGTGCTGCCGTCGCGACATCTCATCAACCTGCGCCTGCAAGGCCTGCGCCTCGGGCTGCGCCGTGCCGTCGACGGGCGCTGGAGCATCGACGGGTTCGCCACGGGCAGTGGCACGCAGAAAGTGTCGCTGGGCAACCTGTCCGCCGACCTCTGGCTCGGCAACCTGCGCCTCGACATCGCCGACGAAACCACGCAGCGGCATTACGGCCTGATCGCCGACCAGTTGCAGATCAGCCTGCGCGGCCACGCCATCCGCTTCGGCGGCAGCCTGCGTCGCGAGAACACCGCCGGCGTTCTTACGGCGGCCGGGCGCTTCGCCGAGGACGGTTCCAGCGGGCGCATCTATGTGAAGGGGGCCGACGTCGATTTCGCCGCCCTTACTGGCGATTTCGACAGCGACGGTTATTCGCTGGCGGGCGGCAAGGGCAGTTTCGAAAGCTGGCTGGACTGGCGCAACGCGCACGTGGTGCGCGCCACCTGGCGCGTCGACCTGGACAACCTTGCCGTCCGCGGTCCGGCGCGCACGGTACGCACGGCCGGGCTGCACGGCATCATCGACCTGCATCGCACAGGCAAAGGGGAACGGATCGACTGGGCGGGACGCGATGGCAGCGACCTGGCCCTGGTACTGCGCCGAACGGGCGACAAGACCGAAGGCACGGTGGTCGCGCGCAAGCTGGACCTTGCCCCGTTGCTGCCGTGGGCCGGCGTGCTGCCACAGGTGTCGCCGTCGCTGGCGCGCTGGCTGGGCGAAGGCCATCCGCATGGCCGCCTGGACCATCTGCGCGCCGAATGGAACTCGACATCGGGCATGACTTTCGCCCATGCGGCGTTTTCCGGGCTTGGTATCGACGCCAGCGGCAGCCTGCCCGGTGTGTCTTCACTGAAGGGCGAAGTTTTCGGCGACGGCGAAGCACTGGCGCTGAGCCTGCCCGCGCAGCCCACCACGATCGATGCCACCGGTGTATTCCGGAAGCCCTTCGCGATGTCGTCGCTTGGCGGCGACGTGGCGGTATACAAAGACGACGGCGATTGGCATATCGGCGTGGACCCGCTCGATTTCCGCGGTGAAGGCTACGGCGGTCAGGCGCGCGGCGAAGTGGTGCTGCCGGCGGCAGATACCGGGCCCTTCGTGGACATGTACGTGGCGCTCGGCGAAGGCGACGTGCCCGCGGCGAAATTGTTCTGGCCTATCCATTCGATGTCCGAGACCGCACAGAACTGGCTCAATCGCGGCCTCGTCGCCGGACGTATCGTCGGTGGTTCCGCGTTGATCCGCGGCAACCTCCACGAGTTCCCCTTCCGGAACCAGGAAGGCCGCTTCGAGGCCCGCGCGGTCATCGAAGACCTGGTGCTCGACTACGGCATCGGCTGGCCGCGGGCGGAAGGCGTCTCTGTGGTGGCGAACTTCATCGGCAATGGCATGTACGTGGAAGCCAGCGCCGGGCATTCCCTGGGCAATGCCGTGAGCACCGCATCGGCGGCCATTCCCGATTTCGCCGACGGCATCCTCGACCTCAAAGTGAGTGGCGCCGGCACCGGCAGCAGTTACCTCGACTTCATCAAGAACAGCCCCGTCGCCAGCCGCAGCCGCGAGGCGCTCGACAAAATGAAGCTAGGCGGCACCGGCGAGTTCGGCTTCAACCTGCTCATGCCGCTGAAGAGTACGAAGGATTTCACGCTGCAGGGCAAGGCAACCATCAAGGACGCCGATCTCGTCGCCGACGCATGGAAGCTGCGCCTGGACAAGATCACCGGGCCGATGAGTTTCGACGGTGCCGGCTTCAGCGCGAAGGGACTGAAAACATCGTTCCACGGCCAGCCGGCCCGGCTGGACCTCGCGATTGCCGGCGCCACCGGCGATCCCGCGAAAATCGTGGATGCCTCGGTCAGCGGCGCGTTCACCGTAGGCGAGATGGTCGGCGATTTCGAGAACCTGAAGTGGTTGGCGGACATTGCCAAAGGCCGCGGGCTGTTCCGCGTCAGCTTCGACCTGCGCAAGACAGGGCAGGGCGATGCCACCGCGCAGACGTTGCGCGTGGATTCGGATCTGAACGGCGTGGAGCTGGCCATGCCCACGCCGGTGAAGAAACCCGCGACGGTGTCCACACCGCTTTCGGTGAGCGTCGGCTTGCCCGTCGACGGCGCGCGTCTGGATATCGCCCTTGGCGACATCGTGCGCGGAAGGCTGCGCCTGCCGACGGACAGCGAACCGCTCGCTGCCGCGTTCAACCTCGGCAGTACGGCGCCGACGACGATGCCCGCGCGTGGCTACCTGATCGGTGGACACGCGGCGAAGCTGGACGCATCCGGCTGGGCGCAGTACGTCGTCGGTCTCTCCACCGGGGGATCCGGACCGGGGCTTTCAGCACTGGACGTGACGACCGACGACGCGGAGGTATTCGGGCAGCATTTCGCGAACATGCACCTGGTCGTGAAGCCAGGCCCGCAGGAGCTTTCATTGCGCATGGATAGCGACGGCATGGCTGGACAGATGACCGTGCCGAACGAAGAGCTTCGCCGTCGTGGCATCACCGCGCGGATGGACCGCCTCTGGTGGCCGGCGGCGGACGATGCCGCCACCGCCGCGAAGAAGGGCAAGACCGCCGCCGGTGCCGCGGCGACGACCGCGGCCACGGTGGCGAAGGCGGAAGAAGCCCGGTCCAACGCTGCGGCGGCGGCGAAAACGCCCGATGCGAATGAAGTGGGCGTCGCGCCTTCCAGCCTGCCGCCATTGCACCTTCAGGTGAGCGACATGCGCCTGGGCCACGCGCGCCTTGGCGAAGCCCGCCTCGAAACCTGGCCCACCGACGAAGGCATGCACATCGACCAGCTGCGCGCGCAGTCGAAGAACGTGCAGATCACGGCTTCCGGTAACTGGAACGGCGACGAGAAGCGCAGCCGCACGCACCTGACCATGGACTTTGCATCGGAGGACGTGGCGCGCATGTTCGACGCCCTCGGCTTTGCCGGCATCCTCCAGGGGGGGCGCACCTCGGCGCGCCTGGACGCCACGTGGCCCGGCGGTCCGTCCGCGCTTGCGCTGGCTAATATGGACGGCACGCTCAAGGTCGACGTTGCCCATGGCCGCATCCTGGAAGTGCAGCCCGGCGTCGGCCGCCTGTTCGGCCTCATCTCCGTGACGGAACTGCCGCGCCGCCTGTCGCTGGATTTCGGCGACGTGCTGGGTAAGGGTTTCGGCTTTGATTCCATTACGGGCGATTTCCATTTTGCCGACAGCAACGCCACCACGCAGAACCTCAAGATCCGCGCGCCGGCCGCGGAAATCACGATCACCGGTCGCGCTGGCCTCAAGGCGCGCGATTACGATCAGGAAGTACTGATCGTTCCGCACGTCGGCAACAGTCTCCCCATCGTGGGCGCGTTGGCCGGCGGCCCGGTAGGCGCGGCCGCGGGCTTCGCGGTGCAGGGCATCCTCGGCCGAGGCCTGAACCAGGCAGCCCGCAAGCGCTACCACGTGACCGGCACCTGGGACAAACCCATCTTCACCCCCATCGACAAGGGGCAACCCTCCACCCCGCCCGCCAAAAACTGACGGGAGCGGTGTAGGAGCGCGCCTTGCGCGCGACATCTTTTGAGGCTGTGCCCAAGAGCTGGCGCGCCAACTTCATGCCTGAGGCGAAAAGCTGTCGTACCCGACGCGGGCATAAACGCGCAGGGCGCGCTCCTGCAGCTTGGGCTCCAGCCAAGGCGTTGTCCCGCCGCAGGGTTTAAGCTAGGTAGTCCCGGCCCCAGATAGGGGACTTCATCGCTACTCCAACCGGCAGGCCCATGGATTCCCTGATCTCCCTCGCAGAACGCCGCCTCCTTACCCCCGGTGGCCTCGCCGCCAACGACCTGGACCGTGTGTTCTCCCAGTTGATGGGGCCCTCCATCGACGCGGCGGACCTCTATTTCCAGCATTCGCGCAGCGAGTCCTGGGTGCTGGAGGAGGGCATCGTGAAGGACGGCAGCCACTCGATCGAGCAGGGCGTCGGTGTACGCGCCATATCAGGCGAGAAGACCGGCTTCTCTTATTCGGACGAGATCGTGCTGCCGCAACTGCTCGAGGCGTCGCGCGCGGCGCGGGCGATCGCGCAGGGCGGGGCGGGCGCGGGCAAGCCGCTGGCGATCGCCACCGGACGCGGCCTGTATCCGGCCATCGATCCGGTAGAGAGCCTGCCGAACGAAGACAAGATCGCTCTGCTGCGCGAAGTGGATGCGTATGCGCGCTCGCGCGACCCGCGCGTGAAGCAGGTCGTGGTGAGCCTCGCCGCAACGATGGACACGATCCTCGTCGCGGGCTCCGACGGCACGCTGGCCGCCGATGTCCGCCCGCTCGTGCGCCTCAACGTACAGGTGATCGTCGAACAGAACAGCCGCCGCGAACAGGGCCACGCTGGCGGTGGCGGCCGCTACGGTTATCGCGAACTGATCGACAACGGCCGCGCGCAGGCGTTCGCCGCGGAAGCCGTGCGCCAGGCGCTGGTGAACCTGGATGCGGTGGATGCGCCGGCGGGCAGCATGAGCGTCGTGCTCGGTCCCGGCTGGCCCGGCATCCTCTTGCACGAGGCGATCGGTCACGGCCTGGAAGGCGACTTCAACCGCAAGGGCAGCTCCGCGTTCGCGGGACGCATAGGTCAGCGCGTGGCGGCCGAAGGCGTCACCGTGGTCGACGACGGCACGTTGCCGGGTCGCCGCGGCTCGCTGAGCATCGATGACGAGGGCACGCCGACCGAGTGCACGACGCTGATCGAGAACGGCATCCTCAAGGGCTACATGCAGGACAAGCTCAACGCGCGCCTGATGGGCGTGAAGTCCACGGGCAACGGCCGCCGCGAATCCTTCGCGCAATTGCCGATGCCGCGCATGACGAACACGTACATGCTCGCGGGCGATCGCGAGCCGGAAGAAATCGTTCGCTCGGTCAAGCGCGGTCTTTACGCGGTGAACTTCGGCGGCGGCCAGGTCGACATCACGAACGGCAAGTTCGTGTTCTCGGCCAGCGAGGCTTACCTGATCGAGGACGGCAAGATCACGCGTCCGGTGAAGGGCGCCACGCTGGTCGGCTCCGGACCGGACGTATTGACCCGGGTTTCCATGATTGGCAATGACCTCGCCCTCGACGAAGGCGTAGGCGTCTGCGGCAAGGACGGCCAGAGCGTTCCCGTAGGGGTGGGCCAGCCCACCCTGCGTGTCGACGGCATGACGGTAGGCGGCACCGCCGCCTGACGATCGTCGCCTGCCGCGCCTGAGGAGGAGCCGCTACGCGGCTCAGTGTCTTATGGCTTGCGCCATCGATCGCTTCCGAACGTGCGCGTGACGACACCGTCGCCCCGTAGGAGCGCGCCCTGCGCGCGACAGCTTTTCGCGAGCAAGCTACAGGACCTGCAGCCTGCAGCCTGCAGCCTGCGGCTCGTCGCGAAAGGCTGTCGCGCGCAGGGCGCGCTCCTACAAGGGCGGTGGATACCGTTGCGCGCGGCACGCGAGATAACGAGCCACTAGCTGCCAGGCCACGCGGCAAGCGCCGATGCGATGCCAAAGGCGAGCCCGCCCTACGAAGCGAAATGCAAAAAGCGATTCGTCGATGTTTCCCACTCGACAACACTTCGCGAGCCGCCATGATTTTGACGGGTGACGTGGAATGCGCGTTTAAACTGCAGCATCGTAGTAGCGCTTTCCTCGCCCTTGGGCGTCTTGTCAAAACCTATCCATTCGCGTCTGTTCCACGTCAAACCGGACGCACATCACGGAACGCGAACGTGCCGTGAAAATTTCCGGGTCAGGCACCCTGATTGGTATTGTGAGTGTCATCCCGCAGGCGGATGATCCGCAGCGACGGCGTATGGACGGCTAAACCCGGAAGGCCTGCAGGGGCTCGCAAAGACCGGCACCAGGGTGAACAGTCCACTCATCGCGTAACGACGGAAAGCCGGCGCTTCATGCGCCGGCTGCGCGTTCGTGCGCGCTGGGAATCCGTGCCGTCTCACAACGTGGCCCAGACAGGGGACCCAAATCCAATGAAGCGACATCCCGCATCACCACGGAGTACGCCCAGGTTGGCCAGGCTATCCAGCCTGCTCGCCCTCGCGTTCCTCGGCGTGACCGCGACGGCCCAGGCCGCCTCGGTCCCGCAGTCGGATCGCCAGGACATCAATCTTGGCGCGCAACCGTGGAAATACACCAAGCAGTCCATCGTCAATCCAAACGACCCGGTGATCTACGCGTCGATGCCCAACGGCGATGAAGGCGCGGCTGTCAATTTCAACGACAGCGGCTGGCTCACCGTCGGCCTGCCGCATGCGGCCAACGACTTCACCACCTTCATCAACCAGGAGTCCGGTGGTGGTCAGGGTAGCCTCGACGGCGAGACCAGTTGGTATCGCACGAAGCTTGCCGATTCCGCGTCATACCGCGGCAAGAAGGTGATGGTGGAGTTCGAAGGCGCGCACACGGGCGACCGCGTATACGTCAACGGCACCTTCATTCCCGGCACCGGCGTGCTTAATCAACCCGGCCAGCCGGACGCCCAGGCCACCCACGTGATCGGCTTCCTGCCGCACATCGTGGATCTCACCCCATACCTGAAATTCGACGGCACCGACGTGCTTGCCGTGAAGGTGAGCCGCGGTGGTGGCGGGTTCTTCGAGGATCCGGGTTTCTCGGGCTCGTTCCGCTTCGGCCAGGCCGAGTCGGGCATCTTCCGTCCGGTGAAGCTGCACGTGACCAACCTCGTGCATATCCCGGAGAACGTGTACGCCGGCCAGAACACGTGGGGTACTTACGTCGGTACGCAGTCGATCAGCGCCGATCACACGAAGGCAACGGTCCGTGTCCAGACCAACGTGGTCAACGAGACGGATGCGCCGCAGACGGTGCGGCTGACCACGCAGGTCGTGGCCGCCGACGGCACCGTCGTCGCCAGCGACCAGCGCACGGGCACGCTCGCGCCGCACGTGATTCCGGAGGACCAGGCTCCCGTGTTCGACGAGACGTTGACGGTGAACAACCCGACGCTCTGGTATCCGAACAACAGCCTGGACGGCAAGCCGTACCTGTACAAGGTGATCCATACCGTCGACATCGACGGCAGCGTGGTGGACGCGAAGGAGAGCACGCTCGGCATCCGCACGATCACCTGGGATAAGGACTTCCCGTACGTCAACGGCAAGAAACAGTACATGTGGGGCGGTTCGGGCCGCTACGACTACCCCGGTCTGGGTTCGTCCGTGCCCGAGGAACAGCAGTGGCGCGACCTGAAGCAGATGGCCTCCTACGGCGGCAACCTGTGGCGGCCGGGACACTCGCCCTCCAGCCCGGAATTCGTGGAGGCGGCCGACGCGCTTGGCGTGTTCATCGTGCAGCCCAGCGGCGACGGCGAGAACGGCTTCGCGAATGCCTGTACGGCAGGCGACCAGGCTTGCGCGGACATGTGGACGATCAAGCGTGAAGTCCATCGCGACATCGTGATCCGCGACCGCAGCCACCCGTCCATCCTGGCCTGGGAGCACGATAACGGTGCGATGAATACCGCTTTCGCGCAGGAACTGCGTGCCATGGCCCGCAGCTGGGACAGCATCGCTCCCCGCGCGGCAGCCGATCGCACGCCAAATGCCGCCAACGGCGACATCCTGAGTTGCTCCAAAGCCGGTTGCGAAACCTACCTGCACTCCACCGAGTATCCGAACAAGCCCGCCTGGGGCGCGGAATACTGGGGTCCGGGCGGGACGCGCGAAGCGTATGACTACGAGTTGGCCTTCGCGCTCAACTACCTCGTTCCGTACTCGCAGGCCCGGAAAGTCGGTACCTTCGGCATGGCGCAGTGGTACTTCGCGGACACCCCGGGTGAAACCATCGAATTGGTGGACGGCCTGGAAGACGCGACGCACTGGACGTACCAGCGCAATGCGGACGGCAGCATCGCGACGCACCCGGACGGCACGCCGATCAAGGGCTTCCGTCACAACGCCCGTGGCAACAACGCCTCGATGACCGATGCGAACCGCTTCCCGCGCATGCTGGCCTACATCTACGAATCAGTGTGGGTGCCTTACGACCTGCGTCCCGTAGTGAAGCTGGCGAATACCTGGAATCGCGGCGGCAGCGCCGGCGACATCCAGGTGAACGCGTTCAGCAACTGCCCGAAGGTGCGCCTGCTGGTCAACGGCGTGCAGCAGGGTACCGACCAGGTACCGAATCCCTGGGACACGATCGACGAGGCGTCCTACAACCTCGAGAACGGCCCCACGGACGAGCTGACCGGCAAGATCGTGGGCGCCGACAACGCGCAGAAGACCACGAAGCTGCCGGGCCAGGTCCATTGGAACGTGATGTGGCAGTCGGGAAAGGCGGTGGCGCAGTGCCTCGACAACCTGGGCAACGTGCGTACCGATGCCAACGGCAAGGACGTGGACGACACACTGGCCACGGCCGGTCCCGCGCACCACATCGAACTCGAGGTGTTGAACACGGCCGATCCGATCGTCAAGCCGGACGGCACGCGTTTCCAGATCGCAGCGAACGGCTCGGATGCCGCCTTCATCGTGGCCAGGGTCGTCGACGCCAATGGCGTGCTCGTACCGGACGCCAAGCAGAAGGTTGACTTCGAAGTCGACAGCGGCGCCTCGCTGGTCAGCTTCAACGGCGGCACGCAGCAGTATGTCGATTACAGCGACGGCGAAACGCCGGACCAGAACGGCGGCATCGCGGAACCGCATCACTATTACCATTCGCCGGGCTCGCACGAGCTTCAGTTCGAGGGCGGTCTGCAGAAGATTGCGCTGCGCACGAAGTTCACGACCGGCACGGTGACGGTGAGCGCGTCTGCTCCGGGTCTGCTCACGGGACATACCTCGTTCACGATCTCGGCCGTGCCGCAGGCGCCCACGCCTTCCGGTCCGCCGTCGGTCGTCGCGGATCCGAACGACGACAGCGTCACCGTCGGCGACGCCGGCCACTTCTCGGTGACCGCGTCCGGCGCACCGCCGCTCAGCTTCACGTGGAAGAAGAACGGCGTCGAAATCCCGGGTGCCACCGGTGCGAGCTACACCACGCCGGCTACCAGCCTCGGCGACGACGGTGCGAAATACAGCGCGGTCGTCCATGGCGATGGTCCCGACCGGGAGTCGAACCCGGGTGTGCTGCACGTCTTCCCGTTCAAGGAAATCGCGATCTCGGCCCAGCCCGTCGAGCAGAACGTCGACGAAGGCCAGACGGCACATTTCGCCGTGGTCGCCTCCGGTTCGCCGAAGGTGCAGTACAAGTGGATGAAGAACGGCGCGGCCATTCCGAACGCCACGGGTCCGA
The DNA here is from genome assembly GCF_036499525.1 of Luteibacter sp. Lineage (GTDB taxonomy): Bacteria > Pseudomonadota > Gammaproteobacteria > Xanthomonadales > Rhodanobacteraceae > Luteibacter. Next base: position 22,589 of record NZ_DASYDO010000023.1, on the reverse strand, counting down.
CCTACGACACGCCCATGCTGACCCAGGCCGACAGCGGCGGGAAATACTCGGTATTCATCAGCAATTCCGGCAGCCAGAAGCTCTCGAACGAGGTGCAGCTCACGGTGAATGCGGCGCGTCAGCCCGTCTTCACCGGTGCGTTGGCCGACGTTCGCGCGAACCCCGGCCAGCCGGCGACGTTCGATGTGTCGACGCTGGTGGCCGGCACCTCGCCGTTCCACTACAAGTGGTCGCACGGTGACCAGGCGGTCGGCGACGACCAGCCCACGTTCACCATCCCCTCGGTGCAGCCGGCCGATGCCGGTCCGTACAGTGTCACGGTGACGAACATCACCGGCGATGCGCTGGCCGTGACGGCCACCGCCAGGCTCGCGCTGGCTCCCCCGGGCGCCAACCTTGCCCGGCAGAAGGGCACGCTGTCCTCGCAGGTGGAGAACCCGCAGGGCACTGCCGCGTGGCAGGCCGTGGACGGTGACGAAACCACCCGTTGGGGATCGAAGGTCGGCGACGACATGGCGTTTATCACGGTGGACCTCGGTTCGTCGCGCACCTTCAACCGCGTCGTGCTGAAGTGGGAGAACGCCCATGCCGCCGAGTACAAGATCCAGTACTCGGACAGCCCCGACTCGGGATTCCAGGACGCGTATCACGCCGACACCAGCAATGGCGGTACCGAGGATTTCACCTTCGACCACCCGGTGACGGGCCGTTACGTGCGCATGCAAGGCATCAAGCGTGCGACCGAATACGGCTATTCGCTGTATGAGTTCGAGGTGTACAACTCGGCCGGCTGCTGCGCGGTGACGGATCGCTACACCACCGTGTCCGGTTCGACGCTGGTCACCGACACCCTGAGCGGCCTGCAATGGGATCGTACCCAGCGTGGCTTCACCGACCAGGGCGCGCAGTTCACCCAGTCGAAGGCGATCGCCGAATGCGGGAAGGATGGCATGCGCCTTCCGACCGTCGACGAAGCCCTGGCCATCAGCGGCCAGAACTATTCGACGGCGGCGTTCCCGGGGGCATGGACGACCTGGACCGAAGGCCAGGATCCGACCGATAACCAGTTCGCCTTCCAGGTGAACTCGCTCGGCGTGAAGAGCCGCGAGGTCGCGGAGAACAACCCGGGCCACGTGCTGTGCGTGAAGGGCACGAAGGCGATCGCGCCGGTGATCACCGGCCAGCCCGCCAGCCAGAAGGCCGGCGTCGGCCGTTCCGCGCACTTCACCGTGACGGCGACGGGCGTGGGTCCGCTCAGTTACGACTGGTATGACGTGACCAAGGACACGGACAACGCCGATGTGGAGTCGTTCCTGTCCAGCACCGCGGACAGCACCTATGCCACGCCGGCCCTGGTGGCGGCGAACAACGGTGCGCGCCTGCGCGTGAAGGTAGTCAGCGCCCAAGGCCTTTCGACGACCAGCGGCGACGTCATGCTGGCAGTCGACAACTCCAACGACGGCTTCGAACCCGTCTTCGGCACGGTGCCGGTACAGCAGCCGGGTGGCGGCGACAATGGCGGCGATAACGGAAGCGACAATCCGCCCAGCCCGGGTACGCCGGGTGACGGCAAGGGTGGCGTGAACATCGCCGTCGGTGCCACCGCATCGTCGTCCGTGGACAGCGAACGGGGCGACCTCAGCCCGTCCGCCGCCATCGACGGCAACTTCGACACCCGCTGGGCCTCGGCCACGGGCATCGATCCGGCCGACCTGGTCGTGGATTTCGGCACGCCGAAAACCTTCGACCACGTGATCATGCGTTGGGAAAACGCCTCGTCGGCCGAGTACACCATCGACACGTCGGATGACGGTACGCACTGGAACACCGTGAAGGGCCCCGTCGCGGGCAAGGGCGGCGTGGATACGCAGACCTTCCCGGCACAGACCTCGCGGTATGTGCGCATGAACAGCACGAAGCGGAACACCGGTTACGGCAACTCGATGTTCGAGTTCGAGGTGTACGCGGCGACGGTCTCCCAGACGCAGCAGCAGCCAGTCACCGACAAGCCCGCGGCGTCGCTGCCGCAGGTGCCGCCGCAGCCGGACCAGACCGTGCCCGCAACGGGTAACCTGGCCCTGCACCGCACGGTGCTCGTTTCCGACAGCGAGAATCCGGTGGCATTCAAGCCGGAAAACGCGAACGACGGCGACGCCGGTACGCGCTGGTCCTCGGGCTTCACGGACGACGAGTGGATCCAGGTCGACCTCGGTTCGGTGAAGACGGTCGGCAAGGTGATGTTGTCGTGGGAGAACGCGCATGCGCTCGCCTACCGCATCGAAGTGTCCACCGATGGCAAGACCTGGAACCTTGCGTACGACAACGAGAACAGCCAGGGCGGGGTGGAAACCGTCACCTTCCCGGCGATCTCGGCACAGTACGTGCGGATGAGCGGCATCAAGCGCTCCAGCCCTTACGGCTACTCGCTGTGGGAGATGGGCGTGTATGCGGCGGATGCCAGCGACGGCACGACGCCGCCGGAGAATCCGCAGGCGAACGATCCCGCCCAGGGCTTCGACTACACGACGTATCCGGGCTTCATCGGTACGCAGCTGCGTAATACGACCAACGGCAAGTGGCGCGACGACCAGGTCTTCGTCGCCGTCATCGGCCGGGATCCCAAGACGCAGGTGTTCTCGTGGGTCAAGCCGGACGGCACGGTGACCGCCGCATCGGAAGCGGATAACGATGGCCAGGGTCACCTGACCAAGAACGGCCAGAACTACCCGAACTACTTCTTCACGCTCGCGCAGGCCAAGCTGCTCAAGCTGCCGAAGCTGGATTCGGGCCGGATCTTCGTGTCGGTCGGCGAACCGATGTACATCAAGATCCTGAAGGCCGCCGACGGTGCGATCGGTTTCGCGGGTCCCAACCCGCTCAATGCCACCGACCCGAACATTGGGGTCGCCTACGACTGGTATGAGTTCACCTGGAACGACAACGCCATCTTCATCAACACGACGCAGGTGGACCAGTTCTCGATCCCGCTGTCGCTCGATGTGTATGGTGGTGAGAAGACCAGGCACGAGTCGTCGGGCATCACGCAGACGCGTGCGCAGATCTTCGCCCAGTACAACCAGGAGGTTCCGGCCGAGTTCCAGCTCGCCGAGGCCGATCCGATCCGGATCCTGGCACCGGGCAAGGCCGCGTTCGACGCCGGCAAGCCGCAGGAGCATTACTTCGACGATTACATCGACCAGTCGTGGGCGTACTACCAGAACCACGTGCTGGAGATGACCATCGGCAACAAGCAGTTCGAAGGCACCGTGATCGATGGTGTGCTGACCTTCACCCACGCCAACTGGGCCGATACCCATGAACAGGACGAGCCGGAAGGCATGCTGTTCAAGGTGGACAAGCCCAGCACGCAGGACGTGCTCGAAGGCAAGGGCGCCCTGGCTCGGTCGAACGACCCGTGGGGCGTGGAAGGCCAGCTCGAGGCGCAGATCTGCGCGGCGTTCAACCGCCACGTGGTGGAAGACACGACGCTCTGGAAGGATCCGGGCTCGTTCTACCTGCAGTCGCCGACGAACTACTACTCACGCTTCTGGCACCTGCACGGCGTGAATGGCAAGGCGTACGGTTTCGCGTACGACGATGTTTCCGACCAGAGCTCGACCTTGATCGAGACCCAGCCGGAACATCTCGAACTCGGGATCGGCTGGTAAGCCGGTAACACGGTAAAAAAGAAAGGGCGGTGGAGTAATCCACCGCCCTTTTTCTTTCTCCGGCAGGAGCGCGCGATTCCTGTTCTTTCTCCGCCAGAAGCGCGCGATTCCTGTAGGAGCGCGCCCTGCGCGCGACATGTTTTGAGGCCATGACCCGGAGCTGGCGCGCCGGCCCGGGGACCGGCGCGAAAAGCTGTCGCGCGCAGGGCGCGCTCCTACGACGCCGAGGCGTCGAGCTCTTTCAGGATCCGGTAAATCTCGCGGAACGCATGTGGCGGCTTGCTCCCCTCGCGCTCGGCTTTCGCCTGGCGTACCAGCGAGCGCAGGTGCTGGCGGTCCAGATCGGGATGACGGTCGAAAAGTTCGCCTAGGGCGTCGTCGCCGCCTTCCAGCAGTTTCTCGCGTGCCGCCTCGATGCGGTGCATGTGCGCCGCTTCCTGGCGCTGGCGATCGCGGTCCTCGCCCAGTTCGGCGCGCGCGTCGGCGAAGGCTTCGTCACCGTGCCTGCGCATCTGCTTCGCCAGGAAAGCCAGCTGGCGCTTGCGCGCGATGTGCGCCGTGATCTTCCGCGTGCGGCCGATCTCGTCGACGATGTCCTCGGGCAGGTTCAGCTTGGGAATGCGGCTGGGCGGCAACTCCATGAGCTGCCCCGCGAGTTTGAGGATGTCGAGCGCGTTGCGGCGCTTCTCGGTTCGGCTGGGCCCGAAATCTTCCTCTTCGTTCGCGTCGGGCAGGCGGTCGTCGGAGGGCTTCATGGCGTGGTATCCGTGATGGATTGGAAATCGTCGGCCTCGCGTTCGAACGCGAAGCGGGGAACGGTCTTGCCGTCGCGCTCCACGGATTCGGCGAACATGCTCGCGGGGCGCACCCACAGGCGGCGCTGGTCGTAGAGATCCTGGTAGATGACCAGTTCCTCCATGGTTTCGCTGTGCAGGGCGCTGCCAAGCACGCGATAAGGCATGCCCTTGAAGTGGCGGTAATAGCCGATAGGGACTGTCATTCGGGCTTCCATGGCACTATGCGCAGTGCCCTTGCTTTTGATCGGGCCACGCGGCCCCATCTGATGGGGATTGGCCGCGTACGGCCGGATATTCTAACCGCCCAGACCCCAGGACGCCCACGTGAGCCAAGTTGCGACCCCCGACACCAGCCACCAGGACCTCGATCGCCTCGCCGAACTGGCCGAGGACACGATCCGGCGCGCCCGCGCCGCGGGAGCCAGCCAGGCGGAGGTGTCGGCCAGCATCGACGTGGGCCTGAATGTGAACGTGCGTCTGGGCGAGGTCGAGACGGTGGAGCACACCCGCGACCGCGGCTTCGCCCTCACCGTGTATTTCGGCCAGCGCAAGGGCTCGGCCAGCACCGCCGACCTCAACCCTGATTCCATCCAGGCCACCATCGAGCAGGCCTGCGCTATCGCGCGCTTCACTGAGGAAGACCCTGCTTCCGGCCTGGCCGACGCGGAGCGCATGGCGAGGGACTTCCCCGATCTGGACCTCTGGCACCCCTGGGACCTGGACGTGGACACCGCCATCGCGCTGGGCCGGGACATCGAGGACGGCGGCCGTGCCGTCGCCGGTATCACGAATTCCGACGGGTCGAGCGTCAACGCGGGCCAGAGCCTCTCGGTGTATGCGAATTCCCATGGCTTCCTGGGCCGCGAGCGCGGCACGCGGCATTCGCTGTCGGTGGCGCTGATCGCTGGCGACGACGAGGGCATGCAGCGCGATTACTGGTACGACAGCGCCCGTCGCGCCGGCGACTTCATGGACGCCGCGGAGATCGGCCGCAAGGCCGCGGAGCGCACGCTCTCTCGCCTGGGTTCGCGCCGCCTCGGCACACGCCACGCGCCGGTGCTGTTCGCACCGGAAGTGGCGCGCTCACTCCTCGGCCACCTGCTGGGTGCCGTGAGTGGCGGTTCGCTGTATCGACGTTCCAGCTTCCTCGTCGACCATGCAGGCAAGCAGATCCTGCCGCCATGGTTCCGCATCGACGAGAAGCCGCTGGTGCCGCGCGGTCTTGGTTCGTCCGTATTCGATGCGGAAGGCGTGGTCACGATGGATGCGCCGCTGGTGGTCGACGGCGTCCTCCAGCGTTACATCCTCGGCAGCTACTCCGCGCGCAAGCTGGGCCTGTCTTCCACCGGTAACGCCGGCGGCGTGCACAATCTCTACGTCAAGACCGGCGACGACGACTTCGACGGCATGCTGCGCAAGCTCGGCACGGGCCTGCTGGTCACCGAAGTCATGGGGCAGGGCGTGTCGATCGTCACCGGCGACTATTCGCGCGGCGCCTCGGGCTTTTGGGTGGAGAACGGCCAGATCGCGTATCCGGTGGAGGAAATCACCATCGCGGCGAACCTGCGCGACATGTACGCAAACCTGGTCGCCGTGGGCGCGGACATCGACCATCGCTCGCATATCCTCACCGGCTCCTGGCTGGTCGAGAAGATGACGATCGCCGGCGAGTAACCCCCTGCCAAACGTCGGCTTGACAGGGACCCGGGCGGAACGGAGAGTGGGCATCGACATCGTCCACGGAGTTCTACCATGAGCACGCCGTCCGACCAGATCCCGCCGTCGCCTCCGCCGTCCCCGCCGCCCTACGAGCCCACCGGGCCCGTCGTGACCAACACCGACGACAAGAACATCGCGATGCTGACCCATCTCTCGGGGATCATCTTCAGCATCATCGTGCCGCTCATCGTCTGGCTGGTTCACAAGGACCGCGCCGACAAGACCTACCTCGTCACCGAGGCGAAGGAAGCCCTGAATTTCCAGATCACCGTCCTCATCGGCTACGTGATCTGCTGGGTTCTTGCCTTCGTCATCATCGGCGCGTTCCTCACGCCGCTGCTGTGGCTGTTCAACCTGATTTTCTGCATCGTCGCCGCGGTGAAGGTCAGCTCGAATGGAAGCTATCGCTATCCGTTCGCGTTGCGGCTGATTGCCTGAGGCGGTCGGTTCCTGCTTTGACGAAAAGGCCCGCCAAGCGGGCCTTTTCTTTCTTTAATGACCGCGCCGCGCGGAGTACCGCGCGAGTTCGGCGAGCCACCCGCCGCGCTCGCCGAGCGGCGCGACGGCTTCCAGGGCTTCGTTCACCAGGGTCGCCAGACGGGCGCGCGAGGCGTCCAGGCCAAGGATGGACGGGAACGTAGGTTTGTCGGCGGCTGCGTCCTTGCCGGCGGTCTTGCCGATCACGGCGGACTCGCCTTCGACGTCGAGGATGTCGTCGCGCACCTGGAAGGCGAGGCCGACGGCATGCGCATAGCGGTCCAGCCGGTCGAGCATGCCGCCGTCGCTGCAGCCGGCGGCGAGCGCACCAAGGCGCACTGAAGCGCGGATGAGGGCGCCCGTCTTATAGGCGTGCATCCGTTCCAGCTCGTCCAGCGAGAGCTTCCGGCCCACGCCGGCGAGGTCGAAGGCCTGCCCGCCGGCCATGCCCTCGGCGCCGCAGGCCGCGCCCAGGGCGCGCAGCATGGCGAGTCGCTGCTGCGCATCGTCTTCGCCTGGCGCCGTGGCCAGGATCTCGAAGGCCAGCGCCTGCAAGGCGTCGCCGGCGAGGATCGCCATGGCCTCGCCGAACACGATGTGACAGGTCGGCCTGCCGCGACGCAGGGCGTCGTCGTCCATCGCGGGCAGGTCGTCGTGCACCAGGGAATAGGCGTGGATGATTTCCACCGCGCAGGCCGGTGCGTCGAGTACCGGTCCGTCGCAGCCGAGGGCATGCCCTGCTGCGTAGACGAACAGCGGACGCAGGCGTTTGCCGCCGCCGAGCACGGCATAGCGCATGGCGCGATGCAGGTCCGTGGGTGGCAGATCTTCGCCGGGAAGGACGCGTGCAAGCGCGCCGTCCGCCCGGCCGACCAGCGCCTTGAGCGGCGCTGGCAGGTCAGTCGATGCGGGAGTCAAAGGGTTCGGCGGTATCGGGGGCTTCGGGGTCGAGCAGCAGGCGCACGCGCAATTCCGCCTGCTCCAGTGCCGTCTGGCAATGACGGTAAAGGCCGATACCTCGTTCGAACGACTTCAGCGACTCATCGAGGCTGAGCTCTCCGCCTTCCATACGCGTCACCAGCTGTTCGAGCTCGTCCAGCGAGTGCTCGAATTCGGCGATCGACGGCGCGGACGCGGGGGTAACTGGGGACTTCGGCATGGCCGCAAAACTAGCTCACACGGCCGTTTCAATCAATCGTCGCGATGCCACACCGGTCGTCCGCCGGCCGCGTCGAACAGTGCTTTCCCTTCGTCGTTCAGCCACTTGTCGGCGACGGCGATCAGGCGGCCGCCGACTTCCATGAGGGGGATGCGCGGACGTTCCCATGGGGGCACGGCGTCTTGCTGGAACAGGTCGCGCAGCTCGCGGGTATGGCGGTCGCCGTGCGGGCGCAGGGATTCGCCGCCCTGGCGGTAGCGTACGGTCAGGGGGGAGTCCAAACGCCCGGCTGTAAGCGACAGCGTTCCACCGCCCGGCAGGTCGAGCCGCTCGCCTCGCCAGGGGGCCGACCAGCCCTCGTCGAGGCTGGGGCGGCGACGCAGGGCCCACATCCGGCCACGCCAGACCCGTACTTCGGTATCGGCCCAGCCCACCAGTGGCAGGCGTTCCGCCGAGGCTTCGCGAACCTGACGCTCGAGCGTTTCGCGTTGCGCCGTGGTCGGTGCGGAAAGCCCCGCCGCATGCAGCCAGTGGTCCAGCAGCGGTGCGCGCCATGCGGGAGGAAGTGCCAGCCAGCCCGCCGCATCCAGCGTGCCGCGCTCGTCGCGGAGCTGGACAAGCGCATCCATCCATCCCTCGCGCAGGCTGTCCGCGGCCTCGCCGCACAGGCGGGCGCTGTGCGCGATGCTCACCGCGGCCTGCGGCCACTGCGAGGCCAACGCCGGAACGACGGTACCGCGCAGGTAAACGCGAGCGATGCGCGGGTCGTCGTTCGACGGGTCGTGCACGGTATCCAGGTCGAATTCGGCGATGTGGTCGAGAAGGGCGATGCGCGGCAGGCCGAGCAGGGGACGCCACATCAGCCCTGCGCCCAGCGGGCGACATGCACGCATCCCGGCAAGTCCCTCCGGCCCGGCGCCGCGCAGCAGCTTGAGCAGTACCGTCTCGACCTGATCGTCGCGGTGGTGCGCCAGCACTATGCGCTCGCCCGGCTTCAGCACGGCGGCGAAAGCCGCACGGCGAGCGCGTCGCGCGGCCGCTTCGACACCCTCTCCGCGAGTGAGGTCGACCGTGACGCGAATGGCTTCGAACGGCACTTCCAGCGATTCGCAGAAGCGTCGGCAGTGCAGGGCCCAGACGCCGCTCTCCGCATGCAGGCCGTGGTCCACGTGCAGCGCGCGGAGCGCCGGTCGCGGGGAGCGTGTCGCCAAGGCGTGCAGCAGGGCAGTGGAATCAGGGCCGCCGCTGTAGGCCACGACAAGCGCCGCCTCACCTGCATCGTCCAGGGCGCGGTCGAGGTGGGCGGTGAGGCTCGAGCTCATTTGCTCCGCGGCTTGTTACGCACGAACGGGTGCTTGCCGTTGCCGATCTGGCGGTCCTCGATGTCGAACAAGCCGATGGCGTTGATGAGGCCGCTGAACTTCGAAAAGCCGTAATCGCGCGAATCGAAGTCGGGCGAGCGCTTGTTGACGATGCCGCCGACCGTGCTCAACGCAGCCCATCCGTTCTCATCGGAGGAGGCGTCGATAGCGTTGCGCAGCAGGTTCATGAGCTTCGCATCGCCGCGCAGTTCACTCGGGGTTCGCTTCACCTTGGGCTCTTCCGGCTCGCTCTCTACGGTGCCGACGAGGCGATCGGTATAGATGAACTTGTCGCAGGCCGAAACAAAGGGAAGCGGCGTCTTGCGTTCGCCGAACCCGTAGACGATCAGGCCCGCTTCGCGGATGCGCGAGGCAAGCCGGGTGAAGTCGCTGTCGCTGGAGACGATACAGAAGCCGTCGAACCGGTCGGCGTAGAGAAGGTCCATCGCATCGATGATCATCGCCGAGTCGGTGGCGTTCTTGCCCGTCGTGTAGGCGAACTGCTGGATCGGCTGGATGGAATGGTCCAGCAGGGCCGACTTCCACCCGTTGAGGTTCGGACCCGTCCAGTCGCCGTAGATGCGCTTCACGTGCGCCGTGCCGAACTTCGCGACCTCGGCAAGCAGCCCGTCGACGATGGCCGGGCGCGCATTGTCGGCGTCGATCAGTACAGCGAGCTTGGCGGCGACGTCGTTGGCCATGGAGCGCTCCGGATGCGGCAGTTCCCGCATGGTACTGCGGCCCGGCTACGAATTATCAGCCGGCGAAATTCAGTTCGATCGCGATGCCTGCCGGGTCCCTCGTGAGCACCTGGACCTCACCCGAGATGGGTATGTGCTCGACCTCGTAGCTCACGCCGTGGGCATCGAGCCGCGCAAGGGAAGCGACGCACGCGCTCGATCATGGCTTCCGAAGCGCGAATGTTCACATGCGCAAGACCCGTGATCGCCATGGCTCAGCCCTCGATGAAGGCGCCGTAGCCTCGCAGGCGCTGATAACGCTTCTCCAGCAGTTCCTCGATCGGCATGGCCTCGAGTTCGTCGAGCTGGTTGAGCAGAACCGCCTTCAGGCGGGTCGCCATGGACTGCGGGGCGCGGTGTGCACCGCCCAGCGGTTCACGGACGATCTTGTCGATCAAACCGTTCTCGAGCAGGCGCGGCGCGGTGAGGCCCATCACCTCGGCGGCGTCCCTCGCCTTGTCGGCGCTCTTCCAGAGGATGGACGCACAGCCTTCCGGCGTGATCACCGAATAAGTGGAGTACTGCAGCATCAGTGTGCGGTCGCCGACGCCGATGGCGAGCGCGCCGCCGGAACCGCCTTCGCCCGTGACCGTGCAGATGATCGGCACGCGCAGTTCGGCCATCTCGAGCAGGTTGCGCGCGATGGCCTCGGACTGGCCGCGTTCTTCGGCATTGATGCCGGGCCACGCGCCCGCGGTGTCGATGAAGGTGAAGACGGGAATGGCGAACCGCTCGGCCAGCTTGAACAGGCGCAGCGCCTTGCGGTAGCCCTCCGGACGGGGCATGCCGAAGTTGCGCTTGACCTTGGTCTTGGTGTCGCGGCCCTTCTGGTGGCCGACAATCATGATCGAACGGCCGTTGATGCGCGCGAGGCCGCCCACGATGGCCTGGTCGTCCGCGAACATGCGATCGCCCTTCAGCTCATGGAATTCCTCGGACATGCCCTGGATGTAATCCAGTGTGTACGGGCGCGCCGGATGGCGCGACACCTGGCTGATTTGCCACGGGGTGAGATTGCGGAAGATCTCCGCCGTCTTGATCTTCAGCTTTTCGCGCAGACGAGCGACTTCCTCGTCGATGTTGAACGCCTGACCGCTGCTGGCATGGCGCAGTTCTTCGATCTTGGCTTCCAGTTCGGCGATGGGTTGTTCGAAATCGAGGAAGTTGGGATTCATGAAGTCGCGGGATCCGGGCAGGACCGCTGATTATACCGAGTGGCGGGCTGGGTGGTGTGCGTCCGGGTATGGATGCCCGGACGTGGCCTAAGTGACTGAAACGGCTTGAGGTTAATGAGACGTAGCCGGGGGCGTGTGCGGTTCTCAGTCGGAAGGGCGCACCATGCGAAGTTCGGTGCCGAGTACGCCCGGCAGATTGCGCAGCGTGCGTAGCAGGTCGGGCAGGGCGCGCACGCGCCAGGCGTCGCCGAGTTCGAAGCTGGCCTGGCCCGTGTCGTTCCGGTAGCCCGCAAGCAGCAGCGGCGTGCGGCCGCCGCGGTAGCCCATCAAGGCCTGGCGCAGGTGTTGCGGGAAATCGGGACCCACGCCGTTGAGCTTTACCGTGAGCAGCTTGCCGAAGTGCTCCATCGCGTCGGACAGGGCATAGGCCTTGCGCGCACGCAACTGGTAGCCGCCGGCGAAATCGTCGATGCGCAGGCCGCCCTCCACCACGATCAGGTTGCCGCGCGTAAGCAGTGGGGCGGCATCGGTGAACACTTCGCGGAAGAAACTGGTTTCCAACAGGCCGGTAGCATCCTCGATCTGCACGAAGGCGTCGCTATCGCCACGCTTGCGCATGCCGACCACCATGCCGGCGACAGTCCAGGGCGTTTCCGGGCCGCGGCGGAAGCGACTGGCGTTTTCGTCGTCGTCGCCGCGCCGCGGCTTCGGCGGCTGGTAGCGCTGCGGTATCTCGCCGATGGGGCAACTGGACAGCTGGCTGAGTTCGGCCTTCCATGGATCGGTGGGGTGGCCCGACAGATAATGGCCAAGGGTGTCGTGCTCACCCTGCAACACTTGTTCGAGTGGCCACTCGGGTACCGAGCCCGACAGTTCGATGATGCTGGGCGCCTCGGCCGCACCGAACGCGCTGCCGAAGATGTCCACCTGTCCCGAGGCACGGTTTTTCGCTTCCTGGTCGGCCGCGCGCATCGCCTCGGGAATGTGCATGAGCAGCGTGGCGCGGTTCTCGCCCAGCGCATCCAGCGCACCGGATTGCACCAACGCTTCCATCGTGCGCTTGTTGAGCTTGTTCGAACCGACGCGCTGGCAGAAATCCACCAGGCCACGGTACGGGCCGCGCGCCTTGCGCTCGGCCACGATCTCTTCGCAGATGCCTTGGCCCACGCCCTTGATGGCGCCAAGGCCGTAGCGCACCACTTTCGGTTCCACCGCTTCGAACATCCACTCGGAGGCGTTCACGTCCGGGGGCAGCACCTTGATGCCGATGGCGCGGGTTTCGTCGAGGAAGGTTACCGCCTTCTCGGTGTTGTCCATGTCCGACGAGATCGTCGCGGCCATGAACTCGGCGGGGTAGTGCGCCTTCAGCCAGGCAGTCTGGTATGAGACCAGCGCGTATGCAGCGGCATGCGACTTGTTGAAGCCGTAGCCCGCGAACTTCTCCATGAGGTCGAAGATCGCGTCGGCCTTGTCGCCGTCGATCCCATCCTTCGCGGCACCCTCGCGGAACGTTGCGCGGTGCTTGATCATCTCCTCGGGCTTCTTCTTGCCCATCGCTCGGCGCAGCAGGTCGGCGCCGCCAAGCGTGTAGCCGCCGACGATCTGCGCCATCTGCATCACCTGCTCCTGGTAGACCATGATGCCGTAGGTCTCTTTCAGGATGGGCTCGACGCGCGGATCGGGATATTCCACCGCTTCCTTGCCGTGCTTGCGCGCGCAGAAACTGGGGATGAGGTCCATGGGACCCGGGCGATACAGGGCGACGAGGGCGATGATGTCCTCGAAGCGGTCGGCCTGGGCATCCTTGAGCATGCCCTGCATGCCGCGCGACTCGAGCTGGAAGACGGCGACCGTCTGCGCTTTCTTCAGCAGGTCGTAGACCTTGGGATCGTCCAGTGGCAGCGACTCGATCACCAACGGTTCGACGCCTTCACGTTCGCGCCGCTTGTTGATCGCCTTCACCGCCCAGTCGATGATCGTGAGCGTGCGCAGGCCGAGGAAGTCGAACTTCACGAGGCCCACGGCTTCCACGTCGTCCTTGTCGTACTGGGTGACGACGCCTTCGCCGCTCGGTTCGCAGTACAGCGGCGCGAAGTCGGTCAGCGGCGTGGGCGCGATCACGACGCCGCCCGCGTGCTTGCCGGCGTTGCGCGTGAGGCCTTCGAGACTCAGGGCAAGGTCGATGAGCGTGCGCGGCTCTTCCTCGGTCGCATAGATGTCGCAGAAATCCTTGACGATGCGATCCGACTCTTTCTTCGACTTCTCGGAGCGGCCGAGCGCGTCGGACAGCGTGAGGTCGAGTGGACGGTTGGGAATGAGCTTCGCAAGGCGGTCGACCTGGCCATAGCCCATGCCGAGCACGCGGCCGGAATCGCGCAGCACGGCTTTCGCTGCCATCGAACCGTAAGTGATGATCTGGCTGACGTGGTCGCGGCCGTATTTGCGCGCGACGTAGTCGATGACCTCGTCGCGGCGGTCCATGCAGAAGTCGATGTCGAAGTCGGGCATCGACACGCGTTCAGGATTCAGGAATCGCTCGAACAGCAGTTCGAACTGGAGCGGGTCCAGGTCGGTGATCTTCAGCACCCAGGCCACCAGCGAGCCGGCGCCCGAACCGCGGCCTGGACCTACCGGGATGCCATTCTGCTTACCCCAGTTGATGAAGTCGGCAACGATCAGGAAGTAGCCAGGAAAACCCATGCCGATGATGACGTCGACCTCGCGGTCGAGCCGGGCCTGGTAATCGTCCAACGTCTTGCCGGGCGCGAGCGGGTGCGTGGCCAGCCGCTCGTCGAGGCCCTTCTGCGCCTGTTCGCGGATGAAGGTGTCGAGCGTATGGCCTTCGGGTACCGGGAAGTTCGGCAGGTAGTACGTGCCGAAGGAAAGCTCGAGGTTGCAGCGCCGGGCCAGCTCAATCGTGTTCTCCAGCGCTTCGGGAATGTCGGCGAACAGCGCCTCCATGTCCTCCGGCGACTTGAAGTACTGCTCCTCGCTGTAGTCGCGCGGGCGCTTGGGATCGGCGAGGACGCGGCCCTGGTTGATACAGGTGCGCGCCTCATGGGCTTCGAAGCCTTCACGTTCGAGGAAGCGCACGTCGTTGCTGGCGATGACCGGCAGGGCGTATTCGCCAGCCAGGGCCATGGCGGCGCGCACCCAGTTCTCCTCGTTCTCACGGCCCGTGCGGGTGAGCTCGAGGTAGAGACGGTCGGGGAACAGCCGCCGCAGCGCTTCGAGGCGCTGGCCGGCGGCCGGCAGGCCCGCGCCGAGCGCGACTCGCCCCAGCTCGCTCTCGCGGCCGGCGATGGCGATCAGGCCGCGCACGCTCTCCGGATGCATCCAGGTCGCCTCAACCAGCGCGCGGCCGCTGCCCTGGCCTTCGCGCCAGGCGCGCGAGACGAGGCGCGAGAGGTTCAGGTAGCCGTCGCGGTCCTGGCAGAGCAGGGTGAGCCGCCAGGGGCGCGGATCGTCGGGGCTGGACACCCAGATGTCGCAGCCCGCGATGGGCTTGATGCCCGCCGCCGTGCACTGCTTGTAGAACTTCACCAGGCCGAACAGGTTGTTCTCGTCCGTCAGTGCGACGGCAGGTAACCCCATGCGCACGCAGGCAGCGACCAGCTGCTTGATGCGGATGGTCGAGTCGACCAGCGAATATTCGCTGTGCAGGTGGAGGTGGGCGAAGCGGACGGACATGGACGGCGCCTGGTTAGGCCATTGGGAAGGCTACCCGTGGGCGCGGGACAGGGCAAGATTGACAGGTGGCGAAAGACGCCGGGTCAGCGCATGTGCGCGTCGGGATGCTCGATGAACCACAATCCAGCGAAAAGCTTCGCGTCGATCGAGAAACCTTCCTTGGCGCGCTCGAACAGCCAGCGGCCGGCTTCCGCGCGCGGAACTTCGTGCACCACGATGTTTTCGGTCTCGTCGCCACCACCATCGCCGACTTTCACGAGATCCCAGGCGCGGGCGAACGCGATCAGCTCCGTGCTCATCCCCGCCGACGACGGGCCTTCATGCACGAACTCGATGCGGCCGCAGGCGTAACCGGTTTCCTCTTCGAGTTCTCGCCGCGCCGCCAGCAGCACGTCCTCGTCTTCGGAGCCGGTGATGTCGCCGACGAGCCCCGCCGGCATCTCGATGGTGTTGGCCCGGATGGATACACGGTACTGCTCGACGAACACCACCTTGTCCTCCGGCGTGACCGCCAGGATGATCACCGCGCCGCCGGGGTTGTTGCGCACGGCGTATTCCCAGCGGCCGCGCTTCTTCATCGTCAGCCACTTGCCCGTGTACAGCGTCTCCTCGGGCGCGGAAGCGTCGTCGGGGATGGGCGAGGCGTGCGGCAGCGGGCGATTATGCATGTGCGACTCCTACAGGGTGCGATGGGTCAGATCAGGGCTTTCAGGCGCGTGCGGGTCAGTGGTCCGAAGCGGATCCTCTCGCAGAGCTCGTCAACGGATGCGGCGTCGCCAGCGCGACGGCTGAGCGCATCGGCTGTCTCGGCCACGGCGATGTCCAGCGCGATGCGCGTCAGGCGGCGGCAGAGCAGGGCCTGTTCCGCATGCTCGCGCAGGCGCGCGGCACAGGCGGCGGCACCGCGGATACGCAGGTACGGAACCTCGTCGACGCGTTCGAGGACGGCGTCGAGGCTGCCGAAATGCGAGAGCAGCGCCGCAGCTGTCTTCGCCCCGATACCTGGTACGCCCGGGATATTGTCCACGGCGTCGCCGCACAGGGCGAGATAGTCGGCCACCTGGTGCGGATGCACGCCCATGCGGTCGAACACGCCGGCCGCGCCCCAGCGTACGTTCTTTGCAAAGTCCCACTGCTCGTCGAATTCGCCGAGCAGCTGTCCGAAGTCCTTGTCCGCCGATACGATCACGCCGCGGAAGCCGTGCGAACGCAGTCCCCACAACGCGCTGCCGATCAGGTCGTCGGCTTCGTACTGGTGATCGTTGAGCACGGTGAGACCGAGCGCGGCCGCGATCTCGCGACACAACGCGAACTGTCGCACCAGCTGCGGCGGCGGGAGGTCGCGGTTGGCCTTGTACGCGGGATAGATCGCGTTGCGGAACGAGGTGGTGAGCGAGGCGTCGAATGCCACCGCGATGTGTTCCGCACGGCTGCACTCAAGCAACTCGCAGAGGAAGCGCGTGAAGCCGTGCACCGCGTTGACCGGCTCGCCGTCATGGTCGTGGAACTCGTCCGGCATCGAGTGCCAGGCGCGGAACACGTAAAGGCTGCCGTCGACCAGGTGGACGAGCGAATCGCCGCTCACGGTTCCCACACGCTGGCGACGTCGTCGTACGACGGACGATCGCGCTCGGGCGCCTCCATCGCGGGCGTGCCGACGTGGATGAAGCCGACGACGTGTTCGCTCTTCTTCATGCCGAGCAGCTTCGCCACGTCGCGATCGTAGGCCGCCCATCCGGTGAGCCACTGCGCGCCGTAACCGAGCGCCTGCGCGCCGAGCAGCAGGTTGTAGGCGACGCAGCCGGCGGCGAGTGTCTGCTCGATCTCGGGCACCTTGCTCTCATCGTCGATCTTCGCGGAGACGACGAGCACCAGCGGCGCGTGGTCGTAGCGATGCCGCTCCTTCTCGCGCTTGGCCTCGGAAAGATCGGGGTTTGCTTCCTCCGCGATCTTCGCCAGCTTGCGACCGAAGGCAAGCTTCGCCTCGCCGCGAAGGATGCGGATGCGGAAGGGAACCAGTTTGCCGTGGTCGGGCACGCGCAGCGCCGCCTCGATCAGGCGGCGGAGCGTGGCGTCATCGGGCGCTGGCTCGCCGAGTTGGCGCGAAGGCACCGAGCGGCGTGCATCGAGGAAGGCGAGATCGGTCATCCGCCCAGTTTACCGGACCCGGCTTTGCGTAGGTGCGCGCCTGCGCGCGACAGTTTTTCGCGGAGAGCAGCAGGACCTGTGGCTCACGGCCCCAAAACATGTCGCGCGCAGGCGCGCTCCTACGGATGGCTCGGGGGCGGACGGTGGTCGTCCGCTGGCGGGGGCAGCGCGTCGTTCGGGCCAAGATGGTCGACGGCCTCGCGCCTCTGCTCGGGCGACTGGCTTTCCCACTTGTCCATCAGCGCCTGGCGCTGGGCCGGCGGAAGCGTGCGGAAGCGCTCGAAGGCGTCGTGCAGCTTGTCCCGCTGCGCCTGCGACAGATCCTGGAACTTCTGCCGGTTCCGGCGCGCCTCGGCGCGTTCCTCGGGCGTCATGTGCTGCCAGCGCTCGATGCGCTCGCGGATTTCCGCGCGGCGTTCGGGCGGCAGGCCTCGCCAGCGCTGCGCCTTGTCGAGCATCTTCGACTGGCGTTCCGGGGGGAACGTGTCCCAGTCGTGCGCCAGTGGGGCCAGGATGTCCTTTTCGTCGGCCGTCAGCGCTTTCCAGGGGCGCGGCGCGGGCATCGGAGCCTTCTGCTGGCCCGGAGGCGGGAGCGGACGGTCCTGCGCCGGTGCGGCAAATGGTGCCGTCAGGGCGAGTAACAGGGCGAGGACGAGCGGAGCGCGGCGCATGGCGGTCACTTGCGGGAAGAGGACGGAGTGTCGTTGTAGGCCAGCCAGCTATAGAACTGGAGGTCCTTGTAGAGCGCCGGATCGGCGCTGTCGGCATCCGGCGGCAGGTCGTTCGGGTCGTTGTCGCCCGGCTGCGCCACCACCGTGGGCGCCGGCGGACCGCCGCCCGGCTGCCAGACCGTCAGCGTGGCCAGGGCCAGCACTGCGAAGGCACCGGCGGGCAGGAGCAGGCGTCGCGCCGTGGAATGGTGCGGAGGGGCCAGCGCCGCGCGCCGCGCGGCACGCAGGCGGCCGGCGGTGGCCGGACCCACGTCCCGGCTGGCGCGCAGGTACAGGTCCCTGGCGCGACGTTCGAGTTCCCGATCGTGCTGGCTCATCGCCATGCCTCCAGTTGGTCGCGCAACGCGTGCATCGCGCGCGAAAGATGGGTCTTCACACTGCCGTCGGAGCAACCCATGGCCGCTGCCGTCTCGGCGACGTCCAAGCCTTCCATGACGCGAAGCATGAATGCCTCACGCTGGCGGCGGGGCAGGTTGCGCAGGGCCGCGACGATGTCCGCGTAGGCCTGCGAATCCTGCAACCGCGCCGCGGGGTCGGGACTGTCGTCGGCAGGCTCCCACTGCGGGAGCTCGTCGCCGTCGTCGTCCCTGCCGCCGCCCAGCCATCCCACCACGATCGAGCGTACCTTGCGGCGACGCTGCAGATCGACGATGCGCCGGCGCAGGATGCCCCAGAACAGCGGCGTCCATTCGCCGGCCGGCTTGTCCCCATAGTGCTGAACAAGCCTCATCATGGCGTCCTGCACGGCGTCCAGCGCATCCTCGCGGTTGCCCAGGTGGATCTCGGCCATGCGCCAGGCCCGCCGTTCGATGGCCGCAAGGAAGGCGTCCATGTTCGCCGGCACCTCGCGCACTCCCTCGAGCGATGCGCTATCGAGCGTGAGCGAGGCGTTCACCGCCTTCTCCGCATCGTTGGTCTCGGCATCCTCGTGCTCCATACGACCTGGTTCACTCCCGGTAAACGCGGTCGGCGACCGCCGGTTGACTGCCCGTTCGACGCAATATCTTCCGGGCATTGATATTTATAGGTTATGAAGTCAGTTAGGGCGACCGCCGCGGGTCCGCAACGGCCACGCCATCATCGCGGCGAGGGCTGCGCCGCTCAGGGCGAGCGCCACGTCGCCCGGTCCCTGAGCCAGGCGCGCCAACGCGAGGAGCATGGCGGGTCCCGCATCGGCTATTGCCTGGGCCAGCCCGATGCCCATCATGCCGGAAATCACCGCGGCGGCCACGAGGCAGGCGGTATAGACCGCGGCCAGCAGGGTGGCGCCGGCTGCCAGAACAGCGCCCGCGATGCCCTGGAAGTGCAGCCAGCGGCGCACGACCATGCCAAGTACCCAGCCCGCCGGCAGCACCAGGGCCGGAAGGGCGCGGCCGAACATCATCGACGGCAGCATCCAGACCGCGCCCACGGCCAAGCCGAACATCGCGGCACAGAGCACACCGAAGAGGAGGCCGAGGAGCCGGAAACGCGCGGTCTGGGGAGGTTGGCTCGGATCGGGCATCAGTTCAGGGAGGCGGGCAAAGCGGGCATGATAGCCGCCGTGACAGTTTCGCGCTCTTGAGCCCGCAGGCCGCAGCCCCGACGTAAGACCCGTAGATGCTTACCCCACCCCGGGCGCAAGCGCATAATTGGCAACTTTGCGGCCGCGCCCCGGCCTCCACAGGACAGCAATGAGCGGTTTCAGCCTCAGCAGCGAGCCTTTCACCCTGGAACGCGACTGCCCGGCGGTCATGGTCCCGCAGGGCGAGACGGTGACGCTTCCGGCCGGGCAGATCGGTTACATAACTCAGGCCCTCGGTGGCAGTTTCACCGTGTACGTGGAAGGCAACCTGTTCCGCATCGCGGGCAACGACGCCGACGCGCTGGGCAAGGAGCCGCCGAAGCCGATCGAACTCGAGGACGATGCCTCCGACGACGACGTCGAGAAACTGGTGTGGCAGCAACTGCGCACCTGCTTCGATCCGGAGATTCCCATCAACGTGGTGGAACTGGGCCTCGTCTATGACGTGAGCCTGGAATCCGGCGACGAGGGTGGCCGCAAGGTCTACGTCAAGATGACCCTCACCGCCCCGGGCTGCGGCATGGGCGACATCCTCGTCGACGACGTGCGCACCAAGCTCGAAATCATCCCCACCGTGTTGGAAGCCGACGTCGACCTCGTCTTCGATCCGCCGTGGAACCACTCGATGATGTCGGACGCGGCGAAGCTCGAGACAGGGATGCTCTGAGGTGGCGTGACCTCAGCTTTCGGGCGACGCGGATGGAACGATGCCGACGCCAAGCGATGCGTTGTAGGCAGCGACGGCTTTGATGCTGACCGGCGAACAAAGGCAGTCAGGTACTTCCTGGCCATACATGCGCACGTGCAAGCCCACGTGTGCATCCAGTTCGAGCGAGCGGATCGCATCGACGAGCTCCTCCCGGTGTGGGACCAGTACCGCCAGCAATTCCGAGAGCGGACCGTCCAGCATGTAGGTGCGTTGCCAGGGCAGCTCGATACACCAGCCGTTTGTCCGGCGTTGCAGTTCCGATGATGCGATGCTTTCGCCTTTCTGCCACGTTATCGCGCCCGGCAGATCGATCTCCGTGAGCAGCCTGTCCAGCACGTGCCGTTCCGATGTCAATCGGAACGCGGCACGCACGGAAGGCGTAAGGCGCCGGAGGTCGGAGTCGATGTCGGAGGGGTCGCTCATCCGCTGTCCTTTCGCAGGTTCATGTGGTCCTGGTGTGCCTAGCATCGCGTTTTTCCGGGGCCTAGGGAAATCCCTAGGTAGTCGACCGCTAGATCTTGCGATAGGTTGACTGAGACTTTTCGTAGGGGCGAGAGGTCACAACGGGCATCGCGCTACGGCGCGAACTTCATATCGTTCGGAATGTGGTCCCACGGCCGCAATGGCTTCGTGCGGCCCATTCCAGGAGGAGGAACGTCATGGCAAGTCATGTTCGCTTGAAACTCCTGGCCGCTTCGCTGGCCATCGTCGCCGCATCCACGGCGGGCGCAGCCACCCAACAGGCCCTGCGCGCGCAGAACCTGGGCGCCACGCCAACCCCCCAACTCGCCTCGCGCCTCGGCCTCACGGCCGATTACGGCTTCGTGGCGAAGACCTCGGCCGCCACGGTTCGCGGTACGACCACGGTGCGCTTGCAGCAGACCTTCAAGGGCGTGCCGGTTTTCGGCCAGAGCATCGCGGTGGAGCAGGACGCGCAGGGGAATGCGCTGGTCGCCGATGGCGTCGTGTCGTCCGATTTGCAGGTGGATATCGCCTCGGTGACGCCGCGGTTCGACAAGACCCAGGCAGTGGCGCTGCTGGTCAAGCAGTCCAGTTCATTCGTGAGCGGGCTGACGAAGCCCGAGAGCAGCAAGGCCGATCTGTACATTTACCCGCAAGAAGGTGCGCCGGCCCGGCTCGTGTACCTCACCTCCTTCTTCTCGGGCGGTGAGCACCCGAGCCGCCCGACCGCGATCATCGATGCGAACACCGGGCAGATCATCGAGCAGTGGGACGGCCTTGCCTACGCCAACGCCACCGGCCCAGGCGGCAACCCGAAGACAGGTCAGTACACCTGGGGCGCCAACGGGCTTCCCTATCTCAACGTGACGCAGTCGGGCACCACCTGCACCATGCAGAACACCTATGTGCGCACGTACAACATGAACCATGCGACCTCGGGTAGCGGCACGCTGTGGAGCTTCACCTGTCCGAACTCCAACGGTTCCCCGGCCAACGGCGCGTATGGCCCGATCAACGACGCCCACCACTTCGGTGGCGTGGTGCACGACATGTACCTGGCGTACATGAACGTACCGCCGTTGGACAACAACCAGGTGCTGATCATGAAGGTGCACTACGGCACCAGTTACGAGAATGCATTCTGGGACGGCAGCTCCATGACGTTCGGCGACGGTGCCAGCACGTTCTATCCGCTGGTGTCCCTGGATGTGACCTCGCACGAGATCAGCCACGGCTACACCGAGCAGAACTCGAACCTCACCTATAGCGGGCAGTCGGGCGGCATGAACGAGGCGTTCTCGGACATGGCCGGTGAAACCGCCGAGTACTACGACCGTGGTTCCAACGACTGGCTCGTGGGTTCCGAGATCTTCAAGGGCAATGGCGCGCTGCGTTACATGCAGACGCCTTCGCAGGACGGTGCATCGATCGATAACGCCAGCCAGTACTACAACGGCCTGGATGTCCACTATTCCTCCGGTGTCTACAACCGGGCGTTTTACCTGCTGGCGCACAAGACGGGCTGGAACACGCAGAAAGCGTTCCAGGCGTTCGCCCGCGCCAACGCGTTGTACTGGCAGGCCAACTCCACGTTCAACAGCGGCTCCTGCGGCGTCGCCACGGCAGCCAACGACCTCGGCCTCAGCTCGGCGGACGTCGTCTCGGCGTTCACCACCGTTGGCGTGAGCTGCTCGGGCGGCGGTGGCGGCACGGTGTTGCTCAACAAGACGGGCCTGTCGGGCGCTAGCAACTCCGTCGTCAACTACACGGTCTCCGCAGCGGCAGGAACGCTGACGGTCACCATGAGCGGCGGAACCGGCGATGCGGACCTGTACGTGCGCCGCGGTTCGGCGCCGACCACGTCGACGTATACCTGCCGTCCGTACCTCACGGGCAACAACGAGACCTGCACCATCAGCGTCTCGAGCGCAGCTACGTACTACATCCAGGTCCGGGGTTATTCGGCCTACTCCGGTGTTGCGCTGAAAGCCGTGCAGTAACGGCGTAAGCGATGTGTAAGCGGAAGGCCCGGGCGGCGACGCCCGGGCTTTTTTACGTGCGCCCGGCAGGGCGCACCTGCTAGGAGGTGAAAGTCCTCTACCCACCCGGCAAGGGGAAGGGTTAGCCAGAGGCAAGGGCGATTCGGGTGACTGGTCGTCTGAAGGAAGCCCGAGGCAAAACGCTGGCCT
>NZ_DASYDO010000022.1:0-63473 GCF_036499525.1 Luteibacter sp. | reverse complement strand
CTTGAGTCTCAACACCCGCCCGCGGCAGCGGCATGGGTTTCGCACGCCGTTGCAGGTCTACACCGAGCTCCGCCAACTAAGCGAGGCCGATCCGGCTACGATGCACTGACTGTGTTGCGCGTGGACCTTGAAACCGCCTAGGTACTGACACTCGTCGTGTTTCTAGGCGTCTGGGTACGCCCGAAAAAGTTGGGCCATAGTAGGATGCCGTCAAAGTTTCTGGGCCGAATCTGTCGAAAGTCTATGCCAATCCCCGCCAACCTTTCTGGGCCATTAATTAAAACGGCCAATGGGTTTATGCCGGTCGCCAAGAAGTGCCAAGTAGGTTGTGCCGCGCCATCTGTGGAATCACGTTCGCGACGCTGCCGGGACCTCTGAGCCGGCCGCATACAGCGATCGCGCGAATTCGATTACGGCGACAGGATCGTCCGCCAAGGCGTCTGCCGGCGTACGAGCCGCTGATGAAATGTCGCGAATCAAGAGTGCGACCGTCACCGGATCCATGGCGCCATGGCCCTTACTGGCGCGACCTTGTAAGGACAGCTGCTCGTTAGGTTGGAAGAGCCAAGAGACCCGTGCCCAGCCTCGGCGCCATCTTGGCACGAGGCTGGTCCAGTCCGGCTTGGACGTTCGAGCAACTGGTCGCGATGCTATCAGGTGCGGGCTGTCGGGGCAGGCGATTGAGCCGCATCTGCCTTCATAGTAAGACGAACGCGTAACGACGCGGTTTGACGCAAAGTTCATCTCGACGCGCCCTTGTCCAAAACACGTGTCGGACGCGATGACCAGCGGCCTCACATAGATCATCGGGCTGCTATTTCGCAGACCTGTCATCTATTTCGGCGTATAGGGGAGGACGGCCAGAACATTCACGGCTCGGCATCTTCAATGGAAATCAGCTTGGCCCGTTTCACAGCAGAGACCGTACTCGTTACCGGCGCAGCTTCAGGCATCGGACGCGCCGCTGCCCGCCGGTTTTCCGACGAGGGCGCCAACGTCGTGATAGTCGACCTCGATCGCGCGGAGGCTGTCACGAACATGGTCCGCGCCGTCACCCTGCCGGTCGATGGTGGCTTGATGGCCTCTAATGGCCAGCCGCCGCAATAAGCTCTTGCCCAGGCCGAGGAACACGCAATGTCGGACGAGCTTGAAGACCGCGAACAGGACATCGACCTGTCCGACCAGGAGCGGGATGCGGTTAGCGACCGTTTGGCCGCGAGCGCGCGGGTCATCCATGAGGTCGTCCGCCGCCGCGGGGACGAGGAACTGGAGCGCCCGACGGGTTCGTTGATCTGGTCGGGGCTAGCGGGAGGTGTCGCGATCAGCACGTCGGTGCTCGGGCAGGCGCTGCTCGAAAGCAGATTGCCGCAAGCTACGTGGTCACCGTTGGTGACGAGCATCGGTTACACACTTGGCTTCGTCATTGTCATCCTCGGCAACCTCCAGCTTTTCACCGAAAGCACGCTGTCGGCTGTCCTCCCGGTCGCAACGCATCCCAGTTTCGGCAATCTCGGTCGATTGCTGCGGTTATGGAGCCTCGTGTTCGTAGCGAACATGGTGGGCACGCTCTTCATCGCCGGGCTCAACAACTATGGAGTTATCGGCTCGCCGGAGCAGCGCGATGCGATGCTGGCGCTTTCGCGCAAGCTGCTGGAACACGACTGGCTCGACACGGTGAAAGTCGCGATTCCTGCCGGATTCCTGATAGCGGCGGTGCCGTGGTTGCTCCCGTCGTCACGCGGGCAGCAGTTCCTCGTGGTGATCTTCCTTACATACTTCATCGCATTGGGCGGCTTCGCGCACGTGGTCGCCGGATCAGGCGAGGCGTGGCTGCTGGCGTTCGCCGGCGAAACGACGTTTGCCCATAGTGCCTTCGGGATTATCTTTCCTGCTCTGCTGGGGAACGTCATCGGCGGAACCGGACTGTTTGCGCTGCTCGCGCACGCTCAAGTCCAGCAGGAGATTTGAACGCGAGCGAAGAGACGAGCCATTGCCCGCTCCGCCCGGCCCCCGTCAAACGGCCTTCTGAGTGCTCTCCCAACTGACGCCACTCGCGTTTCAGGCCCGTCCATCCCTTCCGGGCCAACCCGCCGGGTATGGGTTGAAAGCCGCCCCTCTCGCTGTCGCGGAAGTCCTTCAGGCTGCTCTGTGCGGTCGCTTCACCGTAGAGCGAGTAACGATCATCCGCAGGCTAGCGAGCCCAACAAACTAGAGCAGCCGCCGGAAGTAGGCCAGCCCACGGAGTCCAATAACTTCGCCCGCATGAAGCGTAGTAGCAGAAGTCATGACATCAGCTTCCAAATGAGCCCACCAAGCATGCCGGTTACAGCGACGACCGACATTATTGACGCGAAAATCTGAAGCATGTAGATCAGCATCACCCTCCTCTGGGTTCTATCGCCATCCCAGGATCGGTTCAGCCAGCCGCTTAACGCGCACGCAAGGAAAAAGCTATACGCCGCAATCGAAAGAGGCGTAAGCGCGTAAATCGCTACGTTCCCCACCAAGCGTTCCAATGCCAATGTCAGGGCGATGAGCGAGACGCCTCCCACGCAGGTAGAAAGGTGCGCAATCCGCCACAACTCGGTTGGTGCCGTATCACCGTTACGCTTGGAAAGCCCATGCGGAAACCCGAGCAGGGTTCCCGCGCAAAAAAGGCCAATGCCAAGCCATAGAAACGTGTCGCCGGCATAGGAAGAAATTGTCATGTCAGGCCACCGACAGCTCGTGCGCCGATGGTTTCGAACGAAAGGCTCGATTCGGGGCAACCATGCAGCTGCTCCATGATGGGATACATTTTTTCGTGTGTGCGTTTTGGCACTCCGACGAACCTCGCAAATTTGTGTAATGAGATCGATCGATTCGGACATGAACGATTTCGAACAACCTCTCGCTCGCCGCTGCGATTTCCAATAGACGGGGCAATTCGGATTCAGGAAAGATCTGCTCGTATATCAGCGACAGTTCTTGGTCATAGGGGAGGAACCGGGTACCCTACCCGTTCCGCATTCTCATTGGCTCTTTGCGTGCTCGTAAGGGGCAATGGGCAACCGCGGCGAGGGCCCAGCAAGGAACGGCGCTCCATCCGACTAGCGATAGGCAGTAGCCTCCGCACCCGCAATAGTCTTCTGCACCTTGCCGTCCTTATCGAGGAAATTGATCACAGCAGTGCCATCGGCCGGCACTTTCATCTGAATGCGTGCCTTCCCTGCGCCGTCCATCATGGACAATGTGGCGGTTCCGTCATCGTCGCGGCCCACCCATATGCGCTGCTTGTTGTGCTCGTTTTCCCTACTATCCGTTACCGATAGACCCGCATAGTGATTGTCCTTGTCATCGACGCCAATCAGCTGGACCACCTGGTTTGCATTGTATCGATCGAATGACAAGGCGCCGCCCGCATCCACGACTTCGCCCTTGGCGTTGCGCTTGCCACCGAAGATGAGACCACCGTTCTCGGAACCTTCGTCGTTGTAGAAGATCATTCCCGCCTGGGGACGATCGACCTTAGGCTGCTCCTTTCCCTTGACAATCACACCGGGCATCCTGGCCCCATTCGTGATGATCATTCGCAGGGTGCCGTCGGCCTCGCGAACATTGATGCGCTGTACGTTGATCTCGTCGAACGAGGTGACAGGGCTCTTTGCGAAGCCGGAAAGCATTGTGACCACGAACACTGCGGTGAGAAGGCCGGAATAGACAACAAGGAAACGGTTGCCGGACATGGATATCCTCCCTGGATCGGTCGAGTCCCGGCAGCCTAGCTACCGCGCGCAAGGACTGTCCACCATGTCTCTTGGCAGGGTAGCTCAGCCCTCCTGCTGGGGCATAGCGCGCGATTCCTGTTCCACCAGGCCCCACCCCATAGCCAGCAACGATAAAACTGCCATAGGTCGTCGTGTGACGAGAAGAACCGACGCTGTCAGCGCCCCCGAGTACGGAGGCCTACGACGATCAGGTGACAGACGCATCACGGGCCGATTACCGCGCTCGCAGCCGCAGCGGAGATTCATCGTACTGACCACGATTACAAGGTTTCAGCGCCACCGCCTATACCGCATTACCACCCGCAAATCGCGCCACCTCGTCCAGCCGCTCCTGCGCCCGGCGTACGGCGCGGCCTTCTGGCACTTTCACCAGCCGGGATACGGTGACGTAGGCGCCCAGGAAGGCACAAGAGACCAGCAGGTTGAGAGCCACGAACCAGGGGCAGGCGGTCACCAGATCGATACCCAGCAGACCAAAGGCCCCAATGATCATGGGCACCCAAATGAAGCAACCCAATACACCGAACCAGCGACCTTCGCGGATCCGCCACGCGCGCAGCGCTGCCACGCGCTGCTGCAGCGCGAGCACCGGCTGAGCTTCGGATGTCCTGGCCACGAGCACAAGGTTCCGCGCCGCGGTGACGATCATGGCGATGCCGTATCCGTGCAGCAGCAGTCCCGCCACCAGCAGCCCAGCCGCATCCCGATGGTCCACCCAGAAAAAGCCCGTGACCATCGCTACCAGTACGCCGAACATCATCTGCAGGGCCTGCCCCCATGCCAGCGGCCGCAGTTCCGCATGCACCCCCGCCGCGGCCCCACGCGACGGCGCGATCAATTCCAGTGCCGCAACGCGACGATCAAGTTCAACCCAGCCAGCCTTCAGGTCATCAAGTTCCATGCCTTACCTCCTCGTCAGGTGCCGCGGCGGCCATCTGCCGGCGCAGGCGTTGTTTCAGGCGCGCGATGCGCGTGCCCACGTTCGTTTCGGAGAGCCCGAGCACGGAAGCGATCTCCCTGTACGGCAGCTCGTCCAGGTACAGCAGAGCCAGCGCGCGTTCCAGCGGTTCCAACGCCTCGATCGCACCGGCGAGGAGGGCCAGCCGCTCGTCCGGCTCGGCGATGGGCGAGCCGCCCTCCAGGCCATCGAGCGCCTCGGTGCCTACCATTGGAGGCTTGTCGCGTTCGCGGCGGGCATGCGAAAGCCCGACGTTCAGCGCCACCCGGTACAGCCAGGTCGCGAACGGCCTTGCCGGGTCGAAGCTGGCGAACGAGCGCCACACCTGCAGCGCGATGTCCTGGGCCAGGTCGCGGCGATCTTCCGCGTGGTATGCATAAACCGCCGCTACCTTGAACACGATGCGACGGTATTCGTGCAGTAGCGCATCACAGCGACGCCGGCGTTCCTCGTGGGCCATGCTCCCTCCTCTTTCCCTCATGATTCGCCGGAGGTGAAAAAAAATCACACGACGGCCGGATTCTCGCGGTCGGCGGCTGTCGCCCCACCGTCCCACGCCGATACACTGGCTCACCTCAACACTATGCGGGTGTCCGGCGTTGCGGATGCCACGGAGAATGTCATGAACCTGGAACAACGAGTTGAGCAACTGGAACGTCGCAGTCGGCGCCTTGTAGCCGTGAGCGCGACCCTCGGAAGATCACTCGGTTCGTACGGGCGATTTCGACGGAACTGTAGCCCTCCTCGCTCTCTGGTTCGGCGCGATGATCGACAGAGGTCTGCTGCTCCCCCTTGAGGCGGCAACGGCAACGCGCGCGAACCGCCACCCCGCCGGCCTCCGTCTCATTTCGCTATGACAGTACGACACGCTACGATTGATCGCCCGCGCGGCTCTCAGTGAGGACACTGCTCATGTCTCTTCCGAACGACCCCTGGCCTCCACTTTCCTATCCCGACTTCGCGGATACACATCACCTCCTCCACTTGGGCCTCCAGGCTATCGGCAAGTTAAAGCTGAAAGAACCGTTTCAGCCTCAGTGGTCGGGAATACCATTGTGGATCGGGTCGCGAGGATTGACGACGGGGCCAATCAGTTACGCCAGCGGGGCGTACGAAGTCAGTGTCGACTTGGTCTCGCACGAGACGATATGCGCCACCAGTTGGGGGAACTCTGGGCGCTTCAAACTGGCATCGATGAGCGTCGCGGAGTTCGTGGAGCGCATCTTTGACCTGCTCCACCAGGCGGGCATCGATGTTTCCATTAATTTGATGCCGCAAGAAATACCCAACCCGATTCCCTTTAACCAGGATAAAGCGCCCCGCTTCTATGACCCCATGATGGCTAACAGCTGGTGGAGAATCCTTCTGAGCACACAACGCGTGATGCAGGCATTCAGAGGGTTTTTCCAGGGCAAGACCCAGCCCGTTTGCCTCATGTGGGGAACGCTCGATATCCGGGATGTCTTTTATAGTGGCAAGCCTGCTTCGCCCGGGGCGAACACCGATTACATCCGTCGTAACGCGATGAATGCGGAACTCATCGAGATGGGCTGGTGGGATGGCAACGCCGCGTACCCACGGGCTGCGTTCTACTCCTTCACCTATCCTCAGCCTGCGGGAATCGAAGACGCAGAGGTGAGCCCGCCGAGCGCGCGGTGGAATCCTGACATGAGTGAATTCATTCTGGATTATGACGATCTTCGGAAATCGAAAGATCCCGACGGAGACCTTCTATCGTTCTTCCGGTCCACGTTCAAAGCAGGGTTCGAGCGCGCGAATTGGGATCCGGATCTTATGGGGAATGGACGGCCAGATTAGTCATCCCCCCACCGGGGCTAGGGCTTGAAATGGTGCACGTAACCCACGCTGAAACCGCCAGGAAGCCAGCCAACGACGAGCGGAGAGTTGCGGTGCGATGCCCAAATGCCGATACCTGTACCGATCGCGGCACCCACCAGCACGTCGCTCTGCCAATGTGCGTGCACCTTCATGCGGGCGACGGCATCATATGCGGGAAGCAAGGCCAAGGCGTAGACAGCCGGATGTTCGTCGCCATAGTTCACGATGAAAGGCGTCACCGCCGCGGACAAGGCCGCAACTTCGCCGCTGGGAAAGCTTTGCCCGTGATGGAAGAAGCGGTCGGGGTCGTCGGTTTGCGAGGGGCGCTCGCGCCCGAAGGCGTGCTTGAGCGCCTGCGTGCCCGCGCCGGTGACCACCATGGCATCCACTGAGCGCCAGAATGTGTCGCCGAGTTCGTCATGGTCTCCGAGTGCGAGTGCGCCGACTCCCACGGTAACGATGCTGCCGTAGATCAGCACCTTCTGATTACTGCGTTTCCAGATGCCGCTGTTGTCGTAAAGCAGGCGATGGTCGATGCCCAGTGGACCTCCACTGGCAGCGGCGGTACCCGCGAACAAAAAGATAAAGATGAAGATAAAGGCACGCATGAGACTTTCCATGGCAGCCCGACAGCGTCACCAACGTACGCCGATGCTCTTACGATTACCTTTGCTGGCGAGCGCTACCCAATCCGTCGCGCCTCCGGCCATAAGCTGGTACTAAGCAAATTGAAAGCATGAAGACCCCGACACTGGCAGACGTTCGCAAGCCGAATCGGGTCAGTGAGGCCGCGCGACCATCAATTCGAAGCCGCTTACTTGCCGCCCACCACCAGAGGCCTTCGCACCTACCAGGAATACCTCGTGTGTTTTTGGGTCCAAGGCCAGCGTGCGCGCGCTTTTCAGCGTCGGGGTCGCGCCCATGGACTTATAGTGGTCGGCGTCGACCTGCTTCACGACATAAAGCGCGCCAGCGCGGCTCGCACTAAAAAGCAGGTGCGTGATCGGATCGTATGCAACGGCATCCGGATCCTTGCCGATGGCGACCCGCTCCACCTGGTGCCCGTCGTATGCGTCGGTGACGATCAACCAGCCGTTTGCGCAGACCGAGAACAGCCGGCCCGCTTTGGCATCGAAAGCAAGGCCTGTGGGTTCTTCGCACGGTGCGAGGGGCCAGACATGTTGACGTCCGACCTCATCGAACGTCAGATAGTCTCAGCCGCCCGCGCCGCCGAGCGCGTACCGCTGCACGACTGCATAAGAGCTTGCCGATGCGGCAGCAGCGGATGCGCAGACAGATAAGCCGGCAGCCAACATCACCACCAACCCGGATATATTCCTCATGGGCATTGTCCCCTGTGTGTGGATAGTTGGCGCCGCAGCGGTCCATACGTGTGCCGCACTTAAGCATTGCACCCGCGACTTAGTACCACCTTAATTCAGCCGGACGGCATGTCTGAGAATATCGTCCTCAGGATGCGAGCAACTCATCCAGCTGCGCGAACTGCTCGGGCAGGCCGTCCGCCGAACCAGCGAGGGCTTCATCGCGGGCCGCTTCGGTGGGATAGAGCTCGTGCAGCGTGACCAGCGTCTTGCCGTCGTTTTCCTCGAACGTCACCGTGGTCACGGCGCCCTGCTCGCTTTCTTCGTTCGTCCATACGAGGCGCTTGTTCGGCGTTACCTCCTTGTACGTGCCGAAGAACGCCATGGGCTGATCGAAGGCCGGGTGGCGGAACACGAGCCGATACGAGCCCCCGGTGCGAATATCCATGTCGCACGAGAGAAGCGACAGGCCAGCCGATTTGGGAACCCACCAAACCTTGAACAGTTCGGGATTGCTCCATGCTTCGAAGACGATGTGCGCCGGGGCATCGAATGTTCGTGTCACGACGAGTTCGCGGTCGGACTTGCGTTCCACGGCGGTGTGGTTCGTGGTGCCGGTACTACCTTCGTTTTCTTTGGGCATCTACCTTCTCCTCGCGTTTCATGTGTTCGACAAGCTTGTCCAGCGCATCAAAGCGTGCGCTCCAAAGTTGGCGGTGCCGCTCTATCCAGGCCGCCTCTTCCTCCAACCGGCGCTGTCCGAGCCTGCAGGTGCGGACGCGCCCGACCTTCTCCGTGATCACTAGCCCCGCCTCTTCCAGGACACTGACGTGCTTCTTCATGCCCGTGAGGGTCATGTGAAACCTTTCGGCAAGATCGCTGATGGAGGCGTCTGAACTTCCAAGCTGCTCCAGCACGCCGCGCCGGGTGACATCGGAGAGTGCGGCGAAGGTAGTGTCAAGACGAGTTTGATAGTGAACCATGTGGTTCACTGTAGAGCAGGCGCGGACGATTTAC
The DNA here is from genome assembly GCF_036499525.1 of Luteibacter sp. Taxonomy (GTDB): domain Bacteria; phylum Pseudomonadota; class Gammaproteobacteria; order Xanthomonadales; family Rhodanobacteraceae; genus Luteibacter. The sequence goes on along the minus strand of NZ_DASYDO010000022.1, from coordinate 54,570 downwards.
AAGCGGATCCACTCACACAGTCGTAAACCGCGCGTAGTCTTTCCGATGTTCCAATGAACTCGCTGGCCACACCTACCCAAATGGCATTCATAACACTAGGATCGTCCGTTGATCGGACGCAAGGAAATAGGCAATGACGAAGCTGGCAAACGGGTTCCTGCTTGCGGCTCTGCTGACAAGCGTCGCCCACGCACAGACCAATGCGGGTGATCAGAAATCGGACCCCGACCTTCCTTTCACCATGAAGAAGGTGGCCAGCCTCGATCTGCCTTGGCGCATCGCGTTCCTGCCCGATGGCCGCATGCTGGTGACCGAGAAAGTCGGTCGCCTGCAGCTGGTGACGCCCCAGGGCGCCAAGACTGAGGTCAAGGGCGTGCCCGCCAGCTATTTCGAAGGCCAGAACGGCATGCTGGGCGTCTTTCTTTCGCCCCATTACGCCCGTGACCACAACGTGTACCTCACGTATGTCGCGCCCGGTGACTATGGCGGCGGCCTGGCCATGGGTCGGGGTCAACTCGTGTTGGACGGCGACCAGGCCCATCTGGAGGGCTTCCAGGTGCTGTGGCGTCAGATGCCCACGGGCAAGGGTGGCCAGGCCGGCGCCCAGATCGCCTTTTCACCGGACGGTAAGTACCTCTTCCTCACCGTGGGCGACCGGCAGCGGTTCACGCCCGCACAGGATCCCGACCAGCCGGTAGGCAAGATCCTGCGGCTGACGCTGGACGGCAAACCTGCGCCGGGGAATCCGTGGGCGGGAAAGGTCGGCGCTCGCACCATTCCTCTTATCGATCCGGCCGCCGATACCGAGGCAGCGAAAACGGCGCCCGTGGTCAGCACCTATACGTTCCCCGGACCCAACCTGACGCCGGCGGAAACCTGGAGCACCGGCCACCGCACGCCTTATGGTCTCGCCTTCGCTCCTGACGGTCGACTATGGGAACTCGAGCATGGCCCGCGCGGCGGCGACGAACTGAACCTGATCCAGCGTGGCAAGAACTACGGTTGGCCGCTGGTTTCGTACGGCGCCAACTATAACGGCGTGCCCATCTCAAGCCCCGATTCTCGGCCCGACCTCGCCAAGCCTGTGATCTATTGGGTGCCGGTGATCGCGCCGGGCAATATCATGTTCTACAAGGGCAGCCTGTTTCCGCACTGGAATGGCAGCGCCTTGATCAGCGGTCTGGTCAGTCTGGGAATCGTTCGCGTCACGTTTGACGGCAAGGGCGGCGCAACCGCGGTCCAGCGCTGGGACCTCCGCAAGCGCGTTCGCGATATCGAGGAGGCGCCGGACGGCTCGCTCTGGCTGTTAGAGGATGCCGAACCCGGCGGCCTGTTCCACCTCACACCGACGCCTGCAGGGCAGCACAGCGAGCCGCCCCGCTAAAGATGTGCCCGTACTGGCTTCCGTGGTGCCGGCGCTCGATCCAGTCAGGATGACCGAGCCGCCCTTGACCATCAAAGGCAGCGCCTTCTGGACCGTGAAGATCGAGCCTTTCACGTTGGTGTCGAAGATCTCGTCGATGTGCTTGGCGGTGATCTCACCGAGCGGAAGCTGGCTTCCCGCCCCGGCATTGGCGAAGACGATTTCGCCGCGGCGCGGCCGATGCCGGGCGAGTCGCGGCTGGTTGAACTCCTTGGGAAGCCCCCTGTGCCACCAGGGTGAGTCCGGCGCGGAACGCCGTGGCGCCACCATTGGAAGGATGGCGGATCTTCGCTGCATCCACGGCGATAGTTAGCAAAGCGTCGGCCGCCACGTTACCCACGGCGACCACCGTGACAGCCGGCAGCGCATCGATCAGTTTGCGCAACCAGAGGACTCCGACGGCTTTTTCCGGCTTGCTGGGCGGTCGGTTCGACAACGGATCGTCCGCGAAGGGATGCCACGGGAAGGCGCCCCACAAGAGAGTGGACTCGGCGAGGCCCTGGTCACGGAGCGCCCGCCACACGATGGTCGACGACGGCTCCCGCCATGGCAAACGGCGTGACGTCAGCCGGCCGTCGAGCTTCCCTACCCTGGGCACGCCCTCCTCGAGCAGCAGGGCTTCCGAGGTGAAGGGCGACCCGGTGACCCGCGTGCCCTGATAGCCGGGCGCCTCACCTACCAGCAGCAGCTTGGGGGCGGGCGCGGACAGGTGTCGCCGGAGGCGTTCGCGGCGCTTTTCTACCGCCGCCGGGTCGATATCGTCGCTGGAGACATCATTCCAGGGATCGAACACACGGGGCATGTCCGACGTCGGAGCGGAAAAGAAGTCGGCAAGGAACGCTTCGATCTTGGGATGCGCGTGCACGCTCTGGCTCCGGATTTCAGTGTGAATCCGACACCGGGCAACTGGGCGTGGATCAGTCGACCAATTTTAGCACCTGGACATCCAACGCCTACGCGCACCTGCGGATCGGTCAGTCGTGGACGCGCGGGTAGCTCACCAGGCCGTCGTCGCGGACCAGTCCCGCCGGAGTCAGCCGAGCCTCTTCAACGTGCCCCACGTCGAAAACATGCAAGACGTCGCGTCCCGAAGCCATGGCATAGTCGGCATAGTTGTGGTCGTCGACATACTCGTGTACCCAGCTGCCTGAAGGAACCGTGCCACCGGGCGGGACAATGTCAGGTGAAGCAGGCGACCGCCCTTGCCCACTAGTCGGCGCGGGTCGGGATGCGCGCCTGCGACATCTAAGGTCGTCCTGTCCCGGGTTGTATTCCCAATGTCGTGTCCCGATCCGCCAGGCGATTCACGAGAGGAATAATCGCCAGCGCCAGTACGCCGGCGATGCCGGCGACGATCCCGATGCTGCCAAGGCCCCATGTGGGAATAGCGATGCCGCCAAGCACCGCTCCGACTGCGATGCCGGCATTCGCAGCCGCCACATTCGTGGTGCCTGCCAGCGCTTGCGAATGCGTCACGGACTTCATGACCCGAACCTGGGAGACCGGGAAGAGCGCCGTATACGCGATACTCCAGGCTGCCAGCGCGAACAGGAACCCAAGCCGGGAGCCGGTCATGGCGAATGCCGCGAGCATTCCGACGATGAGCAGGGCCACGAATCCGCCGGTGGCCGCGAGTGGCGAGCGGTCGACGAGTTTCCCTCCCAGCGCGTTACCCACGAGTCCAATCGCACCGAAGCCCATGAGCCACCAACCGACCTGAGCCGACGGCACCGAAGCCAGGCGCTCGAGTACGTCTGCCAGGTACGTGTACGCGGTGAACATGGCAACGAATACCACGACGGACAGCGCGACATTGCCCAGGAAGAAGGGTTCGCGAAATATCGCCGCCTGGTCGCGAAGATGTATGCGCGGCGAGCGCTCGATCCGCGGCATGGTGGCGGCCAGTGTCATGGCCATCACGGCGCACAGAACTGCCAGCAGCCAGAACGCCGCCCGCCAGCCCAGCGCGTCGCCGATCAGGGTCCCGAGAGGAATACCGAACAACAGCGCGGCGGAGATGCCGAGGTAAACCCGCGACACCGCCTGCCCCGCCCGATCGGCGCCGGCGAGCTTCGCGGCTGTCTCGCTGGCCGTTCCCCAGAACACCGGAAGAGCCAGCGCCGGTACGAACCTCGCGATAGCCAATACCCACAGTGACGATGCGCTGGCTGCCAGCGCGTTAGCAAGGGCGAACACGACGAGAATGGCGACGAAGAGTCTCTTCCGGTCCACATGCGACAGTGCCGCCGTAAGCGGGGGCCCCGAGAGTGCGACGACCACGGCGAACAGTGTGACCAGCTGTCCCGCCGTCGAGATGGAGATGCCGAGGTCTCGCGCCAGCGCAGGCAGCAGGCCGACGATCAGGTACTCCGTGGTGACAATGAGGAAGGCAGCGACGGCGAGAATGACCACCGGTAACCGAGACGACAGATTTGACATCCCGCCATGCTAAGGTTTCCCCTGCTTCCTATTCCGGGAAGCTTTTCCGGCCTTTGCGGAACCAGATTCCCTAATCGAATGCAGCCTTCGGAGCGACTCAACGGCATTGGCGTTTTCGTCGCGGTTGCCGATGCCGGCAGTTTCACGGCGGCCGCCGAGCGCCTGCATCTCACCGCTTCCGCTGTGGGCAAGGCCATCGGGCGGCTGGAAGCGCGACTCGGCAAGCGCTTGTTCGCCCGGTCTACGCGGCGCGTAACGCTTACCGACGAGGGAGAAGCTTATCTGCGCGTTTGCCGCTCGGTACTCGGCGAACTGGAGGAAGCCGAGCAGGTGCTGCTCTACGGAAGCGATGCGCCCGTCGGAAAGTTGCGTATCGACCTTCCTGTGACCTTCGGTCGCCTCAAGGTGATGCCGGTACTGCTTCCCTTCCTGGTGCGCCATGCGGATCTGCGCCCGGTCATCAGCTTCACCGACCGGTTCGTCGACATCGTGGACGAAGGCATCGATGTTGGCATCCGCGTCGGACACCAGGAGGTGTGGCCGGAAGCCATCGGCCGCGCCTATCTTGGCAAGGAGCGCAAGGTGTTCTGCGCATCGCCGGATTACCTGGCGGCACACGGCGAACCGACCGACGCGATGGCCCTGCGAACCCATTCGGCCGTGCTCTACGGTAAATCCGACGCGACTCCGGCACCCTGGCTTATCGGGTACGGTACCGCGCCTGTGGAGCAGTTCCTTCCGGAGGCACGCCTGATCCTGGGTAATGCCGAAGCGCAGGTCGACGCGGCCATGGCAGGTGCCGGCGTCGCGCAGCTACCGACGTGGTTGATCGACGAGCACCTCCAGCGGGGAGAACTTCGCCACGTCCTGCCCGGGTTCGACATCGAGGGCTTGCCGGTGCATGTCACCTGGCCTCGCAGCCGCCGGTTGCTGGCGAAAGTAGATGCCACGGTGACGCACCTGGTGAACACCGTGCCCGGCCTGCTCTCGCGCCAGCTCACACAGCCAACGGCCGGGGGTTGAGCGGCAACCGGCGGTGGATGGCCGTCGCAGCGATCGCCGCATGGCCCACCGCCACGCTGATCTGATTGAGCCCGCTCACGACATCGCCGGCGGCGAACAGCCCGGGGACGCTGGTCTCCATCACGTCGCTAACCAGAAGCTTCCCATCGCCGTCGGTCGCCGGCTCGAGCGGCGCCGCGAGTTGCGTGGCCGGATCGGACCCGAGCACCGGGTATACGGTGTCCAGCTGTAACGCATCGCCATCGTCCAGCATGGCGGTGCATCCGCCGGACGAAAACCGCAGGTCGCTCACGCCCGCATGCACACCGACCCCTGCCGCTTCGGCGCGTGCCCGCTGCTCCGCGCTCGGCGACGCCCGCCCCGCCGCCAGCACATGGACATTCGCGGAAAACGTCCTGAGAAAGATGGCGTGCCCCAGGCCTTCTTCGATGGGTGCGTAAACGCCGATGGCCTCGTCACGCGCCTCGTAGCCGTCGCAGACGGCGCACAGGCGCAAGCTGCCGGCGGCGATGGCCTGCTCCACGCCGTCGACCGCAGGAAGCCGATCGACCACCCCGGTGGCCAGCAACACGCTACGCGCGCACCAGTCCTGGCTGTTACCCGTCGCGCGGAACAGATCGTCTTCCCGCGCGAGTTCTTCGGCCCGCGCGCGAACGATCGGCACCTGGTGACTCTCCGCCTGCGCCCGGAAACGCGCGAGTAGTTCGTTCCCCGCCACGCCGAAGGGAAATCCAGGACAGTTGTGGCTGGCGGGGATCCAGCGTGCACGTGACTGTCCGGCATCGACGACGAGGATCCTGCGGCGGTATCGTGCGAGATAGGTCGCCGCGGTGAGACCGGCCGGCCCGGCTCCTATGATGAGGCAGTCATAGACGTCGCTCACGATCCGATTCCCGCAAAGAGGGCATAGATAAGAGGGTATACGTCTAACCGCAGCGTCGGCCCCGTGAAATCCCGGTATCGGGATCAGGGCAAAAGCACCCACCGCCGCTGAAGCGGCTCCCCCGGATTCGGTGCCGATCAAGGCCCCGCAATATCTCGCGCCCTGACTACCGGCACATGCGCGGTCGCCTGCGGGCTTCCTATGGTCGGGCGTTTGCTCCTTCCTCCAGGGACCTCCCCCACATGCGCTACTCCCTTCCGCTGGGCATCTTCCTCGCGCTCAGCACCGTTGCCTGCTCGCCTTCGGCTCCGCCTGCACCGCCGCCGCTGACGGACTTCACCACCAACTCCGGCGCGCCCCTTACGCCTGAGCAGCAGGCCATCACTTTCGAGCACGCCGATCTGCATTTCCGCGTGCACCCGGAAGCACGCCGCCTCGAAGGCGATACCACCCTCACCTTCCAGTTGAAGGCGCCGCTCAAGCGCATGGTGCTCGACCTCGACCGCAACCTGCCGATCGACGCCGTGGAAGTCGATGGCCAGCGCCTGGCCTCGTCGGGCTATCGCAACACCGACGGGCACCTGGAAGTCGATCTTCCGCATCCCTTGAGCGCCGGCGCCAGGACGTCGATACGCGTGATCTACCACGGCCGGCCGCATACCGCGGTCAAGCCACCGTGGGATGGCGGCATGGTCTGGTCGACCACGCCGGACGGCCAGCCCTGGATCGCCACGGCGGTGGAAGGCGAAGGCTGCGACCTCTTCTGGCCGTGCATCGACCATCCCACCGGCCGGCCGAAGCTCGTGGATGAATACGTCACCGTGCCGGCGCCGCTGGTGGCGGTGGGTAATGGGGTGTCCATGGGCATGGAAGAAAAGGACGGCATGCGCACCTACCATTGGCGAGCCCACGAAGTGAGCACGTACGGCATCTCGCTGAACATCGGCCCTTACCGCGAGCTTTCGGGCACGTACAAGAGCCGCTTCGGCGACAGTTATCCGATGCGCTACTTCTACGTGGACGACGAGGCCAAGGCGAAAACGCTCTTCGCCGAGTTCCCGCACATGCTGGACTTCCTGGAAGGCACGATCGGCCCCTATCCGTTCCGCTCGGAAAAAATGGGCGTGGCCGAAACGCCGTACAAGGGCATGGAACACCAGACGATCAATGCGTATGGAAACAACTACGCGAAGACACCGTACGGCTATGACGACCTCCTGCAACATGAACTCTCCCACGAGTGGTTCGGCAACCAGGTGACCAATGCCAACTGGGACGACATGTGGATCCACGAGGCATTCGCGACCTACATGCAGCCCCTGTACGCGGAATCGATCGGCGGCAAGCAAGCCTATTTCGCCAGCCTCATGCGCCTGCGCAGCATCCTGTCCAACCACCACGCCATCGTGTCGGGCACGCCGCTGCGCGAAGAGGACGTCTATAACGACGAGCGCGGCGGCCCGGGCCAGGATATCTACAACAAGGGTGCGCTGATGCTGCACACCCTGCGCAACTACATCGGCGACGACGCCTTCTATCGCTCGGTGCGCCTGATGGTGTACGGCACCGAGAATCCGGTGCCGGGCAATTTCTCGCCGCGCTATGGCACCACGAAAGAATTCATCGACATCGTCGACAAGGTCACCGGCAAGGACATGCACTGGTTCTTCAACGTCTACCTGTACCAGGCGGCGTTGCCCGACCTTCAGGTGACACAGGAAGGACAGGTGCTGCACCTTGCCTGGTCGGTACCTGGAAAGGGTCCCTTCCCGCTCCCGGTGGACGTGAAGGCCGGCGACCGCGTGGTGACCCTGCCCATGACCGACGGTCATGGCGACGTCACGCTGCCGAACGAGAACGCCTTGTACGTGATCGATCCGGATTCGAAGCTCCTCCGTCGCGATGCCGGCATGGAGGCGTTCCGGGATTACATGGAGCAAAAGCGCAAGGCGCAGAAGAAAACCGGATAAGCGGCTTTGCTATAGGCAATGCCCGGTCGCCGCACCCGAGCTAGGGTGTGGCGACCGCTGGTGGGAGACTGACGCGCAGCTCGCGATAGGCACGCGCGAGTTCGACGAGCGAGAAATGCCGGTTCAGGCCGCTCGGATTCGGCAGGACCCACGCCTCGCTTCCGCCGAATGTTTCCGCTTGCCGTCCCCACGCGAAGTACGCGCGGCCGCTGTGTACGATCCAGGCCGGTTTACCCAGGAAGGCGACGACGTGCGGCCGTAACCGGCGAATTTTCGCTTCAAGGTCGCACAACCCGGCACGAAGCTCAGATACGTTTACCTCGGCGGCGGTTCGCGAGGCGCGCGGTACAGCCGTCGTGAGGCCATAACCGAATTCCAGCAAGCGAACATCCTCTGCAGGCGTCAGCTGCACGGGCGTGAAACCCGCCAGATGCAGCGCGGGCCAGAACCTGTTCCCTCGACCGGCAAAGTGCTGCCCTATGCCGGCCGCATGCTGGCCAGGATTGATGCCGCAGAAGACGGCCGACAAGCCCGGGGCCAGGATGTCCGGGAGTTTCATGACTTCGGCCGCGCGCGCGTGAACTCGCGGGCAATACCACGCAGGAGCATGCGACCGATGGCCGGATCGCCGTAGTGCCCCGTGATCTGCGCACGGACCACCAGTCCTTCCATGACGACCGCCACCGCTTCGGCGACCTGCCGCGGGCGCGATAACCCCAGGCGGCCCGCCAACTCCTCGACGTAGTTCGCGATATCGGTCTCGTGATCCGCGACGACGCGCGCGATCGGCTCCTCGCCGTGAGCGCGCTCCGCGACGGTATTGGCGAAAGTGCAGCCACGGAAACCAGACTGGGCAAACCAGGAGTCCATCACGTCGGCGATGACCTCGAGCCCTGCCCCCTTCTTCGCCAGGCGGGCTTCCACTTCGGTGCGAAACCAGCCGATCCATTCCATGCGCCGGTTTTCCAGGAACGCCACGATAAGGTCCCGCTTGGCGGGGAAATGGCGGTAGAACGACATCTTGGCCACGCCGGACTCGGCAATGATCCGGTCGATACCGGTGGCGCGGAGACCGTCGCTGTAGAAGAGGCGGTCCGCGGTATCAAGGATGCGCTGGCGGGCGGGAATGGGGGTATTCGTGGTCTGGGTCATGGAGTGGCTCCTCCTTTCGTCCATCTTGACATACAGACCTGTCTCCCTCAACTATATGGACATAGACAGACCTGTCTTCTCCAGTATCCCCTCGTGAACGCCACGACCCGCAGCACCCTCCTCGATTTCTTCGCCGAAACATCGTTCCTGAGCGCGGGAAACGCCTCTTACGTCGAGCTCCTGGCCGAGCAGCCCGCCTAGACCCTCTCGGCCTGGACAAGAGTGGTTCCTCCGCGGAACTCGACCATGATGCGCACGGTTTCAAGGATGCTGACCCTTGCGTATGTGCTGCTCGCCGGTGCGGGATCATCGATGGTCCTGCTGGTGCTTGGCGTCATCGTGCTCGACATCGGCGTGCAGTCCGGCCTGGTGTCCAACCAGACGCGCGCGTTCTCGGTCGACCCGAATGCACAGGGACGCATCAACAGCCTCCGCCGTTACGCCATCGAACCGGCCTGACGTCGGCGAGCCCGGAAAGCGGCGGGAACTGTCGTGGCGGGACCATCCGTCGATCGTAGGTCAGGCCTGGAACAAACCGAATTGCGCGCTCGTCAGGTGGGCGAAGCTGTCGTTCATGGGAGACAGGATGGCGTCGGCGACGGGCTGCAGCTGGTTCGACAGATAGTGCTCATAGTCGATCCGCGAAGCCAGTGCCTCGAGCGGCTCTGGGCCGTTAACGGTCATGACGTAACTGATCCACCCGCCGTTCTGGTAACGGCGGGGCCGACCGTGACGCGTGTTGAAGTCGTCGGCCACCCGTGCCGCGCGCACTTGCGGGGGCGTGTTGCGCTGGTAGTCGCTGAGCTTGCCGCGCAACCGCTTACGGTAGACCAGCAGGTCGTCCAGTTCGCCCGCCAACAGGCGCCGCGCATACGTCTTGACGAAGTCGGCATACGGTTGCTCCTTGAAGATGAGCAGGTAGAGTGCCTGCTGGAACTTCTGGGCCAGCGGCGTCCAGTCGGTGCGCACTGTCTCCAGGCCGCGATACACGACCTCTTCCGTGCCGTCTTCAGCCACCACCAGTCCGGCATAACGCTTCTTGCTGCCCTCCTCGCTGCCGCGGATGGTGGGCATGAAGAACCGTTGGTAGTGCGTGTCGAATTCGATCTCCAGGGCGCTTTCGAGCCCCATCGTGTCTGCGAGGTGGGCTCGCCACCAGCGGTTCGCCTTATCGACCAGTGCTTCGGCGATCGCCTCCGCCTCGGTTTCGCTGCGGCGTTGTTTGAGCCAGATGAAGATCGAATCGGTGTCGCCGTAGATCGCCTCATAGCCCTCGGCTTCCACGAGTTCCCGCGTGCGGCGCATGATCTCGTGGCCGCGCAAGGTAACGGCCGACACCAGCCGGGGGTCGAAGAAGCGGCAATCCCGTGCTCCTAGCACGCCGCAAAAGGAGTTCATCAACAGCTTGAGCGCTTGCGACAGCGGCTGGTTGCCGAGGCGCTTGGCCTCGTCGCGGCGCTTCCATAACTGCGTGACGATGGCCGGGAGGCAATGCTTCCCACGGGAGAAATAGCTGCCGTCGAAACCGGGCACGGACGCCGACGGCGACGGATCGAGCAGCCCCTCCACCAGGCCCACCGAATCGACCAGGTAAGTGCGGATGATCGATGGATACAGACTCTTGTAGTCGAGCACCAGGACGGAATCGTAGATGCCCGGGCGCGAATTCATGACAAATCCGCCGGGAAACGGCGCATTCGGAATATCGCCGACATTCGGGGCGACATAACCCGCTCGGTGCATGCGCGGCAGGTAGTGGTGGCTGAAGGCGGCGATGGATCCACCGAAGTGGTCCGCCGCCAGGCCCGTCACCTGCGCCCGCTCGAGCAGGAACTCGAACAGCTTCGCCTTGGCGAAGATCCGCGTCACCAGCTCGCAATCCTTCAGGTTGTAGCGGGCGAGCGCCACCTTGTCTTCGCGGAAGCGGCGGTCGATCTCCGCCATGCGGTGGTACGGATCGTCGATCGCCTTGCCCTCGCCAAGCATGGTCTGGGCGACGTACTCCAGGCTGAAGGACGGCGAGCTCCATTGCGCGGCGCGCAGCGCTTCGATGCCGTCGATCACGAGGCGCCCCGCGGTGGGGGCGAAGAGGAAGCCTTCGCGCGTGCCGTGCGCCCGCCATTCGATCGGCAGGCCACCGCGTGCCAGCAACAACGGCACGCGATGCGTGTCCGCATGCTTCTGCAACAGATTCAGGTCGAACTGCACGAGGTTCCACCCGATGATGGCGTCCGGATCGTGTGCCTCGAACCAGGCGTTCAGGCGGTGGATGATCTGCGCCGGTTCCGCGACGTACTCGAGATCGAAGTCCTCCGGTGTTTCCGCGCCCGGCGCCGCTTCGCCGAGCATGTACACCTGTCGCTGCCCGCAGCCTTCCAGCGCCACGGAATACAGGTCGCCATGCGCGCTGGTCTCGATGTCCAGGGACACCGCGCGCAGGTTGGGCCGGTAATCCGCGCGGGGCGTGAGCCTGGGATCGAGGATGCGGTCTTCCTCCGCCACGCCGCCTTCGACACTCACAGCGGCGGTGATGAAGCGCTCCATCATGTAGCGGTCGTGGGGGCGTACGTCCGCCTCGTACAACGGCACACCGCGCTCCCTCAGGCGCCGCTCGAGCAACACCATCTGCTTATGACCGCGCGTATAGACACCCAGCACGGGCTCCTGGGCAAAGGTCTTCAACGGCAACGGGCGCAGCTCCGCGGCCACGCCCCTCCGCGCCACGGTCTCGATCTCGGTGCGCTTAGACTCTCCGGCGAATGCCACCGACCGCTGTGCGGACACGATGACCTGCCTGGGACCCTCGTCGGTGGCCACCCAGAAATCAAGATCGGTACCGTGCCCCGTATCCCGCCAACGGCGGGTAAGGATGAAGCCCGGTCGGCTGAGAGAACTCATCTTAGGGAGATGGCGCGCGCGCCCTTGCCAGAACCAGCGGCAATGATACCTGCCAGATAAGTCTGAACGTGCCATTAGGAAAATGTGCACGCAACCCGCGTTGCCGTTAACAGTGTCATGACGATCCTGCCTTAATGCCGACACAATGGTGACGTTTACTTGACGCGTGTCGCAAAAACAGCATTCCTCGCTTTAAGGCACGTGGAGTGCCATCTATGCTGAAGCAGTGCATCGATCCCTATTCCCCATGCAACAGGGGATCGGTACTGGCGAAGGACATCGTGTTACACACGAACGGCGTCGGCACGGGCGGAACGTCAATCGCCTGCCGAAGAGCGTCCGCCTCATGACCCCAGTAACGCACCAGGCAGGTGCGAAAGACGCCTTGTCCCCATGGGCAGCGCGGTATGTTGTTGCGTAAAAATACCATGAAACCAGTTACTTGCATCGACCAAGGCTTCCCGGCCCATTCAGAATAACAGCGTTATAAACGTCTGGACGTCCATTCAGATTCGGGAAAGACGCAGCCGCATGACGACTAAGATTGATCTGGTTCATGACGACGACACTATCGATCTCAACGCGTTGTTCGGTACGTTGCTCGACCATAAGTGGCTCATCGTGGCCATCACCGGCATGTTCTTCGTGGCCGGCGTGCTCTATACGATGCTTGCCACGCCCATCTACCAGGCGACGGCTGTCGTGCAGGTGGAGCAGAAAACGCCGAGCCTTCCAGGGCTGAGCGATCTCACCCAGTCGCTGGGGACGACCGCGTCGCAAGCCACCACCGAGATCGCGCTGATAACTTCCCGCCTCGTCGTGGGCACGGCGGTAAAGGACCTGCATCTCGACGTGCAGGTGCAACCGCAGCGCCTGCCGCTGTTCGGCGACTATCTCTCGCGAGGCCATAAGCCGGGTCAACTCGCCCCGCCCCGCTTCGGGCTCAGCCGCTACGGCTGGGGCGGCGAGGTCGTGGACATCTTCAGGCTCGACCTGCCCGACACATTGATGGGAAAGAAGCTCGAACTTCGCGCGGAAGACGGCAACAGGTACGCCCTGTACGACAACAACGACAAGCGCATCCTCGAAGGGTCGGCAGGCCAGTTGGTGCATGGGGCCGGCGCGACCATGCAGGTGAAGCAGCTCATCGCCAACCCCGGCACCCGCTTCGACGTGGTGGTGCAGCCGAGCCTCAGCACCATCGGCAAATTGCAGGGCGACGTGATGGCCCTGGAGCAAGGCAACGACTCGGGCATCATCGGGCTCACCTATAACAACGCCGATCCCGACCTGGCACAGCAGGTGCTCGCGCACATCACGTCGGCCTATGTACGCCAGAACGTGGAGCGCAATTCAGCGGAGGCCGCCAGCCAGCTGCAGTTCGTGAAGGACCAACTACCCAAGGTGCGCCAGGAACTGGACAGGGCCCAGGCGGCCATGAACGACTTCCAGACGAAGGCGCACTCAATCGATCTCAGCATGCAGACCAAGGGCCTGCTCGACCAGATCGTGGCGGTGGAAAACAGCATCCAGCAGCTGCACCTCCAGGAAGCGGACATCGAACGCCGGTTCACCCACGACCATCCAGCGTACAAGGCGCTGCAGCAGCAGATGGGCCAGCTCCAGGCGCAGAAGGACAAGATGCAGAAAGAGGTGGGCGATCTGCCGGACACCCAGCAGCAGCTTCTCAAGCTCAATCGCGATGTCCAGGTCAGCAGCACCACGTACACCAGCCTGCTCAACCAGGCACAGCAGCTGGACATCGCCCGCGCGGGCACGGTGGGCAACGTCCGGATCGTGGACACGGCGGCGGTGGACAAGACCCAGCCGGTGCAGCCGCGCAAGGCCCTGGTTGTCATCGTGGCAACCTTCCTCGGCGGCTTCCTCGCGCTGGCCTTCGTGTTCCTCAAGCAGGTTCTCAATCGCGGTATCGAAGACCCGGCGGCCATCGAAGACCTTGGCCTCCCGGTGTATGCATCGGTTCCGCTGGGTTCGGGACCCGGCGTCCGCGCGCCGAAGAACCGCCACGGCAAACCTGGCCGCGGCCCCTTGCTGGCGATCGGCTCTCCGTCCGATCTCGCGATCGAAGCCATCCGCAGCCTGCGCACCAGCCTGCATTTCGCCCGGCTCGAGGCAAAGAACAACATCCTCATGATCACGGGCTCCAGCCCGTTCGCGGGCAAGACCTTCGTCTCGGCCAACCTGGCGGCGGTGATCGCGCAGGCGGGCCAGCGCGTGTTGCTCGTGGATGGCGACATGCGCCGCGGCACGTTGCACCAGGTGCTGGGGATCAAGCCCAGGCTAGGACTGTCGGACCTGCTCGTGGGCGGAGCGGAATTAGCCGACGTGGTGCAGTCGGGTCCGATTCCGAACGTGTCCTTCGTGAGCCGCGGGCGGGTGCCACCCAATCCTTCCGAACTGCTGATGCACGAGAACTTCAGCCGGTTCATCGCCGCCGTGGTGCCGTCTTACGACCTGATCATCATCGATACGCCGCCGATCCTCGCCGTGACGGATGCCGCGGTGATCGGTCACCACGCTGGCACGAGCCTTCTCGTGGCTCGCTTCGGACTGAACAAGGTACGTGAGCTGGCCCTGGCGAAACAACGTTTCGAACACAACGGCGTGGAACTGAAGGGCGCGATCTTCAACGCCGTCGAACACCGCACGTCCGGTTACTCCACGTACGCCTACTACAAGTACAAGGCCGACCCGGCCTGAACCGCATGAAGCGAAGACCATGACGCGCATCCTGATCGTCGGAAACCACACCTGCGGAAACCGCGGCGACTGCGCCATCCTCCGCGGCCTGCTCGAATGCCTGGAGGACGCGCTTCCGGGCAGCCGGATCGACGTCACCAGCCGCTTTCCGGTGAGCTCCGAATACCTGCTGGGCCGCCCCCTGCTGCCCGACACATTGAACCGCTACTACCTGGATGCCCGCAGGAAGCGCTTCGGCGCGCTGCGCTCGACGGTGTTGCGCAGGCTTGTTCCGCGACTGCTCCATGGGCACCTGCGACGACGATGGTGGGCCCGCTGGGCTCCCCTTCCACGACTCCATCGCCAGTACATCGCCTCGCTGGCGGCATATGACATGGTGATCCAGGTGGGCGGTTCGTTCTTCGTGGACCTCTATGGCGCCACGCAATACGACCAGGCCAGTTGCGCCTTGCTCGCCGGTCGCCCCATCTACATGATCGGCCACAGTGTCGGCCCGTTCCAGCACACCTTCTTCCGCAAGGTCTCGCAGGATGTGATGGCACGTGTCGACGCACTGGCTTTGCGCGAGGAAGTCAGCGCGCGGCATATGCAGGATGCCGCCATTCCGCAGGACAGGCTGCGCTGGACGTCGGACACGGCGTGGCTCGTGCATCCCGGGGATCCCGGGGAAGTCGATACCGCGAAGCCCACGGTCGCCGTGACCTTCCGCGAACTCGCCCCCTTCGACAAGCGCCTGGGCGTGACCCAGGCGCAGTACGAAGGAGCCTTCGCCGAACTGCTGGATGCGGTGATCGAAGCCGGCTTCCACGTCCGCGCGTTTTCCACCTGCACGGCCATCGACGGTTACCCCAAGGACGATCGCATGATCGCACTGAAGGTGCGCGCACGCCTGCGCCGTCCGGAATCGTTCGACGTCGAAATGGATGAGCTCAACGATGTGCAGCTCGGCCGGCGCCTTGGTGCCTGCGTCCTCACCATCGGCACCCGTCTCCACAGCGCGATCATCTCGATGAACTTCGGTACCCCCTCCGTAGCGCTCAACTACGAGCACAAGTCCGAAGGCATCATGAAAAGGCTCGGCGTGGACGACCTTGCTATGCCGGTGCATTCCCTGCTCGACGGCACGCTGCGCGACAAGGTGCTCGCCCTGCTCGACGATTCCGGCCTGCGCGCGCGCGTCGCGTCCGCCGTGGCCCGCGAGAAAGCCTTCGCGCGCGAATCCCTGCTCGCCACGCTCGCCATAGGACCCTGAACCATGTCGGTCCTCTTCGTCCTTCCCGAGTTCCCCAGGTATTCGGAGACCTTCGTCATCGACCAGATCGTGGGTCTGCTCGACCGCGGCTTCGACGTGCGCATCCTTGCCGTCAGCCGCGGCGCGGCGCCGACGCCCGGCGACATCGTGGCCGTGCGCGGCCTGATGGACCGCGCCACCTTCATCTTTCCCCAGGCCGCCAGCGCATCGGCCAGCTGGCAGGTCGCGCTGCGACGTCTGCGCGACGTGCTGCCCGGCCTGCCCCTTTCGCGCGTACGCCGCGCGCTCTCGGTCCGGCGTTACGGCCATGCCGCGAAAAGTCTGGTGCTTGCTGGCGCGGCCCGGCGCCTGCGCGAGCCACTCAAGGCGCGGGCGATCATCGCCCACTTCGGCCCCACCGGCGTGCTCGCCGAGCACCTGCGGGCGTTGGGCCTGCTCGAAGGCCCCCTGTATACGGTCTTCCACGGTTACGACCTGTCCCAGCACAGCGTGCTCGAGCGGCATGTCCACGATTACCGGCGCCTGTTCGACAACGGCGACCACATGCTTCCCATCAGCGCGCTCTGGAGCAGGAAGCTCATGACGCTCGGCTGTGCCCCGGAAAAGATCCAGGTGCACCGCATGGGCGTCGATCTCGACAGCTTCCGCTTCGCCCCGCCGGAGGACAGGGTGCCGACGCAGACGCGCCCCCTGCGCGTCCTCTGCGTGGCCAGGCTGGTCGAGAAGAAGGGCGTGACCTATCTCTGCGATGCCGTGGCGCAGCTGGCGTGGCGTCGTGTACCCGTCGAGCTCGAGGTGATCGGCGACGGCCCGCTGCAAGGCGACCTCGAGCGCTTCGTCGCGGCGAAGGCCCTGGGCGAACGGATCTTCATCCGCGGCCGCCGCGACAAGGCGTATGTGCAGGCGGCGCTCGCGCGCTCAGACGTGTTCGCGCTGCCCAGCGTCACCGCGGTGGATGGCGACCAGGAAGGTATTCCTGTATCGCTGATGGAAGCGATGGCGAGCGGCGTGCCCTGCCTGTCCACCGTGCACAGCGGCATACCCGAATTGATCGAGGACGGCCGCTCGGGGTGGCTGGTGCCCGAGCGCGACGTCGATGCGCTGGCCGACACCCTGGCCAGCATCCAGCGCGGCGACCACGACCTTCCCGCCATCGCCCGGTATGCGCGCCATACCGTTGAAACCCACTTCAACCAGAGCCGGTTGCACGACCAGCTCGCCGCCCGGTTGGCCTAGGAGACCCGCGCCATGTCGTCCGCAAGACGCGATGCCCTCTGGACCGCCGGGTCCACGTCAGTCAGTGCCGCCAGCCAGCTGTTGCAGATCGCGGTACTCGCCCACCATGTCGATGCGCACCTGCTAGGCGCGCTCGCCATCGTGAACGTCGTCAATGCGATCGCCACGATGCTGCAGGACATGGGCCTCAGCAGTTACCTCGTACACAGGCAGGACATCACCCGCTCCGAACGCACTTCGCTGTTCATGATCAGCACCGGGCTAGGGCTGTGTTCCGCATTCGTACTGTTCATCGTCTCCTACCCTATCGCCGACTTCTATGGTTCAGAGGCGCTCGGAGACCTGCTCCGCCTGTCCACCGCGAACTTCGTGCTGCTGGGACTCGCCGCGCAGTACCAGGCCAGCCTGATCAAATCCTTCCGCCTGCCCGAACTGGCGCGTGTCGAAGTCAGCGGGCGGCTTTGCGGCCTCGCCACCCTGCTGATGCTCGTGCTCGTCTTCGGTGCCTCCATCGAGGCCGCGGTCTACGCGATGATCGTCAACAGCCTGGTGCGGCTGGTGTGCTTCCTGACGGTGGCCGAACCCGACTGGCACCCGGGCCGGGCGTACGACCGCCTCATCGTGCGCCAGGCGTTGCGCTATGGCGCGTTCCAGCTCGGATCGCAGGTGATCAACCAGCTCCGCAGCCAGGCGGATCAGATCATCCTCGGCAAGTTCCTCGGTCTCGCCGCGCTGGGTGTCTACTCACTCGCGAAAGAGCTGGTGCTGCAGCCAACGAAGCTGATCATGCCCGTGGTGCAGCGTCTGGCCTTGCCCAGGCTGGCAACGCGACAGGACGACCCGGCGGCGCTTCGCGATCTGTACCTCACGGGCCTGCGCGCCGTGTCGGTGGCCGCCGCGGGCGTGTTCATCATGCTGGCGGTGTTCGCACCCGCCGCGGTGACGATCCTTTACGGCCAGCGCTACGCGGGTGTATCGCACCTGATCCCGCTGATGCTGCTCTTCGGCATGCTGCGGCCGCTGGGCTCGCTGATCGGCGCGCTCAGCCAGAGCCTAGGCCGTTCCGACATCGAGTTCGGCTGGAACCTGAGGATCTTCAGCGTCACTCTGCTGGTGACGGTGATCGGCGCGTATTCCGGCTCGCTCGAAGTGATGGCGATGGCGCTGGCGGTGAGCCAGGTGCTGGCGACCGTGCTGTCGTACTA
Source organism: Luteibacter sp. (assembly GCF_036499525.1). Classification (GTDB taxonomy): domain Bacteria; phylum Pseudomonadota; class Gammaproteobacteria; order Xanthomonadales; family Rhodanobacteraceae; genus Luteibacter. The sequence goes on along the minus strand of NZ_DASYDO010000022.1, from coordinate 36,368 downwards.
CCTGTTCTCCTCCAAGATCATCCGCATCACCGCGCGGGAATTTTTCAGTTCCTGGATCGTGGAGAGCTTTGTGCCCTACGGCTTCCTCATGCTGGCGGTGGCGCTCTATCCCGGCGAGGACTGGAAGGCCAGCGTGGTCCGCTTCGTCCTCGTGACGCCGCCGCTGCTATGGGTGGCCTGGCGCACCCGCGACATGTGGCTCCATCGCTTCGAGCAACCGGTGAGTGCCTGATGAACGATACGACCGCACCTCTGGTCAGCGTGTACATACCCACCCGGAATCGTTCGGCGCTGCTGCGGCGTGCCCTGGATTCGGTACTTGAGCAGACCTGGCCCAGGATCGAGATCCTCGTCTGCGACGAGGCATCGACGGACGAGACACCGGAGGTCCTGGCCTGGTACGCGCGCTGCTATCCGGGCAAGTTCGTTTGCCTGCGCAACGAGACGCCGCAGGGCGCCTGCCGTGCCCGCAACCGTTGTATCGAACATGCGTCCGGCACCTATGTCACGGGGCTCGACGACGACGACTTCTTCCACCCGCAACGAATCGAGTGCCTCGTCAACCTGTATCGACGCCATCGGCCCTCGTTCGCATGCAGCCGTTTCCGCTACTTCCAGTCCGTTTCCCAGGTGACCTCATTGCGGGACCGGCTCCACGCCGAGGCGGAACTGGCCAGGGCCGATCCGCTCGACCTCCGGGAGCTGCTGTACGCGAACCTCGCCGGCAACCAGGTGCTCACCGAGCTGTCGCGCATGCGCGAGCTCGGTGGCTTCGACGAGGCCATGCCTTCCTGGCAGGACTACGACACGTGGATACGGCTGGTCGACCGCTTTGGCCCCGCCGTGCGCGCGCGAGCACTGCTTTCCTTCGTGGACGACGACCGCTCGCGTGCCCGGATCCGTAATTCGAGCAAGCGCGCCGAGGGTAGCGAGCGCTTCATCGCCAAGCACGAGCGGCTGATGAACGCCGACCAGCGGCGCAACCATCGCAACATCCAGTACGTGATGAACCGGGAGCGGCCACCGCTGGGCGAGATCGTGCGCAATGTGTCGCTAGGCGGTTACAAATCCACTATCAAGCTGTTGCTGCATAAGTTCTTCGGTGTGGCGATCGGATGAAGATCAACAAGACACGGGCCGCCGCGGTCGTCCTCATGGCGATGCTGTTCGTGCAGGTTCCCCTGACCCACAGCGCGGCCAGCAAGTCGCACGTGAACGTCTACCACATCCTCCTCCTGCTCATGCCCGTGATCTATGTCCCGGCCCTGCGCTACCTGAAATTCAATCCCGCCACCGCGTTCATCGCCACGATGGCCCTGACCTCGGCAGGTGCGGCGGCGGTATACGGGGGCGGCATGCGCTCCACGCTGATCGTGTTCGTGGCGGCAGCGTACTTCCTCGGCGTGGTGTTCGGGCGAAAGCTGCCCGACCTGGACCTGCGCCGTATCTTCGTGTGGATACTCGGCTGCTGCATCGTGTTCATCCTTCTCCGCGACGTTGTATACGCGGGCCAGCTGGGTGCCGTCTATGCGCGCAGCGAGGGTGCGTCGGGCGTGCTCTACATGTCCACCGGCGGCCGCAATATCGAGGCCAGCCTGCTGGCGCTCTTGTCCATTCTTCTCCTTGGCACCCGCGCCTACCCGATCGCCGCGGGCATCGCCTTTCTCACCAGCGCCATGATGCTTTCACGTGCCGGCCTGGTGGGCGCGGCGGTATCCATCGGGATTGCCGCCTATCGGGCGAGGAAGACGCGCTCGTACTACCTCTATACCTTCCTCGGCATCGCCATGATCGTGCTCGTCGGCGGGCTCGTGCTGTCGTCGGTGGTGGATATTCCCGTGCTGGACCGCTTCAACCTCCAGGCCGAGACCCGGCTCGAACACAAGAACGTCGGGCGCCTGGCCTTGTGGAACAGCGCCACGCAGGCACTGGAACAGAATTTGTTCGGGTACGGGGTGGGTAACGGCGTTCCGCTGATGGAACAGATTTCCGGCCTGACCTTCGTGGAGAACAACGTCCACGACATCTACCTGCAGTTCCTCCTCGAGGGTGGCGTTCAGTCGCTGCTGCTGTTCCTGGCGATGGTCGGACACATCCTGTTCCGTCCGGCCGAAGGACAGCAGCGCAACATCAAGGCCTTCCTGCTGTGCTACCTGATGCTGGCCTTTATCGAATTCAGCGGATACGAAGCCTACTTCTGGTTCTTCGTAGGCATGTTCTACGCGCGTAACGACATGCGCGTCCGGCTGCGCGAGGAATCGAGCAAACCACGCCCTGTAGGAGCGGGCCTGCCCGCGACATCTTTTCGACCCGGGGTAACAGGGCCTGTGACGTCTCGCGAAACGATGTCGCGGGCAGGCCCGCTCCTACAGGAGGAAGCTGGTCATGCTTGACGATTTCCGCGCGGACGTGCGCCGCTACACATCCCTGCCGGGTTACCGCGGCATGCTGTGGTGGATGCTGGACCAGTCGTTCTGGGTGATCCTGTGCTACCGCGTCATCGCCACGGCTCGTGGCAGCCGCCTGCACACGCCGCTGCGCGTGCTGGAGAAAGTGGCCGAGTTCGTCTTCAAGTGCTACCTGCCGACCACGACGACCATCGGCCCCGGTCTCGTGATCTACCATGCCTTCGGCGTCATCGTGAACGGCAAGACGACGATCGGCGCGAACTGCACGCTCTATGCGCGCGTGTGCATCGGCAACCGCTGGCCGGGCGACGGTACGCCGGTCATCGGCGACAACGTCACCATCGGCACCGGCGCATGCATCTTCGGACCCGTGGTCATTCCCGACAACTTCGTGGTGAAGGCCAATGCCGTCATCACCCCCTCCTCCCTAACCACGATCCCTGTTGGAGCAGCGTCATGAGCGAGGCCGCCGTGAGATTGTCCATTGTCATCATCACCTGGAATGAATTAGGGAACCTCGAGCGCTGCCTGCGCTCCCTGATGGACAAGGTGGACTTCGACCGCGACGAGGTGATCGTCGTGGACAACGGGTCCGTCGATGGCAGTGCCGAATTCGTCGCCACACTGCCGCAAGTTCGCTACTTCCCGCTGGAGCGGAATTTCGGCGTCGGACCGGCGCGGAACCGTGGCCTGTTCCTGGCCCGCGGCAAGTACTGCATGACCCTGGACAACGACACCATTTTCCTCACGAACGATCCCGGCAGCATCGTGGACGAGTTTTTCCAGGCGCACCCGGACGCGGGCGTGGTGGGCTTCGAACTGCTCAACATCGATCGCAGCCGGCAGGACTCGACGCGGCGCTTCCCCCGCTTCTACCAGCCGATCGCGGCGCGCGTGCCGTTGAGCCGCAGGTTGGGGTTCGTGCGCCGCGAATTGGAACGGCACCTGATGCTGGACACACGCTTCGACGAAGGCAGCGATCCGCTGGAAGTGGATTATGTGCTCGGCGCCAACCAGACCTTCACCAAGGAGGTGGCCGCGCTCCTGATGGGCTACGACGACCGCATCTTCTTCGGTCCCGAGGACGCCGAGTTCTGCGTGCGCACGCGAAAGATGGGCCTGCGCAATTACTACAGCCGGAAGATCTCCGTGATCCACGACTACAAGCGGCGCACGCGCAAGTTCTCGAAGCTGACCATCAAGCATCTCGCCGGCTTCGCCTATATGCTGAGGAAGCACGGCGGCGTGTATCGCTACTCGCTCAGCGAGCGGCGCTGAGGGGGCGTCATGGACCGTCGCGCTTTCCTCAAGCGGACTGCCTGCACGCTGGCCGTGACCGCCACCCTGCCCCTGTATGCCGTTGCCGCAGCTACCGACAGCGGCAAGCGCTACTACGTGGACAGTGCCGCCGGTGACGACGGTCACGACGGAAGCAGCGTCGCGCAAGCGTGGCGAAGCCTGGGCAGGCTTAACCGGGCACGGTTCGGTCCTGGGGATCGCATCTTCTTCAAGCGGGGCGGCGATTACCGGGGCGTGTTCGAACCCAAAGGCTCCGGCCGCGCGGGCGCACCGGTGGTGGTGGACGCCTATGGCGAGGGCGCCCTACCTCACCTGCACGGGGATGGCGCCGCCGCCTCCACGGTGCTGCTGCGGAATGTCGAATATTGGAACGTGCGCAACCTGGCGATCTCCAACCATGGCGCACAGGCCGCGCCGCGGCGCACGGCGCTGCATCTGCTGCATGAAGATGCCGGCGTCGTCCATGGCATGGTGTTGCAAGGGCTGCACATCCATGACGTCAACGGCTCGCCGGTAAAGAAGGACGGCGGGGGCAGCGCCATCCTGGTCGAAACCAAGGGCAAGGGCCGTCCCACGCGCCATGACGGTCTCACCATCGCGGACAACACGATCGAACGCTGCCAGCGCGACGGCATCCTCTTCCTTCGCGCCGGTGCCCGAGCCGGTGGCCTGGCTACCGGCGTGGTGGTGCGCGGCAACCGCATCAGCGGCGTTCCCGGCGATTGCATCCTGGTCAAAGGCTGCGACGGCGCCCTTGTGGAGCGTAATACGGTAAGCCAATGCGGGAACCTGCCGCGCGGCGAGGCCGCCGCGGGCATGTGGCCGTTCGACTGCGACAACACGCTGATCCAGTACAACGAGGTCAGCGGGCACAAGGCTCCGGCCGACGGGCAAGCTTACGACGCGGATTTCCATTGTCGGGGCACGATCATCCAGTACAACTACAGCCACGACAACGTGGGCGGCATGGCCCTTGTCTGCAACGACGGCCGGGACGCGCAAGGCATCGGCAACAGCGGCACCATCGTGCGCTACAACGTCAGTATCAACGACGCCCTGCGCAAGAGCGGAAGCGCCTCATTGCGCATTTCCGGCCCGGTGGATGGCAGTCAGATATACAACAACATCATCATCATTCCCGAGAAGCCCGATGCGGGTTCCCAGGTCACCGTCTTCAAGGCGACGAGCTGGAAAGGCGTACCCAGCAGCACGGCGATCCACGACAACATCGTGGTGGCCCCCGGCTCGCCCGGTATCGACATGAAGCTGGCAACGCAGACGCGACTCGGCGAGAACCATTTCGCGGAGAACAAACAGATGCTCGACCGCTTCCGGACACGCCGGCCCTCACTGGCGGAAGTGAATGCACTGGTGAAGGCGTGCTTCGCCAACGGCAAACCCGTAGACGACGCCATGGAGCGTATCGCGCGACTGGCGTAATCACTTGCCCGCTGCCGCGGCAGGCACCTATCCGGCTCCCCATGGAACCGCCCTACTGCGATACGGAGCCGGCTGACGCAGGCGAGGCCCTGCGCGCTTCGAGGGCCAGGATGATGCGCTTGCCAAGCGCCTGGCCTGGTACCTCCACGAAACGGTAGGTCACGGTCGACACCAGCACGGTTCCACCCAGTGCCAGCAGCACCGTGGCGAGGAAGTAAATATCCGGAGACAGATGGGTATCCGCGTGCAGCTTCCCCAGCACCTTCCGCGCCACCTGCAGCATGGCGAAATGCGTAAGGTAGCCGCTGAAGCTGATTTTTCCGATATGCCGCAGCGGCGCATTCACCAGCCAGCGGTAGGACTGCCGGTACAGGGACAGTGCAAGGATGGCGAAGGCGGCGCCATACAGGAAGACTGCCCTCGGGTCATCGATCCATTGCGGCGCGATCATCAGGATAGCCACCGCCAACATGAACCAGCAGCCATTATGGAGACGGTCGCCATTCCTGAAGAAGGATGTGAGCCGTCCCGCCTGTTCAAAAAGCACGAAGTAGGCACCGATGCCAAAGAGGAAGATCGGCAGCTGGTTGGGCAGCCAGATAAAGACGAACCGCTGCCACAGTTGCGCGTCGGCGATAGGCGGATGCCCGAGCAACGGCGTCCACGTCACGACATCCACGACAAGGAGCAACACCAGCGCCGCAAGCGTGCGAGGGAAGTTGTGCAGGGCCAGGAACACGAGAGGAAAGACGATATAGAACGACATCTCCACGCCGATGGACCAGCCACCGGGCACGACATCGTTCGCACCCAGCAACCAGGTGGGGTTCCACCCGTTGGTGAAGCTAAGCGTTCCCAGCACCGTCCCCGGCGGCGGGACGTCGTGCCCTTTCAGCACCGCCGGTGCCAGACAGTACACCGCGAACGCCAGGTAGAACATCGGGGCGATGCGGAAGAACCGGCGCAGATAGAAATTCAGCCAAGGCGTGGCTTCGGCGGAACGCTTCCGGGCGGAGAGGAAGAGGGTCAGTGCGCTGACCACGAAGAACAGCTGCACGCCACGCGCGCCCTGCGCGGCGTAGCGGCTCAGCCAGGGCGACATAAGCGCTTCGCGCCCCATCGCCTGGTAGATCTCGACGTTTCGCTGCGCGTGACTGATGAGCACGCCGATAATCGCGATGCCGCGCAGGGCATCCACGAAATCGAGCTGGACCTTCGGCGCGGCCTGCATCTCAGAAGCGCGGCTGCAGGTGCCAGCGCCAGGCGCTGTCGAGGATATCGTCGAGCGCACCGATCCGCGGCTGCCAGCCCAACCTCTCGCGTGCCTGCAGGCTGGACGCCACGAGCGTGGGGGGATCGCCCGGCCGGCGTTCGGCGATCGCATGGGGGACGGGGCGCCCCGTGACGCGCTGGGCGGCCGCTATGACTTCATGAACACTGAAGCCCTCGCCATTGCCTAGGTTGAACGTGAACGCTCCCTCATTTTTCTCCAGGAACTCGACCGCCAGCAGGTGCGCCGAGGCGAGGTCGTTCACGTGGACGTAGTCGCGCACGCACGTTCCATCGCGCGTCTCGTAGTCGTCGCCGAACACCTTGAGCCCGGGCCCGTTTCCGAGCACCGCCCGCAACAGGTTCGGTATGAGATGCGTCTCCGGGTGGTGCGATTCGCCGATCGCCCCGGAGGGATCAGCGCCGGCGGCATTGAAGTACCGCAGTGCCACCGAGCGCAAGCCATAAGCCCGGTAGGCGTCCTGCAGGACACGCTCGACCATCAGCTTGCTCTGGCCATAGGGGTTGATCGGATCGGTGGGATGGGTTTCGTCGATGGTATCGCTACGGGGGTTACCGAAGACCGCTGCCGTGGATGAGAAAACGAGCCGCCGGATGTCCGCCTCGCGCATCGCCGCCAGCAGTACGAGGGTATTGCCCACGTTGTTGCGATAGTACTGGTAGGGATCCACGACGGACTCTCCCACCAGTGAGCGAGCGCAGAAGTGCATCACCGCATCGAACTTGTGTGTCGCAAACAGGCGCCACAACCTCGCCGCGTCGCCGATGTCGCCATGTACGAACGTAACATCGTCGCCGGCCGCCTCGCGATGCCCCGTCGACAGGTCGTCGTAGACGATCACCTCGTGCTGGCTCTCGACAAGGTAACGCACCATGTGCGAACCCACGTACCCCGCACCGCCACAGATCAGGAACTTCAATCGATACCCCGCCAGGAGAGTGAATACAGGTGCCGAGCTCGCTTCTTAACCACGCACCTCCCTTACCGGAGCGACCACCGCGGGCGCTTCGCTGTGCACGAAGCCCTTGAAGATCGTGAGGAAGATGATGCGCAGGTCGAACGCCAGCGACCAGTGATTGATGTAGTAAAGATCGCATTCGATGCGCTTGACGAGATCCGTGTCGCCCCGCCACCCGTTAATCTGCGCCCATCCGGTGATGCCCGCCTTTACCAGGTGCTTGTGCATGTAGCCGGCGATCTCCCCCTTGAACTTCTCGACGAACATCGGCCGTTCCGGGCGTGGCCCGACGATCGACATGTCGCCACGCAGCACATTGATGAACTGCGGCAGTTCGTCGAGGCTGGTCTGGCGGATGAACCGGCCGAAGCGCGTGGTGGTCTTCGCCTGGGCGTTGCCCCACTGAACGGCCTTGTTCTTCTCCATGTCCACGGGCATGGAGCGGAACTTCAGCATCTCGAATTCCTTTCCATCCAGCCCCACGCGGCGCTGCCGGTAGAGCACGGGGCCAGGGCTGGAAAGTCTCACGCCGACCGCCAGCGCAAGCATCAGCGGGCTGATCATGAGCAGGATGCCGGCTGCGATCACGCGATCTTCGACCACCTTGAGGATCCATGCGTGACCCAGCAATGGGCTGTCGCGCAAGGTGACCATGGGTACGCCACCGCAATCTTCCATGCGGTGGTTGATCAACTGCCGCCCCAGCATGTCCGGCACGAACTTCACCGTCATCACCCGCGCTTCCATCCGGTCGAGCGCATAGCCGATGGCGCGATGCGCGCTCACCGGAAGCGCCACGAGCACTTCGTCCCATTCGCCGCCGTCGAGGATCTCGTCGATATGCAACAACGATCCGGCAGACGGAACGCCGTCGGGAACACCATGGTCGTACGTCGTCGAAACGTAAGCGGTGATCGTCAGGCCTAGCCCTGGGTTCGCCTTCACCTGCTCCACCATGTGCAAGCCGGATTCGGTCGCACCGATCAAGAGGCACCGACGCATGCCCACGCCGCGGCGACGCAGGTACCACAGCGCGGCCACCGCTACCTGTCGCACGGATGCCATGAGTGCAAGGCCCAGGAAGAAGGTGAGCATCACCCAGGCACGCGAGTACAACTCGCTGACTTTAAGCAGGTAACCCAGTGCGATAAGGGCGGCGAAGCCCGTCGCCCATGATGCTGCGATGCAGCAGTATTGCTCGAAAGAGCGTTGTCCAAGTGGCTGTTCATACGCCTTGAAGAAGACCGACGCGGCAAGCGTCGTGAGCAAGAGGATGACCAACGCCACCGCATAGAGGCTGCTCATTCGCAGCGTGTCGAAGCGGACGAAGTAAGCGAGATAGCCGGCGGCTATCGCGCAGAGCGGATCGCTTACCCGGAGCTCGAGATCCAGCAACGCATTGAATTTGGACAACTGCATGACAAGTACCTTCTGCCGAAGCGAGAGGCGCCGGGGTTGCCGGGATGCCCAGGTACGTGTCCCCACTGTAGGAACGGGCACCCCACCGCAACGACGGGACCCATTCCGACACGTTTCTATTCGCGTTCCCAGCACAGGGAATGCTCTTTAAGAAATGTCGTACTTATCCAGTACGACGGCTCATGCTGCACCGCAGGGAAAACATCGCGCAATTGGTTAACTGAAAATTTGGGAGTGGTGTCACAAAAACAATCGCCTGCAGCGTGCGTTCAGCGTGCTGCCTTGACCGTGGAACATAGTTGGGTGTGAATGAACGACGCATTGCGCGAACAAAAGCATGTTCATGAATGTGATGCGTGCATCATCCTCTTCACTCGGAGAAATAATGTGAGACGTCTATTTGTTGCGTGCGTTCTTCTCGCCGTGGTTGCTCCACTATGGGCCCAGAGCCAACGACCCGCCAATGCTGCGAACGCGTCCGACGGCGCGCAAAACGCTACCCGCAAGCCGCAGGTCGCTACGCCGAATCAGGCTCACCAGGCCGCCAAGGGCGCCATTTCGCCCGCTCGCATGGGTCCGGGCACGGCGGCGATGGCTGCGGCATCGGGCGCCACCGCCAACGATGCCAGCGGCACCGGCAACGATGGAACCGGTGGCACGGGTGGGACCGGCGGCACCGGTGGCACGGGTGGTACCGGCGGCACGGGGGGAACGCACTGAGCCGCCTGTCAGGCGTCTGGACGTCTAGATGTCCGTTATATCGTTCATGTTCCCGAGCGGTTAATGTTCGATCGGTTTAATGGCATCGACATCCTCCTCCACACGGCGCCACGCGAAGGATTTATTTCCCAATGAAGTTCCTGCCGACCCTCGGTCTGGCCGGGTGCTGTCTGCTACTCCAGGCATGCATCCTGGCACCCGGCCAGCACATGAAAACCGGCGAGCTGAACGACAAGGAGAGCGCGGCGGGCAGCCGTTACCAGCTGGTTCCCATCACGCCGAAGCTGATCGCAATGGATCGTGCCAGTGCAAGCGTGGCAGGCGTCGATCCGGCCCTTACGGCGTATAAACCGGACTCCTATCGCATCGGTGCCGGCGATTCGCTCTACATCACGGTGTGGGAACACCCCGAACTCACCTCGCCGGCCGGTTCGCAGCAGCAGACCGCTGCCAACGGGCGCCTGGTGCGTCCCGACGGCACGCTGTTCTATCCCTATGTGGGCCTGCTGCACGCAGCCGGCCTCACGGTGGAAGAACTGCGCACGGCGATCACCGACCGGCTCACGAAGTACATCGAGAAACCGCAGGTCGACATCAGCGTCGTCAATTTCGCCAGCCAGAAGGTAACCTTGAGCGGGGCCTTCGTGAAAACGGACCCGCAAGACATCACCATCACGCCTCTGACGTTGAGCCAGGCCATCGGCTCCGCCGGCGTCAACGCGCAACTGGCGGATTTGTCGGACGTGGTCCTGCGCCGCGACAACCACGAATACCACCTCGACCTCGATGCCCTCTCGCGCTCACGCGAAGGCGGTCAGGAAATCTACCTGAAGGGTGGCGACAGCATCTATCTGCCCTATAACGACCGCCACGAAGCCTATGTGATCGGCGAGGTGCTCCGGCCCCAGGCCATCGCGTTCAAGACCAGCGATCTCACCCTAACCCAGGCGCTCGGGCGAGCGGGCGGCCTCAACCAGACCAGCGCGCGCGGCAAGTCGGTTTACGTGATCCGCGGCGTGGAAGATTTCGAGAAGGCTCCGGCCACGATCTACCAGCTCGACGGCACGTCGCCTTCGGCGTTCGCCGTGGCCGCGCAGTTTTCCGTCAAGCCAGGGGATGTCGTCTTCGTCGGGGCCGCCGGCATCACGCGCTGGAACCGCTTCATCAGCCAGCTGTTGCCTCTTTCGGGGCTGATCAGCAACGCGGCCAACGCCCAATACAACCTGGATCGCGACAGCCAGCTCTGAGCGCAGTCACTCCACTCACCCTCTGAAACTGTACAGGCGACACAAATGAAGGTCACCATTTTCGGCACCGGCTACGTGGGTCTGGTTACCGGTGCCTGCCTCGCGGAGATGGGCAATCACGTGGTTTGCGTGGACGTGGACGAGGCGAAGATCGAAGGCCTCCGTCACGGCATCGTTCCCATCTTCGAGCCGGGGCTCGAGCCTATCGTCAAGCGCAACCACGCCTCAGGACGGCTGGACTTCACCACGGATCCCGGGCCAGCGATCGCACATGGCGATCTCATCTTCATCGCCGTGGGCACGCCGCCCGACGAAGACGGCAGCGCCGACATGAAGTACGTGCTGGGCGTGGCGCGCACCATCGGCGAGCACCTCGATGGCTACGCGGTGATCGTCAACAAGTCCACGGTGCCTGTCGGCACGGCCGATCGCGTACGCCAGGCCGTGAACGACGTGCTGGTTACACGCGGTGCCGCCGCCGATTTCGACGTGGTGTCGAATCCAGAATTCCTGAAGGAAGGCGACGCGGTGGAAGATTGCCTGCGTCCGGACCGCATCGTGGTGGGTTCGTCCAGCGATCGGGCCGTGGCGCGCCTGCGCAAACTCTATGCACCGTTCAACCGCAACCACGAACGCATGGTGGTGATGGACGAGCGCTCGGCGGAGCTGACCAAGTACGCCGCGAACGCGATGCTCGCGACCAAGATCAGTTTCATGAACGAGATCGCCAATATCGCCGAGCGCGTGGGAGCGGACGTGGAGCTGGTACGTCAGGGCATCGGCGCCGATCCACGCATCGGTTACCACTTCATCTACCCCGGCGTGGGTTATGGCGGCTCCTGTTTTCCGAAGGACGTGCAGGCCCTGGAGCGGATCGCACGTGGACATGATTACGACGCACGGCTGCTCGCGATGGTCGAGGCCGTCAATGCCGACCAGAAGACCCGGCTCTATAGCCAGATCTCCCGTTACTTCGACGGCGACCTCACGGGGAAGACCGTCGCCTTGTGGGGCCTGGCGTTCAAGCCGAACACCGACGACATGCGCGAAGCCCCCAGCCGCAAGCTGATGGAAGCGCTGTGGGTGGCCGGCGCGCGCGTGCGCGCATACGATCCCGAAGCCCGCGCGGAAACCCGGCGCATCTACGGCAAGCGTGACGACCTCGTGCTTTGCGACGATGCGTACGACACCCTGGAGGGTGCCGACGTGCTGGCCCTGGTCACGGAATGGAAAACCTTCCGCAGCCCCGACTTCGCACGGATCAAGGCCGGGCTGGCAAGCCCGGCCATCTTCGACGGTCGTAACCTTTACGATCCGCGCGCCGTCGAGGATGCAGGCATCGCTTATTACGGCATCGGACGCGGCCGATCCCTGCAGCGCTGAGAGCACAGGCGATCGTGGCCCGTCGCGAGATACCTTCCATGCGTCCGCCCCGACGGCCCCTCCTCCTCGGCAGCCTGGGGCTGGTGCTGGCCGCGTTGAGCGCATGCTCTTCGGTATCGCGCGGCAGCCTCGAGTCCGTGCGCCTTGCGATGCGGCGGGAAACCGTGCATCCCACGGCGGAATCGGTGGCGGCAACGCCCTACTTCCAGCTGCAGGTCAACGGTCCCGACGGCGAAGCCATCCTGATCCTTTCCCGCGTCGGGAACGGTGAACTGGGCTGGTACGGCACCGGACACGATGCGGTGGTGACGCGAGATGGGCTCGTGATCAAGACCATCGGCCTGCCGCAGAACCTGGACGGTTCGACCTTTCCCGCCGTCAATCCGTTCCACGACGGCTTGCAGCGCCTTACCGCTCCCCTCGATTACACGCGGCGGGCCGACTGGTCGCCGGGCTATCGCTATGGCGTCGAGCTGAAGGCCCGGCTGGAACCGAGGGCGATCGAAGACGTGGACATCCTCGGCACGGTGCATCGCCTGCGCCGTATCGACGAGCACCTGTCCGTGCCATCGCTCGGCGTGAGCATGACCAACCGCTACTGGGTCGATCCAGCCGATGGCTTCATCTGGAAAAGCCGGCAATACATCGCTCCGGGCCTGCCGCTCGAACTGATCCAATTGCAGCCGTATCGCGACACCGTGCCCGAGGCCGCCGCAGGGAAACGGGAAGCGGGTGCCTACCCGGGCGGCACCCGCCTGTCCGCTGTCGCGGCCAGGCAAGTCGATCCGGATGCCTACCTGCTCGGCGCCGCGTGGGTTCAGCCATCCCTGCAACGCGAGCAACTGCGCCTGCGTGCCGGCCTCGTGTACGAACTGGGCGCGATTCGCCTCAAGGCATTGGGCGCGGACGACATCGTGCTGTCGGGTGCGAGCAAGGCGTTCGAGACGTGGCTGTCGGGTCTTCCGATTACCGGGCGGCGCACGGGCGTGGCGCTGGACCCCGACCGACTCGAAGTCACGCCCGCGGATGACTGGCCCGTCCGCGAAGGCGATACGCTGCTCTATCCGCGGCGTCCTACGGACATCCGCGTGGTGGGCGCGGTAGACAAAGCCTGCCACTTGCCCCAGGTGCCGATGCAGGATGCGCGACGCTACCTTTCCGCCTGCACCGCATCGGCTGCCGCGGATCCGGATACGATCTACATCGTCCAGCCCGACGGCGCCGTTTTCGAGCAAGGCACCGCCTTGTGGAACCGCGGCCCGCCGCGTCCTCTCGCACCGGGTGCCTGGATCTACGTGCCGTTCGACAGGCATGCCATCGCCGGCGCGGCCGACGACACTTTCAACCGGGACGTCGCCAGCTTCCTCGCCACCCAGGTACTCGACGAAGGCGGTGGGGGCTGATGCGGCAGACCGCCTGGCATGGCTGCTGTCGCGCCGCCTTCGCGCTGCTCGCCGGAGGCGCTTCCGTCACCCATGCGCAGGAGATGTACACACAGAGCGACTTTGGCGGCGTGGGGCTCCTGCAGACACCCACCGCGCGCATGGCGCGCGAAGGCGAATTCAGCTTCGTACTCAGCCGCACCACGCCCTATACGAACTACAACGTATCGATGCAGCCCCTGCCCTGGCTCGAGGGGTCGTTCCGTTACACCAATGTCAGCAACCGGCTCTACGGACCGCGTTCGCTCAGCGGAAGCCAGACCTATAAGGATAAATCCATCGACGCCAAGGTGCGCCTCTGGCAGGAAAGCCGCTGGCTTCCCGCCGTGGCGGTCGGCGCCCGCGATATCGGCGGTACGGGCCTGTTCTCGAGCGAATACGTTGTAACGAGCAAGCGCGCGGGGCCGTTCGACTTCAGCGTGGGCCTGGCCTGGGGCTACATGGGTGCGCGCGGCGATATTGCGAACCCCCTGAACGTCATCAGCGACCGTTTCAGGACGCGTCCCGCCGGCGGCACAGGCACCGGCAAGTTCAGCACCAACAAGTTCCTGCGCGGACGGCCAGGCTTCTTCGGCGGCATCGAATATCGATCGCCCTGGGAGTGGCTGCTGCTGAAGGCCGAACTGGACGGCAACGACTACAAGCACCAGCCGCAGAACAACAACCAGCCGCAACGCTGGCCCGTGAACCTCGGCGCGGTGTTTCGCCTCAATCGCAACGTCGACCTGACCGTGGGCTACGAACGCGGCAACGTCGTCACCGCCGGCCTCAACCTGCACAGCAACCTCGCGACGCACGTCGACCCACCGAAGTCGTTCGATCCCAGGCCGGAACCGGTCGCCGTCGAAACGACGCAGACGGATGCCAGGCCGGCAGAACGGAAGGCGCCGGAGCAGGTCGACTGGCAAGCGGTGGCGAAGAACCTGCACGACAACGCAGGCATCGACGTGTCGCGGATCGGCCGGCGCGGTTCGGAGCTAGTCGTGCATGGCGAGCAGCAGCGCTTCTTTTATCCGGCGGAGGGTGTCGGGCGCGCCACACGCATCGTCGACAATCGGGTGGACGACAGCATAGGGTGGCTCACGGTAGCCAGCGAGCGGAACGGCCTGCCAACCGTGGAAACCAGCGTGCACCGGCCACGCTTCATCGAACTGCTCGACCATCGCCTCGACCTGGCGGACTTCCGTCGAAGCGTTGAACAGGACCCGGTGACGGCGCGCGATGAGGAAGTGCTGTACCGTGCGCCGCTGAAGCGCTTTACCGGCGGCCTGTCGCTTGGCTACCAGCAGAACCTTGGCGGCCCGGACGCCTTCGTCCTCTACCAGGTGTATGGCGCGGCGTCGGGCACACTCAACTTCAGTCGCAACCTCTGGCTGGACGGCGTACTGGCCGTCAACCTCTTCAACAACTACGACAAGTTCAAATACGACGCCCCGAGCAACCTGCCCCGCGTACGCACGAACCTGCGCCAATATCTCACTAGTTCGGACATCACCCTGCCGAACTTCCAGCTGACGGGCACGCATCGCCTTGGTCAGGACCTCTACGGCCTCGCTTACGCAGGCATGCTGGAAAGCATGTATGCCGGTGCCGGCGGAGAAGTCCTGTATCGCCCCTTCGGTGAACGATGGGCCGTGGGCGCGGACGTCAACTGGGTGAAACAGCGTGGCTTCGACCAGGACTTCTCGCTACGCCGTTACCACGTGATCACCGGCCAGGCCACCGGCTATTTCAATACCGGTTTCCACGACGTCACCGTGGCGGTGAGCGTGGGTCGTTACCTGGCCGGCGACTGGGGCAGCACGGTCGACGTATCGCGTGAGTTCCATAACGGCGCGCGCATGGGCGCGTATGCCACGATCACCACTAAATCGGGTGGCTCCGGCTACGGCGAAGGCAGCTTCGACAAGGGTATTTACGTGTCCATTCCCTTCGATATGCTGCTGCCGCATTCCTCGCGCAGTCGCGCCACCCTGCTCTGGCAGCCGCTGGTCCGCGACGGCGGTGCGCGCCTCAACAAGCGCTACACCCTTTACACGCTTACCAACGACCTGGATGGCGACCTGTTCGACAAGAACCTGGAGAAGATACGCGAATAGGCCCTTACAGGTAGTGCAACCAGCTGGTCACGCCCTGCTCGATCAACGCATAGGCCTGTTCGTACGCCGGCCGGCGCTGGCGGTACGGATCGGGGATATCGCGACTACCCAGCCATTTGTCGAGAAGAAAGACCTTGCCGCTGGCCTCCGGCGCCATGCGCCGGATCGCATCGACGTGGCTTCGTTCCATGACGAGGATGAGGTCGGACCGGCGCAACAGGTGTGCATCCAGTTGACGGGCGACGTGCCCTTCGCCATCCACGCCATGCTCGAGCAACAACGCCAGCGCTGTGGAATCCATGGAATGGCCCGTCATGGCGCTGAGACCGGCACTCGACACGGTGGCGCCATGGCCCGGGCCAAGGCGATCGCGAAGCAGGTACTCGGCGGTTGGACTTCGACAGATGTTGCCGACGCAGGCGATCAATATTCGTTGGAACATGGTGTGGCCATAATAGACGACAGACAGGAGAGCCGCACGTGACGCCATGGATCGCCATTACCGCCCTTGGCGACAGCGCGGTGCTGTTGCCGATGATCGCCTGGATCGCGATCTGCCTCATGCTGCCTCCGCCTCACCGGCGCGACGCGTGGCGCTGGGTGCTGGCCGCCGTCGTGTGCGGTGGGTGCGTGATGCTCTCCAAGCTGTTGTTCATGGCCTGGGGCATCCGGCCGCCGGGGCTCGACTACACGGGGTTCAGCGGACACACCGCCCTGGCGATCCTCGTCTGGCCGGCGGTGGCGGCCTTGCTCATGCGTAACCGTCCGGCGTACCAACGCTGGATGGCGGTCGCTTTCGGAGCGCTCATCGGCCTGGCCGTGGGCGTGTCCCGGCTGGCCCTGAGGTTCCACAGTCCGTCGGAGGTATGGCTGGGTGCCATCCTCGGCGCGGCGGTCGCCTTCTGGTTCCTGCGTGGTCTGTCGTCGACGCGGGCGACGCCCGGCGACCCCGCCGGTTGGCGGAAAGCGGTGCTGGGCTGCGGCACGCTGGCCATCCTGGTGCTCTGCTATGGACGGGTATTTCCGTCGCAACACCTCTTGCAGGATATGGCTGTGTGGCTGAGCGGCAGCCCGGATGTCTTTACGCGTCACGGAAGGCCGGGCTGACGCGCCTATACTGCCAACGCAGCGGAGCAGTGGAATGCCAAGCGTCCTTTCGGTCAACGTGGGCCTGCCACGCGACGTGGAATGGGAAGGCCGTGTCGTGCGTACCGGCATCTTCAAGGCGCCTGTCCCGGGCCGTGTCATGGCCCGCACGCTCAACATCGACGGCGACGGGCAGGCCGACAAGGCCGGCCACGGCGGCCCCAACCGTGCGGTGATGGTCTACCAGATCGAGTCCTACCGTTACTGGGAAACGTTCCTTGCGCGCCCGACGCTGGAATACGGCCAGTTCGGGGAGAACCTCACCATCGAAGGCCTCCCCGATAACGAGGTGCGCATAGGAGACCGCTACCAGATCGGCGGAGCGCTCTTCGAGGTTACGCAGCCACGCGTCACCTGCTACCGCGTGGGTATTCGCATGAAGCACCCGCAGATGGCGTCGCTGCTCGTGGCGCACCATCGACCTGGCTTTTACTTCAAGGTGATCGAAGAAGGAGAGATCGGTGCCGGCGATGCGATCGAAAGGGTTTCGCAGGGCCCGGAAGACCTCACGGTGGCCGATGTGGATGCCCTGCTCTACCTTCCCGGCCATTCGCGCGACACGCTGGAGCGCGCACTGCGCATACCGGCGCTCAGCCCCGGCTGGAAACAGTCGTTCGCACAGATGCTGGAAGACGAGGAGCGTCCCAAAGCCGCCGCGCGGGCGCTTCCGGCATGGACCGGTTACCGCAACCTGGTAGTGGAGAGCATTCGTAGCGAAAGCGACGTGGTACGCTCGTTCGTCTTCGTGAGCGCTGACGGATCGCCCCTGCCGCCGCCCCTGCCCGGGCAGTTCCTCGCCCTGCGCATCCGCCTCGAAGGCGGGCTTTCGCCGATCCTGCGCAGCTATTCCATCTCCGGCCATGTTCCGGAGCGCAGCTACCGCATCAGCGTCAAGCGCGCGGACGGCGAAGGCAGCCGCTTCCTGCACGACCACATCGCCGTGGGAGACCACGTGGAAGCCAGCGCGCCGCGAGGCGACTTCACGCTGGTAACGGACGGCTCACCGGTCGTCCTCGTCAGCGCGGGCATCGGCGTCACGCCACTCCTTTCCATGTTGCGCGCGCTGGCGACGGAACCTTCGCCGCGCGCGGTCTGGTGGATTCATTGCGCCCGCCGCGGCAGCGAGGATGTCTTCACGGCGGAGGCGCGCGACATACTCGCCGAGCTGCCCGGCTCGCGCGGCCTGGTGTTCTATAGCCGCCCCGTCGATACCGATAGGAAAGGTCGGGACTACGACGTGGCCGGACGCATCGACCGCGCGCAACTCGAGGGCCTGGGCCTGCCGGAGGACGCGCACTATTACCTCTGCGGCCCCCAGGCTTTCATGCGGCAGATGCTCGACGACCTCCAGACGCTCGGTGTGGCCGGCAACCGCGTCCACAGCGAAACCTTCGGCCCGGGAGCTTCCATCACGCCTGGCACCGTCGGCCCGGGAAGCCACATGCCTCATCCCCCGGCCACGGAAGGCTCCGGGCCGATAGTCACCTTCAATCGCAGCGGCCTGAGCGTGCATTGGGATGCCCGTTACGGATCCCTGCTGGAACTTGCCGAAGCATGCGACGTCGCGGTGCGCTGGTCCTGTCGTACGGGCGTGTGCCATACCTGTCAGTGCGGCCTCGTCGACGGCACGGTGGATTACGCACCCGACCCGCTCACGGCGCCACTGGACGGTGACGTGCTCATCTGTTGTTCGAAACCACGCGGGCCGGTGTCGCTCGACCTTTGACATTCACAGCGAGGTGGCGGGGCGACTTGCTGTCGGCAGGCGAGGTTGCTAGTTTCATCCGAGGTGAGACCGTCACCGTCGCCGGCGAGCCTCCATGGCCGAAGCAGCACATTATCGTTCCGCGCGGCTGGTCAGCGTGGTCGGTGGTGTACTGACGTTGATCCTCGGCATCGCGCTGGCGCTTGTGCTAAGGACCGACTACACACGCCGCATCCAGGCGGCGCGGGTACAAAACAAGGCCTTCGCCGATAGCGGTCAGCGCCTGCTGGGCGCTCAGTTGCGCAACCTGCAGCGGGCGATGGAAGGCGTTGCCGCCGACAGCAGCCAGCTGATGGCCACCGCACCGCTCCGTGCCCCCGCGCTCGTCACCGAAAACATGGCCGGCGTCGCGAGGAGGCGCCAGGGCGAAATCGCCGATCTCCTGCTCGTGGACGCGAGCGGCAAGGCCATCACCCAGGGCGAAGGCGATCCCGCCCTGCCGGTCTGGGTCCGGGATCATGCGTCCCAGGGCAAACTCCGCCTCGGTCCCCTGGAATCCAGGCAAGGTCATTGGCTCTTGCCGCTTGCCGTGCCTGCTGCCGACAACCGATGGGTGCTGGCCCGTCTGAAGCAGACCGAGTTACAGGACATCGTGGAGCACCTGCGCGCGGGCAACAAGGGCGTCGCGGCGATCACCGACCGCTACGGCAAGATCATCGCGCGCACGGGAAATTCGCCCGGCATCGTCGGTGACTCGGTCGACAGCCTATTCCAGCCGTTCGATCCCGAAAGCGACCGCCGCGTGAGCCGTATCGATGGCGTCGATCGCATGGTGGCCGCGAGCGGACCGGACGAGTACAGCCTGTGGGTAGGCGTCGGCGTGGCCACGCCCAGCGTATTGGGCGCATGGTACCGCTTCGCCTTCTTCAGCATCTTCCTGTATCTCGTGTACTGCTTCGGTTTCGTCTATCTGTACCGCCGACTGCGAGCGGGAGAACGAAAACAGACCCTCGACATCATCGAGCGAATGCATATCCAGGCGAAGCTCGCCGAGGCCGAGCAACGTTTCCGCCTGGCCTTCGACAGGAATCCCCTGCCTTACTGGATCTTCGACACCACGACGCTCGCCTTTCTCGAGGTCAACGAGGCAGCCATCCGCAACTATGGCTACTCGCGCGAGGAATTCCTTGCCATGCGGATCACCGACATCCGTTCGACCCAGGATGCGGAGACCGTAAGGCGCCTCGTGAAAGCACCTTCGCCGCCGGAGGACATCGACCCCAACAAGGTATGGGTTCACCGGCGGAAGGACGGCACGACCCTCGATGTTCACATCCATGTGGCGACCCTCGATTTCGCCGGGCACCGGGGAAGGCTCGTGCTCGCCGAGGACATCACCGAGCGCCTGCGATCCGAACGCGCCCTCACCTACCGCGCCACCCACGATATCGTTACCGGTCTTCCCAACACCGAGTCCCTGGTCGAATACCTCGACCATGGGCTGGGCGACGATGCGTGGTACGAACTCATCTACATCCACCTCCGGGGCATGGACCGGGTGAGCGACACCTTCGGCCTGGAAGTGGGTCGCAACGTCCTGCGCCAGGTGGCAGCGCGGTTCGCGGCCATCGGCGGTTCCCACGGCATGGTCGCCCATCGGCCGGGGGAACGCTTCATGGTGGCGATCAATAACCCGGCGCGCCGCGACGAGGTCGTGGGGAAGCTGCTGGACGCGGTAACCGAGCCTGTGGTCGTGAACGATACTTTCCACACATTGGACCCACAGCTCGGGTCGGCCTCGCATCCCGCCCACGGACGCCGGGCGGGACAGGTGATCGCCAGTGCGGCGCTGGCGGCGCATATGCGCGGCAACGACACCCATCCCATCCAGGTGTTCGAACCGACCATGGCCGAGCGCTCCGTCGAGCGCCTGACGATGGCCTCGCGGATGCGCCAGGCTATCGATTCGGGCGAACTGCTCATGCACTTCCAGCCGATCGTCGATGCCCCGACCGGTGCGGTGCGCAAGCTGGAAGCGCTGGTCCGCTGGCCCCAGCGTGACGGCACCTTCATTCCGCCAAACGTTTTCATCCCGCTATGCGAGGAAACCGGCCTGATCGTGCCCCTGGGGCGCTGGACACTGGATGCCGCGGCCCGGGCATGCCTCGCAGTGGCCGCCGCGGGACACGGAAACCTTCCGATCGCCATCAACATCTCCGCGGTGCAGTTCCAGCGCACTGACGTCGCAGCCCAGGTGCGGGCCACCACGGAGGCGCATCACCTGTCACCAGACGCACTGCAGGTCGAACTTACCGAAAGCAGCCTGATGGAACAGGAGCGTGCCGTGCCGGCGCTGCGAGTCCTCCGGTCCCAGGGCACACAGGTATCCCTGGACGACTTCGGCACCGGTTTCTCGAGCATGGCCTACCTCCGCGACCTGCCGATCGATTCGCTGAAGATCGACAGGTCCTTCATCGTTGACGTCGACACCGATGACCGGGCGGCATCGATCTGCCGCTCCATCATCGCGCTGGCGCATACGCTCGGCATGACGGTGGTTGCCGAAGGCGTGGAGCGCGAGTGCCAGTACGCGTGGTTGCGCGAGAACGGCTGCGACCAGATCCAGGGTTACTACGTCGTGGAGCCCATGCCGCTGGCTGGTTTGCTGGCCTATCTCGCTACCAGTCCGTCGCCACTATTGCGACAGGCACGCGCCCAGTCCTCCGAGGTCTAGGCTCTCCGCAACCCTGTTTCTCGCATCGCCCGGCTGCGTACAACGTTCGAATTCGAAAGGAACCCTGCATCCGGGAAAGACCGGCTGGCTCGGCGGGCCGACGATACCCCTCCACATCCGGCCGATGGGGCCAGGTCCCCTTTCCAGGACAGCACATGAAATCGCATCGGGACTGGCGCTGGTGCCTCGGCATCGTGCTGGCCGCGTTCGCGGCCGCCGCGCCGTATGCGGCTCCGGCGACGGAAGACCTGCGCGAGCCGAAGGAGTTCACCTATGGCGCCGATGGCGTCACCACGGTGACCCTCACGGCCGCGTTGTCGAAGGTCATGATCGGGAACACGCCTTACGAGTCGCTGGTGTTCAATGGCGATTACGACGCGCCCGTCATCCGCACCAAACCGGGCGGCACGATCCGGCTCACGCTCGACAACCAGATGGACGAGCTGACCAACCTCCATTTCCACGGCATGCAGGTCTCCCCACTGGACGAGGGCGACAGCATCTTCCGCCTGACCGATCCGCATACGAAAGGCCAGTACGTACTACGCCTGCCGCCGGAACATTCGCCCGGCCCATACTGGTACCACAGCCATTTCAACAAGGGTGCCGAGCGCCAGGTGTCCGGAGGCATTTCCGGCCCCATCCTCGTGGACGGCATCAAGGACCAGTTCCCCGAGCTGCGCGACGTGCGCGAGCGCATGCTCGTGCTGCGCAATTTCCAGAAGACATTCACCGGACGCCTCGCCAGCGAGATCGTCACCGGCTCGCCTTCCATCCGCACCATCAATGGGCAGTACCAGCCCGACATCCACCTTCGTCCCGGCGAAACGCAGCTGTGGCACCTGTTCAACGTGGATGCCAACCAGTATTTCCGCATCCGCATGGGCGGCCTGCGCGTGCAAATCATTTCGCAGGACGCCGACACCGTGGTGAAGGAAGTCTTCGCCGACGAACTGCTGCTCGGTCCGTCCGCCCGGGTGAGCATCCTCGTCACGGGGCCGGCCCCCGGACGCTACGCGCTGACCTTGGGTAGGGCCAACACCGGTCCGGCCGGCGACAGCTATGCCCGCGCCCTGCTCGGCACCCTGGTATCCGAAGGCGAAACGATGCCCACGGTGAAGATCACGAGCGCCTATCCCCAGGCGCGCAACCTTACCCGCGAGCCCATTGCCGCGCGCCGCCGCTTCGTTTTCCAGGATTCCGAGGACAACCCCAACGCGTTTTTCATCAATGGTCGCCGCTTCGATCCGGAACGCGTGGACACCACGGTGAAGCTCGGCGACATCGAGGAGTGGACGCTCTTCAATCCCAGCCAGGAACTCCACCAGTTCCACATCCACCAGCTCGATTTCCAGGTGACGAAGCTCAACGGCAAGCCGGTGGATTTCATCGGCTATCGCGACAACGTGTTCATTCCGGCGCTGGGATCGATCACCCTGCGCATTCCGTTCATCGATCCCGTGATCCTCGGCAAGTTCGTCTATCACTGCCACATCATGGAACACGAAGACGGCGGCATGATGCAGGTGATCCAGGTGGTGCGTCCGGCCGATTACGACCAGGCCGTGAAGCTGGAACCGCTGGGCGGCATCTATGGCGACAACCAGACCTGCGCCTACCTGCGCAATACGGGCCGAACTGCCATCGATGCCACGGCACCCGCACCGGCGCGGCCGCTGGGTGGCTCGCCGTGAAACGGCTCCACGCCATCCTCTTTGCTTCCTGCACGCTCGGCCTGGCCGGAACGGCGGGCGCCGATACCGGACGTTACCCGGGTTTCGGCATCGAATACGGCACTGCCATCCAGTACGACTTCAACGGGCTCAACGTGCCCGGGCAGCCGCACACGGTCACGACCAACGGCTATTTCGACATAACGAACGTCCTGCATTTCCGCTTCAATCCGGACGACGAGATCTTCCTTGGCACCGAGATCAGCCCCGTGACCGACGCCCGCCCCGGTCGACGCCGCTGGCTCGGCGGCACCGGGCTCAACGTCACCGATCTCAACTGGTACCACCAGGGGGAACTGGACACCTGGCGCCTCGGAAAGATCGCCCTGCCGTTCGGCCGGGCGCAAAGCGCCGCCCCCGGTTTGTATACCTCCGACTTCGTGTCGCCCTATGCGTTGAGCGGCCTCGTCGGCGCCACTTACCAGAGGCACTTCTATACCGACGCCATGGGCACCTTCGCGCCCAGCGTCGCCGTGTACGCGGCGGATACCTCGGTGCTGAGCCGCGCCTTCTTCCGGCCGTCCACGCAGGCCCACCGTTCCGACGGCGGCGCCACCAATACCGGCAAGCCGAACAACGTCACCGCGGTGCTGGACTGGCGCGCTCCCGCCGCGCTGCCGTATCTCGAGGTGCAGCTCGGCTACATGGCTAACCACAAGGGCGAGACCAATGACTCGTTCCCGGCGGCTTCCAACGAGCAGGCGTGGGTAACGTCGGTGCGCTACCTGATTCCATTCGAGCCAACCTCCCTGCTCTCGCCCACGCTATCGGGCCGTTTCGTCGACCTCGTGCCCTTCATCGAGTACGCGCGGGTGAACAACGAGAACGGTGTGCCGGGGTACGACACCAAATATCTGACGACCTCGCTCACCGTGGATACGGGCCGGTTCGCCTGGGGTCTCACGCACACGAATCGGCACATTTCCCCGGCGGGCTCGCCAGGCAGCAACGAATACCTCACCGAGGCAAGCGTGGTCTACCACCTGACCGGTCTGATCGACGTAGGCCTGTCTGGCGGTCGCTCGCGGCAAGCGGGTGACGACTCGAACCTGTTCGGTCTCCAACTCGTGCTCAACGGAGCCTTCTGATGGCGCGCTGGCTCGTCTACCTCGGTCTGCTCACCGCCACGCCTCTGGGTGCCCATGCCATCCCGGCATCCGTCGGAGGCCCATTCCATCTGGTCGACCAGGACGGCCACGCCGTCACCGACCGTACGTACCGGGGCAGGCCCTTGCTGATGTACTTCGGCTACACGTCCTGCCCGGACGTCTGCCCCGTGGACCTGGCCAGGATCGCTTCCATCGCGAAGACAGTTCGCGAACAGACCGGCATCGACGTGACACCGGTGTTCGTCACCGTGGACCCGGCGCGCGACACGCCGGAACGCATGAAGGCCTATGTGCGCGCCTTCAGTCCAAACGCCATCGGTCTCACGGGTTCCTCCGCTCAGATCAAGGCGGTGACCGATGCCTACCATGTTTACTTCCGCAAGGTACCGATGGACGGCGGCTACTTCGTGGACCATTCCACCGTGCTTTACCTCATCGGTCCGGACGGCGCCTTCCTCGGCCATTACGGCAGGAAGGCTCCCGAACAAGACGTTGCCACCCGCGTGGCGCAAACGCTCCAGGCCCATCGCTAGCGCCATTCCACGGCCGGCGGTCGCCGGTCCCCTCGCTCAGACGTCAAAGGAGATATCCATGCGCACCTCGCACCGTTACCTGTTCATCGCCATCGCCGTTGCCGGCACCGCGTTCTTTTCGCAGATCGTCGCCGCCGGCGGCGACAAGAAGTTCCCGTCGTTCGATTCGATTTCCGGCGGGGACAAGATGCTTGCACGCGACGAGGTCACGCCTGCGCTCGAGAAGAAGTATCCGGCGCTGACCGACCTGAAAGCACACTGGGATGACGCCGACATGGACCACGACGGCAAGATCAACAAGAAAGAGTACGAAGACTTCATGACCCAACCGAAGGACTGACGGCGATCGTGGGCGGCCGCGCCGGCACGACATGGCCGGCGTGACGGCCCGAGCCTATGCATAATCGGCAGCACGGCTCGTAACTACTTGCGGGAAGCCGCACGACATGTCTAGGATCGGGGCGTTCGCCGAGGGGATCCGATCCGTGACGCCTCCCGTCATCCACCGTGAATCGGCCTGGCGCGTGCCGGTAGTGGCGAACGACTGCATGGACCGGGTCGTCGCGTCGCGATGGACGTCGCCTCCGGTGGAAGCGCTGCGTGCCGTCACGCCCGCGAACGCCTACGTCCTGGCCATTTATCTCCGTGCAACCCGATGCATTCTCCGCATCGACGGCCTGGTCGTACATTCGGGACGGCTGCCCACCTGTTGCATTCTTGTAACATCGCCCTTGCAGGAAGTCTCGGCCGAGTTCTTCGAACCGGCCGATGTGCTTCATCTCTCCATACTCGACGACTTCTTCTTCGAACACTGCAGCGCCGAAGCGCGTGGTGACGCCCCCGTCGCCGGCATGTACCGGGATGAAGCCATAGAAATGATGGCGCGCGCGATCATTGCCACGCATGCGGCAGGGTGCATGGCCAAATGCACGGAGACGCTGGGCAAGCCGATCCTCGCGCGCCTGCTCCATCTGCACGCTTCGCCAAACCGCATGCAAACGTTCGCCAGGAAGGTCACCATCCAGGGCTGGCGGCTGCAACGCGCCACGACTTACGTCGACGCCAACCTCGGCAGACCCATCACACTGGCTGACATCGCCAGCGCCGCAGGCCTGTCGCCCATGCACTTCGCGGCGCAGTTTCGTGCGGCGACCGGGCACAAGCCTCACGAGTACCTGCAGCTGTGCCGCGTCGAACGCGCCAAGCAACTGCTCGACGACAAGAACCGTTCGCTCATCGACATCGCCCTGGACGTGGGCTTCCGCACGCAGGCGCACTTCACCACGGTATTCAAGCGCTTCGCGGGGCACACGCCACATTCATGGCGTGTGCGACTACCCGATTAGCGAAGAAAGGGGTCTCTCAGGCTTTCGACGAGCCCATGGTGACGGAATCCAGATGTTCCACGCGCACGATGTCACCCAGCCAGACAAGAGTGTTCCAGCCGGGTTTGTCTGGATCTTCCAGCTTCACCACCCCATTCATGCCCTCGTCGTCAGCGGCATTCTTGAACACCTGGATGGTCGGGGTGACCATGACGATCCCTTCGACAGGAGCGCCTTCCGCCATGTGCACGCGAACACGTGCGTTGATCGCTAGTTCCTCCACCCAGCGTTCGAGGCGCGCAACCTCGGCGGGATTCGTGTAGACCGTACTGGCGATGCGTCCCATCTTGTCTCCCGGAATGATCCTGGCCCAGCCGCCCGGGCATCCGCCCGCCGCGGCGATTCGTCCGCGCGTCAGGCAGCCGACTTCTCGGCGGCGCGCTGGTTGCCCGCCTGCTCCGCAAGCATCGTCAGCTTCTCGTCGGTGGCCTTCTCTTCCTTCAGCGTGGCCTGCAGAAGCGGTATGGCGTCCGAGTAACCGAGTTGCTTGGCGATGGCCGAAAGCGTGCCATAGGAAGCGATCTCATAATGCTCCACTTTCTGCGCGCCGCGAAGCCCCGATGCTAGGTACCGCTTCGTCATGCGATCAGCTTGATCGTGTGAATGCCACGACCACACTTCGCGCGGTTCAGGCCTCGATGCCCCCGGGCGAAAGGACATTGACGCGGACCACCGGTTGCCTGCACGCTCGCGTCCACATGCTCCCCGCGATTCGATCGAGGACGAAACGATGACCAGTGACCTGCGCAACCCCCTGAAGCGAGCGCGCAACATCGGCTCCGCGAAGTCCGGTGCCGGCGCCTGGATGGCGATGCAGTTCACCTCGCTCGTCCTGGTCGGCCTGTCCATCTGGTTCGTGATCCTGGTGCTGACACTGATGCACTCGGACTACGCGACCGTGCGGCACGCCATCGCCCATCCGGTCAATGCCACCCTGATGGCGACGTTCGTGGTCCTGGTCTGCTGGCATACCGAACTGGGGCTGCGAAACGTCTACGAGGACTACATCCACACGCGCTGGCTGGCGTTCTGGAGCGCGATCCTCACCCGGCTCGCGCTCCTCCTCATGGCGGTGCTTTCACTGCTGTCGATCGTCCGGGTCGCTATCGGACCATACGCCGGGCCCTGACGGGCCCCTGGTATCCGGAGCGCTTCAGCAGCCACGCCGCCACCAGCGTGGCGCCGACCAGCACGACCGCGGACTTCGCGCGCGGCGACCGCCTCGCATCGGAGAACGCACTCTCCACCACGTCCACGCGATCGGCAAACAGCAGCATCAGCCAGTGGCGCAGGTCGTTCTCGCTGTGGCGGAACGCGCGCCGCCGGATCCAGCCGCTGATGCCGCGCGGCGGCATGCTCGTACCGAACACGGGCGGACGCTTGAAGTGCTCGGTGGACTGCAGGATTTCCACGTCCGACTGCTGCGGCACCGGCTGGTCCCAATGCACGCCTTGGAGGCGGGGCAGCCGGCGTTCCATCGGTACGGCGGGACGATTGGCGCGGTCGAGGTCGGCCCTCCCGAATGTGCTCGATAAGCCGCGGAAGGTGACGCTTCTGTCAGCTGCGGCAGGTGCTCGAGCACCCACTCGGCCATGGCTTCTTCCTGCGGAAGGATCTGCTCGCAAACGCGCTGGGTTTCCACGTCGCCCACCGTCTGCGCGGCCGCGATCAGCGCGGTATACATGGCGATCTCGAGGTTCTCGAACACTTAGCTCGCCATGGCGCCCTTGACGATCTCGTCGGAGTTCGCCATGCCACCGGCCGCCTGTCCGAAGGCAGCGGCCTTGCCCATGATGTCCTTCATCACGGAGGGCTTTCCGCCCAGGCGCTCGTGATGGCGCGATGACACCCTCACTTCACGATTCAGCAGCGTAAATTCGCCATCACTAACGGTGCCCTCCTTCTTTACGTCGCTTTGGAAAAGATTGGCCTTCCCGCCAGCAAAGCCAGGAGCGAAGCCAGCATGTTCAACCACAACAAACGACTTCAGTACACCGTCCGCGTCAGCGAATCCAATCCCGGACTGGCGAACCTGATGCTGGAGCAGTTCGGTGGCCCGCAGGGCGAGCTCGCCGCCGCCATGCGTTACTTCACCCAGGCCCTGGCCGAGGAGGATCCGGGCCGGAAGGACATGCTCCTGGACATCGCCACCGAGGAACTCAGCCACCTCGAGGTCATCGGCTCGATCATCGCCATGTTGAACCGCGGCGCCAAGGGCCTCCTTGCCGAGACGGTCGACCAGCAGGCGGAGATGTACCGTGCACTGCAGGGCGCAGGTAACGACAGCCACGTGACGCAGATTCTCTACGGCGGCGGTCCGGCCCTGGTGAACTCCGCGGGCCAGCTATGGAACGCGGGGTACATCGACACTATCGGCGAACCCACCGCCGACCTCCGGTCGAACATCGCCGCCGAAGCGCGCGCGAAGATCGTCTACGAGCGGCTCATCAACGTGACCGAAGACTCGGGTGTGCGCGATGCCCTCACCTTCCTCATGACGCGCGAGGTGGCACACCAGAAGTCGTTCGAGAAAGCACTGTACTCCATGGACAAGAGCTTCCCGCCGGGCAAGCTTCCGGGCGATCCGCGCTTCACCGACGTCTACGTCAACGCATCGCGCGGCGAAGGCGACACCACCGGTCCGTGGTGCGAAGGCAAGGGCTTCAGCAAGGTCATCACGCCGACCGAAGACGCGCTTCCGGTCGATGGCGGCGACGGTCACTGTGAAGTGGGCCTGTCCGCGGAAGAGCAGACCGCGATCGATGCCCTCATCCTCAGGGGCAAGTCCGATCCGACCCGCGATCCGGTGACCGGTGCCGACCTGGGCATGTTGCAGCAGGACGCCACCAAGTAACGGTCGCATGGAGGAAGGCGGATTCGCGGCACGACAGGTTTGTCTCCGTCTTCACCCTTCCCGAGGGTGTGGAACCCGCTCCTACCGCCCGATCCGGAAACCGATCCGCAGGTCCGGACGAGCCACCTGGACTTCCCAGTGGTCGGTATCGGCACCTCGGCCGGGGCTTGGCGGCGCTCGGCCGTTTCTTCGAGGGACTGCCCGAGACGCCGGGCATGGCCTTCGTCGAGGAACGCGCTCTCGCCGTCGTGCTCACCGGCACCGGAGCCGATGGCTCAGTGGGCATCGCGCGCTGATGCGCGAGGCGGCAAGAATTGCCCTGCCGGACACCGTGGACGGGCCAGACGAGGCGCCGGCTGCAGGTCAATGGCCGACATCGATGAAGATGCCGTCAGCTATGCCCGCCAGGGAACCTATCCCGCCGCCGTTGCCGCGGACATTTCGCCGGGCCGCCTCACGCGGTTCCTCACCCGCAACGACAACGTCTACCAGGTGCCCAAGCCGCTCCGGGAGAAGGTCAACGACGATCTGCAGAACCTCGTCGCGTCCACCGACATCGCCACGGTCGCCGTCGCGCCGCGGAACAAGCGGCCCGCAGCGGCGACGAGCGCATGCGGCTGGTTGCCGACAGCGCCACCGACTACGCATTCATCACCACCGATCCAGAGGGCTGCATCACGTCCTGGAGCAAGGGTGCCGAACGCATCTTCGGCTACTCCGCCAGCGAGGCGATCGGTCGTGACGGCGACATCATCTTCACCCCCGAGGATCGCGCGCGCTCGGCGTTCCGCCTGGAGATGGACCAGGCGCGGACGGAGGGCCGCGCCAACGACGATCGTTGGCACCTGCATGCCGACGGGAAGCAGATCTTCTGCAGCGGCATCGCCACGCCGCGGACGAACTCGGCGGCGAGGACATCCCCGCGGAGACAACCCGTTCCGGCGTGCAAGGGCTCAAGGGCCGCAGGATCGTGCTCGCGGATGACTCGGAGGAACTCCTGGGGCCGTTCACCGAACTGCTGACGATGGAAGGAGCGCAGGTAGCGGCCGTGCGATCGGGCCAGGAGGCGCTCGAACTGCTTCTGACCGGCCAGCACGACACCCTGCTCTCGGACATCGGCATGCCCGGCATGGACGGCCTTACGCTGATCGAACACGTCCGCGCGTCCGATAAGGCCAGTGGTGTCATGGCCATCGCACTGACCGGCTTCGGCCGGTTGCAGGACGAGCGCAGGGCGTTGCAAGCCGGGTTCGACGCCTATCTGAGTAAACCGGTGTCGATGAACGCGCTGCTCGGCGAACTGGCGCGGGTCATGCGCCGGAAAAAAACACGGGGAATGAAAGAACGGTCGGCACCCGCCTCCTAGGACTCCGTGATTACCGGGTCGCTGGACAGCGGCAAGGTCACCACCACCATGATGCCGCGCGCCGGTTCGGGGTCCATTCTCCCGCCATGGCGTGCGGCGATCTCCGCGGCCACGCGCAGGTGCAGCGTGCGTGGCGAATCGAACGACGTATCGCCCGATGCGGCGTCCACCACGTCCTCCGCGGTCAACGACAACCGGCACGCGCCGTCAACTTCCGTGCCCTCCAGCATCGCTTCGCCGGCACCGCTCGCGCCCGCCAGCATGGCAAGGCGACGCATCAGGGCCGCCAGCGCGGGGCCTGACACCTTCACTCGCGGCGACATCCCCTGATAACCGATATACGTCCCTCCCTCACCGAGTTCAGCCAACGCCACGGAGAGGCATGCCCGGGGATCCGATTCACCAGGGCCGTCCTCGGCCATGTCGGCCATGGCGGAAAATACCGCCCGGAAACGCTGGCCGAAGGTTTCGAAGTCGCGCAGCAGCATGCCCACGGCATCGCGTGCCTCTGCCGGCTTGTGCTTCCCCAGGTAATGGTCGATCAGCTCGGCGTTTAGCAGCAGGGCGCCCAGCGGCGTGCTGAGCGCATGAGCCGCTTCCCGCCGGAAGCCGGCTTCGCCGAGGACGCTTTTCACGGGACGACTCCCTTGGAACGACATTCACACCATAGGCCACGCCATGTGAAGAGACGATCCGGAACTGACCTTGGCGCACGCTTGGCCAACATGTACTTATCGGAAGGCCGGGCACTCGTCGCGGCTGTTGTCCGCGATACCGGCAATGACCCAGCGACCATCCATGCGCACCAGGTGCACGAGGTCGGTGCCGCAGTGCTTCACCTCGCCGTCGATCAGGAACTCGTACGGCGTCCAGACCATGGCGAGGTCGCCGTCGATACGCACCAGCGGATCGTGGATGCGCTCCAGGATCTTGTTCCTGGCCGGCTTGATATGGTCGATGAATTCACCGAGGGTCATCCTCACCACCCTGCCCTTGCGCAGCAGGGCCACGCTGCCTTCGGGCTGTACCGTGGCGCGCATCGCGTCCTGGTCGTACTTCGCCATGCCATCGAACATCGCCTGCACCGGTGCGAGCACGGCGGCTTCTTCCTTGGTGGCGGCGAACCCAGGCGCGGCCATGAGGCTGGCAAGGGCGGCCGTGGCCACGGTGGCGAAAAGTCGAGCGTTCATGCGGTCTCCCCAGGCGCGTGATGACATCCGGCCATCCTAACGGGGCGGCAGCTGGCGGCACCATGGGACTTTAGGCATGCCCGGGGCCATGTGAGAGGAATCGACAAGCCCACTTTCCTGTTGCGTGCTATACGAAAGGATTACCTGACCTACTGCCGGAGCTCCACATGGCCACGACCAAGCTTGACGCCGACTTCCTTGCCCACCAGAAGCAGCGTCTCCTGGATCTCCGTCGCCAGCTGATCGATGTAGGCGATGCCGCGGGGGCCGACGAGCAATTGCTGCAATCGTCCGCCGGCGGCGAGCCACAGGACGCGAGTGACGACGGCGACCGCTTCGCCCAGCAGGCCAACGACGAGGCCGTGCTGAGCCATAGCAAAGCGCGCCTTACTGCCATCGATCGCGCGCTGGAGAAAATCGAGGAGCGCACGTACGGCATCAGCGACGGCAACGGCGACGTGATTCCTCGCGAACGGCTCGAAGCCGTGCCGGAGAGCTGTTACACCGTCGAGGAAGCCGTCGACCAGGAGCACCTCGCGCGCCGGCGCTGAGTCTCCAAACGGAGGCACGCGTGTCCTATCCGGCCACCCGGTGAGCCCTGACAATGACACGGGCTCGGTATCCGTTTCGAAACCCAACATGACGAAGGACGATCCGATGCCATTCATCGCCACCAAAGACGGTACCCAGATCTTCTACAAGGATTGGGGCAAGGGCCAGCCGCTGGTCTTCCATCACGGATGGCCGCTGAGCTCGGACGACTGGGATGCGCAGATGATGTTCTTCCTCGCGCAGGGTTTCCGCGTTATCGCACACGATCGCCGCGGTCATGGCCGTTCGACCCAGACCGACACCGGCAACGACATGGACACCTATGCCGCCGACGTCGCCGCGATGGTCGAGCACCTCGACCTGAAGAACGCCATCCACATCGGCCATTCCACCGGTGGTGGCGAAGTAGCCCGCTACGTGGCGAAGCACGGCAAGAGCCGCGTGGCGAAAGCCGTGCTCGTCAGCGCGGTACCACCGGTCATGGTGAAAAGCGCAGCCAACCCGGGCGGCCTCGACATTTCGGTGTTCGACGGCTTCCGCAAGGATCTCGCGGCGAACCGTGCGCAGTTCTATCGCGAAGTGCCCATACCGTTCTACGGTTACAACCGCCCCGGCAATGCCGCGAACGAAGGCACCGTGGGCAACTGGTGGCGCCAGGGCATGATTGGCGGCATCAAGGCGCAGTACGACTGCATCAAGGCTTTCTCGGAAACCGACTTCACCGAAGACCTGAAGCAGATCGACGTGCCCACGCTGGTGATGCACGGCGACGACGACCAGATCGTTCCCTTCGCCGATGCCGCGCCGCTGTCGGTGAAACTGCTTAAGCAGGGCGAGCTCAAGGTCTACAAAGGCTACCCGCACGGCATGCTCACGACGCATGCGGACGAACTCAACAAGGATCTCCTGGCCTTCATCAAGGCCTGATCCCCCAAGTGCGTGAAGACCCTGTGTAGGAGCGCGCCCTGCGCGCGACAGCTTTTCGCCAAGAGCACCAGGCCCTGCGGCTCTCGGCCCCAAAAGCTGTCGCGCGCAGGGCGCGCTCCTACGACATCAGACCCGCATTCTGTTGCGACGCAGGATGACAGTTATGTGGCGCTCCCTCATTCTCCGCCCGCAAGACGCTGAGGGGCGTCGCAAGAACTTGCGGGGATAAAACCGAATGATTCGTCGTCATCCGTCGGTGGGTTTGCGGCCACTTGCCGTTGCATGTGCCGTCGCGCTTTCTTTCGCATCCGGCGCTTCCGCGCAGGAACAACCACCGCAAGACCAGACGGGCACGCCGCCCGCGAAACCGGCGGACACCGCCACGAAGCCCGGGCGTACCGCGAATCCGGATGCCGCAAGCAACCTCGATGCCGTGATCGTCACCGGCATCCAGGGCAGTATCCAGAACGCGATCAAGGCAAAGCAGAACTCCGACAACATCATCGAGGCGATCTCCGCCGAAGACATCGGCAAACTGCCCGACAGCAGCATTGCCGAGAGCCTGGCGCGTCTCTCCGGCCTGGCCACGCAACGCGTGGACGGCCGGGCCAACCAGATTTCCATCCGCGGCCTGTCGCCCGACTTCGCAGGCACCACGTTGAACGGCCGCGAGCAGGCCACCATCGGCGAGAACCGCGGCGTCGACTTCGACCAGTATCCGTCCGAACTCATCAGCGGCGCGGCCGTGTACAAGACGCCAGACGCCAGCCTGATCGGCCAGGGCCTCTCCGGCACGGTGGACCTGCACACCATCCGGCCACTGGACCTGCCCAAGCGCGCCATCGCCGCCAATCTACGCGGGGAGACCAATTCGCACGGCAGTCTCAACCATGGCACGGGCGTGGGCGATACGGGGCATCGTGCCAGCTTCTCGTATATCGACCAGTTCCTCGACCATACGCTCGGCCTCGCCGTGGGTGTCGCGCAACTCGATTCGCCGGTGCAGGAGAAGCAGTACCAAGCCTGGTGGTGGAACATCAACAACGGGTCCGAAGGCGCCGATACGCATGGCGCGCCACATACCCCTGGCATGCCGGACAACGTGATTTCGCAGCAGGGCATGCAGCTGCGCGCCAAGTCCGAGAACCAGTTGCGCAACGGTCTCATGACCGTGCTGGAGTGGGCGCCCGACGACCATTACCACTCCACGCTGGACCTGTACTACTCCACGTTCGACCAGAAGACGTACCTCAATGGCGCCCAGTGGTCGAGCAGTTCTTACGACCCGGGAATAGCGTATTCGAACGTGGGCTACGTGCCGGCCCAGCCCTATCCGATCGTCACCACCGGACACATCGACGGATTGAAGTCGGTCCTGCAAAACGACTACACGAAGGAAAAGGACCGCCTGTTCTCGGCGGGCTGGAACAACCAGTACGACTTCGGTAATGGGTGGGTGATTACGGGGGACGCGTCGTATTCCAGTGCGAAGAAGCGGCTTCACGACGCCTATCTGTTCACCGGCCTTCCCGGCCAGGCCACGTCGTCCACCGACTTCGCCACGCCGGAGCACGAGGGCTTTCCCGATTTCCGTCCGGGCGTGAATTTCGCCGACCCGTCTGTGATCTTCTTCACCGATCCGAACCCCTACGGTTACGACGGCCGAGAGGAGTTCGACAAGCAGAAGGACACCATCAAGGCGTTCCGCTTCGAGGTGAGCCATCCAGTTGGCTGGATCTTCTCTGACGCGACGCTCGGCGTGAATTACTCGGATCGCCGCAAGACCAAACAGGCCGATGTGTACTTCGCCTGGCTCAACGGGAACGGCTCAACCAAAGAAACCTATGATCCCGGCTTCGCCGCGCCGATCGATCCGTCTTACCAGAGAGGCACTACGGATCTCAGCTACGGCGGCATTCCCGGCATCATCAATTACGACGTGCTCGGCGCGCTGGCCGGGCAGTTCTACCTCACCCAACGTAATGGACAAGGGGACTGGAGCCGCAACTACACGGTCAGGGAAAAGGTTCCCGTCGCGTACCTGAAGTTCAACATCGACACGACGCTGGGCGATGTGCCGCTGCGGGGCAACGTGGGCGTGCAGGCGGTACGCACCGACCAGTCGTCCGAGGCATTGCAGACCAATGGCGATGCCTTGGTCGGGCGGATTTCCGACGGCACCAGGTACACCAAGGTCCTGCCCAGCCTGAACCTTGTCGCCGAAATCGCCGACAAGCAATACCTGCGCTTCGGCCTGGCCAAGTCGATGGCCCGTGGGCGCATCGACGACGAGAAGGTCGCCACGTCAGCCAGTGTTGCACGGGTGACGGAAGGCCCCGCGTCCGGACAGGTGCTCTGGTCGGGCAGTGGCGGCAATCCCCAGCTCAAGCCGTATATCGCCGTTGGCGCGGACCTGTCGTGGGAGAAGTATTTCGGCACGGCAAGCTATGTGGCGGCAGCGGTGTTCAACAAGAACCTGCTGAACTACATCTACAACCAGACCACGCTCGACTACGACTTCTCGAACTACACAAACGACAACCCGACGCTCGTTCCCGACAGCGAGCGCGGACAGTTCGCCCGTCCGGAAAACGGCACGGGCGGCAAGATGCAGGGCGTGGAGCTTTCCGGCGCGCTGGAACTGGGCCTGCTCACGAAAGCCCTCGACGGCTTCGGCATGCAGGCCAACTTTTCGCTCACCAACAGCACGCTGCCGGTAAGCGCCGTATCCAGCATTCCCGGCAGCCCGTCCACCCTGCCCGGCCTGTCGCGCAAGGTCGCAAACCTTGCGCTGTACTACGAAAAATACGGCTGGTCGGTGCGCATCGCCGAACGCTATCGTTCGTCGTTCACCGGCGAGGCCGTGGCCTTGTTCGACCAGCTCGGTTACACGCAGGTGCTCGCCGACAAGCAGACCGACTTCCAGTTGGGCTATGCCTTCGATCACGGCAGATGGAACGGTCTGTCGATCCTGCTCCAGGTAAACAACCTGACCAACTCGCCCATGAAGTCACAACAGATCGCCAACCTGCAGAACGGCGTCAAGGCGGCGCGCCCGCTGGAATACGACACGTTCGGTCGAACGATGATGTTCGGGCTCAATTACAAACTATGACGCGAGAAAAAAAGGTTCTTCACGGAAGTCCGGGGACGCTGCATGGATACATCGGTTCATTCGCCCGGCGACTGCATGTTTCCAGCGGCTCGGACGGTGAGGCGCAGAGCCTTCGGTGCCCACCCTCGCTGCTCAGACAGGTCCTCCGCGTTCGATAGGGAGGGCCGCTTGTGCGGCCCGTGTGCTCATATGGCCTCCGGCCGCTCTCTTGTGCGGAACTCGCCTCGAGGGTGGGCACCGAAGACTCTCCCCATTCCTGAGGGCGGAGTGTCCGGAGAGCCGCCACGGCCGACGACGGCAGCCGCTGCTCGCG
>NZ_DASYDO010000021.1:0-63892 GCF_036499525.1 Luteibacter sp. | reverse complement strand
GTTCGTCAGGCCAGCGTTTTGCCTCGGGCTTCCTTCAGACGACCAGTCACCCGAATCGCCCTTGCCTCTGGCTAACCCTTCCCCTTGCCGGGTGGGTAGAGGACTTTCACCTCCTAGCAGGTGCGCCCTGCCGGGCGCACGCAAAAAAAAGCCGGGCGATCGCTCGCCCGGCTGGTCGTCACTCGAGGACGCTGATGCTTAGCGCAGGATGGCCTTCGGATCCTGCTTGGCCTTCTGCGCCGAGCACAGCAGGATTTGCTCGCTGGTCTGGGCCAGGCCGCGCTCCGCGCCGCTTACCTGGTTCATGCGTGGCTTGAAGAACTCGCCCAGGCGATCGGCTTCGGCCTTGGAACAGCCGCCACCGCCGCCCATGGCCGGAAGCCTGCCGCCGGCGAAGCTGCCGGTGCGCTCCACGATCTTGTCGTAGTTGGCGGCGAACCACTTCCACATCTGCGCACGCGAGGCTTCCGAGTCGCGGCCACCGCGTAGCACCATCGCCATTTCGCCGACCTTCACGTCCTTGCTGAGGGCGAAGTCGCGGGCCTTGTTCGCCAGCGCCGGATCCTTGATATCCGCCAGTGCGGAAAGCATCGCGTTGCGCTTGGCGGGATCGGACGTCTTTGGAATCTCCGCGATGATCGCGTCGACGGCCGGGGCGCCGCGCTCCTGCACCGCCACGCCGAGCGAGTCGCCGAGCAGGTCGGCGTCGGCTGCCTCGAGGTCGAGGTGACCGTCCTTCATCCTCAGCGCGGCATCGCCCTGCTTCAGCAATTCGGCACGCACCTCGGGCACGCCAATGTCCTTGTCGGCGAGAACACCGGCGAGCGCGGTACGCGTCAGGGTGTCGTTATCGGGTTCGCCGGCCTTCTTGCGGTAGCCCAGTTCCTTGAGCTTCGGCAGATAGGCATCCGTGGCCCACCTGCGCAGGTGCTCGCGCTGCGCGTCCGTCTGGGCCTCGTTCGCGAGGATCCAGTCGAACGTGCCGAGCGGAGCGGTGAAGACCTCGCGGATCTTCGACGCAGTGAGCGGCTTGAATGCGGCAAGCACGTCGCCGGCATCCAGTTCGCCGTGCTGGAAACCGGCGCGCACGGCATCGGCGTACGCAAGCTGTTCGGCGTCGGTCAGCGAGCCCACCACCTTCGAGAGAGCGGCTAGGTCGGCCTTGCCCTGTGCAAAGCGGTAGTAGCCACGGCCGTCGGCGTTCGGCAGCACCCAGCTGTTCTTCGCCGCGCCGTCGAGCACCATGGTACCCGTGGCCTTGTCGAACAGTTCGCACTTGACCTTGTTGCCGCCGCCGTCGGTGCCGTAGCGCACGCACATCGGCACGCCCCATACGCGGTTGGCGTCGCCCGTGCTGCCCAGCGGCAGGTAGCGGCTCTGCGTCAGGTGCAGCACCGTCTTGCCGCCCTCGTTCTTCACTTCGGTGGCGACGTAAGGAACGCCGGACTGGTCGAGGAAGCTGCGGAACGCCTTCTTGAACACATCGCCCTGGCCGGCGGCCTCGGCGATGGCATCGATCAGGTCGTCAGCCGTGGCGTTGGCGAACTTGTGCTTCTGGATATAGGCACGCATGCCCTTCTGGAACACGGGCTCGGTAACATAGCCCTCGAACATGCCGAGGACCGCGGCGCCCTTCTGGTAGGTGATGCCGTCGAATGCCGTCTCTATGTCGCCGTTGCCGGTGATCGGCTGGCGGATTTTACGCGCGCTGACCAGGCTGTCGTTATTCATCGCGCCCTGCGCGCCGCGGACGCGGTCGAGGTCGGCGCGATACTCCGGATGCACCTTGATGGTGACCTTCTGCTGCATCCAGGTGGCGAAGGCTTCGTTGAGCCAGATGTCGTCCCACCACTTCATCGTCACGGTGTCGCCGGTCCACTGGTGGGCCAGTTCGTGCGCGTTGACGTTGAACGAGCCGCGCACGTACTGCGCGGCCGAATCCGGATCGATTAGCAGCAGCCAGTCACGGAAGGTGACCAGGCCCGCGTTCTCCATCGCACCCGCGCTGAAATCCGGCGCGGCAAGCAGGTCGAGCTTGTCGTACGGATAGCCGAAGCCGTAGTAATCCTCGAGCGTGTGGATGATCGAACTGGTCTCGCCCAGCACGTGCTGCATGCGATGGCCCTCGCCCTTGGCGGCGATGCCGCGCAGCGGGGTGGCATGGCTGCGGAACTGGGTCGGACCGATGTCCGGACCTTTCACCACGTCCCAGGGGCCCACGGCGAAGGCGACCAGATAGGTCGGCAACGGCTTCGTGGTCGAGAACGTCAGCGTCTTCCAGCCCGATCCAGCCTTCTCTTCCTTGATCTGCGCGGTGTTGGCCACGCCCTGGTCGTCGGAGGGAATGGTGAGGCTGATGTCGAACGGCACCTTGAACGAGGGCTCGTCGAAGCCCGGGAAGGCGTAGCGGGCCGAGACCGGTTCCATCTGCGTCATCGCATAGGGCACGCCTTCGTGCGAGACCTTGTACAGGCCCTGCAGCTGCTTGTTCAGCGGCGCGGTGAACTCCATCGCGAGGGTGATCTCGCCTTCGAGCTTCGCGCCGAGGTCGACCCTGGCGACGCCTTCCTTCTCGGCGGCCACGGTGTACTTTCCGGCATGCGTCTTGCCGGCGGCGTCGGTCACGGTGACCTTGGAAATCTTAAGGTCTTTGCCGTGCAGCCAGATGAAGTCTGACGGCTGGGCAAGCTTGATGCGGATCGTCGAGGAGCCTGAGTAGTTCTCCTGTTTCGGATCCACTTTGAACGAGAGTTTGTACGATTCCGGCTGGGCCCAGGTGGGCAGGTGGCCAAGCGGTGGCGCGGCGTCCGTGCCGGCGGCGAGCGCGGCGCCACAGCAGGCGGCGAGCGCGGTGAGAACGAGGGGACGGACGAAACGACGCATGGCAGGTGGGACTCCCTGTGGGTAATCCCGCATCCTGCGAACAGGGATGACCTTCGACACAGTGCCAGAAGGCACCCCCGTTTTTGCCGCAGTGCGTCAGGACTTACTTAAAATTCCACGATCGGCTTGAAGCCGCCGAAGAACATCCGCTTGCCGTCGAAGGGCAGCGCCTTGGGGTCTGCATACTCTGCAAGTCGAGGATCCGACATCACATTTTTCATGATGCGGTCGCGATCGCGACGGTTTTTGTAGACGATCCACGAGAAGACAACCACCTCCCCGGGTTTCAGCTTCACCGACTGCGGAAACGAGGTGACCTTGCCTGGATTTACATCGTCGGCCACACATTCGGAATAGGCGAGCGCACCGTATTCCATCCAGATCTTGCCGGCCTTGCGCGCCATCTTCTTGTAATCGCCCAGCCGGTCGATGGGAACAGGGGCGACGAAACCGTCGACGTAACTCATGGCGAACCCTCCTCGCGTGGATGTGCGCGGAGAGTCGCCCATGCAGAAGAAAGGCCGTGTTAAGCCGATCAGCCGGCGGCGTCGGCTTGTTCGAGCACCACGGCGACCGCGTGGATCACCGAAGCGATGCGCACGGCGCTCTGGATCCCCTGCACGCCGATGCCGCCCTCGCGCAGCACGCGGTCGTGCGAGTCGATACACATGCCGCAACCGTTCACGGCGGACACGGCAAGGGAGACGAGTTCGAAGTCGTTCTTGGCGTCGCCCCGATAGGCGCCGATGACGTTCATGCGCAGCTTCGCCGGCATCGTTTCGTATTCGGGGTGGCTGACGAGGTGCTGGAAACGGTAATAAATGTTGTTCATGCCCATGATCGCTGCCGAACCCTTGGCGGCGGTCACTTGCTCGGCCGTGGCATGCTCGGCGGCGAACGCGGCAATGGCCTCGGTCAGCGGCTTGAAACGGGAGGCATAGGCCGAACCCAGCGCGATCATCGCGATCTGGGCCATGTTGAGGCCCGGGGCACCCGCTTCGCTCAACACGGAGTCGAGGTTGAGTTTGAGGTCTTTCGCATATTCGGGAAGCTTGCTGCGCAGATCGGCGACGCTCATGGATGCACCTTTATCTTGTGGAATTAAGGGAAAGAGGCACGGAATGTCTCGGCGCCTGCGGGCACCGGTTCACGTGGGAACGCGAAAGTCGTGTACGGGGAAGGAGAGAGGTGCCCCGCCGCGTGAGGGAGGGAGGGAACGCGGCGGGGACTTGGTAACGCTACTTGCTTAGGCGACCTTCAGGGTCTCGTCGCCCGACTTCCAGTTGCAGGCGCACAGCTCGTCGGTCTGCAGGGCGTCGAGGACGCGCAGCACTTCGTCCGGGTTACGGCCGACCGAACCGGCCGTGACGTAGGCGAACTGGATCTCGCCGTTCGGATCGACCAGGAAGGTGGCGCGCTGGGCAACGCCTTCGTCGGTCAGGATGCCGAGAGCCGTGGTCAGGTCCTTCTTGATGTCCGCCAGCATCGGGAAGGCGAGGTCCTTGAGGTCGGCGTGGTCCATGCGCCAGGCGCGATGGACGAACTCGGAGTCGGTCGAGGCGGCCAGGATCTGGCAGTCGCGATCGGCGAACTTCTCGTTCAGGTCGCTGAAGCCCTTGATCTCGGTCGGGCAGACGAAGGTGAAGTCCTTCGGATAGAAGAAGACAAGCTTCCACTTACCTTCGTAGGACTTGTCCGTCACGTCGACGAAGGCGTCCTCGATCTTGCTTGCCAGTGGGCCACCGGCCACGGCCTTGAGGTTGAACTGGGGGAACTTGTCGCCAATGCTCAGCATTTGAACTCTCCGTCGAGGGTTGGGTGAAGGGATTACGATGAACTCTTCCAAGCAAGCTTACCGGCCTGGTACATATATTCCAAATCGATTGTAAGCATGAATGTGATAGGCTGCATCTATCACGAGCCCCGCCGAGGCAGCCACCATGAATTTGCGCGACCTGTCGTATCTCGTCGCCCTGGCGGAGTACCGCCACTTCGGCCGGGCAGCCGAGGCGAGCTTCGTCAGCCAACCCACCCTTTCCACCCAGATCCGCAAGCTCGAGGACGAGCTGGGCGTGGCGCTGGTGGAACGTACCCCGCGAAAAGTCCTGCTGACGGAAACAGGGCGTGAAATTGCCCGCCGCGCCCGCGGCGTGCTTTCGCAGATCGACGAGATCAAGTCGATCGCCCAGCGCACGCGCGATCCCGAATCGGGCACGATCCGGCTCGGCATTTTCCCTACCCTGGGACCGTACCTGCTGCCGCATGTGATCCCGCACCTGCGCGAACGCTTCCCACGGCTGGAACTGCTGCTTCGCGAGGAGAAGACCGAGCAAGTACTGCATATGCTGCGCGAAGGCACCCTCGACGCCGGCATCCTCGCGCTGCCGGTGCACGACGATTCCCTGCGTACGGAATTCCTGTTCGAGGAACCTTTCCTTTTGGCTGTGCCAAGTGGCCATCCGCTCGCCTCGCGGCAAACGCTGCGCATGGAAGACCTTTCGCAACAGGACCTGCTGCTGCTCGAGGACGGCCATTGCCTGCGTGACCAGGCCCTGGAGGTCTGCCATATGGCGGGCGCGGGCGAAAAGTCCGGCTTTCGCGCCACCAGCCTGGAGACGCTGCGGCAGATGGTGTCCGCGAACGTCGGCATCACCCTGCTGCCCGCACTGGCCGTGAAACCGCCCATCGCGCAGTCGGCCAACGTGCAACTGGTGGAATTCGAGGCCCCGGCACCGAGCCGGCGCATCGCCATGCTGTGGCGGAAGAGCTCGGCCATGACGCCATTCTTCGAGGCGCTGGCGGAGGTGATCCGCGACGTCCCCGCCGAACTGCTGAGTACGCAGGGCTGCGCCACGGCGCCGGCCAGTCACTGAGCCGCCCGGTTCAGTACCCGATCAACACGTGCAACGGTACGCCGCCGGCCCAGCGGGCG
Organism: Luteibacter sp.; assembly: GCF_036499525.1. Lineage (GTDB taxonomy): Bacteria > Pseudomonadota > Gammaproteobacteria > Xanthomonadales > Rhodanobacteraceae > Luteibacter. The sequence goes on along the minus strand of NZ_DASYDO010000021.1, from coordinate 58,077 downwards.
CGGCCGTTGAGCGCTGCCAGTTCCATGACGACGCTGGCGCCGACGACTTCGGCACCCAGGCGTTCCACCAGCCGGCGCGCGGCCTCCAGCGTGCCGCCGGTGGCGAGCACATCGTCCACGACGACCACCTTTTCGCCCGGCGCCAGCGCATGCGTGCCGATCTCCAGGCGGTCGAGCCCGTATTCCAGGCCATAGTCGACGCCAACCACCGGCGGCGGCAGCTTGCCGGCCTTGCGCAGGGGCACGAAGCCGGCGCCCAGGGCCCGCGCCATCGCGGCGCCGAAGATGAAACCGCGCGATTCGATGCCGCAAACGGCACCGATACCCTGGCCGCGCCACGGTTCGCACATGGCGTCGATGCAGTCGCCGAAAGCCGCCGCGTCGGCGAGCAGGGGCGTGATGTCCTTGAACATGATGCCGGGGCGCGGAAAGTCCGGCACATCGCGGACGAGGTCGAGAATGGCCTGCATGAGGATCCTGGAAGGTGGAGCGGGCGATCAGGCCGGGATGGTAACCGCGCCGAAGTCGTCGTCGGAGGCCGCGGCCTCGCGAGCCTCGGCAAGCTGGGCGTCGACCTGGCGGACGATGCCCTCTGCTGCCTCGGCGGCGCCATCCGGAACCATCACGGCCAGGAAGTCGCGGGCGGGCAGCTGGCCCACCGCGCCGGTAAGGAACTCGCCGGCGATGAACGCCGGAATCTCCGCCTGCTCGAGCGCATCCTTCACAAGATGGGCGTCGATCAGGGATTCGGCGTGGTAGGCGATGCGCATCCGTGCACGCTACCCCGCCTGAGGGCGGCTCGGCAAGCGCCACGACGTCAAGGAAGGTAAACTCAGACGTTTGCCGCGCCCTACCTCCGAGTCTTTCGCGATGTCGACCGAAACGCCCCTCCTGCAGCAGCACTTCATCCGCCAGATCGTCCGCGACGACCTTGCTTCCGGAAAGCATGCGCAGATCCGCACCCGGTTCCCGCCGGAGCCGAACGGCTACCTGCACCTGGGTCATGCCAAGTCGATCTGCCTCAACTACGGCCTGGCCGTTGAATTCGGTGGCATCTGCAACCTGCGTTTCGACGACACCAACCCGTCGAAGGAAGATCTCGAGTTCGTCGAGGCCATCCAGCGCGACGTGAAGTGGCTGGGTTTCGAGTGGGCGGAACTGCGCCATGCCTCCGATTATTTCGAGGTGTTCTACCGGTCGGCCCTGAAGCTGATCCGCCTGGGCGTCGCTTATGTGGACGACCTCAGCCAGGACGAAGTCCGCGAGTACCGCGGCACGCTCACTGCGCCGGGCCGGAATTCGCCGTACCGCGACCGTTCGGTCGAGGAAAGCCTCGACCTGTTCCAGCGCATGCGCGCCGGCGAGTTCGCCGACGGCAGCAAGACGCTGCGCGCGAAGATCGACATGACCTCGGGCAACATGAACCTGCGCGACCCCGCGCTGTACCGGGTGCGCAAGGTGCATCACCAGAACACCGGCGACGCCTGGCCGATCTATCCGATGTACGACTTCGCGCATTCCCTGTCCGATGCACTGGAAGGCATCACGCATTCGTTGTGCACGCTGGAGTTCGAAGACCATCGTCCGCTGTACGACTGGATCGTGGACAAGGTCGACCTCGCCCACGATCCGGAGCTTTGGAAACCGCTGCTCGCGGCCGGCCTGCCCACGGCGCCGAGCAAGCCGCGCCAGATCGAGTTCTCGCGCGGGAACATCAACTACACGGTGATGAGCAAGCGCAAGCTGATCACGCTGGTGTCCGAGAACCTCGTGGACGGCTGGGACGATCCGCGCATGCCCACGCTCGCCGGTATGCGCCGCCGTGGTTTCACGCCCGCGGGCATCCGCCTGTTCTGGGAGCGCATCGGCGTCAGCAAGCAGAACAGCACGATCGACGTGGGCGTGCTCGAAGGTGCCGTGCGCGAGGACCTCGACGGCACGGCGCCGCGCCGCCTCGCCGTGATCGATCCGCTGAAACTGGTCATCACCAACCTCGACGAAACACACGCCGAATCGCTGACTTTCCCGAACCATCCCAAGGACGAATCGTTCGGTACGCGCACCGTGCCGTTCTCGCGCGAACTGTGGATCGAGCGCGAAGACTTCGCCGAAGTGCCGCCGAAGGGCTTCCATCGCCTGAAGCCCGAAGGCGAAGTGCGTCTGCGCGGCGTCGGCATCGTCCGTTGCGACACCGTGGTGAAGGATGCGGAAGGCCAGGTCGTCGAACTGCGCTGCACACTCGACCTCGACACACGCAGCGGCATGCCGGGAGCCGATCGCAAGGTGAAGGGCACCATCCATTGGGTGAGCGCGCGCGATGCCGTGCCGGCCGTGGTCCGTCTCTACGATCGCCTGTTCGACGTGACCGACCCGGACGACGAGACCGACGGCAAGACCTACAAGGACCACATCAATCCGCATTCGCGCCGTATCGTGAACGGTTTTGTGGAACCCGCGGCGGCGGGCGCGATGCGCGAGGACCGCGTGCAGTTCGAGCGCCTGGGCTACTTCGTGGCGGACATACACGACCACACGCTCGCCGCGCCCGTTTTCAACCGCGTGGTAACCCTGCGCGATTCGTGGGCGAAGCAGGCCTGATGCTCTACGCACAGGTCCATCTCACCCTCCCCGCCTGGGTGCACGAGGCGGTGAACACGTCGGTGGACTACGTCGGCGACGAGGCCAAGCTCGGCCTCGCCATCGAACTGTCGGGGCTCAACGTCGACCTTGCCACGGGCGGCCCGTTCGGTGCCGCGGTGTTCGACGGGAACGATCGCATCGTCGCCGTGGGCGTGAACCGCGTGGTACCGCACAACTGCTCGGTGGCGCATGCGGAAATGATGGCGTACATGACGGCGCAACAGCGCCTGCAGCGCTTTCGCCTCAACGAGGACGGTAGCCGCTTCGTCCTCGCGACCAGTTCACAGCCCTGCTGCCAGTGCTTCGGCGCGACGGTATGGGCCGGCATCGATGAGCTTCTGATCGGCGCCCGCTCCGAGGATGTAGAAGAACTCACATCGTTCGACGAAGGTCCGCTTCCCGCGGACTGGATCGGCGAGCTGGAGCGCCGTGGCATTGCCGTGCGCCGTGACATTCGCCGTGAGGAGGCACGTGCCGTGCTGCGCCGCTACGGCGAATCGGGCACGGCGTATTGAACCGGGATCGCACCGGGTGACCAGCCGCTGGCGCGCCCTGCTGCCGTTAGGCCTGCTGCTGGTCGGCGGCGCCGCGCTGTTCGCCAGCGGCGCGCTGGACCGCTTCGAACCGCACCGTTTGCTCGCCGAGGAGGGTCACCTCCGCGCCGGCATCGTCGAGCATCCCGTCACTTCACGGCTTGCCTTCGCTGGCCTGCTGACCCTGGCGATCGCCACCGGCGTGCCCGGTACGATCGTGCTCGTGCTCGCCGGAGGCCTGCTGTTCGGGGCGGTGGAAGGCACGGCGCTTTCGTCGGTAGCGCTGGTACTCGGCTCGCTGGCCCTCTACCTGGCCAGCCGCTATGCCTTTGGTGCGGGCCGCCGCGAACCGCCTGCCCTGGCGCAGCGTCTGCGCAAGGGCTTCGCGGCGCACCCCATCACTTACATGCTGGCCCTGCGCTTCGTGCCCATCGTCCCGCTAGGCGCCATGACGGTGGCGCTGGCCTGGTTACGCTGCCCTCTATGGCTTTTCGTCGGTACCACCTGGCTCGGCGGCACGGTGTCGCTGTTCGTGGAAACCTCGGTGGGCGCGGGCCTTGGCGAAACACTGGGCAGCGGTGGACAGGTGAACGCCACCAGCCTGCTCGATGGCCGGATCCTCGTCCCCCTGGCCGCCTTCGCGATCCTGACGATCCTTCCCCTGGCTGCGCGTACCCTGTTCACACGCGTGCGCCGCAGGCGCTGACGCCGCGTCCACTTCATTCTGCGTTAGGCTTACGCCCTCGCGCAGCCCTGGATAGGTAGCGCCGGGGGAATCGATGCATGCGTGACGTGTCCGCTCCATGGTTGGAAAAAGTCTGGCGACGCACCTCGCTCGTGCAGCGCCTGACCTGTGTCGCCCTCGTGCCCACCGCTATCAGCGCGATCCTGCTGGTCACCCTGCTTACCCGCAACCAGATGGACACCTTGCGCGAGATGGGGCGGTCCACCGCGGACGCCATCGCGCAACAGACCGCCACCGTGTCCGGAGACGCCCTGCGCAACGGAGAACGCCGCGAGCTGGGCAGGATTGCGCAATCCATCGTGCAGCTTCCGCAGGTCTCGCGCGTGCGCATCAGCGACCGTGACGGCGAGATCGTAGCCGACCGCGTGAACGGCTCCATCGTCAGCGGCGACGACGACAGCCTCACAGTATCCCGGGAGATCCTCGATCCGTTGTCCCGCCGCGTGGTCGGATCGGTCACCGTGGACGTGAGCGTGGAGGATGCCGTGGCCGCGCAGCGCGCCAGCGTGCACAACGCGCTGGTCTGGCTGGCGCTGAGCCTGCTGATCGCGGCGATGATCGGCTGGTCCACGGCACGCTGGCTGAGCGCGCCGTTGCGCAACCTCGCCATCGCGGTGCGCCAGCTGGGTCTGGGCGACCGCACAGTGGTGGTGCCGGTCACCGACGATACGGAGATAGGCGACCTTCAACGCGGCTTCAATGGCGCAGCCTCCAAGCTGCTTCACGCACAGATCGGCATGGAACGCGAGATTGCCACGGCGACCGACGAACTGGCCCGCAAGAACGCGGCACTGGAAGCGGCCAGCGTCGCCAAGGCGCGCTTCCTTGCCGCCGCTTCCCACGACCTGCGCCAGCCGCTCTACGCGCTCACGCTGTTCTCCTCCGGCCTCGCGGTGGACGAATTCGATCCCGTTCGGCTGAACCGCATCGCGCATATCCAGGAATGCGTCGAATCGCTGGACCACCTCTTCGGCGAACTGCTCGACCTTTCCCGCCTGGAGACCGGCGCGATGCCCGCGGTAATCCGCGACGTGCCGCTGGACGAGGTGTTCGAGGACGTCAGCGTGAACTTCCGCATGGTGGCCGAGCAGCACGACCTCCGCCTGGTGGTGCGCACCACCCGCCTGTGGGTGAGGTCCGACCGCACGATGCTGGCCCGCATCCTGAATAACCTGGTGAGCAATGCGCTGCGCTACACGCGCACCGGTGGCGTGCTCGTGGGCGCGCGGCGCCGGCTGGACGGCACGGTCCGCGTGGACGTCTGGGATACCGGCCTGGGCATCGGCAAGGAACACCTGCAGCACATCTTCGACGAGTTCTACCGGGTGGAAGGCGGCCCTGAAACCGGCCGGCCGGAAGGCACGCGGCGTGGCCTCGGGCTTGGCCTGTCGACGGTGCAGAAGCTCGCCGGCCTGCTGGGTACGCGCGCCTCGGTCCGTTCCCGCCCGGGCAAGGGCACCTTGTTCTCCATCGTTCTGCCCGAGGTGCAGCCGGGCATGATGGAGGCCCCGCCCGCGCCGGCCGTCGACCCGGGCATTCCCCGCGACATCGTGGGCATGCGCGTGCTCGTGATCGACGACGAGCCGACCATCCTCGCCGGCATCAGCTACCTTCTCGGCAGCTGGGGCTGCGAGGTGATGACGGCAGAGGACGCCCAGCAGGCCATGGAGGCTGTTCACCAGTGGATGCAGCCGCCAGATATCGTCATCTCCGACCTCCGCCTGCGCGAGGGCACGGGCATGGACGTGATCGCCCTGCTCGACCGCTACTACCGCCGACGGCCCGGCGACCCCCCGCCGTTCGCTCGCGTGCTGATCACGGGAGAGACCCGCGGCGAGTTCCTGCACCACATAGACCAGACGGCCACGCAGGTGCTGTTCAAGCCGGTGTCGCCAGAGCGTCTCCATGAGGTAATGGTTTCGGCGTGGACTGTCCATCGTGCAGCCGTCTGAGCCGGATGGCCTGCTTGCCGACGGGGGCCCGTAGGACTATGGTCCGCTCAACGGGGTGGCTCGCAAGCCTGGCGGGCGGAGGAAAGGCATGCGTGTTCTGATCGCGGACGATCATCGGCTCATTATTGAAGCCGTGAAGCAGAAGCTTCACGAGTTGGGTGACGATATCCATTTCGTCGAAGCCGAGACCGTAAGCGCGCTTCGCGAGAGGCTGGGCGAGTCCCCCCTGCCGGACGTGGCACTCATCGACATGGCCATGCCGGGCTCGGAAGGTGGCGTCGAGCACATCAAGGAAGCCGTGAAGGCCCTTGGTGGCTCCGCCGACGACGGCGCCTCGCGAGGCCGCCCGGTCATCGTGCTGTCCGGTACGGAAGATCCCTCGTCGATTCGCCAGGTCCTCGACCTTGGCGTGCAGGGCTATATTCCCAAGTCCTCCCATCCCGACGTGATCCTCAATGCCGTCCGCCTCGTGGTGGGCGGCGGTATCTACGTGCCGCCGGAGGCCATGCGCTCCGCTGCCGCCACCGTGGCACCCGTGTTCGCGCTGTCCCATGGCAACGACGGGCTGACCACCAAGGAACGCCTGGCCACCGTCCTCACCGACCGCCAGATCGATGTGCTGAAACTTCTCGCGAAGGGCCGCCCGAACAAGCTGATCGCGCGCGAATTGCAGATCAGCGAGGGCACCGTGAAGATCCACCTGGCCGCGATCTTCCGTGCGCTGCACGTGCGCAATCGTCTCGAGGCCCTGGTCGCCGCCCAGCACCTGGGCGACTGACGATGCGGGGCTGGCTGGCCGCCTGGCTGGTCTGCCTGCTTGCCGCCCTGCCGGCCGGCGCCGCACCGTCTGGCGAGATCGATCCGCAGGCGCCGACCTCAAGCGCTTCCAGCAGCACTTCCCCGAGCAGTACGCGCGCCTGCGCATCCTGTGGAAGTCCTCGCTGATCCCGCACGCGGTCATCGTGATCCGAAACGACTTGCCTGCATCCCTGAGGGCACAGGTCGCGGCATTCATCACCGGCTACGGCAAGGGCAAGAATGCCGCGCGCGAGGAAGCTAACCTCAAGCGGATCCACGACATCAGCGGGTTCGCGCCCGCGGGCAACGCCGAACTCGTACCGTTCGCCGACATCGAGTACACGCTGGAGCAGCGCCGCGCGAATAGCGCGCAATGGATAAGCGACGGCGCGCGCGCAGCGAGGTTCCGCAAGATCCGCAGCGATCACGATGGGCTGGTCGCCCGCTTGCGCGGAAAGTGATAGGCCGGACGACATAGGCCGCCGGGTTAGCTCCCCTTGTCTATCGCGCTGTCCTTCCGCGTTTCATAGATTCGTCACGAGACTCCGCGCCATAAGGCCCCCCATGACCGTGTCGCCGCGATCGCCAGGAAGGCCTGCGTCCCTCAGAAGGCAGTTGATCCTCAAGGGTTTGCTGCCGATGACGGTGGTCGCCCTGCTGTTGGCTGCCACGCTCGGGGTGCTGCACATGCGCGCGGCGGATGCCGACGCACATGCAGTAGCGCGCATCCAGGCGATACGTATCGCCGCGTCGATCGCGGAAACGTCGAACGACGACGCCACGCGCGATGCGCTCACCCGTGCGCTCCTGCGCAGTGCGCCCACCCAGCAAGCCATTCTTCACCGTGACGATGCGAGCGACCTCGTCGTGGACAGCGGACGGCGGCTCGTCCCTGGACGACAGTTGCACACCTGGACGAACACCGAGGCGGGTGAGTTGGAAACCATCGCCGATGCCTCCGCGTTGCATGAACGCCATGTGGCAGGCTTACTGATGACGTTGCTTCTTTGCACCGGTGTGGTCTGGCTGTTCGCGATTGCTCGGCGCAACCTGGAACACGACGTCATGGCACCCGTGGAGCACATGCGCGCACGCATCGATCGCTTCCTGCATCCACGTCATGCGCAGGCACCAGGCGAAGACGCCGACTTGCATGCCATCGACGCGCTGCTCGACGAACTCCTGGAACTGCGTGCGCGCCACGACGCGGCCATGGCGGAAGCGCTGCGCCAGCGTCTGCAGGATATCGCCCGGCATACCCGCTTCGTGGAACAGGTGGGCGACCATTTCCGCCAGCCGCTGCAGGCACTGGCGCTCTTCGTCGCCGGCATGCAGCCTGGCGAAGACCTTCGCCAGCGCGCCGTGCTCGGACAGATGCGCAGCAGCCTCACCCGGCTCAACGAACTGCTCGACGGGTTGCTTGAGATGGCCCGCTTCGACGCGGGCGCCGTGGAACCCGCGGCGGTGGACATCATCGCCTCGGACCTGTTTGTGCGAGGTCGGGCGACGATCGAGGCGGACGCCGCGCGCCTGGGCGTCGATGTCCGCTGGCGCGGCGGGCGCGTGCCGCTGCACGTCGATCCCGCGCTGTTCGGCGAACTGCTGCACCGGCTCGTGTCCAACGCGGTGCTCAGCACGCCACACGGACGCGTGCTGGTCGCGATCCGCCGCCGCGGCGATGCCATCCGCCTTGAGGTACGCGACAACGGCATGGGCCTGGAACCCGGCATGCAGACCCACATCTTCGAGGAGTTCACCCGCCTGCCGGGACATCCGGGTTATGGACTCGCCCTGGCCGTGGCCCGCCGCATCGCGGACACGCTTGGGGGCCGAATCGGCGTGCGCTCCAGCCCAGGTCGCGGAAGCCTCTTCTGGGCGCAATTCGAGGGCGCCGCCGTGGGCCCGGCCTCGCACCCGGCCGCCGCACTGCACTGGCACTCCGCCTGGTAGCCCAGCCCCCTGTCGCACGTCCGGCGACCGGCGTATCGTTGCAGCGAGCACAGGACCCTCTTCGAGGAACACGGGCGTGGCAAGCATCAACTGGTCGGACACGGCGCCTATCGTGGCGTTCCTCGGCGTGTTCGCCGGTGCCATCGGATTGCCCGTTCCGGCGATGCCCACCCTCATCGTGGTCGGCAGCACGCTCGTGGCGGGGCACGATCCGCTGCTCATCATCGGCACCTTCCTCGCCGCGCTCACGGGCGCGTTTCTGGGCGATGCCGCCTGGTTCCTCACAGGCCGCCGTTTCGGTTACCGCGTGCTGGACGGACTCTGCCGTGTCTCGCTTTCGCCCGACACCTGCGTGCGCCGTGCGAGTGGTTTCTTCGAGAAGCGCGGCGTAAAGCTGCTGCTTGTCTCGCGCTTCGTTCCCGGGCTCTCCCTGGTGGCGATTCCCATCGCCGGTGCGGGCGATACACGCTTCTCGCGCTTCACCGTGTACGACCTGCTGGGCGCCGCCTTGTGGGTGGCCGTGGGACTATCCGCGGGCATGCTGTTCTACCGGCAGATCGACGCGGTGCTGGGCGTGCTTCGCGAGTTCGGCATCGGCATGGCCGCGGTCGCGGCGATCGGGCTGGTGCTGTGGATCGCCTTCCGCTACATGCGCCGCTCGCTGCTGATCGTGCGCCTGCGCAAGAGCCGGATCTCGGCCGACGAACTGTCTCTGCTCCTTTCCAGCGAGCCCGGCGCGCTGATTGTCGACGTGCGCTCGTCCATAAGCCGCCGCGACGATCCCTTCGTGATCCCCGGGTCGCGCCTGTTCGACCTTACGACTGCCGACCGGGAACTGGCTACCCTGCCCCGGCACAGCGTCCTGGTGATCTACTGCTCGTGCCCGAACGAGGTTTCGGCCGCCAAGGTCGCGGAGCGCCTGAGCAAACTCGGCTTCTCCAACGTCAGGCCGCTGACCGGCGGACTGGGCGCGTGGCGCGACGCGGGCGGCGACGTCGAAGCCATCATCCTCACCACCTGAACCGGAATGCCTCTTCGGGTTGTGTCGCCCGCCTCCGCCTCGTAAACTTGCCGGTTCTCGCGTGTGGGTCGTTAGCTCAGTTGGTAGAGCAGCGGACTTTTAATCCGTAGGTCGCCGGTTCGAATCCGGCACGACCCACCATTCGCTCTCGCCGGACGCGTCATTTCCTGATCGTAGCCGTACGTGTCGCCATTGTTGCGGGCAGCCGGCTGAACCAGGCAGGATGGGTGCGCCGATCGGCCACACCGGCCACTGCAAATCACCTTTCGACAGCGCCATTGCATCGCATCCACCGAAGATGCGTAGCGGTCATTCGTGACTGGAGGCGTTCGGAGCGTACACTGCAAGTCCCAGGACGGGATGGCTTCGAACGATTATGGACAAGATTTACGGCGCGTACGGCGCCCATCTGCAAGGTGGCCGCACTCATTCGAGTTACGCGGGCGAACGCATCGAAACAGCTACCCGCTGGTACCTGCTCGGCAAACGGCCCTACAGCCCTCTGCTGCGCCGGCTGCTGTCACCCGACACGATGAGCCCCTTCGGTGCTGGCGGTCTCAATCGCTATGCCTACTGCAGCGGCGATCCGATCAATCGGGTGGACCCGTCGGGGCATATGTGGAAACGCTTGCACGGGGGCCTTCTCCGCACAGCCGGCGAGGAAGTCCCGCCGTCGGTAGCGTTCGCCGTCATCGATCAACCGGGCGGCTCTTCCACGCCCGCGATAATTGCCAATGCCATCGCCGCTTCCATGGACGCCGCAAGCGTTTCATCCGGTATTCCGCAAGGTTCCCTGGCTCCCCCCGCGATTCCCGGAGCTGTGGTGCTCGGGCGGCTCGCGAGCGGTTCGGAGGCACCCGCGGACGGGCCCTCGCCCGCGAAGCAAGCGCGAACCAGTTTCCCCCGAACGGAAGACATTCCGTCCACCAGGGTGCCACAACGCAAGGGGGAAACCCAGGGAGATCCCGCACGCGGGAGTCGTCACAAGCAAGTGGGAAACTGGCAAATGAGAACCCATCCAGGGAACCCCAAGAGCCGTATCTGGACATCCGACACATCGCTGACCGCCGAAAGCGCTGGCCTGCTGGTCCAGGAATTGCAGAAACTGAAGACCGGGAGACTCGCGCTATACACAGGCTATATGGGCATGAGGGATGGCGATAACTGGAATCCCGAAACAGGCTTACCGAGGCTCAGTGACGACGAGTACATCAAGTTCGATCAGACGCACCTGGGTTCCATCGCGGAAGCGGCCGGCATCAACGTCCAGGTCGTCGACGCGGGAAGATTGACCAAGGAGCAGATGATGAGCCAGTTGAACCACGTAGGCGTTCATGTCGTCTCTTGTTGCTTCGGTTCCTCAGACAAGGTCATCGTGGATGCGTTGAATGCGAACCGAGCCACCGAGCCCTCGCCCTGACCGAAGTCAGACGTACCGCGTGGGATCCGGCACGCCGGCCTTCGCGAAGCCTTCCGCGCGTAGACGGCAGGCATCGCAATGGCCGCAGGCTCGGCCGTCGGCATCGGCCTGGTAGCAGCTGACCGTCGCCGCGAAATCCACGCCCAGGCGCATGCCTTCGCGCACGATGTCGCCCTTGCCCATCTGCATCAGCGGCGCATGGATGTGGATGCCCGCGCCTTCCACGCCTGCTTTCGTCGCGACGTTCGCCAGCGTCTGGAAGGCCTCGATAAAGGCGGGACGGCAGTCCGGATAGCCGGAGTAATCGACCGCGTTGACGCCGCAGAAGATGTCGTTCGAACCGAGTACTTCCGCCCAGCCCAGCGCGATCGACAGCATGATGGTGTTGCGCGCCGGCACATAGGTCACGGGAATGCCTTCGCCGCCCTCTTCCGGCACGTCGATATCGGCGGTGAGCGCTGAGCCGCCGATGCTGCGCAGGTCGACATTCACGGTCTTGTGCACCACGGCGCCCAGCATGGTCGCCACGCGCTCGGAGGCTTCGAGTTCGGAGCTGTGGCGCTGGCCATAAGCGACGCTCAGCGCGTACACCTCGAAGCCCTGTTCACGCGCCATGGCGATCGTGACCGCGGAGTCCATGCCGCCGGACACGAGGATGACGGCCTTGGGGGAAGTGTTCGAATCGTTCATGCGATAACCCTGGAATCAATGACCTGCGGCGTCGTTCCAGAGCAGCTTGTGCAACTGCATCTGGAAGCGCACGGGGAGGCGTTCGGCAAGGATCCACTCGGCCAGTTCGCGCGGCTCGACCTTCGACCACACGGGCGAGAACAGGACCATGGCCTTGCGATCGAGCGCATGCTCGCGGACGGTGTCGCGCGACCATTCGAAGTCGGCGCGGCTCGCGATCACGAACTTGACCTGGTCGTGCGGCAGGAGGTGGTCGAGGTTGGACCACAGGTTACGTGCGCACTCGCCGGAGTCCGGCGCCTTGAGGTCCATCACCTTGCGCACGCGGGGGTCGACCTGGGACACGTCGAGCGCGCCGGAGGTTTCCAGCGACACCTCGTAGCCGGCATCGCAGAGCTTGTGCAGCAGGATCAGGCAACGCTTCTGCGCCAGCGGCTCACCTCCGGTCACGCAGACGTGATGCGCGCCATGACTGGCGACCTCGTCGAGAATCGCGTCGATGTCGTGCCACTGGCCTCCGTGGAAGGAGTACTCGGTGTCGCACCAGACGCAACGCAACGGACAGCCGGTGAGGCGCACGAACACCGTGGGCCAGCCGATGGCATCGGCCTCGCCCTGCACGGAATGGAAGATCTCGGTGATCCGCAGCCGCTCCCGGACGGGCCTGGCCGGCGAGACGTCCGCCGGCGTTGCGGTGCTGCCGTTCATGGAATCAGTTGGCCGTCTGGCGCTGCAGCCGGCGCAGGCGTTCCTGTGCGAGGCCAGCGGCCTTCGTGCCCGGATACTTGGCGGAGACCTGCTTCAGCGTGGCGATGGCGGCGTCCGGCTGCTTCAGCTCGATCTGGCAATAGCCGACCTTGAGCAGGCCATCTGACACCTTGTCGCTCTGCGGATACTGCTTCACGAGGCGCTGGAAGGCCTCGATGGCGACGGGGTAGTTCATCGTCACGTAGTACGACTCGCCCAGCCAGTAGTAGGCATTCGGTGCGAGCGGGCTGTCCGGGTACTTCACCAGGAAGTCGCGGAAGCCGCGGGAAGCGGTGACGTAATCGCCAGCGCGCAATGACTTGAAGGCGGCATCGTAAGCGGCCTGCTGGTCGGTGCTGGCCGGTTGGCCCTGCGCGCTGGCAGGCGCGGCCGCCGCACTGGCCGCGGCGGCTTGCGCCACTGCCGGCGCGGCGGCGGATGGTGCGGAAGGGGCCGGCGGCGCGGTGGCCGAGGCGGCGGGCTGCTGGCCCTGCGGCGCCCCACCCTTCTCAATACGGCCCAGTCGCGAATCGATGTCCGCGTACTGCGCCTTCTGGGAATCCTGGAGTTGCTGGTTCTGGTGTTGCAGCTCTTCGATCTGGCCCTGCAGCTGGGACAGCTGCTGCTGCAGATCGTTGACCTGGTTCACCAGGGACGTGGTACCGGCCTGCGCCTGCGACTGCTGCTCGAGCCGCGATACGCGGTCGGCGAGGCTGAGGCGGGTGTCCTGGGCGGCGGCCGGGAAAGCGAATAGCGTGGCGGACGCGATAGCGCCCGCCACGCCAAGCCTGGCCGTGAAGCTGTTAGCCAGAGTCTTCTTCATTACTTACTTCGCGGTGTACACGATCTCGACGCGACGGTTCTTGCCCCAGCAGTCTTCGTTGTGCTCGCGGCAGGTCGGCTTCTCTTTGCCGTAGCTGGTCACGTTGACCTGGCCAGCCGAACCACCGGCAGCCTGGAGGGCGCTGGAGACGGCATTGCCGCGACGCTCGCCGAGGCCCAGGTTGTACTCGCGCGTTCCGCGCTCGTCGGTGTTGCCCTCGAGGGTCATGGCCGACTGCGGACGGTCCTGCAGGTACTTGGCGTGGCAAGCGATGATCTGCTGGAACTCCGGCTTGACATCGTTCTTGTCGAAGTCGAAGTAGACGACGCGCTGACGGAGGCAGGCATCGGTGTCGAGATCGGACGGCTGGTACTTACCGTCGCTGGTCGGCTGCGGTGCCGTGGCGACCGGCTGCTGTTCCGGCATCGGAGCCGGCTTGGTGTTCTTCTTGGAGCAGGCGGCCGCGCCAACGCAGAGCAGGGCAGCCAGGGTGACGGTAACGGTCTTATTCATGGGACGTTCCTTCAACAGTTGAGTTCCGACAGTCGGTTTTCGGTTTCGGGACAGGCACCGCCGGTTGTCCGGCTGTTTTTCTACTTACATCTACTCCGACGGGGCGCTGTCCCGCACCCGGCGTCTTCGCTCCGGCAACCGCCCGAAGGCGGCTGCTGGAAAACCTTTCGTCCGCCGAAAAGGCGCGGCCATGCCGCGCCCTTCCCTGGACGTTGCCAATGTCGCCGCCCGGAAGGGCGCGCCATCAGCGCTGTCGATAGGGTCCCCAGGACGGCTCACGCACGTCGCCGTCCGACAGAACGAGACGCTGGCGTACGAGGCCATCGGCTGAAACCGCATATAGGACTCCGCGCGTACCCTGCGATGCCGCATACAGCAACATGCTGGCATTGGGCGCGAAGCTGGGCGAATCGTCCACGTTACCCGGGGAAACGAAACGCACCTGCCCACCCAGACTACGGTCCATGATGGCGATACGATACACGTTCCCGTTACCCTGCACCATCGCAATCTGCTTGCCGTCGTAGCTCACCGAGGCGCTGGCGTTGAAGCCGCCCTGGAAGGTGAGCCGCTGGGCAGAGCCGCCCGAGGCTGGCATCTGGTAGAGCTGCGGCTTGCCTGAGCGGTCGGACGTGAAAATGATGCTCTGGCCGTCCGGGGTGAAGGTGGGCTCGGTGTCGATGGCGAAGTTGTTGGTGACCCGGGTTTCGGTCCGGCTGCCCACGTCGATGACGAAGATCTCCGGGTTACCGACGTAGGACAGGCTCACTGCCAGCTTGCTGCCGTCCGGCGACCAGGACGGGGCACTGTTGATACCCCGCGGGTGCGAAGCGATGAGGCTGCGCGAGCCCGTGGAAATGTTTTGCACGTAGACCTGCGAGTTACCGCTTTCGAAGGACACGTAGGCGATCTTGCTGCCGTCCGGTGACCAGGCCGGGCCGAGCAGGGACTCGCGCGAACGCGCCACGACTTGCGGGTTGTAGCCGTCCGAATCGGCCACGATCAGCGAGTAGGTGGTGTTGTTACCGGTACCCACGGCCGTGATGTAGGCGATGCGGGTCCAGAACGCGCCACGTACGCCGGTGATCTTTTCGTAGATCTGGTCGGCGATCTGGTGGGCCACGCCGCGGAGGTCGCCCGCCGGAGCGGTAAACGACTGGGCGAGCAGGCTCTGCTGACGATTCACGTCCCACAGTTCGTACTCGACCTTGAGCATGCCGCCGCCGGCGTCGCTGATGCGACCGATGGTCAGGTAGTCCTGCTTGAGCAGGCGCCACGTGGCGAACTTGATGTCCGCGCCCTGGGACGGGGTCTCGACGAGGTCGTTCTTGTCCAGGGAACGGAACTTGCCGGAACGGTTGAAATCCGCCCGGATGACGTCGGCGACATCGGTCTGCAGCGGCGCTCCGCCTGCCTGGGCGAAGGGGACGACGGCGACGGGAATCGCCGTTTTCAGCCCGCCGACGATTTCCACATTGAGCGACTGGGCGGTAGCCGGGCCGGCCACGAGGGCGGCCAGCGCGGCCAGGAGGATGACGAGTCGGGAAAACGTTCTGCGCATGGGCGGGTTCATTGCGGCCTGAGTATGTGGGACTGCGAAATGTTAACGCGATGGTCACTTCATGCGTGACCCGAATCTGAACCGCCCTGCCCCGGCGCTTGGCCGGGGCGGGGCGCGCTACATCATTGCGGCCTGAACGTGAACGTTAGGTTGCGCTGGAAAACATCCTCGAAGCCTTGGTAGGGCAAGGGCTGGGCGCGCAGCACGGCGTTCTCCACCGAGGCGCGGCCGGCGGCGTCGTAAGGGCAGCTCGAGTCCACCTTCGCACTGAGCACCTGGCCACCCGGCACCTGGACGATGTGCACCATGCAAGGGGTCGGGGGCATGCTTTCCGGCCTGAGCCAGTTCTGGGTCACCGAGTTCTGGATGGCCGCCAGGTACTGGCCAAGCTTCCCCGTGTCGCGCCCGTTAGTGCCCGACTGTTTCTGGTCAGCCGGTGGAAGGTCCGGCAGGCCGTCGTCCTTGGCGTTCTGGAGGTCCTTCAGCTGCTGCTCCGCCTGCTTCTTCGTGGTGTCGGCCTTCTTCGTCTGGGCCTTCGCCACGTCGAGTTGCTTGAAGATGTCGTCGATTTCCTTTTGCTTCTCTTTCTTCTTCTGCTCCTGCTCGGCATCCAGCTCGGCCTGGCGCTGGCGCTGCTTCTCTTCCTGCAGGCGCTTGGCGTCCTCAGCCTTCTGCACGGCGTCGTCGACGACGTGCTCCTGGTCCTTGAGGTCCGGCTGCTTCGGTGGCGGCGGAAGCGTCTCGACCTTGGGTTTCTCCGGCTGCGGAGGAGGTGGCGTCGGCACCGCGGGTGGTGGCGGCGTGGTGTCCGGGGTCGGCTTGACCTTGGTGGCCTTCGGCGGCGGGCTGCCGGTGGGGCCGACGAGGGTCGCCTCGATGATCTGGCCGGGGAGTTCGAGGGGCGCCGGGCACTTCAGCGGATTCCACTCCGCCGGCAGGCCGACGGCCTCCGCCCATTTCTCGTAATCCGAGCACGGAATGATCGCGAAGCCCAGGAAGGCCACGATGCCGATGTGCAGGAGCGCGGCGAGGAAGACCGCGCGGGGCGTGCCGTTACGGTTTTCCATTCTGCGCCGACTGCGGCTGGCTCATCAGGCCGATCTTGGAGACGCCAGCCTCCTGGAGGATCGGGAGGATGGAATAAACCTTGCCGTAGCCCACGCGCTGGTCGCCCGCGACCAGGACCTGGAGCTCAGGATTCGCGTTGTGGAAGGCGGTGACCTTCTTCCGGAATTCATCCTCGCTCACCGGCTCGCGCTTGGCGCCGTTGGCGGTGAGGTAGATCTGGCCGTTCTCGTCCACGGAAACGACGATCGGGTCCTTCTTGTCCTGCAGCGACTTGGCATTGGTCTGTGGCAACTGGATGTCGACGCCGAGGTTCATCATCGGCGTGGTGACCATGAAGATGATAAGCAGCACGAGCATCACGTCGATGTAAGGCACGACGTTGATCTCGGATTTCAGTTTCCGCTTCTGCCGGCGGTAATTAGTGCGCATTGCGTACGCTCCGCTCAGGCCACGTCGTCGGTGTGGATCTGGCGCTGCAGCACGGAGGAGAACTCTTCCTGGAAGACCTCGTAGCGCGACGCGAGTCGCTCCACCTTGTTGGCGTAGCGGTTGTACGCCCAGACGGCCGGGATGGCGGCGAACAGCCCCATCGCGGTAGCGATCAGCGCTTCGGAAATGTGCGGGGCGACCACGGAGATGGTCACGTCCTTCATTTCGCCCAGGCCCTGGAAGGCGCCCATGATGCCCCAGACGGTGCCGAAGAGGCCCACGTACGGGCTGATCGAGCCGACGTTGGCGAGGAACTCCAGGTTTTGCTCCAGCTTGCCGATCTCGCGGGTACCGGCCACGCGCATGGCGCGCTCGGAGCCCTCGAGGACGCGATTGGCGTCGCTCACGCGGCGCTGGCGCTGGCGGGCGAATTCGCGAAAGCCGGCCTCGAAGACGTTCTCTATGCCGTGCTGGCCATCGCGATTACCTACCTCGCGGAACAGGGCGGCCAGGTCGCCACCGGACCAGAAACGGTCCTCGAAGGTCTCGGCGTTGTCGTGCGCCGTCTTCAGCTGGCTGTACTTGCGGATGATGATCACCCAGGACAGGAACGAGAACACCAGCAAGAGAAGCATGACCAGTTGCACGGGCAGGCTCGCTTCCGACACCAGCTTGAAAATGTTCAGTCCACCGTTCATCGCTTAAGGGCACTCCGCCGGGTATCTGGCTTCAGGTAATAGGGTTGTCGTTGGGAAACAGGTCTGCAGGGATCTGCGCCGGGCGCATCGTGTCCAGGTTGACGCACGCCACGCGCACCTTTGCGCGAACCAGTGCCGCCTCCCCTCGCACGATCTCCTGACCGAACAGCATACTGGCTGAACGCTGCTCTTTGACGCTCACCGTCACCCGGAGTTCATCATCCAGACGGGCCGGAAGGTGGAAATCCAGGTGCATGTCGCGGACCACGAAGCCGAGCGCCGTCGTCTCGCGCAGGGCCAGCTGGTCGATGCCCTGGGCACGTAACCATTCCGTCCGTGCCCGTTCCATGAAGCGGAGGTAGTTGGCGTGGTAGACGACGCCGCCTGCGTCGGTATCTTCCCAGTAGATCCGCACGGGCCAGCTGAAAACGCTCATGCCTCGTCCGGGAAAAGGTCTGGGGTAGCCGCCTGCCGGGGCGGCGGGGTGAGGCCCAGGTGCCGCCAGGCCTTGGCGGAGGCCATACGGCCCCGCGCTGTCCTGATCAGGTATCCCTGCTGGATCAGGTAGGGCTCGACCACGTCCTCGAGGGTGCCACGGTCCTCGCTGAGGGCCGCGGCCAGCGATTCCACGCCCACCGGGCCGCCGTCGAAATTCTCGATGATGATGCCGAGCAGGCGACGGTCCAGGTCGTCGAAGCCCTCGGCATCCACCTTGAGCATGTCGGTGGCCGCGCGGGCCAGCGCATGGGTGATCCGTCCGTCACCGCGTACTTCGGCGAAGTCGCGTACCCGGCGCAGCAGGCGGTTGGCAATACGCGGCGTGCCGCGGGCGCGCCGCGCGATCTCCACGGCACCCTCGACCTCGCACTCGATGCCGAAGATCCGTGCCGCGCGACGGACGATCGCCGTGAGCTCGTCGACGCTGTAGAACTCCAGCCGTTGGATGATGCCGAAGCGGTCGCGCAGGGGCCCGGTAAGCAGGCCCGCGCGGGTGGTCGCACCGATCAGTGTGAAGGGAGGCAGGTCGAGCTTGATCGAACGGGCCGCGGGACCTTCGCCGATCATGATGTCGATCTGGAAATCCTCCATCGCCGGATACAGAACTTCCTCGACGACCGGGGACAGCCGGTGGATCTCGTCCACGAAGAGGACGTCGTTCGCTTCGAGATTGGTGAGCAGCGCGGCAAGATCCCCTGCGCGTTCGAGCACCGGCCCCGAGGTCGACCGCACGTTCACCCCCAGTTCGTTGGCGATCACGTGCGACAGAGTGGTCTTGCCCAATCCGGGCGGCCCGAAGATGAGGACGTGGTCCAGCGCCCCGCCGCGCCGCCGCGCCGCCTCGATATAGATGGCCATCTGCTCACGCACCGTCCGCTGGCCAAGGTATTCGGCCAGTCGCTTGGGACGGATGCTGGCCTCCAGCGACTCGTCGTCCATGGCGGCAGCGGAGGAAATGATGCGGTGTTCGGACATGCCGGCATTATGGCATCCAGCCCGCACCCCCGTCAGATCTCGACCTGCGCTCCAAGCTCGATCAGGCGGTTGCCCGGGATCTGGAAGAAGGCCGTGGCAGGCATGGCGTTGCGGGCAAGGAAGGCGAAGAGCTTGTCGCGCCACAGGGCCATGCCGGGGCGGCGAATGTCGGCGACGATGGTTTCGCGGGACAGGAAGAACGTGGTGTCCATCATGTCGAAATCGAGGCCGAGGGCGCCGGCACGGGAGAGCGACACCGGGATATTCGGGTCCTCGGCGAAGCCGTAGCGCAACTGCAGGCCGTAGAAGCCGCCGCCGTATTCGATCACCTCCATGCGCTCGTCAGGCTCCGCCACCGGCGTCTCGAGCATTTCCACGGTCAGCAGCACGTTGCGCTCGTGCAGCACCTTGTTGTGCTTCAGGTTGTGCAGCATCGCATGCGGCACGGCGTTCTGGTTGGCGGTAAGGAACACGGCCGTGCCGGGGACGATCAGCGGCGGGTGGTCGGCAATGTTCGCCACGAACGGCTCCAGCGCCAGGCCGGATTGCTTGATCTCGCGAACCACGAGGTCCCTGCCGCGACGCCAGGTGGTCATCACGGTAAAGATGATCACGCCCAGCACCAGCGGGAACCAGCCGCCGTGGGCGATCTTGAGCGCGTTCGCGCCGAAGAACGAAAGATCGGTGATGAGGAAGATGACGCCCACCGTGATAACCGCGGACCAATGCCAGTGCCAGCGCCGGCGCGCGACGACCAGCGCCAGCAGCGTGGTCATCGTCATGGTGCCGGTCACGGCGATGCCGTAGGCCGCGCCCAGGTTGTTCGACGAGCGGAAACCGAGCACCGCGAGGAACACCAGCACCAGCAGCAGCCGGTTCACCCAGGGCACGAATATCTGCCCCGACATTTCGTGCGAGGTGTGCACCACGGCCATGCGCGGCGAATAGCCGAGCGACATCGCTTCGCGCGTCATCGAGAACGCGCCGGAAATGACCGCCTGCGAAGCGATGATCGCCGCCATCGTGGCCAGCGCCACCATCGGATAGAGCCACTCTTCCGGCACCATCCGGTAGAACGGGTTTTCGATGGCGCTGCGGTCGTGCAGCAGCAGCGCGCCCTGGCCGAAATAATTGATCAGCAGCGCAGGCAGGACGAAGCAGAACCACGCCAGCCTGATCGGCCGCTTGCCGAAATGGCCCATGTCCGCGTACAGCGCTTCGGCACCGGTGAGCGCCAGGACCACGCCACCGAGGGCGATGAACGAAAGCTTGCCGTATTCCTGGAAGAATGTGACCGCATACCACGGATTCAGGGCGACCAGCACCTGCGGATGCGCCACGATCTGGCGAAGCCCGAGGAAAGCCAGGACCAGGAACCAGGCCACCATCACCGGCGCAAAGGCCTTGCCGACGATGTTGGTGCCGTGCCGCTGCACGGCGAAAAGGATGAAGATGATGACGAGGCAGATGGGTAGCACGTAGGTATCGAGCTGCGGCGCGGCGATCTCCAGGCCTTCCACGGCCGAAAGCACCGAAATGGCCGGCGTGATGACGCCGTCGCCGTAGAACAGCGAGGCACCGAAGATACCGATCGCCGCGAGCACCCAGCGTGCCTGCGGCGAGCCGCTGACACTGCGCTGCGCCAGCGCCATCAGCGCCATGATGCCGCCCTCGCCCTTGTTGTCCGCGCGCATGACGAAGGTGACGTACTTCAGCGACACCACCATGATCAGCGACCAGAAGATAAGCGAGAGCACGCCCAGCACGGCCGCCGGGTGCGGTGTCATGCCATGCGTGCCCAGCGTTTCCTTCATCGTGTACAGGGGGCTGGTGCCGATATCGCCGAAGACGACGCCGATGGCGCCCAGCGCCAGGGCGCCCAGTCGCCGGCTATGCGCGTTCTGGACGTCGCCGGCCTCGTTTTCCGTCTTCACTTTCAACCTCCGAGCGCCGCGCGAAGCGCTTTGCGGATAATGGCCTCGGCGGAATCGCCTTCCGCCGCGGCCTTCTGTACCAACCGCGAGGCTTCCACCGGCTTGTAGCCAAGTTGCTGCAAGGCGACAGTGGCCTCGCCCACGGGGTCCACGGGCGCGGCCTCGCCCAGGGTGCTGACCGGCAGGCGAACACCCGCGGCGTCCACCCGGTCGCGCAATTCCACCACCATGCGCTCGGCGGTTTTCTTGCCGATGCCGGGGATCTTGGTCAGCGCCACGACGTCCCCCGCATGCACCAGGCGCGCAAGTTCATCGGTGGAGACACCTGAAAGCACGGCCAGCGCGATCTTCGCGCCGATGCCGCTCACCTTGATCAGGTTGCGAAACATCGCCCGCTCGGCCTCACGCATGAAGCCATAAAGCGCCACGCCGTCTTCCTTCACCGCGTAATGGGTGAGCAGGATCACTTCCTTACCCGTGGCGGGAAGGTCGTAGATGGTCGACATGGGCGCGTCGACCTCGTAGCCCACGCCGCCCACCTCGACGAGGAGGGACGGTGGCTGCTTGCTGATCAGGGTGCCACGCAAGCGGCCGATCATCGGCGACGTCTCCATGCCGTGCGCGGGATGCCCACGCGTTCGATGCTGGAACGGGTATGCGCATGGGCGATCGCGATCGCCAGCGCATCGGCGGCATCCGCCTGCAGCGGGCCCTTGATGCCGAGGATCATCCCGATCATGTGCTGGACCTGGGCCTTGTCGGCACGACCGGTACCGACTACTGCCTGCTTCACCTCGGTCGCTGCGTACTCGTGCACGACGATTCCCTGGCTGACCACGGCACACACGGCCGCGCCACGCGCCTGGCCCAGTTTCAGGGCCGAGTCCGCGTTGCGCGCCATGAACACGCGCTCGATCGCGGCTTCCGCCGGACCGTGCTCGCCGATGATGCCGCAGAGTTCGTCAAATATGCGTTTCAGGCGCAGCGGAAAACTCGCCTCCCCCGACACCAGCAGCGCGCCGTGCCATACGTGGGTCACCGTGCCGTTGTCCGTCACGTCGATGACGCCGACGCCGGTGCGCTGGCTGCCCGGATCGATACCGAGGATGCGGATCATGAGGCGACGGGGCTTCAGCCCTCGTCGTGGGCCGGCAGGACGGCGTTGTGGTAGACCTCATCCACGTCGTCGAGCGAATTCAGGCGCTCCAGCAGCTTTTCGAACTGCTCCAGCGCTTCGCCGGCCGGGGTGACCAGCGGGCCGTTCGGACGCATGATCACATCGGAGCTATCCACGTCGAAACCGGCTGCCGCCAGCACTTTGCGCATGACTTCCACGGCGATCGGATCGGGCGCGACCAGCACGGTGCCCACGCCATTCCCGATCGCGATGTCTTCGGCATTGTTCTCGATGGCGGCTTCTTCCAGCTTCGCCTCGACACCGGCGTCGCCGCCGGTGTGAACCACCACTTGGCCCACGCGGGTGAACTGGAACGCCACCGAGTTGGTGGTGCCCATGTTCCCGCCGAGCTTGTTGAGCGCGGCGCGAACGTCGGCCACGGTGCGGGTCTGGTTGTCGGTGACGCAGTCGATGATCAGCGCGGTGCCCGCAGGGCCGTAACCCTCGTAGCGGATCTCGTGCATGTCCGCGCCGCCCTCGGCACCCGAACCGCGCTTGATCGCACGCTCGATGGTGTCCTTGGTCATGTTGGCGGCCAACGCCTTGTCGACGGCGGCGCGCAGGCGCGGATTGCCGTTCGGATCGGGCACACCGCCGCGCGTGGCGATGGTGATTTCGCGGATCAGCTTGGTGAACACCTTGGCGCGCTTGGCGTCTTCGGCGTTCTTGCGACCTTCGATGGACGGGCCTCTACCCATGTTCGATTCCTGGACATACCGGACGGACAGGGCCGCGATTCTAGCGTAGGAGCGCGCCCTGCGCGCGACATGTTTTGGGGCCGGGCCCTGGAACTGGCGCGTAATCCTGGAGACTGAGGCGAAAGGCTGTCGCGCGCAGGGCGCTCTCCTACGGGGCCTGCGGCGTGTCGAAGCGGCCTTCCTTGAGGAAAAGCGCCGCCTGGCGTGCAACGTCCGCGGAAACAAGCATGCCCGTATGGCTCGTTTCCAGGACGCAGTGGGCAGTGAGACCTGGCAAACGGGTTTCCTCCACCCCCACGGTACCGTCGTGTTCGATACCCACGTCGCCCACCAGCGAACCCAGCCCCATCGGCTGGCGACCAGCGATGACGCCTACCTCGCGGAGGCCATCCCAGCGGTCCAGGCCGTGCTCGAGCAGTTCCTTCGACCGCCCGAGCAGCACGTCGCCCCAGCGATGGGTGAGACCGCGAGCGGCCCCGCTGCCGTTGAGCGGCGAGCCCAGGCAGACGATGCGCCCGTCCGGCAGGTCGTCTTCGCGGCAGGCCAGCAAGGCCAGGACGCCACCAAGGCTATGCCCGACCACGTGGACGGGGCCCGGTGCCAGTGCGCGGATGCGCTTGCGCAGCCGCGCGATCGCCTTTTCGGGCGGCGCGGCCACGCTCATGTACTCGAACTGATGGACCTGGAAACCTTCCTCGCGGAGGCGCCGGTGCAGCATGGCCATGGCAAAGCCGCGCATCCACAGCCCATGCAACAGCAGGACGTGGACCTGGGAGGCGGTCATAGAGGCATCCGGGTCAGGCTTTCGCCGGCTCCGCCGCGGCCACGCGCACGTGCAGTTCCTTCAGCTGTGGCTCCGAAACCTGCGACGGCGCGTCGGTCATGAGATCCTGCGCGCTGGTGGTCTTCGGGAAGGCGATCACGTCGCGGATGGACTCGGTACCTGCCATCAGTGCGGCGATGCGATCGATGCCGAAGGCGAGGCCGCCATGCGGCGGCGCGCCCATGCGCAGCGCCTTCAGCAGGAAGCCGAACTTGGCCTCTGCCTCGGCCTCGCCGATGCCGAGCAGGTCGAACACGGCGCTCTGCATTTCCGGACGATGGATACGGATGGACCCGCCGCCGATCTCGTTGCCGTTGAGCACCATGTCGTAGCCGCGGCTTACCGCCACGGCGGCGTTGGCGCGCAGTTCCGCGATGTCGTCGACGTTCGGCGCGGTGAATGGATGGTGGAGCGCGACGAAGCGCTTTTCTTCCTCGTCGTATTCGAACATCGGGAAGTCGGTGACCCACAGTGGCTTCCAGCTGTCCTCCACCATGCCGCGATCGCGACCCAGCTTGATGCGCAATGCGCCCATGAAATCGGTGACCGTCTTCCATGCGCCCGCACCAAAGAACACGATGTCGCCCGTGCCGGCGCCGGTGAGCTTCAGCACCTGCTCGAGGGCGGCGTCGTCGAGGAACTTCGCCACCGGCGAGTTGATGCCGTCGCGGCCCTTGGCCAGGTCTTCCACCTTCAGCCAGGCGAGGCCTTTCGCACCGTACCTGGCGGCATATTCGGCGAGCCCGTCGATGTCCTTGCGCGAGAGGTCCGCGGCGCCCGGCACGCGCAATGCGGCGACGCGGCCGGCGGGATCGTTGGCAGGGCCGGAGAACACCTTGAACTCCACGTGCTTCACCGCTTCCGCGATGTCGGCCAGTTCCAGCGGGATACGCAGGTCGGGCTTGTCCGAGCCGAAGCGGCGCATGGCCTCTTCGTAGGTCATGCGTGGGAAGACGGCATCCAGTTCCACATGACGCACTTCGCGGAACACGTGGCGAATCAGGTTCTCGACGAAATCCTGGACGTCGCGCTCTTCGACAAACGCGAACTCAAGGTCGAGCTGGGTGAATTCCGGCTGCCGGTCGGCACGCAGGTCTTCGTCGCGGAAGCAGCGGGCGATCTGGTAGTAGCGGTCGAAGCCGGCCATCATCAGGATCTGCTTGAACAACTGCGGCGACTGCGGCAGGGCGTAGAACTGACCTGGATGCACGCGGCTCGGCACGAGGTAATCGCGCGCGCCCTCGGGCGTCGCCTTCGTCAGGATCGGGGTTTCGATGTCCTGGAAGCCGGCCGCATCGAGGTAGCGGCGCAGCTCGCGCACCAGCGCGGTACGGGTGCGCATCATCTTCTGCATTTCCGGACGGCGCATGTCGAGGTAGCGGTAAGTCATCCGCAAGTCCTCGTTGGGCGTTTCGTGCAGGGCGAACGGCAGGTCGCGCGCGGCGTTGAGGATTTCGACCTTGTCCGCCAGCAGTTCCACCGTGCCGGTCTTGAGCTTGTCGTTGGCCGACAGGCGCTTGCGGACCTGGCCGGTGACCTTCACCACGAATTCATAACCCAGCTCGCCGGCGACGGCGAAGGCGGCCTCGTTTTCGCGCTCGATCACCACCTGGGCGAGACCCTCATGATCGCGGAGGTCGACGAAGGCCACATGGCTCTGGAGGCGAAGGGTGTTGACCCACCCGCAGAGAGTGACGTCCTGGCCGATCAGCGACTCGTCGATGAGTCCGCAAAGGTGGGTGCGCATGCGCTGGGAACTCTGGGGAAAAGACCTCGGATCGTACCACGAGCCGGGGATTCCCATGCGCTGCGACAGGCCGCTCAGCGGCCCGTGGAGAACTTGCCGCGACAGCCCCGATCGACCCAGATACCGTCGCGGTTGAAGCCGTAGGTGGACCCCTCGCGGCACGTGTTCTTCGACTCCTGTTCCACGAGGCGGGCACCGCGCCCGATGCGGGCGCTGCAGAACGCGCGCCTGTTGTCGACGCTGCCGCACGACACGATGCGGTCGCCGCCGGAACCGCCGCCCCAGCCCGGCCGGTGGTCGTCCCACCCCGAACCCGGGCGATTGCCGCCGCCCCAGCCACCCGTCTCCTGGAAAATGCCGCGGCAACCGTTGTCGACCCAGAGGCCACCCCGATCGATGCCCCAGGTGCGATTGCGGACGCAGGCGGTATCGGAGTCCTGACGGACGAGACGGGCATCGCGCCAAGGCACCCGGCAGACGGATCGGCGGCCCTGGTCGCTGTAGCAGTTGACGGTGTCGCCGCCGCGCTGGGCGTGTGCCACGTGCGGGAGCGCCAACGCCGCCGCGCCGAGCGCGATCGTGCCAGCCAGTCCCAGGATGCTTTTCATGTCCCTGCCCTCCGATGTGAGTGATCGCAAATTATCGGAGGTAACCGCAACCCTGTTTAAACGGATCGCAAGAACCGGCGGGCCACTCGCCGGCCGGCGTCGAATGTCACGTAGAGGAGGAGCCGCCCGACGAAGGGGTGGCCGCCGGCGCTGGGGCCGGCGCGGGAGCCGGTGCAGGGGCTGCCGCTGGCCCGCCGGACGAGCCCTCCACGAGGTTCCGTTTCTTGTCGCCGTCCTTCTTGAAATCCGTTTCGTACCAGCCGCTGCCGGCAAGCCGGAACTGCGGCGCGCTCAATAGCCGGCCCACGCGCGGCTCGCCACAGGTGGGGCAATCGGTGGGATCCGGGTCGGACATCTTCTGCAGACGGTCGAAGCGGTGGCCGCAGGCCTGGCACTGGAATTCG
Source organism: Luteibacter sp. (assembly GCF_036499525.1). Taxonomy (GTDB): domain Bacteria; phylum Pseudomonadota; class Gammaproteobacteria; order Xanthomonadales; family Rhodanobacteraceae; genus Luteibacter. Next base: position 31,625 of record NZ_DASYDO010000021.1, on the reverse strand, counting down.
TAGATGGGCATGGCAGGTGGGTCCTGGATGTTTCAGCCGGGCATTATCGGACGGGACGGCCTATTTGCAATGTACAAGTCGCTTCAGTCTGCCGTGAAAGTCAGATGGTTTCCGTCCGAATCCACGTGCACCGTCTGGCCGGGCGAGAACGCGCCCTGAAGGATGCGCTGCGCCAGCGGGTTCTCCAGTTGCTGCTGGATCGCCCGCTTCAGCGGCCGCGCGCCGTACACCGGATCGAAGCCCGCGCTGCCGAGCAGGTCCAGCGCCTTCTCGGTGAGGTCCAGCGACAGCTGGCGCTCGGCAAGGCGCCGGGCCAGGTAATCGAGCTGGATGCGCGCGATCAGGCGTATCTGCTTCTTGTCCAGCGGACGGAATACGACGAGGTCGTCCAGGCGGTTGATGAACTCCGGCCGGAAATGCGTCTGCACCACCCCGAGCACCGAGGCCTTCATCTGCAGGTAGTCGGCCTCGCTGTCGCCGGCCTGCTCCTGGATGAGGTTCGAGCCGAGGTTCGAGGTCATCACGATCACGGTGTTGCGGAAATCCACGGTGCGGCCCTGGCCGTCCGTGAGACGCCCGTCGTCGAGCACCTGAAGCAGGATGTTGAACACGTCCGGATGCGCCTTTTCCACCTCGTCGAGGAGGATCACGCTATATGGCCGGCGGCGTATGGCTTCCGTCAGGTAACCGCCCTCTTCGTAACCCACGTACCCCGGAGGTGCGCCGACGAGGCGGCTCACGGAGTGCTTCTCCATGAACTCGCTCATGTCGATGCGGACCATCGCGTCCTGCGTGTCGAAGAGGAAATCGGCAAGCGCCTTGCACAGTTCCGTCTTGCCCACGCCGGTAGGGCCGAGGAACAGGAACGAACCGTAAGGACGATTCGGATCGGAAAGACCCGCGCGGGCGCGCCGGATCGCATCCGATACCGCGCGTACCGCCTCGTCCTGGCCGACGACACGCCCATGCAGCGCGTCTTCCATGTGCAGCAGCTTCTCGCGCTCGCCTTCGAGCATCTTCGCCACGGGAATACCCGTCCAGCGCGCCACGACCTCGGCGATCTCGTCGGCGGTGACCCGATCCTGCAGCAGGGTGAAGTCCTGCTTCTCCGCCTTCTGCGCGGCGGCGAGCTGGGTTTCCAGGGCGGGCAGGCGGCCGTACTGGATTTCGCTCATCGCACCGTAGTCCTGGCGGCGCTGCGCGGCTTCAAGTTCGAGACGCGCCTGCTCGATCTGTTCCTTGATCTTCGTGGCGCCCTGCAGCATGGCCTTTTCCGACTTCCAGACCTCGTTGAGATCGGAAAACTCGCGGTCGAGCTTGTCGATGTCGGCTTCGAGGTTGGCAAGGCGCTGCTTCGATTCCTCGTCCTGTTCCTTCTTCAGCATCTCGCGCTGGATTTTCAGCTGGATGAGGCGACGCTCCAGGCGGTCGAGCTCCTCCGGTTTGGAATCGATTTCCATGCGGATGCGCGAGGCCGCCTCGTCCATCAGGTCGATGGCCTTGTCGGGCAGCTGGCGGTCAGGGATGTAGCGCGCGGACAAGGTTGCCGCGGCGACAATCGCGGGATCGGTGATCTCCACGCCGTGGTGCACCGCGTAGCGCTCTTTCAATCCACGCAGGATGGCGATGGTGTCCTCGACACTGGGTTCGCCGACAAACACTTTCTGGAAACGGCGCTCGAGTGCGGCGTCCTTTTCAACGTACTTGCGGTACTCGTCGAGCGTGGTCGCGCCGATGCAGTGCAATTCACCACGCGCCAGCGCGGGCTTCAGCATGTTACCGGCATCCATGGCGCCATCGGCCTTGCCCGCGCCGACCATCGTGTGCAGCTCGTCGATGAACAGGATCACGCGCCCTTCCTGCTTGGAAAGGTCGCTCAACACGCCCTTCAGGCGCTCCTCGAACTCACCACGGAACTTCGCGCCCGCGATCAGCGAGCCCAGGTCGAGCGAGAGCACGCGCTTGTCGCGCAAGCCTTCAGGTACCTCGCCATTGACGATGCGCTGGGCCAGGCCTTCGACGATGGCCGTCTTGCCGACGCCGGGCTCGCCGATGAGCACGGGATTGTTCTTGGTACGGCGCTGCAGGACCTGGATGGTGCGGCGAATTTCCTCATCGCGGCCGATGACCGGGTCCAGCTTGCCGCTTTCAGCGCGCTCGGTGAGGTCGATGGTGTACTTCTCCAGCGCCTGGCGCTGGTCTTCGGCATTCTCCGATTGCACTTTCTCGCCGCCGCGCAGCTTCTCGATGGCGGCTTCCAGGCGCTCCTTCGTGGCGCCAGCGGCCTTCAATGCGCCTCCGGCCTCGCCGCGATCCTCCAGCGCCGCGAGCAGGAACAGCTCGCTGGCGATGAACTGGTCGCCGCGCTGCTGCGCCAGCTTGTCGGTGAGGTTGAGCAGGCGATTCAGGTCGTTGCCGAGGCTGATGTTGCCTTCCTGGCCGCTGACCCGTGGCATGCGCTCGAGGATTTCACCCAGGCGCTGGCGCAGCGCCGGTACGTTCACCTGAGCCTGGGTGAGCAACGGCGCGGTGGATCCGCCCTGCTGGTCCAGCAGGGCGGCAAGCAGGTGCGCCGGCTCGAGAATGTTGTGGTCGCGGCCGACGGCCAGCGACTGCGCGTCGGCCAGTGCCTGCTGGAATCGCGACGTGAGTCTGTCCATTCGCATCGTGGTGGTCTCCGAAGTTCATTGCGCGCCCGGGCACTCCCCGCGACCGCCTGTGGCGACACAGATGCGGGTTCCCACCCGTTCCTTCAACGGTAACGCATGGGCTGGGCAGCAGTATTTTCACGGTGGGACGTGCATCCTGCGGGAGATCACCGACCCATGGACCCGCCGTGACCGCTTCCATCACCAGCCTGCCCCGTCCGCCAGCCGACCTGGTCACGCCCGCCACAGCCCTGTTCCTCGACGCGGACGGCACCCTGCTCGCCTTCGCCGACGATCCGGACGGCGTGGTGGTGCCGCAAGGGATGCTCGACACGCTGGATGCCATCCACGAAGCGCTCGGCGGCGCGCTGGCCCTGGTCAGCGGACGCGCCATCGCCAGCCTCGACGGCATCTTCGGCCGCCCGCGCTGGGCGGCCGCCGGCCAGCATGGCCTCGAACGCCGCGATGCGGACGGCAGGTCGACCACGGTTCCTATCGATGCGGGCGAACTCGCCCGCCTGCGCGAAACGGTCCATGCCGCCGCCGCCCGGATGCCGGGGGTGCGCGTGGAGGACAAGAGCTGGTCGGTCGCGTTGCATTGTCGCGAGCATCCCGGGTACTCGGCCGAACTGGAGCGCATCGCTCCGGCCATCGCCGCTCGTTTCGAGGGCTTCGAACTGCAACCGGGCAGCTACGTCTACGAGTTCAAGCCGCGCGGCATGGACAAGGGCGTCGCGGTGGCGGCTTTCCTCGAGACGGCGCCGTTCATCGGCCGGCATCCGGTGTATCTCGGCGACGACCTCACCGACGAACATGCCTTCGCGATGGTGAACGAGCGCGGCGGTGCGGCGGTGCGTATCGGTGCAAGAACGCCTTCATGCGCCGTGTTCACATTGTCTAGCCCAGCCGATGTCCATGCTTGGCTGAATTCCGTGAAAGTCGCGTTGACGCGAGGAGCCGCAAGGAGACAATGAGTCGATTAGTCGTCATATCGAACCGCGTCGCGCTGCCGAAGCAGACGCAAACGGGGGGATTGGCCTCCGCGATGAACGCGGCGCTGCAGGAAATGGGCGGACTGTGGTTCGGGTGGAGTGGCAACATCGCCGCGGAAACCGGCAAGGAATTGCACGAAGTCCAGGATGGGAACATCAGCTACGCCACGATCGACATGTCCAAGACGGACCATGACGACTATTACAGCGGGTTTGCCAATCGCGCGCTGTGGCCGCTGTTCCATTACCGCGGCGATCTCGTGGACTATCGCCGGGACCATCTGGAAGGCTATCTGCGGGTCAACCGTATTTTCGCGAAACGTGTGGCGAAGCTCCTGCAGAAGGACGATATCGTCTGGGTGCACGATTACCACCTCATTCCGCTGGCCGCGATGCTGCGCGAACTGGGCGTGGACAACCGGATCGGGTTCTTCCTGCACACGCCGCTACCCGCGGCCGGGCTGCTGATCACCCTGCCGCGCCATCGCGAGATACTGGAGCCGCTGGCTTCGTACGATCTTGTCGGCGTGCACACGCAGCGCGACCTGCGCGCGCTGGAGGACTACTTCCTGCACGAACTGGGCGCCGCGATGCGCACGGGCGGCCGCATCCGCGCCGCGAACGGCAGGATCTTCCGGGCCGGCGTCTTCCCCATCAGCATCGACACCGCCGAAGCGGTGGAACTGGCCCATCGCGCCGAGGACAGCGGCGCCGTGGAGAAGCTGAAAGCGTCCATCGACGATCGCGCGCTGATCATCGGCGTGGATCGCCTCGACTATTCCAAAGGATTGCCCGAGCGGTTCGAAGGCTTCGCCCGGCTGCTGCGCGACCACAAGGAGATGCGCGGCCGCGTTTCACTGCTGCAGATCGCGCCTCCTTCGCGCTCGGACGTGCCGGAATATCGTTCGCTGCGGCGTGAACTGGAACGCAGCGCGGGCCATATCAACGGACAGTACGCCGAACCCGATTGGGTCCCGATCCGTTACGTGAACAAATCCTTCGCGCATAAGGTGCTGGCGGGATATTTCCGCGTGTCGAAAGTGGGACTGGTCACACCGCTGCGCGATGGCATGAACCTCGTCGCGAAGGAGTACGTGGCCTGCCAGGATCCTCAGGACCCCGGCGTCCTCGTGCTGTCCCGCTTCGCTGGCGCGGCGCAGGAGCTGGATGCCGCGCTGCTGGTGAATCCGTCTGACCTGGACGAGGTGTCCGAGGCGCTGAAGCGTGCGCTTGCGATGCCACTGAAGGAGCGGCGCATGCGCTGGCAATCGATGATGGACGTGCTGGAACGCAACGACATCACCACCTGGCGCAACGCGTTCCTGCACGCGCTGACGGAGCCACCGCGCGTGAAGCCGGAGATTTACATTCCGTCGCCGATGACGGTGTAGGAGCGCGCCCTGCGCGCGGCATGTTTTGAGGCCATGACCTGGAGCTGGCGCGCCAGCTTCGAGACTGGCGCGAAAAGAGGTCGCGCGCAGGGCGCGCTCCTACGGCACGGCACGGTTCGGTCAGCGGGTCCAGACCAGCGACGCGAAGCGGCCGCTGGATACGCCGTCGCGGCGGTATGAGTACAACCGCTCGTCGCGGAAGGTGTCGAAGCCGCCCCCGGATATCTGCGTGACGCCGGCTGCCGCCAGCCTTCGGCGCGCAAGTACGTAGAGATCGCAGGTCCAATGTCCCGGCCGCGTTGGCATGAAGGCTTCGTCCGCTGCCGAATCCCGCTCGACGAAGGCCGCACGCACTTCGGCTCCTACCTCGTACGAGACTCCGCCAATGGCGGGGCCGAGCCATGCGAGGAGGGAGCCGGGCGGCATGCCCATCCGCGTGATCGTGTTCTCCAGCACGCCGGCCGCGAGCCCGCGCCAGCCAGCGTGGGCTGCGCCGATCGTGCCGCCGTCGGCGCTGGCGAACAGCACCGGCAGGCAGTCCGCGGTGAGGATGGCCAGCGCTTTGCCCGGTCCCCGGGCCACCGCCGCGTCGGCGACCGGTTCCTCACCGGAACCCGTCACGCGGTCCGCATCGGCCACGTCGGTGCCATGCACCTGGTGGAGCCACAGCGGCGGCACCGGCAGGTCCAGGGCGAGCGACAGCGCGGCGCGGTTCGCCGTGACGGCTACAGGGTCGTCACCGGAACGCAGGCCAAGGTTCAACCGGTCGTACGGAGGGACGGACACGCCCGGCCCCAGACGCGTCGACACGGCCGCACCCACGTTCGCTGGCGCACCCCAGTCCGGAACGATCCACGCCTCGCCCATCTCAATCCTCGATAGGATGCAGGACGGTATCTGCCCGCAATGCCTCGATCAGCGCGTCCTGGTCGGCCGGCCGCGGCGAGTCGAACTCAAGGTAATCCCCCGTGATCGGGTGCTCGAAGGCCAGTTTCTCGGCATGCAGGGCCTGGCGACGGAAGCCGCGCAGGGCATCGATCAGTTCCTGGCTCGCACCGCGCGGAAGGCGCAGGCCGTTGCCGTAGAGCTGGTCGCCGACCAGGGGATGGCCGAGGTGGGCCATATGCACGCGAATCTGGTGGGTGCGGCCCGTCTCGAGGTTGCACTGGATGACGCTATGGGCGCGGAAGCGCTCACGTACGCGGTAGTGGGTGACCGCCTCCTTGCCGCCGTCCTCCACGTCGCGCGCACCCTGCTTCAGGCGGTCGTGCTGATGGCGGCCGATGGGCTGGTCCACGGTGCCGCCGGCCACCATCGTGCCCAGCACCACCGCCTCGTATTGCCTGCGCACGTCGTGCCGGGCCAGCATGGCCACCAGGGCCGTATGCGCCGCCATGCTCTTCGCCACGACCATCAGGCCGGCCGTGTCCTTGTCCAGGCGGTGCACGATGCCACCGCGCGGCAGCTCGGCCAGCGCCCGGCTGTGGTGCAGCAGGGCGTTCAGCAGGGTGCCCGCCGGATTGCCGGCGCCCGGGTGGACGACCAGCCCCACGGGCTTCTCGATCACCATCAGGTCGTCGTCCTCGAAGCGGATGACCAGCGCGATGTCCTCGGGCTGGGCGTCGACCTCGGTCTCCAGTTCAGCCTCAAGCACCACCTGTTCGCCACCCCGGACGAGGTGTCGCGGGGCCATCCGCGTGCCGTCCAGCAATACCTTGCCCTCCTTGATCCAGCCCGTGAGGCGGGATCGGGAGTATTCGGGGAACATCTCGGCCAGGGACTGGTCGAACCGCCGACCCGCCGCCGCCACCGGCACGGTGGCCTCGTGTCTTACCGTCGTCATAGCGCCTCGCCCGGCCCACGGCCGGTTTCGGCTATCATGCCTTTTCGCTCAAGCATCCGAACTCTCTCAATGCGTGCAACCAAGATCACCATTCTGCTCGTCCTCGCCTTGTCGATGAGCGCCTGCTCGATGTTCCGCAGCAAAAAGGAGACGATCGACACGATGCCGGTCGGCCGGCTTTATACCAATGCCCACGAGTCGCTGGAGCATTCGGACTTTGCCGCGGCGGAGAAGGCCTATGAGCGCCTCATCGCGCGCTTCCCGTCGGGGGACATCAACGAGCAGTCGCAGATCGAACTGGCTTACGCGCAGTACAAAGACAACAAGCCGGACGACGCATACTCGACGATCAACCGCTTCATCAAGACGTTTCCGACCCACAAGCATGCAGATTATGCCTATTACCTGCGCGGTCTGATCAATTTCGACCGTACGGGCGGCCTGATCGAGCGTTACCTGTCGCGCGGGAACAGCGCTTCCACCCGTCGCGACCAGGGATTCAACCTTACGGCATTCGACGATTTCAGCCAGCTGACCCGGCGCTATCCGAACAGCGCGTACGCCACGGACGCCCGCCAGCGCATGATCTTCCTGCGCAACCAGTTGGCCCAGTTCGAAATCAACGTGGCCGAGTACTACCTGCGCACAAAATCCTACATCGCCGCCGCCGACCGCGCCCAGTACGTGGTGGAGCACTACCAGCAGTCGCCGCAGACCGCCGACGCCCTGGCTATCCTCACCCGCAGTTATATCGCGCTGGACCGCAAGCCGCTGGCCGACCAGAGCCGCCAGGTGCTGGCACTGAACTACCCGGACCACCCGTACCTCACGGACCCGGAGTGGCCGCACCACCCGTCGATCTGGCGCAAGGCGATCCCGTTCTCCGGGCATCACTAAGACGAAGCCGGCGTAGGAGCGCGCCCTGCGCGCGACATCTTTTGAGGCGGTGAGCAACAGGTTCTGCAGCTCCTCGCAAAAACATGTCGCGCGCAGGGCGCGCTCCTACATCGCCGTTATCGCCAGCTGGACGTGATGGGGTAGCGCCGCTCGCGGCCGAAGGCCTTCGTGGTCACGCGGGGCCCCGGCGCAGCCTGGCGGCGCTTGAACTCGTTGACATAGACCATGCGGATCACGCGGCGCACGGTAGCGTCGTCGTGGCCGGCGGCGATGATGTCTTCCGCCGAGGCCTCGCCCTCGATGAACAGCTCCAGGATCGCGTCAAGGTCGTCGTAGGGCGGCAGCGAGTCCTGGTCGGTCTGCTCGTGACGCAATTCGGCCGAGGGCGGGCGGTCGATCACCGCGAGAGGGATCGCGCCGTCGATCGACGCGCGCCAGCGCGACAAGGCGTACACCGTGGTCTTGTAGACGTCCTTCAGCGGAGCATAGGCGCCGCACATGTCGCCATAGAGCGTGGCGTAACCCACGGCCATCTCGCTCTTGTTGCCGGTGGACAGCAGCAGCTTGCCCGTCTTGTTCGACATCGCCATCAGAAGCACGCCTCGCGTGCGCGACTGCAGGTTCTCTTCCGTGATGTCCGGCTCACGCCCCGCGAAAACGGGCTCCAGCGTGCCGTTGAACGACTCGAAGATCCAGTCGATCGGCAGCAGGTGGTATTCGACGCCCAGATGTTCCGCCTGCGCCTTGGCTTCGCGCAGCGACAGGTCGGAGGTGTATATGGTGGGCATCATCACCGCGGTGACCTTGTCCTTGCCCAGCGCATCGACGGCGATGGCGAGGGTAAGCGCGGAGTCGATGCCGCCGGAGAGACCCAGCAAAACGCCGGAGAATCCGTTCTTGCCGATGTAATCGCGCACGCCACGAACGAGGCCGGCGTACATGATGGCCTCCGGCGAACGCGTATCCGACGCCGGCCAGTCGATGGCCGAGAGACGCCGCGTCGCCGTGTCGTATTCCACGGTGAGCAGCATCTCCTCGAACGACGGCGCGCGGGCGACGATCTCGCCATCCGCCTGCACCAGCAGCGAGTGGCCGTCGAAAAGCAGGTCGTCCTGGCCGCCGACGAGGTTCACGTACGCGATGGGAACACCGTTTTCAGTGGCCCGGCGGCGCAGGAGCTCTTCGCGGGTGGCGGCCTGGCGGCGGTCATAGGGTGAGGCGTTGATCACGAAGATCAGCTCCGCGCCAGCCTGCGCGGCATGGGCGGCCGGCTCGGCTTCCCATATGTCTTCGCAGATCAGCATGCCCACGCGCACGCCTTCGATCATGAAGACGCGCGTGGTTTCACCGTGCTGGAAATAGCGTTTCTCGTCGAACACCGTGTAGTTCGGCAAGGCCTGCTTGTGGTACGTCCACTCCGCCCTGCCCTCGCGGATCAGCGTGGCGGCGTTGAACACTTCGCCACGCGTATCCGGGTGGCCCACAACGGCGGAAATACCTTCGATACGCGGCGCCAGTGCCGCCAGTTCCTTCGCGCAGGCTTCGAGGAAGCCGGGGCGCTGCAGAAGGTCTTCCGGCGGATACCCCGAAAGGGTGAGTTCGGGAAAGGCGATCAGCGAGGCGCCCAGGCGGTCGCGGGCTTCCTCGGCCAGGGCCTGCGCGCGCCGGGCGTTGGCGGCGATGGCCCCCACGGGAAAGTCGAACTGGGCCAGGGCGAAGCGAAACGTGGACATGGGGGGATCCGTGCAGTCGCGGGGAATCCCTATGATAAGCCAAGGGCCCTAGAGGTAGAGATGCGCGATAGCCAGGGCGGTTTTGTAAGGTTCGGGATCATTGCGGTTGGTCAGCAGGATCACTGTCAGGTGGCGGCCCGGATAGCGGACGATCACGTTGCGGAAGCCGATGGTCTCGCCGGAATGCCACACGGAATCGCCGGTGATGCGCCAGCCGTAGCCATACTCCACCGTCGGATCGTCCGTGCGGGTGTGCGGCGTGAACGCGGCAGCGCGGGACGATTCGCTTAGCAGACGGTCGTCGTAAAGCGCGGCGTCCCAGCGGACCATGTCGTCGATGGAGGAATAGATGCCGCCATCGCCGAGCACCGAACTGGTGGTGCTCTGGTCGGTGCGCACCCAGTGGCCGCCGTCCTCGCTGTAGCCATAGGCGCGGTTCGGAACGGGCGGGCCCTCCTTCACGTAGGCAAGCGTGCCGGTCATACCCAGTGGCAGGAAAATGCGTTCGCGCAGGAAGTCCTGGAACGTCTTGCCCGATGCCTTCTGCACGATCAGCGCAAGCATCGCGTAGCCGCCATTGCTGTATCGGTACGACGTGCCCGGCGCGAAGTAGAGGCGATCCGTCTTCGCCATCAGGTCGAGCACGTCCTTGTCGCGCAGTGGAACGGTCGTATCCGCCGGCATGACGTCCTCATAATCGACGAGCCCGCCCTGATGGCTGAGCAACTCCTTGATCGTGATGGCGTCGGCCACGGCCGGAAGTTCCGGAAGCCACTTCCGCGCCCGGTCGTCGAGGGACAGCTTCCCATCCTGCGCCAGCAGCAGGATCGCGGCGGCGGTGAACTGTTTGCTGACCGACGCGAGCCGGTAGTCGGTCTGCGGCGATGCGGGCACGCGTTTCTCGAGATCGGCGAAGCCGTAGCCGCGGCGCACCAGCGGGACGCCATCGCGGACCACCAGCAGGGAAGCACCCGGGCCGTGGCCGTCGTAACGGGCCATCAAGGTATCCACCGTGGCATTCGGCGATGGCCTGGCGGCGCAGGCGGCCAACAGCACGCAAGAGGCAAGGATGGCGGCGAGTCGCATGCTCACTCCACGGGTACGTCGTAGATGGTGTCGGCGGCCGCGGCGGACGGTAGCGAGTAATGCCACCACTCCTGCGGGTAATTGACGAAGCCTTCCTCCGCCATCGCACGCAACAGGTGCTGGCGGTTCGCGCGTTGCGTGGCGTCGATGCCGGGATCGCCGGTATGCGCGCGAGGGTCGAAGAAATCGAAGGCCGTACCCATGTCGAGCGGCGTGCACTGCTTGCCCTCACAGCGCATGAGCGTGAGATCGACGGTGGCGCCGCGGCTGTGGCCGGAGATAGGGGCGATGTATTCGCCCAGCAGCTTGTCCTTGCCCAGGTTCGGATAGTGCGCGGCCTGGGTCCGCGTATCGGACAAGTCGCGTGCCCAGCGAACGAAGCTCGCCACGGCGCGCGCGGGGCGATAACAGTCCCAGAGCCGCAGGCGATAGCCATCCTTGCGCAGGTCGCGTTCCACGCGGGCCAACGCTTCCGCGGCAGCGGTACGCAGGAAACACTTCGACGCGCGGTAACCGTCCACGGGGCCGCCTGTGAAGTTGTCGCTGCCCGCGTAGTGGATGGTTTCGGCAATGTCCGGCACCAGCGAGCGGATATCGGTCAACCCCGCTTCCGCCGGTGTACGCGCAGGCGAGACGCGAGGTGGCGCATCTGCGGCATGAGCGCTAAGGACAAGCGCCCACGCGAGTGAAATCCAGGTCTTCATAGTCGTTGCTGAAGTCGGCATCGGGATCGACCTTGGTGAGGAGCAGATGGCCGGGCGTGGCAAGGTCGAGCCAGGGCTCGGCGTCCATCCCCTCTCCCTTCCACTGTACGAGGTAACGCGCGCCCAGGCGCTCGAGAGTGCCTGTCATCACGGGCGACTTCGCCGCGGCGAAACCCACGCCGCCTTTCGCCGGGCAGATGCTCACCTCGCCGAACCACGGATCGCGCCACACGCCGAGCATCGCCTTCGCCTCGTCCGCCGAAGCCGCGACACGCGATGACGTGTCGGGTGCCCGCGAGGCGCCGGGAGCGGAGGCTTCCGCCGTCATGAGACCGGCATACTCGCCCACCGTATGTTTTTCACCGGAGACCGTGAAACGCTTCAGGATGGCTTCGGCGAGCGCATCGCGCGCGTCCTCGCCACCGCCATTCATCATGATCACGAATCCGCTGTGCTTCTCTGGCAGCAGGCTCAGCGTGGAATACATGCCCGAGAGCGTGCCGGTATGCGAAACGCTCCACTGCCCGTCTACATCGGCGAGACGCCAGCCGTACCCATAGCCGTACAGGTGGGTGTCGTTCCATGTCCTGCGGCGCTCGCCCACCGGCATGGGATTCTGGATCGACCACAATGGCTCGCGCTGCTTCGCGTCCAGCCAGCCCAGCTGGGACGCATCGGGCGTCAGCCAGTTGCCGGCCCAGCGCAGCATGTCGTCGAGGTCGCAGCGCACGCCACCGGCCGCCGCGGAGGTAATGGCAGGGATCGTCGGCGGATCGGCGTTCACCACCTCGTTGCCGTGGTTGCCATGGCGATGCGGCTGGGCGACGTTACCGACGCCGTCGCGAGACCAGCTGCCGATCTGGCAGCGGGACAGGCCCAGCGGCTCGAACACCTCGCGGCGAAGCAGGGTCTCGTAAGGCGCCCCACCCGCCGCCGCAGCCACCTCGCCTGCGACGACGTACAGCAGGTTGTCGTAGGCATAGCGCGAACGGAAACTGTGCTCCTGCTTCAGGTAGGCAAGCCCCGCGAGGATATCCTTGCGGGTGAAGCGGTTCGGTTCCGGCCAAAGCATCAGGTCGCCCGCGCCCTCGCGCAGGCCGCTGTTGTGGATCAACAGGTCACGCACCTGCATCTCGCGCGTGACCCACGGGTCGTTCATGCGGAAATCCGGAAGGTATTTGACCACCGGATCGTCCCAGCGCAGCTTGCCCGCGGCCACGAGGCGCGCCAGCAAGGCCGTGGTCATCGCCTTGCTGTTGGAGGCGATCTTGAACAGTGTGCGGGTGTCGACCTTGCGCCCTTTCGTTTCGGCCAGCACACCGGCCGTGCGCGTGTAGACGACCTTCCCGTCTTCGATCACGCCCACGGCGATACCCGGGATGTCGTAACGGGCGACGGCTTCGTCAACCAGCGTATCGAGCGACGCCGAGGACGCCGCCTCGTCGGCTGCCCAGACGCGCAGCAGGTTCCCGCTCCAGATCTTCGCGATGTCGGCGTCGGAGAAGCCGCGACTCTTCAGGCCCGCGGTAACGTTGCGGGTTTCAGAAGCATCCATCCACCCGGTGATCTCACCCCCGCCGTCGAAGTCGGACGCGATACCCACGTGGTCGATACCGGCGACCTTCACCATGTGCTGGATGTGGTCCAGGAAATCGCCCAGCGTCGCCAACGGGTGTTCGCGCTCGATCGCCTTCATGCCTTCGACGTACGAGGGCAGGTAATCGTGCTTCTCGCTGTCGTATTCCCTGTCGCCGGCTTCGCGCACCACACGCTTCTGCAAGGCTTTCTCGGCTACTTCGCGCGCGGGGTCCTTCTTCAGGAATTCCTTGTATGCCACCGCCTGGATCACGCCGCCCTTGCCCGCGATCGCCTTCAACAGGTCGTCGGGGAGGTTGCGCGGATGATCGGTGACGGCACGCGCGGAAGAATGCGACGCGATGATCGGCGCGGTCGAAAGCGCCAGCACATCGCGCACGCAGGCGTCCGAGGCATGCGAGACGTCCACCATCATGCCCAGGGCGTTCGCCCGCTGGACCACTTGGCGGCCGAAATCGCTCAGGCCAAGGTTGCTATCGGGCTTGTCGCCCAGTTCCTTGCTCGGCAGGGAACTGCCGCAGAGGTCATTATTGCCCACATGTGCCAGGCCGACGTAGCGGGCGCCACGTGCGTAGGCGGCATCCAGGCGTTTGAGATCGTGGCCGAGCGAATAGCTGTTTTCGATACCGATCATCGCCGACAGGCGGCCCGCCGTCCTGTTCGCGCGAACCTCGTCGGGCGTGCGCGCCAGCCGGATCTGGTCCGGGTACCGCTTCAGCATGAGGTCGATGTCGTCGTACTTGCGCGCGGCCTGGGCCACGGCCTTCGCATAGCCTGCCGGCGTCAGCGGGCCCTGCTCCACGTAGATGACGAAGAACGCCGCATCGAGGCCGCCGCGCCGCATCTTCGGCAGGTCGACCTTGAGCGGACCGTCCTTGCCGGCGTCGAACTTCGCGTCGTGCATGTACGACAAGGGGATGTCGACATGCGTGTCCAGGGTGAGGGGATGGTCCTGCGCCTGCGCGGACGCGCAGAACAAGGCGAACACGAGGACTTTTTTCATTCGGTATCCTTCCGTAGGAGCGCGCCCTGCGCGCGACAGCTTTTCGCGGCGAGCATCAGGGCCTGTTGCTCTCTCGCGAAAAGCCGTCGCGCGCAAGGCGCGCTCCTACATGGTCTTCAGAAGTCCAGGGACACGGTCAACTGCCCGAAGCGAGGCGGCTGGAAGCGGATGGGTTGCAGGTATGTGTCGCTGAAGCTGCCGATGGACGTCTGCAGGTCCTGGTCGACGCCGGTCGTGCGCTGCTGGTTCAGCAGGTTGTAAACGGCGAACTTCACGCGCAGGTTGTTCTTCTCGTCCAGCGGCAGCAGGTAGGTGATGCTGGCGTTGACGTTGAAGGTCCAGGCCGTGCGCTTCGCACCACGCGACGATTCCTCGTACACGCGATTCTCGGAGACCGGATCCGCACAGTTCTCCACGCAGATGAAGTAGCTGTGGTACGACGTGCCGTCATAAGGGTTGCCCACGCCATAGGCAGTGATCGGGCTTCCCGAAAGCGCCGTGACGTCCGCGCCAACCTGCCACTGCTTGCTGATGGCATAAGTACCGCGCAGCTTGAACTGGTGGCGATGGTCGTTCGGCAGGTAGCCGCCCGACAGGTTCACCCAGGGATCGTCGAAGTTCTCGGTACGGCCGGTATCGTCGAAATTGGTGTCCGAGTTGACCGGACCCTCGGCATTGCCGCGACTCCACGAAAGCACATACGACGCGTTGAACATCCATTTCTCGTCCCACGCGCGGTCCACCTGGAATTCCAGGGATCCGAACGTGCGCCGTGGCTTCTTCCAGCCGCGCTGGCCGAGGTAGTTGCCCTCGGCGTCCTTCAGTGCGAAGCCTTCCTTCGATGTGTCTATGGTGAGGTAGCCGTCCGGCGTGCCGTCGCAATTGGTGTCGCCGTAGACCGTGACGTTGCGACCCGGATTGCCCATCACGTAGCCGATGTAGCCATCGCCACCGCACTGCGGCGTGGCGCTGATTTCCATGTCGTCGATGGCGTCGTGCAGCTTGCGATAGGTACCGCTCACACCCCATGACCACTTGTCCGTGATCATCTGCTGGAAGCCCAGGATCGCCTCGTCCTGATAGACCGGGTCCATGTGCTTGTCCACTTCGGCACGCAGGTCGCCTACCGTGCCGTTACCTTGCGAGGTATCGACCGCGCCGATCTGCTGGCCAAGAATGGGCACGGCGTACTGAGACCCGTTGCGATCCCGGATATCGTAGCCCTCGAAAGTATAGAAGGTACGCTCGTCGAGCAGACCGCCGGCCTGCTTGATGTTGATCACGTTGGCCACCGGCAGGTAATACCTGCCGAGGTTGCCGAAGATCTTCGTCCTGCCGTCGCCGTTGAGGTCCCAGGAGAACCCCAGGCGCGGGGCGATCATGTTGTCGACTTTGATGTAGCTCTTGCCTTCGCCGGTCTTGTTGTCGAAGGAGTCGCTGCGCAGGCCTACGTTCAGCAGGAAGTCCGGCGTGATGTTCCAGTTGTCCTCGACGTAATAGGCGTTATTCGTCGTCTCGAACGTGCCACCGATGTTGTACCGGCGCTGGCGCACGTACATGTCGTAACCCGGCGGCACGACGCCACCGTTCTCGATGGTCGCGCCGGGATCGGCGTGGACGATGCCGTAGAAATACTCGCCAGGGCCCGGGTAGTGCCGGTCGTAGTCCGAGGTATCCACCTCATGGTCGTAACCGAAGCGGATGAGGTGGTCGCCGAGGGTCCATTCGAAGTCGGCCCGGCCTTGCTTGCGGATGTCGTTGCGCTTCTCCACCGCCGTGCTGGTGCTGCAGCCCAGAGGCACGTCCGGGGCATCCTGATTGTCGTCGATCGACACCGGGTTGCATTCGGCGTCGGCCAGGCCATGCGTATAGGACTCACGCTCGTTGCGGCCGTACATCAGCTTCATCGAGAAGTTGTCGACGAGGTAACTGGTGAAGGTGCCGTTCCAGTTCTTGCCGCCGGTGTCGCTGGTGATGACGTCGCTTTTCGAGCCCTTCGTGTGGGTGGGATAGTCGTAGGCGTAGACCGAGCCCTCGTTCGTGTCCTTGTCCGAGAAGGCCATGAATTCGAGCAGGTTCTTGTCGTTGATGTGCCAGTCGATCTTCGCGCCCCAGAAACCCGAATCGGTGTCGTTCTGGGTGAGCACCGTTCCCTGGTTGTCGGTGTTCTGCGGTGTATAGCCGCGCGCCTCGTACATGGCGAAGAAGAACAGCTTGTCCTTTACGATCGGACCGGACGCGTACACGTTCATCTTCGTGCGCGAGTAGTGATCCTCGGAGGAAGTGATGTAACGGTCGCCGTTCCAGTAACGGTTCTTCGTGGTGGCCTGCCAGGCGCTGGGCTCGAAGGTCATCTCCGCGCCGGCCTTGAACTCGTTCGTACCGGAGCGGGTCACGGCGTTCACCACGCCACCGGTGGTGCGGCCGAACTCCACCGAGTAGCCGCCGGTCTTCACCTGGAACTCCTGGTAGAAGGCGAACGGCGCTTCGGAGAAGCCGTTGCGGTTGTAGAAGTCGGTGACGTTGAGGCCGTTCACGTAGAACGAGTTCTCGGCAACCGACGAGCCGCCGAAGGAGATGCCGCCGAAGCCGGCGTTACCCTTGTTCACGCCGGGTGCCAGCAGGGCCACGGACTGCACGTTCTGGTCCACGGGCAGACGGCGGATTTCCTCTCGGCTGACGTTTGTCGCGATTTCCGTGGAACTGACGTCCACCGCGTTGATGACCACCGGCGCACTGACCTGCACGCCCTCGAGCTCGGTGGTACCGGTCGAGCCACGCTCCACCAGGTTCACCGTGGTGGCATTGCCCAGGCTTACGTTCACTTCGGTGGTCGTGCTTACCGGCTTGCCGTTCTTACTGCTGTCGAGCCGGTAATGGCCGACTGGAAGGAACGGAAAGCGGAAATTGCCGTCGGCATCGGCTGTAACCGTACGGGTCAGGCCTGTGCCCGGATCGCGCACGGTCACCGTGGCGCCCGCCTTGGTGCGGCCTATGATCGAACCGTCCGTGTTCGCGCCCCAGGCCACGCTGGACACGGCAAGCCCCAGGCCGATCGCCATACATAAGGCCCCACGGCGCAACGCACGCCGGTTCGTCTTGATATACCCCATCTCCCCACTCCCATAAGATGATGTTTCGGGTTGTCTATTGCCCCGTCAGTGCTTCGCGTCGCCGGCCCCTTCCGGCGTGTCGACGCGATGCCAACGGAAGTCGTAATCCCACTGGTCGAAATACAGGTTGCCGCCTTTCCATTCGACTTCCCCGCGTTGCGAGTCGACCGTCTCCGAGCGGAAGAAGGTCTTCGTCGGCACGAATGGCCGCGAGTAGTCGTCATTGAAGGCGATGCGATAGGCGTCCAGGCCGCCGAGATAGAACCACTCGAGCTTGTCGTCGCCCGGCTTTGCGTTCGCCCCGGCCGCCAGGCGGCCGAAGGTCACGTCCATCGGTACCCATCCGTACGGGGCGAGATACATCTGGCCCCAGTCGTGGATGTTGTTGTACTTGCCATCGGAGAAGATCCAGCCGGACTGCCAGCGCGCAGGAATCCCGTTGAGACGCAGCAGCGTCATCAGCAGCAGGGTCTGCTCGCCGCAGTCGCCATGGCCGGCGTGCAGCGTGTAATCGCCGATATTGGAGATGGTGGAGTATTCGCGCGCGCCCGCCCAGGGAATGGTATCCACGGCGGCGAAAAGCTTCTGCGCGATGCGGTACGGACTGGTCTCATTGCCTACCACGCGCTTCGAATACTCGCGCATGGCATCGGTGAACACGATGTGCGGCCCGCGCTCGGCGACGAAGGGAGCCAACTCGGGCGTGATCGGAGCGCGGGTGACTCTCGCGGGATCGATGTCGACGTAGCGGGCGTACAGGGTCAGTTCGTAGGTGATCGAGAACTCCGTGGGCTTACCCGCGACAGCTTTCTTTTCCAGATAGGCGGTGCGTTGCAGGGTCGATTCGGAAGCGATCTTCGCGTCGGCCGGCTCGCTGGAAAGCAGATGGATGTTTTCCTGCTGTCCCTTGATCGCCCGCGGGTACGGAATCCATGCGCGGATGGTCTCGCCCGCAGGAACCGCGTCCGCCTTGACGGTGAGGATCTGGGTCACGCTTTCGCGACGCGGCAGCACGCTGCTGGTGTGCGTCGCCAGGGCGGCCTCGCGCACGGCGCGATGGTGATCGTTGAGGATCTCGTTCGGGCCATCGTCGAAGGGCGTCTGGTCCTCGCGCCGCGCCCGGGCCTCCGTGCTGATGCGGAAGAGATTGCCCGGCGACCGCTTGAAGTAAAGCGTCCTGCCATCGATCACCTGCTTTTCGAGCAGGCCCGCCGCGTCCCACTTTGTGAATTCCGCATCGGTGAGATCAGGAATCGGCTTGCGCAGGCGCGTCTTTACCGCATCGGCATCGAGCGTGAAGTCGATGAGGATGCGGCGCATGCGCTCGCGCTGGAACTCAAGGGTGTTGCGTTGCGCCGGGGTCAGGCCAGGCTGGGCCAGGCCCTTCGCGATGGCGGCTTCCGCGTTTTTGAAGTGGCCGGCGTCGATCAGTTTCGACGGAGCATCGCCGACAGGATCGGTTCCCACCAGGCCTCCCGTCGGCTCGGCCGGCTTCGCATCCTGCGCGTGGGCGAGCGGAAGGAAGGGTAGCGATGCCAACAGGCACGCCACCAGCGCGGAGCGAATCGTCGCGTTTCGTAAAGCCGCTTTCACCGTTCGGTATCCCCGATGCAACCGTGGTGGGTGGACGTGCTGTGATGGCTGTGTAACATGCTTGCAAAGCGCGGTCAATAATTTATGCTTCGGGCTA
This sequence comes from Luteibacter sp., assembly GCF_036499525.1. GTDB lineage: Bacteria > Pseudomonadota > Gammaproteobacteria > Xanthomonadales > Rhodanobacteraceae > Luteibacter. Next base: position 12,929 of record NZ_DASYDO010000021.1, on the reverse strand, counting down.
CTTCGTTAGGAATAGATATTCCTGACGACCGTTGAGACACCACCCGGGGAGGGACGCGTGATCCAGTCGGTTTGGCCTTATCTGGCCGTGATGTTGCTTGCGGCGGGGTTCTGGCCGGCGATCGAGCGCCGTTTTGCCTGGAAGGCCTTCGACATCCTTCCGCCCATCGTGCTTACCTATCTCACGGTCACGGCGTTATCCGTGGCTGGCTTCTGGAGCCACACGCCGGAGATCCACGAGGCGCAGCAGGTGCTCGTGGCCCGGATGGTGCCCGCCCTTCTCTTCCTGCTGATGATCAACTGCGACCTGCGGGCCATCCTGGCGCTGGGCCCGCGCGTCCTCGGCGTGTTCGTCTGCACCTCGATCAGCCTGTTCACCGCCTTCATCGTTACCTTCTTGCTTTATCGGCACTGGATGCCGGGCAATGGATGGATGCCAGTGGCGGCGCTGTCCGGAAGCTGGATGGGCGGAACGGCGAACATGATCGCTGTGAAGCAGGCGATCGGCATGTCGGATACGTCGCTGGCCACCACCTTGCTCACCGACGCCCTTTGCTACTCGATGTGGGTGGTGGTGCTGTTCGCGGTGGCGCGCCTGGCACCCGCGTTCAATCGGTGGACACGGGCGACATCCAGCGCGGACATGAGCGTGGCGGAGACGGCGGCTCGCTCACCCGCCACCGGCGACAGCGTGCTCCTCTGGCTGGGCCTGGCGGTGCTCGTTTCCACGCTGTCCGCCGCGCTAGGCGCGCAATTGCCCGTAGGCAACATGGTCTCACCGACCACGTGGACGATCCTGATCGCGACCGCGGCAGGCCTCATCGCAGCGCATACGCGCCTGGCACGACTGCCCGGCGCGCAATCCGTGTCCAGCGCCCTGCTGATCTCGGTCGTGGCGGTGCTTGCCTCGCAGAGCAGTTTCGCCGGTATTGCGGCCGCACCGCTCTACCTCCTCGCCGGCGTCACCGTCATCGCCATCCATGCGGTACTGCTCGGCATCGCCGCACGAATCTTTCATTTCGACCTGTACCTTTGTGGCATTTCCTCACTCGCCCATATCGGCGGTGTGGCAGCCACGCCGGTACTGGCCGCTACCTATTCGCGCTCGCTGGTGCCGGTAGGCATCCTGCTCGCGTTGCTCGGCTATATCCTGGGGACCGGCTTCGGTCTCGTTGTCGCCGCGGTGCTTTCGGCGCTGGCCTCCTGACCAAGGAACTCGCTATGAACACGCTTCGCCATACTTTGCTCGCGACCCTGCTCGCGTTCTCCATCGGGGCCACCCCTGCCCTCGCCGCGGACATGACGGTGCCGCCCTCGGGCATCCTGGGCGTTTCCGATGCGCAACTCACGCCCGAGTTCTGGGTCGCCCACCTGATCGATGGCGACAAGGTGGTGCTCGACCGCGTCGCCATCGCCGCGATAAATGAACGCGTCGCCAGGCTCGATCCATCCATGCACGACATCCGCCACCTGACGGCGGCACTTCCACGCGACCAGGTGAAGGGCTGGATCGAGAAGCTGACCAGCAAGCCAGGCAAGGCGCTGTTCGACGTGGCGGGCAAGCCGGTCACGACAGCGGCTATCGACGACGTCATGACGAATGCGGCGATCGACGCCATTCCGGCCCAGGTGACCCCACGCTATGGCATGGCCGTGCGGCGCAGCGCATTGCGCGGCTACCCGACCGACCTGCGCGTTTTCAGCCACGCCGACGACACGGACATCGACCGCTTCCAGGAGAGCACGCTGTTCCCGGGCGACCCGCTGGTGACCGTGCACACGAGCAAGGATGGCAAGTGGGTGTTCGTGGTGAGTCCGCGCTATGCAGCGTGGATGCACGCCGATGACGTCGCCTATGGCGATGCGGCCAAGGTGTTCGCGCATACTGACGCCACGCCGTACCGCGTGATCACCGGCGCGAAGCCGCTCACGGTTTACACGCCCGAAGCGCCCGCCGTCTCCGAGCTGCAGCTGGACATGGGCACGCGCGTGCCGCTGGATACCTCGCTGGCGCCGGACCAGCCGGTCAACGGACAGAGCCCTTATGCCTCATGGGTGCTTAGCCTGCCCGTACGCGACGAGAAGGGCGCCCTGTCGTTCCACCCCGCCCTGCTCCAGCGCAACCAGGACTCCTCGGCGGATTACCTGCCGCTGACCCACGCGAACATCGTGCGCCAGGCCTTCAAGTTCCTGGGCGAACGCTATGGCTGGGGCCACGCCTTTAACGGCCGCGACTGCAGCGGTTTCGTATCCGACGTCTATCGCAGCATGGGTGTGCAGATGCCGCGCAATACGCGCGACCAGAGCATCAGCCCTGGCCTGACCCACACCGTGTACACCGACAAGGACAGCCACGATGCGAGGGTGAAGGCTGCCATGGCGCTCGAAGTGGGCGACATGGTCTATATCCCCGGCCACGTGATGATGGTTATCGGCAAGATCGACGGCCAGCCCTATGTCATCCATGACGTGGGCGGCATGAGTTACCGCCAGGCGGACGGCAGCCTGCGCCGGGTCAAGCTCAACGAAGTATCGGTTACCCCACTCCTGCCGATGATGTCGAGTCACGACAAGACGTTCGTCGACATCATGACCAGCATCGCCCGCATTCGTTAATCCTGCCCAACGAGGCTCCATGAAGATCACCGACATACGCTTCGGCATGCTCCGCGTGCCGCTGAAGACCCCGTTCAAGACGGCGTTGCGCACCGTCGACAAGATCGAAGACATCGTGGTGATGGTGCATACCGACGACGGTCGCGTGGGTTACGGCGAGGCGCCGGCCACGGCGGTCATCACCGGCGACACCCACGGTTCCATCGTGGATGCCATCCGCCATTACATCGCGCCGCGCCTCATCGGCCAGGACATCGCCGACCTCAACCGGATCACCAAGCTGATCCAGGGCGCGATGGAGAAAAACACCAGCGCCAAGGCGGCGGTGGAAATCGCCGTCTACGACCTCTGGGGCCAGCTCTACAACGCCCCCCTGTACAAGCTGCTCGGCGGCGGCGATCCGGTGATCACCACCGATATCACCATCAGCGTCGATTACATCGACAAGATGGTCGCGGATTCGGTGGCGGCGGTGGAGCGCGGCTTCGAGTCGCTGAAAATAAAGGTGGGCAAGGACATCGGCGTAGACATCGAGCGGGTGCGCGCCATCTATGCCGCGGTGGAGGACCGCGCCCTGCTGCGACTCGATGCCAACCAGGGCTGGACCGCGAAGGAAGCCGTGTATGCCCTGAATGCGCTGGAAGACGCCGGCGTCCGCCTGGAACTGGTGGAGCAGCCGGTGAAGGCGCGCGACCTGGAAGGCATGCGCTATGTCACCGAGCGCGTGCACACGCCGATCATGGCCGACGAAAGCGTGTTCGGCCCGGCCGAGGTGATGGACCTCATCCGCATGCGGGCGGCGGACATCATCAACATCAAGCTGATGAAGACGGGCGGTATCTCCAATGCCATCCGCATCGCCGACATCGCCGGCCTGTACGGCATCGAGTGCATGATCGGCTGCATGCTGGAGTCCAGCATCAGCGTGGCCGCCGCGGTGCACGTGGCTGTGGCGAAGTCCGACGTGATCACCAAGGTGGATCTCGATGGCCCTTCGCTCAGCGCTTACGACCCGGTGGACGGCGGCGTCGACTTCAACGAATCGGAGATCTCGATCAGTGACGCACCTGGCCTTGGCATCCGCGAGATTCGCGGCCTAGAACCCCTCTGAAGGAACAGCCATGTCGCCGCTGGTGAAGATCCGCTCCGAGCGCGACCGCATGTCGGCGGTGGAACGGCGCATCGCCGACTTCATCCTCGAGAACGCCCAGCTGCTGCGCGACTATTCCTCGCAGCAGCTGGCCAGCGCGCTGGGCATTAGCCAGTCAAGCGTGGTGAAGTTCACCCAGAAGCTAGGGTTTCGCGGGTACCCGGATCTCAAATACTCGGTCGGGGAGTCCATCGGGCGGACCGAAGAAGCAGACGATGATTCCGCGCCGCATGCCGAGCGTCCGGGCGATGACACGCTGGGCGCCACGCTCTGGCAACGCAAGGCGCAGGCCGAAGAGGCCACCCGGCTCATCAACGAACCGGACACGATGCGCGAGCTGGTCGCCGCGCTCGATGCGGCGGGCAAGGTTTTCCTCATCGGGCTTGGCGAAGACGAGCTGCACGCGCGTGGTTTCGCGGCGCGCCTGTCGCTGTTGGGCATCGTCGCCATCCGCCACGTAGACATTGGCCGCATGGCCGCCCAGGTAGCCATGTCCGAGCCAGGCGATCTTCTCATCGTGTTCTCCGAACACGGCAAGCATCCCGCGCTGGCGAAGGTGGCCCGCTACTTTCGCGAGCACCGCGGCCGTGTGGTCACCGTTACACGGCATACTTCGAATCCGCTGCGGGCGCTTTCCGATATCGCACTTGCGGTTGCCGCCCATGACGATGCTTCCTATGTGCAATCCCTGATCTACCAGTCCACTGTGCAACAGCTGCTCGATACCGTCTTCGTGCACCTGTGCGAAGGCGATGAAGCCAGGCATGCCCGCCTCGTGGAAAACCTCGACCGCATCCACCAGATGCTCGAACCCTGACCGGAGCGCCACCATGCCGTCGCCCAGCCTCCTTCCCCGCCTGTTCGGCCTCCTGGCTTTCGCTGCGATGGTTCCCGTAGGAGCTTCCGAGACGCCCGCGGCCTGGTCGGTGTCGCGGCAGATGATCGTCGTGACCACCGATGGCTGGAACGTGGACCACGGCAGCCTGCGCGCCTATGTTCGCGAAGGCACGCACTGGAAACAGGACGGACCGGCCGCCGACGTGACCATCGGCAGGCATGGCAGCGCATGGGGCGTCGGTCTTAATCCGCCGGAACAAGGCGGACCGGTGAAGAAGGAAGGTGACGGGCGCAGCCCGGCCGGCGTGTTCCGGATCGGGGAAGCTTTCGGCTATGCGGACAGCAGCGCCACGGCACTGCCGTATCGTGGCCTGACCGCTTCCGACTACTGTGTCGACGTGAACAGTTCGCCGTACTACAACCAGATCGTCGATGAGAAGAAGGTCGGAGAGAAGGCCGTCGAAGGCGCCACCGAACCGATGCGCCGCGACCTGCATTTCGACGGCGACCACGCTTACCGCATCGGATTCGTCATCGAGCACAACCCGGACGGACGCAAGGGCGCGGGCAGCTGCATCTTCGCTCACCTGTGGAAATCGCCCACCTCGCCGACCGCCGGCTGCACCGCCATGACCGACACCACGATGGAGCGCCTGCTCGGCTGGCTCGATCCCGGCAAGAAGCCCGTCTTCGTGCTGCTACCCAAGACCGAATACGCGCGCCTGCGCGAAGCCTGGAACCTGCCGGCCCCATGACCTCGACCCAACGTATCCTCCTCGGCCTCGCCCTCGGCGCAGCGGCCGGCGTCGCCCTTGCCCATTGGACGCCCGACGCCGCGGTGCGCGTGGCCGACGCGGTGCAGCCGTTGGGCAAGCTCTGGCTCAGCGCCTTGCAGATGACGGTGGTGCCGCTGGTGCTCTCGCTGGTGGTCGTCGGCGCCAACACCGCCACCGATGCCGCCGCATCGGGGCGCATCGCCCGCCGCGCGATCGTCGTGTTCCTCATCCTGCTCGCCCTGGGCGCGGCCGTGGCCGCCATCGTCGCGCCCGAGTTGTTCCTGCTTTTCCCGCGCAGCGATTCCCTGCGCAATGCTCTCACCGCCGCTACGGGTCACCTGCCGGCCACCACGCCCATCGGCTGGTCCGACTGGCTCGCGGGCATCGTGCCCGCGAACGCGGTCATGGCCGCGGCGGAAAGCGCCATGCTGCCGCTGGTGGTATTCGCCATGTTCCTCGGCTTCGCGCTGACCCGCATCGCGACCGAGCGGCGCGCGCTCGTCGTGGAGTTCTTCCGGGCCATCGCCGACGCCATGATCGTCGTCGTGCGCTGGGTGCTGCTGCTCGCTCCGTTCGGCGTTTTCGCGCTCATCCTCTCCGTGTGCGCCCGTGCGGGCCTGCACATGCTCGGCGCACTGGGCGTCTACGTGCTGGTGGAATGCATCGTCTACCTGCTGGTCACGGCGCTGATGCTGGTGGTGGCCCGCGTATGGGGCCGGGAGTCCTTCGTCCGCTTCGCCTCGGCCATCGCGCCCGCGCAGGTCGTCGCGTTCAGCACGCAGTCCTCGCTGGCTTCGCTGCCGGCGATGATCGAGAGCGCGGACCGCCGTCTCGGGTATCCCACCGCCATCACCTCGCTGGTGCTGCCGATGGCCGTGTCACTGTTCCGTCTTACCAGCCCCGTGCAATACATCGTCTCGGCCAGCTTCATCGCCTGGGCCCTCGGCGTCGACCTCGGTGCCGCGCAACTGGCTGCGGGCGCCGCACTTGCGGTCGTGATCAGCCTTGGCTCCGTGGGCCTGCCCGGCCAGGTGACCTTCATCGCCACCAATGTGCCTGTCGCGCAAGCCATGGGGCTTCCGATCGGCCCGCTGGGCCTGATGCTCGCCGTGGACACGCTTCCCGACACCCTCGCCACCCTCGGCAACGTCACCGCGGACCTCGCGGCGACCAGCGTCGTGGCCGCCCAATCTTCCAAAGACAACGCATGAACACGAAACACCTGGATGTGATCGTCATCGGCGCCGGTATCGCGGGCGCTTCCCTGGCCTGGTTCCTTGCCCCGCACGTACGCGTGGCCGTGCTCGAACGGGAATCGTTCGCCGGCTTTCATACCACCGGCCGTTCCGCCGCGCACTTCAGCGAGAGCTATGGCTCGCCGCAGGTACGCGCGTTGAGTCGCGCCACCCGCCCCTTCCTCGAACGCGCGCCCGCCGGGTTCGCCGGGCATCCCATCCTGCATCCACGCAGCGCCCTCGTGATCGGAAGCGTGGAGCAGGCAGATCGCGTACGCGAGGAATACGAGGCGGTACGCCGGTTCACCGCGTCGCTGTCGTTACTCGACGGCTCGGCGGTCCTGGACCTGGTGCCGGTGCTCCGTCCGGAGGCGGCACGCATCGCCTTCTTTGAACCCGATTCCGCCGACATCGACGTCAACGAACTCCACCAGGGCTTCCTGCGTGGGGCGAAGGCCAATGGCGTGGCGCTGCATGTCGACACCGCCGTGGAGTCGATCCGTCGCGAGGGCGGAGGCTGGGTGGTGAATGACACATGGCGCGCACCCGTCGTCGTGAACGCAGCCGGCGCCTGGGCGGACGTGGTGGCGGGCATGGCAGGTGTGGAGCGCATCGGCCTCGAGCCGCGACGCCGTTCCGCATTCACCTTCGCCGCACCGGAAGGCATCGACGCGGCCGCGTGGCCTTTCGTCGTGGACATCGACGAGACCTTCTACTTCAAGCCCGACGCGGGCCTGCTGCTCGGCTCGGCGGCGAATGCCGATCCCACGTTCCCGCACGACGTGCAGCCTGAAGAACTCGACATCGCGATCGGCATCCATCGCATCGAGGAAGCCACCACGATGGAGATCCGTCGGCCAGCGCGTACCTGGGCAGGGCTGCGCAGCTTCGTCGCCGACGGCGACCTGGTGGGTGGGTTTGCGCCGGATGCGGAAGGCTTCTTCTGGCTGGCGGCACAGGGTGGCTACGGCATCCAGACCAGCGCGGCGATGGCGGAAGCATGCGCCTCGATGATCCTGGGCAGACCGATGCCATGGCACCTGCTGGACCAGGGCATTACAGCGGAATTGCTGAGCCCCGAGAGGCTGCGCCGGTAGGAGCGCGCCCTGCGCGCGACATCTTTTCGCCAAGCCCGCAAGCCGGCGCGCCAGCTCCGGGTTATGGACTCAAAAGATGTCGCGCGCAGGGCGCGCTCCTACAGTGGACGTATGTCGGGGTTCGTCAGAAGTCGTAGGAGACGCTCAAGCGTCCGTATCGCGGCTCCTGCCGTGCCGTGATCACGCCATACGCCGGTTCGGGCACGCCGGGACCCGCTTCCGAATACGGGTACTTCTGCAACGCCCGCCGCTCATTGAGCAGGTTGAACACGTTCGCATTGAACGCCAGCTTCCCATCGCCGAACGATGGCCGCCATGCGATACCGAGATCGATCTGGCGGATCCATGGCAAGCGGCCCTGCTCGCCCGGCGGAGAGGGTTGGCCATCGCAATAATGGTAGTTTCCTTCGTATCCTGCGGGGTCGGAATGATCGGGACCGTAGTAACCGAGGCAATGTCGCGGCGTGCCCGACACAAGGCTCACGTTGGCCGATGCCAGCCACTCCGGCGCAATCTGCCAGTAGCCGAACACCTTGAACTGATGCGTGTGATCGTTGCTTTGCGGGCCGTTGTTATGTTCCATCACTTCCGCGTTGTCCCAGTCCTCGCTGGTCGACGCCGCAGTCTGGTTGAGGTCGGAACGAAGCTGCCCTTCCGTATTGCCATAGCTTCGCGACAACACATAACTGGCTCGCGCGTACCACGTGCCGTCGAACGGATGCTCAAGCAACAGTTCCAGACTGTAGTACTTGCGCTCCAGTCCCTGGAAACCCAGTTCCTTGTTGCTGACCGGAACTTCGACGTGGTTGCCGGCCGTGTCGAGCAGGGTGAAGGTATTGGCCTGCCCCGGATTGAACAGGTAGCAGCTGTTGACCTGATTGGTATCGATATCCAGGCCGAGCGATTGCCCCTTCGCGACGATGCGGTCGATATCGCAATAGTCGTCAATCGCATTACGCAGCTTGCGGTAAGTCAACTTGGCGCCGTACACCCAATCGCTGCCGAAGGCCTTCGTGAAACCGAGGATGTACTCGTCCTGGTTCTCCGCCTTCATGCCCTTTGCGGCCACGGTCCTGGGGTCGGGTAACTGGCCGAAGTAGTTATTCGACGACACGGGCACGCCCGGCGCGATCGCCGTAAGTCCCGTGGGCTGGCCGTCCGCCGCGACTCCCGTGTATGTGAAGTACTGCGAAGTCGACAGCGCACCGCCTGCCGCGTTTAGCGCAGGGTTCAACGGCAGACCGAGGTAGTAGCGTCCGGCGTTGCCGTAGACCTTGAACGTGGAGTCTCCATTCACGTCCCAACTGAATCCAAGACGCGGCGCCCACTGCGGTGAGGTCTGCTTGATATAAACCCGGCTGTCGGCGTTGTAGTTGGTGAACTGGTCGTTGCGCAGGCCCAGCGTCAGCAACCAGCGATCGGTAACCTGCCACGCATCCTCGAGGTATTGCGCGCGCTGGCTCGAACGCACGGTGGCTAGGCTGGACGAGACGCCGCGCACCACGTAATAGCCTTCCTTACCACCGGGGTAGTTGCCCGGCGCATCCACGCCGAGACCGGTGGAGATAGGAAGATCCGGCGAACCTTGCCCGTAAGTCCATGTGTAACCCGGACCGGCACTCGACGTACCCTGGTCGCGCGCACGCGCCTGCTGGTTGTCGATGCCGGCGGTGATCGTGTGATCGCCGAGGGTGTAGTGGATATCGAACCGCGTATTCGTGGTCTCGTTGCCTCGGCCGGGATTCGCCAACGACGCAATCGTCTGCCCGTTCTCACGTGCTACGCCACCGGTATAAGCGGGATTCTGGAAGTCCTGTCCGGCGATGTACACGGCATCCGGGTTGTAGCCCGAAGGCACGACGTAATTCACGGTGCGCATCTTGCCGTACTGCGCGCTGATGGTGAGGTTGTCGGTGAGGTAGCCGGTGTATTTGGCGGTATACACGTCACCACCGAACTTCTCGTCGTTGGCGCCGGAAAGCCGCTCCCCACGCTGGCGGTTCACATAATCGTAGTCATAGATCGTGCCGGAACGTTCCGTCTTGTCCGAGGCACCGGTGACCTCGAGGATGTTGGCATCATCGATGTTCCAGTCGAGCTTGGCGTACCAACGCGGCAGCTTGTAGCGGTAGGAACGATCCGGCGACTGCGGCAGCGTCACGTTGCTCACGGCATCGCCCGTCTGCCGCTCCACCTCCGCCGCGGCGAACAGGAACAGCTTGTCCTTGATGAGTGGCCCGCCTGCGTAAAGGCTCGCCGTGGTCGAGGTGGCGCTGTTCGCGCGGTTCGGTGCGTACAGGTCACCCGCCTTCGGCTGCGGCGGCAGGCCGTTCGTGTAATGGCTGTCTTTCTCCCTGGCACGAAGACCGTTCGGCTCCCAGATCAGTTGCGCACCGCCATGCCATTCATTCGTGCCGCGCTTTCCGACGACGTTGATGACACCGCCGTCGGAGCGGCCATACTGTGCACTGTAGCCACCCGTGTACACCTCCTGCTGCTCGATGGCGCCGTAAGGCAGCGAAATGCCACCAAAGCCGCGCAGCGGATCGGTCGTATTGAAGCCATTGACGTAGTACGCGTTCTCGCTGGCTGCGGAGCCACCGAACGACACTAGCGAGTTGCCCGTGGCGCTGGTGTAGCTGCCGCTGTTGTTCACCGCACCGGGAGCCAGCAGCGCGATGGCTTCCGAACTGCGTCCCAACGGAAGTTTCGCCAGTTGCTGCGACGTGACGACCGTACGCGAGTCGACCGTGGACACATCGATGGCCGGCAGCGCGTTCGCGGAGACATTCACACCACCGAGGTCCTGCACCGCCTGCTGCACGAACGACACTTCCACTCCCGAGCCGACGCGCAGAACCACGTTCTCCCTGCTCTGCACCGAAGCGCCTGCATGGATAACCGAGACGGTGTATGTGCCAAGCGGCAATTGCGCCACCGAATAGCGACCTCGTGCGTCAATCGGCACGTCGCGGGTGAGGCCCATATCGTTCACGACACGAACGACATCGCCCTCGGTGGCCGGTACCTGCCCGTAGATGGAACCCGTCGTGGACTGCGCCAGCACGACCCCTGAGAACGCGGAAAACACCGCGACGGCCAGCAACGACCGTTGCAACGACAACTTGTTCATGAGAACCCTTGAACCAACGTATGGAGGCAAGCCCCGGCCACATCGCCTTCCCCTTGCGAGGGCGATGGGTCGATCGCAGCGGCTTGCCGGTGAACGGGCGCAAACACCCGTTACGCCTGCGAGGCGTCGATGGATCGGAACGGAATCGGGAGAAGCGTTTGCCGGTGTAGCCGGACAACGCTCAGCGCCGCTGGATCAGCGGCAACAACAACATCGCACGGCGCAGAGGCGCACGAGCGGAATAGGAGAATTAACGAGTTCAGGGTGATGCATGACAACCCCTCGTTTTTGCTGCGGTGCGCAACCGTAACACGAGACATTATGGTTGTGTCAAGAGTTTGGACGTCTAGATGGCTCGGAAAAACAAAAACCCGAGACACAACCTAAAATATCGTGTCGAGGTCCACGGCGCTTTCGGCGTAGATAGGTGGGCCCTATGATCAATCAAGGGTCAATTCCATCGTACTCTGACCGCTCAACGTCATCTTGAAGCGGGGTCAATGCGTGTCGGGTTGGAATCGGAAACCTCACCTTGCACGCGAGACTGCCATCTTAGGCCGCCTGCTCAACATGAGCTTACATATCCGCGCGAGGCTTTGCCTTGCTCCGCCAAGGTGATTGAGCCCACTTGGCAATCCTTACCTTCGCCGTTTCGGCAAGATGAGCCAGGCCTACGGCCGCCAGGTGAACCAAGACGACTAGAATGACGGCTGCTGCAAGTTCCTGATTGAGCACATCGGCGTCATTGGATAACTTGCCGCCCCGCGTTTCGTAAATGATTTCACCAATCAGGTTGGTCCCGATAACGGAGACCATCCACCAACATGTCCAGCCGACGGTGGAACATATCCGCGTCTTCCACAAACCCCATACTCTCGCGCAATGTTCGGACTTGGGCTTCAGACACACCATGCCTATCCATGCGACGGCATGCAAAACAAGCACTGCGTAGAGGGACGTGAACCATATAGCCAAATTTTCGCGTGAATCATGCGACGTCAAGCTCATCAGCGTATCTAGTCGCTCATACATGGCTGGAGGAAAAGCCAGAACGAAGTCCTCGTCGAGGCGAATCCACACGATACTGTAGACAAACGTGGCGACGGCCAGCCATGACGACCATCCGATCATTCGCTTCAAGGCAATCACGAGACTACCACTGTGCCGTAGGTCATAAGCTCGGTTCCGGGAATCGCTTCTCGTGTGGTGCAGCGAAGCAAATCACGAAGCCTCGCAAAGTCCTCTTGTCGTTCGAGGGTAATGCAGCCCTGACTCAGACCACGAGGACCCCTCGGATGCAACCGAAATTGCCCGCGCTGAACGCCCGCGCACCAACGCTCATCATCGATGACCTTGTCCTTCGCGTATAACGCTAGCCAGTCGTGCTTCAAGGCATCATTTATACCTCCCAAGCGTCCTCCACTCTGGCGATCGACGATTTTTTTCAGGGTTAACGCGCCACGCCAACGGTATGAGTTTTGGACGCATCCTCATATAGGGAAATTCTGAAAAACTCCCCCGACTACCCCGGAGCGCTTGCATATGCAGGGCGGGCATTTTGCTCATCAATCGCGGCACCTCGGTTATCGGAGAGGTGTCGGGCCTCCCACCAAACGACGCGGTGTGCGGACCGATGCGATGGCGAAGCCGAGCCTGCAAGATGCGGCGAAGCCGCTTGGATATGGGCTCGCGTCAGCGGGCCAACCGATTACCTGGGCGACGCTACGACGCGCAAAGCAACCCGCGCAGTGAATCCCGGTTGCGCCGGGACGACGAAAAAAAAAAAGGTTCTTCACGGAAGTCCGGGGACGCTGCATGGATACATCGGTTCATTCGCCAGGCGAATGCATGTTTCCAGCGGCTCGGACGGTGAGGCGCAGAGCCTTCGGCGCCCACCCTCGCTGCTCAGACAGGTCCTCCGCGTTCGATAGGGAGGGCCGCTTGCGCGGCCCGTGTGCTCATATGGCCTCCGGCCGCTCTCTTGTGCGGAACTCGCCTCGAGGGTGGGCACCGAAGACTCTCCCCATTCCTGAGGGCGGAGTGTCCGGAGAGCCGCCACGGCCGACGACGGCAGCCGCTGCTCGCG
>NZ_DASYDO010000020.1:0-4984 GCF_036499525.1 Luteibacter sp. | reverse complement strand
TGGCAAGGGCAGCAATGAGTTGTGCATGGACGACAGTCCCGGCGAAGTCGGCTTGCGCCTGGCCAGCAGCACGGCCGATACCGCGCTGAGTCTGGGCCACATCGCCACGCCGCGAAAGAAGGGCGAGGCGGTGCACCGGGGAACCGGGGTGGAGTTGCGCACCGAGGGCGCGGCGGTGTTGCGCGCGGCGCAGGGGTTGTTGTTGACCACGTTCGGGGCCGCCAAGGAGGCGCCGCATCTGGCCCATACGGAACTCAGCGAGTTGATCGGGCGGTGCCATGAGTTGACCCGCGCGCTGGCAGCAGCCGTGGAGAAAGCCGGCGGCCATCGTCCCTCCACGGAAGCCAGCGAAACGGCGCAGCGCGCGCTCGCGACCTGGCCGGGAACGGCGGGTGCCGACAAACGCGACACCTCCCCAACAATGGCACTGGCATCGGCCAATGACATCGTCATCGCCACGCCCGAGTCTCAGTCGCTGTACGCCGGCAAGCACCTCAATCTGGCCGCGGATGCCGACATGCACCTCGCCAGCGGCGAACACGCCCACGTGACGGCGGGACGGGGGGTCACCGTCCATGCCTGCGAGGGCGGCATCGACCTGCGCGCCGCGAACGGGCCGGTGGGTGTCGAGGCGACGCAGGGCGACATGCGCCTGACTGCCCGGCAGGCGGTCACGGTCACCAGCCATGACGACGAAATCGTCCTCTCCGGAAGAACCATCAAGCTCATCGCCGGCGACGGCAGTTATATCCGGCTGGGCGAAGGCGTCCAGGTGGGCTCCCCCGGCGAATGCCTGATCGACGTGAAACGCGTGCACTTCGATCCGCCACGCAGTCTTGATCGGTTGACGGAACAAGCGACCACGGACGGCGCCCGCCAACGGGCCCGCTTCACCTTCCCCGACATCCATCCGATGGCCGCGGTGAGCGCCGCGGGTTGGGCCTACACCCTGCGCCGCGAGGACGGCTCGGAGCAAACCGGCACGGTCGACGACGATGGCTTGACCGAATGGCTCGAGACCGACACCGTCGCCAAGGCGCGCATGGAGGCGAACGCGCATCCGGACGACGACACCGCCCCGGCGCCGGACGCAGGAGAGCCCGCATGAGCCGCCGCCTGATCGTCGTCGGCGACCGTCACTCGCACGGCGGCACGCTGGAACACGGCTGCGCGGACGCCTTCATCGGCGGCCGCGCCATCGTGCGGCAGGGCGATAAGGCGCATTGTCCGCTGCACGGCGACACCTACGTCGCCACCGCCAGCGCACGCGTCAGCTATTACGGCGCCACCGGCGCCTGCGAAGGCGACGAACTCGCCTGCGGCGCGCGCCTCATCGCCAGCCAATCCCTCGTCAGCAGCAGCACCTGAAGATACGCATGCCCACATCGAACACGAACGCCAAGCGCCCGCTCGCCGAGCGCGACATCCTCCTGCTCGAAAAGAACCCGACGTCCCATCCGACCTTGTACGTACCCTCGGCCTTGCCGGGCATCGTCATCTTCGTCCACGGCGTCAACGACCCGGGCGGCAACTACGACATCATAGAGAAGGGCTTATGCGACGGGCTGAATGAACGGCTGGATGCGTTTCGGCTGATTCCGGGGCGTTATGGCGACGAATACGCAGCGGCGCACAAGTCGAAGCTGAAGCCTGGCGATGATGAATACGGTGACATCGCCGAGGTCAAATACGACCCCGACACGTACCTCTACAAGCGCGAGGAAGTTCCCGGCGACGTCGGCAAGCGCACGCACAGCGTCTTCATCCCGTTCTATTGGGGCTATCGCGCCGCCGAGGAAGAAATCGCCTATGAGAAGCCCGAGAAAGACGAAGTCACGCGTCGCTACAAGACGGTGCGCGGCCAGTATCAGGACATCCACGGCAACCGCCTGAGCAAGCACTTCGCCAAGGGCGGCGGCATGTTCAACAACGCCACGACCTCGCTCCCTGCCATGTTCGAAGGGGGCTTCTATAACAGCAACCTCAACGCGGGCCTCAATTGGGCACGCGACATGCGGCTTAAGAAGACCTTCGACGCCTATCAGTTCAGCGGCACCAGTCCGCACCGCCGCTACATGGTGCTGGCCGCCGAACGGCTGGCGATGCTGGTGCGCGAGATCCGTCGCGTGGCTGCTGACGACACCATCACGATCATGGGCCATAGCCAGGGTACGTTGGTCACCCTGCTCGCCCAGGCCATCCTGGCCGAGGGCAACCCTGCGCGCACCTTCGAGCGACAGACCATCGCGGCGTTACCGGCGGCGCGGCGTGCCGACACACTCATTCTGGTCGATTCGCCCTACAGCATCCGGGAGCCCGCCGCGGAAACCGCCGCGCAATACGACCGCAAACGTTACAGCACGCGCGGCAAAGTCAATACGCTGGTCAATATCGTCGGCGCCGTCACGGAGAAGCCGCATACCGTGCCGCCCCTGGCTGACTTGTCGCCGGCCATCAAGGGAAATCAACGGCACCTCGGTCAGGCGGGCATGCTCTGGAAGGGTGCCGGCGACGCCACCCGCCGTCAGAGCGACCGAACGCTCGTGCCGTTCGTGGAGCGCGACAACCGGGGTAAGGTCTATATGTACTACTGCCCCGAAGACGGCACCGTCAGCTTACCCACGATCAAGGGGATCGGCGTGGAAGGTGTGCCCGACCGTGTGCCGCTATCTTTGAACATTGGCCAAAGCGTCAGGAGCTTCTTCGTCAGCGACGTTCGGGACACCTACCCAGCCATGGCGACCCTGGCGGGCAAGCGCTTTTTTCAACGCGCCTGGACGCGCCGGAGCAAGGACAAGGACGGCAAGGATACGGCGGTGGGGCAACCGCCGCCGCATCGCCTCCGTTTCGAGGGCGGATGGGACTGTCAGATCAATGCGGAAGCCATTTCGCCGCCATACGTCCCGGCTATGCATGGAGGCGAGGTCGTGAAAGGGGATGAGAAGCGCGCGGGCCTGGTGACGCCCAACGATTACGCCAAGGACCTGGCCATCGGCAATCCGGACGAGCACATGCCTTTCGTCGTCATGTCCGACGTCGCCTCACCAGGATTTCCCGACATGGAGGCCATCAAGCGCGACTTCAATAAAGACAAGGAACCCGACGACCAGACCTACGCCGTACGCGTCGAGCGACTGGTCGCCTCGCCACGAACCGGGGGAAAAAGCTATCTGGTTGCCCGGGAAGAAACCCCCAACGAGACCCGGGCACGCATGCAGCGCGATCAGAGGGCCTGGCAGGAAAACAACTACCACTCGGCGATTCTGTCCGATGCCGACAACCTGCGCCGGGTGGTCGCCTTCGATGTCGCCGTGGGGCAGGCCAAGGTGCTGGACGATCCCGATTGGCGGCGGCTGTTTATCGGGTTGGCTGATTGGAAGATGGATAAGGATGCGTTTCCAGACCTCAAGGCAAATCCGCGCTTCACTGAGCTTAGTAATTCGGCGCGCGCGTTAGCAGAAGGCTGTAAGAAGTATTATCAGCACGGCATCTTCCCAGCGTCACTGGTGCGCACCGAGATCCCCTCGCTTGTCGATGCGGAGCGACGTTGATGCTGAAGCTTCCCGACCTCGCCCCGATCCTTTCCCGCCTCCCACCGCACTTTGTGACCGGCCTTCGCCACGGCGCCATCGCGCTGTCCGGCGTGGCCGGTGTGCTCTTGGTCTCCCTGTCCATCTTTATCCAGGCATCCGGTATGTCCTCCTCCGCCAACGCCATCCTCGGTAAGTACATTCCCATCATCGGCTTCATCGCCCTGGTCGCCGGCCTCGGCGCCTTGTTGGTGACCTATTCCCGTGGTGTGGCACGCACCGAAAAGGCGGAGAAAGCGCAGCAGACCGCGCTCGCCCGGGAGCGCGCGATGGAACCGCGCCAGCGCATCCTCAACGGCACCGGTGATCGTTTTGCGCTGGAAATTCGCGGACTCGGCTTCTATCTGGAAGGCTTGTCCCAGGACGAGATATGGAAACGCTTCACGTCGGTCCGGCCCATGGCCTCCGTCCTGTCGCAGCGCATTGAGGATTATCCCCAGTCGGCGGGACGCCGAATCACACGGCACGCCGTAGGCAACGGTATTGTTGCCGACCACGTCGCGCTCGACGCCATGCACCTTTGGCCCGTGCCGGGCTTCGCCGCCCAACCGCCCTCGCATCCCACCGCCGAAACCTGGGCGGGCGAGTCCTACGGTGACTTGTTCCACCGCGCGAGCCTCGTGTACAGCTTCGGCATCTGGGTGGACGACATCAACGGCGACGACGCCTCGCCGCTGGTCGATAAACTGTTCGCCTTCTTCGACGCCCATCCGGAGGTGCCGCAAGCGATTGTGATGACCAAGGACGGTGACATCGTCCGAGAATATATGGAGGGTTCCAGCACCCGGCGCATCGAAGGCCCGCACAAGCCCGACAAACCGCTCAGCGTCGTTGCCCTGCTGGTCAGCCGCACCGATCGGGTCGATCGTTTCATCCGGCCGTACGCCATGCACGAGGACACCATCGCGCGCACGCCACAGCAGACCCAATACGACTACATCAAGCTCTATAACTTCTACTGGAAGGAGAGTCACCGCTACGGCGAAGGTGATCGCGGTACCTACATATCGACCACGATGAGCGCCAGCCATTGGGCGAGCGTCCTGCCCCAGTTCCTGGCCACCATTGACGACAAGGGCGTGCCCGGCTTCCAGCGTACCGACTTCCTGCCGCTGCGCTGGACGAACTGGCAGGTCGATCTGTTCGACAACCCGCCGATCATGGGTTATCTGCACCGGCCGGTCACCGTGCGCCTGCGCGACAAGGACGATAAGCCGCTCACCGGCGAGGCCCAGGTCGCGGCGTTGCGCGCGGGCTGGACGCGGGCGGTCGGCACCCTGCCCATCGACGACGTGCCTTCGCGACTTTTTCGCGACACCCGCCACGATGCGGGCGTGACCAAGGCACTGGGTCCGATCCTCAAGGCGCAACCCACGCCGCTGGCGCTCCACGAC
>NZ_DASYDO010000019.1:0-193610 GCF_036499525.1 Luteibacter sp. | reverse complement strand
TAGGAGCGCGCCCTGCGCGCGACAGCTTTTCGCGGCAATCCTGGATACTGGCGCCAAAAGCTGTCGCGCGCAGGGCGCGCTCCTACAGGGCCTCATGTCAGGCCGCCGTAGGGTGCGTCCGTGCCTCATGTCAGGCCGCCGTAGGGTGCATCGGTGGCCGCGATCACCGCACCGCCGAGGCAGGCCTCGTCATCGTACAGAACCACCGACTGGCCGGGTGTGACCGCCCGCTGCGGTTCGTCGAAGACGACGTACAGGCCATCACCGCGAACCGCGACCGTGCACGCCTGGTCGGCCTGCCGGTAACGTGTCTTCGCTGTGCAGCGGAAGCCGGGGGCAGGCGCTTCGCCCGCGACCCAGGTGGCATCGGTGGCTTCGAGGCGGGTCGACTGCAGCCAGCGATTCTCACCGCCCTGGGCGACGATCAGGGTGTTTTCGGCAACGTCCTTGCCCACCACGTACCACGGCTCGTTCGGCGCATCGGCACGTCCGCCGATGCCGAGTCCATTGCGCTGGCCCAGCGTGTAATACATCACGCCCTGGTGTTCGCCGATGCGGCGCCCGTCGGGATCGAGCATCGCACCGGGCTTCGCCGGCAGGTACTGGGCGAGGAAGGCCCGGAAGTCGCGTTCGCCGATGAAGCAGATGCCGGTGGAATCCTTCTTCGCATGCGTGGGCAAGGCGGCCTCGCGGGCCATCTCGCGCACGCGCGGCTTCTCTATCTCACCCACGGGGAACAGGGTAGCGGCCAGTTGCGCCTGTCCCAGTGCGTGGAGGAAGTAGCTCTGGTCCTTCGCCGCGTCGACCGCGCGCAGGAGGCGATAGCGGCCGTCGCGGAAGTCCACCCGCGCGTAGTGGCCCGTCGCGATCTTCTCCGCGCCCAGGGCCCGGGCGTGTTCCAGGAAGGTCTTGAACTTGATCTCGCGGTTGCAGAGCACGTCTGGATTCGGCGTGCGCCCGGCCGCATATTCGGCGAGGAAGTAGGCGAACACGCCGTCCCAATACTCCCCCGCAAAATTTCGCGCATGGAAGGGAATGCCCAGACGGCCGCACACGGCCACGGCGTCTTTTCGGTCTTCGTCGGTGGTGCAGGGGCCCGAGCGGTCGTCTTCTTCCCAGTTCTGCATGAACATGCCCTCGACGTTGTGCCCTGCCTGCTGGAGCAGGAGGGCGGCGACCGAGGAGTCGACGCCACCGGAGACGCCAAGGACCACCTTCACGGGTTGGCGCCTGGAAGCAGGCTGGAGACGGTGTCCAACGCCAACCGGCGCCCGTCCAGCCAGGCGTCGATGGCATCGAGCACCAGCGGCGTGCGGAGGCGCGTGCCGAGCGCCTCGATTTCGTCCCGGCGCAGCCACAGGGCACGGTGGATGCCTTCGTCGAGCGAGAGCGACGCGTCATGTGACAGCACGTGCCCGGCAAAGCCGAAGCGGAGCACCTGCTCCCCATGTTCCGAACTGGTCCACTGCCATACCCCGAGGAAGGCATCAAGCGCGACGTGATGGCCGGTTTCCTCCAGGGTCTCGCGCACGGCCGCGGCCTGCAGCGTCTCGCCCGGATCGAGATGTCCGGCCGGCTGGTTGTAGGCCAGCCCGCCGCTCACGGCGTCTTCCTCGACGATGAGGAAGCGATCGCCGCGCGCAATCACACACGCCACCGTGACCCGGGGGCACCACACGCTTCCGTTGGAGGGGGTTGTCTGCGGCATCGGCTTAAGGAGATAGGGCTCTGGAAAAAGGCATATTGTGCCATTACCTGTGGTTGCGACCCGAATGCAGGTCAAATTCCGGTGTATAAACGAACCGCGTATCGAAGGCTCCGAATTAATGTCCCAAGAACACGAACACGATCAGGAAAGTGAGCGCGGGCATGGCCTCGCCGTAGAGACGGCCCGCCCGGAAACGGCAAGGCCGCCCCTGTTCCAGGTCGTCCTGCTGAACGACGATTTCACACCGATGGATTTCGTGATCGAGGTATTGCGCAGTTTTTTCGGCATGGACCAGGAGCGGGCGGTGCAAGTGATGCTTCATGTTCATACACGAGGTAAGGGCGTCTGCGGCGTATTCACCCGGGAGGTGGCAGAAACCAAGGTGACGCAGGTCAACGAGTACTCACGGTCTCATCAGCACCCGCTCCTGTGCACTATGGAAAAGATGTAGCCGATCCCCCATCTGGAGTTCATGCGGCATTGACAAGGGGCTGGTCCCCGCCGCCCACAGCTATCGGAGACGGTCCGTATGTTCAGCAAGGATCTCGAAGTCACCATTGGGCACTGCTATAAGCAGGCCCGTGAGCAGCGCCACGAATTCATGACCGTGGAGCACCTGTTGCTCGCGCTCACGGAGAACACCTCGGCCCTGGCCGCCCTGCGGGCCTGTGGGGTCGATCTGCCGCGCCTGGCGGCCGACCTGCAGCGGATCGTCGCCGAGACGGTACCGGTGCTCCCGGCCGGCGACGAGCGCGATACCCAGCCCACCCTGGGCTTCCAGCGCGTGCTCCAGCGCGCGGTGTACCACGTGCAGTCCTCCGGTCGTAAGGAAGTCACCGGGGCCAACGTGCTCGTGGCCATTTTCGGCGAGAAGGACTCCCACGCCGTGTATTTCCTGCATCAGCAGGAGATCACCCGCCTGGACGTCGTCAACTACATCTCGCACGGCATCGCCAAGATCGGCGACGAATCCGCCGCGGCGGCCCCGAATGCCGAGCGCGACGGTGAGGATGGCGGCGAAGGGAAGGGCAACCCCCTCAGCGAATACGCCTCGAACCTGAACGAACTGGCCATCCAGGGCAAGATCGACCCCCTGATCGGCCGCCAGGACGAAGTGGAGCGGACCATCCAGGTCCTGTGCCGCCGCCGGAAGAACAACCCGCTGTACGTGGGTGAGGCGGGCGTGGGCAAGACGGCACTGGCCGAGGGCCTGGCCAAGCGCATCGTGGAGGGTCAGGTACCTGAAGTGCTGGAAGACTGCACGATCTGGTCGCTGGACCTCGGCGCGCTGGTCGCGGGCACCAAGTACCGCGGCGATTTCGAAAAGCGCCTGAAGGCGGTCATCGCCCAGCTCAAGAAGCAGCCCAACGCCATCCTGTTCATCGACGAGATCCACACCATCATCGGTGCCGGTTCGGCGTCGGGCGGCACCATGGACGCATCGAACCTGATCAAGCCCATGCTGGCCTCGGGCGAACTGCGCTGCATCGGTTCCACCACGTTCCAGGAATTCCGCGGCGTGTTCGAAAAGGACCGCGCGCTGGCTCGCCGTTTCCAGAAGATCGACGTGGTCGAGCCTACCGTGGCCGATTCCATCGAGATCCTGCGCGGCCTGAAGAGCCGGTTCGAGGAGCACCATTCGGTGGAGTACACCGGGGAAGCGCTGCGTGCCGCGGTGGACCTGTCGGTCAAGCACATTCCCGACCGCCTGCTGCCGGACAAGGCCATCGACGTGATCGACGAGGCCGGTGCCCGCCAGCGCCTTCTGCCGGAAGACGAGCGTACCGGCAAGGTCGACGTGCCCGAGATCGAGTACATCGTCGCCAAGATGGCGCGTATCCCCGCGAAGCAGGTCTCCGCGTCGGATCGCGACGTACTGCGCAACCTTGAGCGCAACCTGAAGATGGTGGTGTTCGGACAGGATGCGTCGATCGAGGCCCTGGCCTCGTCGATCAAGATGGCGCGTTCGGGCCTGGGCGATCCGTCCAAGCCGATCGGCAGCTTCCTGCTCGCCGGTCCCACCGGTGTCGGCAAGACGGAGGTCACCCGCCAGCTCGCCATGCAGCTCGGCATCGAGATGGTCCGCTTCGACATGTCCGAGTACATGGAAGCGCATTCGGTTTCGCGCCTGGTCGGTGCGCCTCCCGGCTACGTCGGTTTCGACCAGGGTGGCCTGCTCACCGAGCAGATCACCAAGCATCCGCATTGCGTGCTCCTTCTGGACGAGATCGAGAAGGCCCATCCGGACGTCTACAACATCCTGCTCCAGGTCATGGACCGGGGTGTGTTGACGGACACGAATGGCCGCGAGGCGAACTTCAAGAACGTGATCATCGTGATGACCACGAATGCGGGTGCGCAACTGGCCTCGCGTCGCGGCATCGGCTTCGTGAAGCAGAACCATTCGCTGGACGCGATGGAGACCATCCGCCGCATGTTCACGCCGGAATTCCGCAACCGCCTCGACGCGGTCATCCAGTTCAACGCCCTGGACTTCGACCACATCCTGCGCGTGGTCGACAAGTTCCTGATCGAGCTGGAAGCCCAGCTGGCGGAGAAGAAGGTGAGCGTGGACGTGACGCCGGAAGCCCGTCGCTGGTTGGCGGAACATGGCTTCGATCCGCAGATGGGCGCCCGCCCGATGGCCCGCGTGATCCAGGACAAGGTGAAGCGCGCCCTGGCCGACGAGCTGCTGTTCGGCAAGCTGGCCGATGGCGGCAAGGTCACGCTGTCGGTCGACGGCGACGAACTGCATGTGGAAACGGAGTCGGCCGAGCCGGCAA
Organism: Luteibacter sp.; assembly: GCF_036499525.1. Classification (GTDB taxonomy): domain Bacteria; phylum Pseudomonadota; class Gammaproteobacteria; order Xanthomonadales; family Rhodanobacteraceae; genus Luteibacter. The sequence goes on along the minus strand of NZ_DASYDO010000019.1, from coordinate 189,119 downwards.
CGGCAGAGGCCTGATCTCCAGGCAAACGAAAAAGCCGCGGCGCAAGCCGCGGCTTTTTTTTATTTCCCGCGAAGCGGCGCCAGGCGCCTTACTTCATGCGGTACGTGATGCGTCCCTTGGTCAGGTCGTAAGGGGTCATTTCGACCTTCACCTTGTCGCCCGTGAGGATGCGGATGTAGTGCTTGCGCATACGGCCGGAGATATGGGCGGTAATGACGTGCCCGTTCTCGAGCTGCACGCGGAACATGGTGTTGGGCAGGGTCTCCAGGACCGTGCCTTCCATTTCGATGACGTCGTCTTTTGCCATGTGTCCCGGGTCGGCAGACGGCCGGAATGGCCGCATAAGTCGCTTAGTATGCCATAGGATCAGCTGAACTGCTCGTCCAGCTTCTTCCGGATCTCGTCCTCGATGGCGCCGCGCAGGGGCGAGAGCAGCATGCCCAACTCCGCCGTGACGTGGACATCGCTGGCGGAAACGGCGATCGCACCCTTCACGCCCGAGCGAGCGAAGGTGAGGGTGTCGCCTTGCCAGGTACCTTCCGTGCCGAACTTCTCGCGCATGCGTGCGGCGACCTTGTCGACGACGGCACGAGCGTTCTCCACCGTCGTTCCGTGGGGGCGGCGGATGTCGATCTTCGCCATGGATGGTCCTCGTTTCCGGAAAGGGGCGGAGTCTAGCAGGGTGGACTTCGCGCGACGTGGATACCTTTGCGTTCAAATAGATACCGCGCTCTGCTAAAGTCGCATCGTCAACGATCCGGTCCCTCCATGCGTATTGAATTCGTCAGCTCGGCTCGCGGTGATTTCCACTGGTCACGGCCCATGCTCACGATCGGCCGTGCGGAGGACAACGACCTGGTCGTGTCCGAAGCCCAGGTGGCCGCCCGCCATGTCACCATCCACCGTGACCGGCGTGGCCTGGTGCTCGAAGTCGCGCCCGCCGCGAGCCGTGTCTACGTCAACGCGCGGCCCGTACGCGAGCGCGCGCTGCTGCGGCCGGGCGACAGCCTGTCGCTGGGCGATTGCCGGATGCTCGTGCGGGACGACACCGATCTCGATGCGCGGGAGGTCGTCGCACCGACCGAATCGCGTTGCACGGTGGCGTTGCGGCCGGTGGCGGGGCCCTTGTCAGGACGCGTGGTCGCCGTGGGCGACCGCCTGGAACTCGGGTCCACGCATGGTGCGCTACCCCTCGAGCTTCCCGGCAACGATGCCGCGTTGCTCACTCTCGCATGGGGTGACGGGGAGTTTGTGCTCGACGCCTCGCGCGTGCCGCCGCGTCATGCGGTTCGCGTCAATGGCGTGAAGGTGGTGCGCGCCTCGCTGCAACCCGGCGACCAGATCGGTATCGCGGCCCACCGGTTTGTCTTCGAAGGGCCGGGATGGGCGGCTGAGCCGGTGGTGGTGATGCCGGAACCGGAACCCGAACCGTCGTCCAGCGAAGCGGAAGCGCCGCGCGGGGACGTCTGGTGGCTGATCCTTACCGCGGCGCTGCTGGCGCTGGGTATTGCTGCGGTCCTGTTCGTCCATTTCTGACGGACCGCATCGTTAAGCGCCTCCGAAAGGCCTTGGGCTAAGCCCACTTGGCGCCGCGCGCGTACAGGCATAATGCCTCTTCCTTCCCGGATGCGAGAACGAAGTGAGCAGAGCGTGGAATTTCAGCGCCGGTCCCGCGGCGCTGTCGGAGGCAGTCCTGGAACGCGCGCAGTCGGACATGCTCGACTGGAACGGCGCCGGCGCTTCGGTGATGGAACTTTCCCATCGCGGCAAGCGCTTCATGGCATTGGCCGCAGCGACCGAGCATCGGCTGCGCGGCCTGTTGAACATTCCCCCGAATTACAAAGTCCTGTTCCTGCAGGGCGGTGCGACCCAGCATTTCGCGCAGATCCCGATGAACCTCGCGCCGGAAGATGGCGCGGCCGATTACATCGTCACCGGCGTCTTCAGCAAGAAAGCGGTGAGCGAAGCGGCCTTCCATGTCGACGCGCGCGTGGCGGCCAGTTCGGAATCCACCGATTTCCTCACGCTTCCGCCGCGAGCCACGTGGCAACTGAATCCGGCGGCGTCCTATGTTCACTACACGCCGAACGAAACCATTCGCGGCCTGGAATTCCATGAGATTCCCGACGTGGGCGACATACCGCTCGTGGCGGACATGTCCTCGAACATCCTCGGCGCACCGCTTGACGTGTCGCGCTTCGGCCTGATCTATGCCGGCGCGCAGAAGAACATCGGGCCTTCGGGCCTCGTGCTCATGATTATTCGCGACGACCTGCTGGCGCGTCCGCCGAGGCCAATCGCGAGGATCCTCCGCTACGCCGAGCAGGCGGCGAACGATTCGATGCTCAACACACCGAATACCTGGGGCTGGTACCTCGCGGGCCTGACCTTCGAGTGGATCGAGCAGGAGGGCGGCCTCGGCGCCATGGGCGAGCGCAACGCGCGCAAGTCCGCCATGTTCTACGACGCCATCGACGATTCGAATGGTTTCTATCGAAACGATGTGGAACGCGGCGCACGCTCACGCATGAACGCGTCGTTCGTCTTGCACGATAGCGCGCTGGACAGTCTTTTCCTCGCGGAATCCGAGGCCGCTGGTTTCATCGGCCTCAAGGGGCACAAGGCCGTGGGAGGCATGCGCGCCTCGCTCTACAACGCGGTGTCGCAGGCCGCGGTGGAGGCACTCGTGCAATTCATGCGGGACTTTGCAACGCGGCGCGGTTAAAGTCTGAAGTCGCCGCGGTGCAACATGTGTCCGCGGGCGTAACCGTTTCACCTGCAACCACTTAGCCGCCTGGACGTCCATGAGCAAGACCCCCGCCGACAAACAAGCCACGCTCGCCGAGGCGCGTACGCGCATCGACAGCATCGACCAGCAACTGCAATCGCTCATCAGCGAGCGCGCCCGTTGGGCACAGCAGGTCGGACGGGCCAAGGGCCCGTTGAAGGCGGCGGTGGAGTATTACCGACCCGAACGGGAAGCCCAGGTACTCCGCGGCGTCATCGATCGCAACGATGGTCCGTTGCCTGATGGGGAACTGGTTCGACTGTTCCGCGAGATCATGTCGTCCTGCCTGTCGCAGCAGCAGCCGCTGAAGATCGGCTTCCTCGGTCCTGAGGGCACCTTCAGCGAACAGGCCGTGCGTAAGCATTTCGGCCACGCCGCCTACGGGCTGCCGCTGGGAAGTATCGAAGAGGTGTTCCAGGAAGTTGCCGCGGGGAATGCCGACTTCGGCGTCGTGCCGGTCGAGAATTCCGGGCAGGGCATGATCCAGATGACGCTGGACATGTTCCTCGTGTCGAAAGCCACTATCTGCGGCGAAGTGGAACTGCGCGTCCACCAGAACCTGCTGTCGCTCAGCGGCGAGCTGAAAGACGTGAAGCGCGTTTACTCGCATCCGCAGTCGCTGCAGCAATGCCAGGGCTGGCTGCGCGTGAATCTCCCGCACGCGGAACGCGTGCCGGTGTCGAGCAACGCCGAAGCGGCGCGCACCGCCCGCCTCTCTCCTGAATCCGCCGCGATCGCCGGCGAGACGGCGGGACGGGTCTACGGACTGAAGACCGTGGCCGGTCCCATCGAGGACCGCTCGGACAACACCACGCGCTTCCTCGTCATCGGCCGCTCGATCTTCCCTCCCTCGGGTAACGACCGCACTTCGCTGCTGGTGTCGGTGCGCGACAAGCCGGGCGCGTTGTTCGACGTGCTCAAGCCGCTCGCCGACCACGACATCAGCATGAACCGAATCGAGTCCCGCCCGGCACACACGGGGAAGTGGCAATACGCGTTCTTCATCGACGTGTCCGGCCATGTGGACGATCCGGCCGTGCAGGCCGCGCTCGAAGAAATGAAACCCGCCGCTGCCGACGTACGCGTCCTCGGCTCTTACCCTGTCGCCTTGCCATGACCCCACCTTTTGATGCAGCCGCGCTCGCCAATCGGGCGACGTCGGCACTCCGCGCCTACGATCCCGGCCACGACCTCCCCGCGCTGCGCCTGCGGTTCGGTGACGTGATTTCCGAACTCGGTTCCAACGAAAACCCGTTGGGCCCGAGCCCCCATGCCATGCGCGCTGCGACGCGCGTGCTCGAGGCCATCTGGCGTTATCCCGATCCGCTCGGCGCCTCTCTGAAGCGCGGGCTGTCGGACGAGCAGGGCGTGCCCGTGACGGGCATCACGCTCGGCAACGGTTCGCACGAACTGCTGATGCTGCTGGCGCAGTGTTTCGCCGATGCCGAGCATCCGGTGGTGCACTCGCAGTTCGGCTTCGCGGTATTTCCGATCGCCGCCGCCGCCGCGGGCGCGCCCTCGGTGTCCGTGCCGGCGCTTCCGCCGGATCATCCCGACGCGCCTTACGGGCATGACCTGGATGCGATCGCCGCGGCCGTCACGGCAAACACGCGATTGGTCTACCTCGCCAACCCGAACAATCCCACGGGTACGTGGTTCGGCGATGCGGCCCTGGAAGCTTTCCTCGGCAAGATCCCGGCACAGACGCTCGTGGTCGTGGACGAGGCGTACCACGAATATGTCGAGGCTGAGGGCTTGAGCACCGCGGTGTACCTGCTCGACCGTTTCCCGAACCTCATCGTCACGCGCACGTTTTCCAAAGCCTATGCCTTGGCCGGCCTGCGCATCGGCTACATGCTGAGCCATCCGTCCGTGGCCGCCGTCTGCGAACGTCTGCGCGAGTCGTTCAACGTGAACACGGTGGCGCTAGTGGCGGCGGAAGCGGCGCTAGGCGATCACGAGCATCGGGCCCGGGTGCGCGCGACTAACTATCGCGATCGCGCATGGCTCGCTGAGGAACTGAACGCACGCGGCTATCGCGTGCTGCCTTCGCAGACGAACTTCCTGCTCGTCGACCTCGGCCGCGATGCGGCTTCGTTCGAGGCACACCTGTTCGAGCGCGGTGTAATCGTGCGCCCGATGGGTGGCTACCGGCTGCCGCACACCGTGCGCGTGAGCATCGGCAACCGCGCTGAACTGGAGCGTCTGCTGGAGAACCTGCCATGAGCCGCGTGGACTGGCTGAGCCGCGCGGGCGGTCCGCTGCGTGGCGAGATCGTCGTGCCCGGCGACAAGTCCGTTTCGCATCGCGCCCTGATGTTCGGCGCCATCGCCGATGGCGTGACGCATATCCGCGGTTTCCTCGAAGGCGAGGATACCCGCGCCACGGCCGCGATCCTGGGCAAGCTTGGCGTGCGTTTCGAAACCCCGTCTCCGGGCGCGCGCGTTGTCCACGGCGTGGGTCTCCATGGTCTTCGCGGCAGCTCCGGCGAGCTGGATTGCGGCAATGCCGGGACGGGAATGCGCCTGCTCGCCGGACTCCTTGCCGGGCAGGCGTTCGATTCCACACTGGTAGGCGACGAATCGTTGTCGCGCCGGCCGATGCGTCGCGTGACAGATCCGCTGGCGACGATGGGCGCGTCGATCGATACCGCGGACGGCAAGCCCCCACTGCGCATCCATGGCGGGGCCGCGTTGCATGGCGTGACGTACCATCCGCCCGTTGCGAGTGCCCAGATCAAGTCGGCGTTGCTGCTGGCCGGCTTGTACGCGAAAGGCTTCACCGAAGTGATCGAGCCGCATCCGACGCGCGACTACACCGAGAGCATGCTCAAGGCGTTCGGCTGGCCCATCGAGTACTCACCGGGCCGGGCGCGCCTGGAGGGTGGCCATGTGTTGCACGCGGTGGACGTCGACGTGCCAGCCGACTTCTCTTCAGCGGCCTTCTTCATCGTGGCAGCCTGCATCGTGCCCGGCTCGGCAGTGCGCCTGAAGGCCGTGGGCCTCAACCCGCGCCGCACCGGCCTCCTCGCGGCGCTCCGCCTGATGGGCGCGGACATCGCGGTGGAGAACGAACGCAGCAGCGGCGGCGAGTCGATTGGCGACCTGGTCGTCCGCCACGCACCTTTGCGCGGCGTGACGCTGCCTCCGGACGTCGTTCCCGACATGATCGACGAGTTCCCCGCGCTCTTTGTTGCGGCGGCCGTTGCCGAGGGCACGACGACGATTCGCGGTGCGGCCGAGCTGCGCGTGAAGGAATCCGACCGCATCGCCAGCATGGCCAACGGGCTGAAGGCCTGCGGGGTGTCGATCGATGAGCTTCCCGACGGCGCGATCATCCAGGGTGGCGGTATCGGCGGTGGCAGCATCGACAGCCATGGCGACCATCGCATCGCCATGAGCTTTGCGATCGCGGGGCTCGTGGCCTCGGCACCCATCGCCATCGGCGATTGCGCCAACGTGGCGACCTCGTTCCCAGGGTTCATGGAACTGGCGAACGGAACAGGCTTCCGGCTCGAAACGCAGTCCTGAGGCCGCTTCGACCATTACGCCTGCGTGTTGAAGGCGCTACGCTTCACGTCCCCCCGAGCCGGATGCCGTCATGGCCGTGAAGATCCCCCCGTTCGTCGTCGTGGTGCCCGCGCGCTTCGGCTCCACCCGGCTTCCGGGCAAGCCGCTGCTGAAGATCGGTGGCGAGTCGATGATCCGGCGGGTAGCGGCGAGGGCGGCGCAGGCCGGGGCGGCGCAGGTCGTGGTCGCCACCGACGACGAGCGAGTGGCCCACGAACTGCGAGGCTGCCGTGACATCCTGGTCTGCATGACCCGGGAAGACCATGCCTCGGGCAGTGATCGTATTGCCGAAACCGCGGGTAACTTTGGCTGGCCAGACGACACCGTGGTCGTGAACCTCCAGGGCGACGAGCCATTTGCCCCTGCCGCCGGCATTCGTGCCGTGGTCGCCACGCTGGCCGGCGACGAGGCGCCCATGGCGACCCTGGCCACGCCCATCGACGATGCCGACGAGCTTTTCGACCCCAACGTGGTCAAGGTCGTCCGCGGCGGGCATGGCCGCGCGCTGTATTTCACCCGCGCGCCCGCCCCGTGGGCCCGGGATGCCTTCGCCCGGGACCAGGGCACGCTCCCATCCAACGTGCCCTTCCTACGCCATATCGGTATCTACGCGTACCGGGCAGGGTTCCTGCGCCATCTGGCGGCCCTGCCGCGGACTCCGCTGGAGCAGGCCGAGTCGCTGGAGCAGCTACGCGCCCTGGAACATGGCTATGCCATCTCGGTCAGTCCCACACCCGAGCCGTTTCCGCCTGGGATCGACACGGCCGACGACCTGGCCCGGGCCGAGCGGTGGCTGGCTGGGCAGGCCCGCGAGCCGTTGTAGGGCTTTTCCTGCGCGCGACTGCAGGCCAGTCCTACAAGCAGCGCCGGACTTCGCCGGGCGCGCGATCAAGGGCCGCGACGTAATCTAACCCCGTCGCCACACTCACCCCCTAGCAGGACGGCGACGCTCCCAAGGAAGGCCCTCGCCGGCATGGCCAATCCCCATGCCGGCGTTTTCGCGTCTGCGATCCGTCGACGCGGTAAAATAACGGAATGGAGCACACCGAGTCGCACCCGTTCGACGGCAAGGCCTTCGTCCGCCATCTCACCACCTCTCCGGGCGTCTACCGCTACTTCGATGCGGAAGACGAGCTTCTGTACGTCGGCAAGGCCGCCAACCTCAGGAAGCGGGTAGGCAACTACTTCCTGAAGCCGCCGATGGATCCGCGCATCGCCTCGATGGTGTCGCAGATCGCCCGCGCGGAGGTGACGCTCACGCGTACGGCGGGCGAGGCGCTGCTGCTCGAGTCCCAGCTGATCAAGTCGCTGAAGCCGCGATACAACATCGTGTTGCGCGACGACAAGAGCTATCCCTATATCTACCTGTCCGGTGGCGAGGATTACCCGCGCCTGGCCTTCCATCGCGGCGCCAAGACAGGGCCTGGCCGGTATTTCGGACCGTATCCGAGCACCTTCGCGGTGCGCGAGAGCCTCGGCCTGATGCAGAAGCTGTTCAAGGTGCGCCAGTGCGAGGACAGCTACTTCAGGAACCGCTCGCGTCCCTGCCTGCAGCACCAGATCGGGCGTTGCAGTGCGCCTTGCGTCCGCCTTATCGAGGTGGACGACTACAAGAGCGACGTGCGCCACGCCGAGATGTTCCTGGAAGGGCGTAGCAGTGCGGTGATCGACGAGCTGGCCGCCTCCATGGAAGCGGCCTCGCGCTCGCTGAATTTCGAGCGCGCGGCCAACCTGCGGGACCAGGTGGCGGCATTGCGGAAGCTGCAGGCCCAGCATTTCGTGCAAGGCGCCAGCGCGGACATGGACGTGATCGCGTGTTGCATCGAAGGCGGCATGGCCTGCGTGAGCGTGCTGTTCTTCCGCAACGGCGTGAGCCTCGGGTCGCGCGACTTCTTCCCACGCCTGCCGACGGACGCCTCCCTCTCGGACGTGCTGTCGCAGTTCATCGCGCAGTACTATCTGGAACGCCAGGTGCCGCGTGAGCTGGTGTTGAGCGATCCGGTGGAAGACGCGGACGTGCTCGCTTCGGTCCTGTCCGATCATGCAGGTTACGTCGTGTCGCTGAAGCCCAATGTTCGCGGCGAACGCGCACGCTTCCTCGAAATGGCCCAACGCAATGCCAGCGCGGCGTTGACCTCGCGCCTGGCGAGCAGGCACACGCTGCTGGCGCGTTTCGACGATCTGCAGAAGGTGCTGGAGCTCGAGACCTTGCCGCGACGCATCGAGTGCTTCGACATCAGCCATACGCGCGGCGAGCTGACCGTCGCGTCCTGCGTGGTGTTCGGGCCGGAGGGGGCCGAGAAGTCCCATTACCGCCGCTTCAATATCGCCGGCATCACCCCGGGCGACGACTATGCCGCCATGCATCAGGCGCTGACCCGTCGCTTCAAGAAGGTGGTGGAAGGCGGGACGAAGCCCGACATCCTGCTCATCGACGGCGGCACCGGCCAGGTGGCCCAGGCCGTGGACGTGCTGCGGGAGCTTGGCGTGGAAGAGGGCATCCGCGTGGTGGGCGTGGCCAAGGGGCCTGGCCGTCGCGCGGGCGAGGAAACCCTGGTGCTCGCCGACAGTGGCAAGACCCTGCATCCCGGCACCTCGTCACCGGCGCTGCACCTCGTGGCAGCGGTGCGCGACGAAGCGCACCGTTTCGCGATCAGCGGGCACAGGCGCCGGCGCGAGGCAGCACGGGAGCGGAGTACCCTCGAGGACGTGGCAGGCGTGGGCGCGCGGCGCCGTGCGGCCCTGCTGAAGGCCTTTGGCGGACTGGCAGGCGTCGAAGCCGCGGGCGTCGAGGAATTGATGAGCGTAAAGGGTATTGATCGCGGTCTCGCCGAACGCATTTATGCCATGCTGCACCCCTGAACGAACGGATGCGGCGCCGATGGGCTCCGCTTCCTGCACTGGCTGACTTATGCGAATCAACCTCCCCACGTGGCTGACCTTGTTCCGGGTGCTTCTGCTCCCTGTCATGGTCATCGTCTTCTACCTGCCGTTCCGCGGCGCGAATCTCACGGCGGCCGTGGTGTTCGTCTTGGCGGCCTTTACCGACTGGCTCGACGGCTATCTGGCCCGGCGGCTGAACCTTACCTCGGCCTTCGGCGCCTTCCTTGACCCGGTGGCCGACAAGCTCATGATCGCCGTGACCCTCTTCCTGCTGGTGCAGTCGCACCGGGGGGGCTGGCAGGGGATCCTGATGGCAGTGACCGCCTCCGTGATCGTAGGCCGCGAGATCAGTGTGTCGGCGCTGCGCGAGTGGATGGCCCAGATCGGCGCCCGCTCCAAGGTGAAGGTGGCCTTCCTCGGCAAGCTCAAGACCGCCATGCAGATGGTGGCCCTGGTAGTGCTTCTGCTCCAGCACGACGCGGAGACGCTGCGCCTGTACCACGTAGGCGAAGCGCTCTTGGTGGTGGCGGGTGTGCTCACCATCTGGTCGGGTGTCGACTACCTCCGCGCCGCGTGGCCAAGCCTGCGCGGGGATTCAGAAGAGGTGAAGAAAAGTGAAAAAAATTCGGTGCAAGGTGGTTGACACATTCCCGATCTGATCTAAAATGGCCGGACAACGACGCGGGAATAGCTCAGTTGGTAGAGCACGACCTTGCCAAGGTCGGGGTCGCGAGTTCGAGTCTCGTTTCCCGCTCCAAGTAATTCTACAAAGCCTCGGTCAACCCGAGGTTTTGTTTTTTAAGCGCTTCGCGGGTACTCTTCGCGCTGCGCAAGCGATGGCCGGGTGGCAGAGTGGTCATGCAGCGGACTGCAAATCCGCGTACGCCGGTTCGATTCCGACCTCGGCCTCCATCGCATTCCAAGGCGCATCCGCTCACGCGGTGCGCCTTTTTTCTTTCCGCCCGGATGGCGAAATCGGTAGACGCAAGGGACTTAAAATCCCTCATCCGAAAGGGTATGTGGGTTCGAGTCCCACTCCGGGCACCATCATTCCTAGTCGCATTGTGTTTCGCTTACCTATTCAGGCGACATTCTCCGTCCCGGTCTGTCCTTCGAATGCGTGTCGCTCCGCAAAGGGCGCCTTTACGCTGACCGGTCGAGGCATATGATCCACATGGAGATACGATGGACGACATGACGGAATTTCGACTGACCTACGATGGTCCGGCGCTGGAGAACCACGAGATGGATCCGCGCGAGCTCGCTCCGGCCTTGCTCGCGATGGCCGACCTTCTCGAGGCATCGGCGCGCGTCCTCTACGGAGACAGGGCTAAGATCAGCGTCAACGTGAAAGGCTCCTTCGAGACCGGGAGCTTCAACATCGATTTCGTGGCCGGTGTGCAATGGCTGAAGTCGATTCGGGACATCTTCGCAGGGCCAGAGACAACAGCCATCGCGAACGCCACGGCGATTCTCGGTGCTCTGGGGATCATTGGGAAGAGAGGTCTTTTGCCGCTTCTGAAATGGCTCCGTAGCCGCTCCATAACGCGCATCGAAACCATCGACCCGGAAAGCGGCTCATCAAAGGTCCGCATCTACGTCGAGGATGAGTTCTACGATGTCGAGAAAGGTACTGTCGACCTGTTACGCGATGTCGGGGTCAGGAAGGCGACAGAGCAAGTGCTCGCGCCGTTGGAGAAGCCTGGAATAAGCGTCGTCGCCCTGGGCCAGGGTGTAACGGTAAACGTCACGGTGCAAGACACCGAACGTGCCGCCTTTGTTGCCCCTCAGGCTCAAGAAGAGCTCATCATCGATGACATACGGGATATGGCTTTTTCAATCGTCTCCCTTGCATTCAAGGAAGACAATAAGTGGCGTCTTTCGGATGGGGCGTCGACGATCAGCGCCATCATTTCGGACACTACATTCCTGCACGCCGTCGACGATAACATCGCGTCTTTCTCCAAGGGAGACTCACTGGTTTGTCGCGTGCGCGTCCGCCAGTGGCAGACGGCCCATGGCACGCGAACCGAATATGAGGTTGTCGAGGTGAAGAAACACTTGCGTGCGGTGCGTCAAATCCAGCTTCCGTGGGGAGCAACCACAGAGCGCTGACGAAAGATTCGGCAGGAACTTTGCGTCGAACGTCATGAGCTCCTGCAATGCCCTGATCGAAGATCGTGGGAAAGTCATTCTGCTGTGGGCAGCTGGCTATGCCGGCGCATCGCGTACGTTGCTCTGGCCTTGTCGGGCAGGTTGCGTGCCAAAGCCACGCCACGTCATTAAGACGTAGCGAGTTTCAGAACACACGGGGGATGAGCGCAGAGGTCCTGCGCTTGTAAGCAGCATAGACATCCCCGAACGTCTCTCCGAGCATGCGCTCCTCCATCCGGAGCTTCCGCCAGAACGACACGAAGACGATCAGTACCGCGAAGATGCCGCGCACGTCGCCTACCTGGATCGCCGTGCCTATAAATGCCAGGAGAATCCCGGTGTAAATGGGATGACGGATATAGCGGTAGGGACCGGCTTCGATCAGCTCGTGCGCCTGCTTTATCTGCACGACGCTGCTCCAGTTTCTGCCGAGCAGGTAACGCGACCAGCAGGCGAGGGCGACACCAGCTACTACGATCAGCAGAGCCGTAGCGAAGAAGGGAGTCGTGTGCGGCACGATGCCTTCGCGCAGCCAATGGTGTCCGTACCATTCGCCCGGGCCTAGCAATACGAAAGCCAGCACCAATGGCAACCAGTATAGGAACAACCGGGTCATCCACGGCTCACCACGTACAGCGGCCTTGGTGCCGCGTGCGCTCCAGAGCCACCAGGCGAGCAGGAAATACCACGAGGCGCTGATGCCCAGCTTCAGCCAGTCGTCGGTCTTCATTCGTCCTCCCTGTTGACGAGACCAGCCCCGCCAGTGCTCGCGAATATCTCAGTTCCGGACCCCCCTTGCCTAGCAGGCCTGACGCCCGTTGCCGATCTGCTCCGGGTGAGTTAGCCCGACGTCATGCTCAGGACGCTCCCCAGCGCCATGATTCCGAGTTTCCTCATTGCGTTCCCCCCGCCATGTGTCCGCCACTTTATCGGCAACGGGGGCGGTCCCTTTAGGCGAGCCTCTTATGGCACCCCGCTCGCCTGGGCATCGAGGCGCGAGCGCCAGTCGAGGGCGCCGGTTCCGTTCGGGCACCCTTCACCGGGCGTGGCGACAGCAGGCTCCTCGTTCCTGGACTCGAGCTTCGTGGCACTACAGCTCCCAAACGTGTCCTTGAAAGCGAACGTGTGCATGGCGTGCTGGTCGCGGGAATGGTTGATCGAACTGCCCATGCTGTTGAAATCGGCAGCGGCGTGGCTCTGGATGGATTCGTCGAGGTGCGACTCGAACGCGACGTCGCCGCCGCGCGATTGACGAATCACGTGCAGGCCCTGGCTCATGTCGATGTCGCCTTGGAAGCTGCCGTCCTGCGCGACGTCCTTGGTCACGTCCAGATGGAGAGGGTAGGACACTGTCCGGCGATGGCGAACCTCCGCAGCGTTGCCCGTGCGTGTCGCGATCGTCTCGTCCACGTCGGTGGCCTGATCGATGACCTGGCGATAGTGCGTCGCATCGGGGCGCGAAAAGGTCTGACGATTCGAGAAGCTGTCCTTATGAGCCACCTCGGTGCGAACCTTTCCATGCGACGTGTCGAGCACGCCGACGATAAGGTAGCTGTCCTTGCCAGCCGTGTTCACGGTGCCTTCGATCCGGTGCTCCCCATTCGCATGTAGCGTGCTTTCCACATGCGGCAGTCCCGTGCCCGGCTGCTTCTTCAGGCTATTGGATAGCAGTTTTCCGGCAAGCACCTTGCTGCCTTGATCTTCGTAGACCAACAGGCTCGCCGCCAGGTTGAAGAACCGGTTCGCGCCCAGCACATGGACCGACACGTCATGTGGCTTTCCATCGTCCAGCAGCGCCGCGAATGGCGTGAGGTCGACGCGGTAGGGAATGAAGTTCAGCGTCTGGATGTCCGGCATGGGCCGCCACAGGTGCGGATTGACGCCGCCGGTATACGTCCACGGGAACACGGGAGCGAGACCGGCTGGCTGGCCGTCGATCGTGACGAGGACCTGCCGCAGGTTGCCCCCGTTGCATTCCTGGAGCGGCGCGCCGTCGTACGGCGACTCGAGCGCAAACGTTTGAGTCTTCGAAACGTAGGCATCGTCGATGCAGGTATACCAAGGCTCGTCGTTGCCCTGGCTTTGCGCAAAGACATCCATGTAGACGCGTTCGGTATTGCGGGGCAGGGCCAACGTCCTGTGCAGTCGCGCCTTTCCGTCCTGCACGATCGCCTGCTCGCCTCTCGGGTCGTCGCTCAGGCCGAAAACAGCGTCCGCCGCCGTAGAAGCCGGCGCATCCTGCGTCGCAGGATAGAAGACCAGGTGGGCGCTGGCCTGGATGACGCTGGTGTACTTCTCGCTCACCCAGTTGTTGAGGATGACCTGTCCGGGTTTCGGATCGCGGAAGAGGGGAGCGTAGTCGGTGAGGTCGCGTTCCACGTGCCAGCGCGCGCCGCTTGTCGCATCGGGTTCCTGCGTGGTCCCGAAGTAGAGATTCGTGCCACCGAGCCAGATGCCGGCGGTCCGGTCGTACTGCCGGCCCGCCGGCACCGAGAAGTCGACTTCGAGTACGACCTTGGACCACGTCTTGCCACATTCCTTCGGCGGGGCGTAGTCGAACAGCAGGGGCTTGGCCGTCATGGCCTTCGGGTCGCCGATCTGTCCGAACAGCTGGTCCTTGAAGAGCGACACTTCGCAAGAGCGGCCCGATGGGCGCGCGAGTGTCGGGACGCCCGACGGCGCGTCCCGCATGGGCAAGGGGTGGTCGGCCGCGGCAACGTATCCGGCAAACGACAGGCACAGGAGTGCCGCACCCCACATCGATCCTCTCATGCCACCACCCCAGTTCAAACAAAGATCAGAAATCGTAGTTCATTCCGAGCCGTACGTATCGTGGCGGCTCCAGCACGGTAGCCGTGCCATAGAGGTCGGCGCGCTGCGACGGGGTAGCGGTGGAGTTGTGCTGCGAATAGATGGCGAGCGCACGCTGCTCGTCGAGGACGTTGAACACGCTAAGGTCGAAGGACAGGTGGTGGTGCGCGAATTCCGGCGAGTAGTCGAGGTTGAGGTCCACCTGGTGCGTCCAGGGCAGGTCGCCTTGCTTTCCGGGCGGGGAGGGTTGTCCGTCGCACCAGTGGTACAGGCTGCCGTAACCGTTCGGGCTGTTGGTCGCCGGATCGTCGGGCGTCGGTCCGTAGAAGCCGAGACAGTAACGAGGCGCACCGGACGCGATCCTTACCACGCCGGACACCATCCACTCGGGCGAGAACCGGTAGACGCCGTTCAACTTGAGCTGGTGGGTGTGATTGTTGCTGAGCAGGCCGTTCGCATGCTCCATGACGTACGCGTTATCCCAGTCTTGCGTAACCCCCACCGAATCGTTGCCGCGGCTTGCCGTGAGCAGGCCCGACGAGTTGCCGTAGCTTCGCGAGAACACGTAGTCGACCCGGCCACCCCAGGGACCATCGGATAGCGGACGCTCGAGGAACATTTCCAGGGCATAGTAGTTGCGCTTGGGCCCTTGCTTGAATCCCCAGTCGGCATCGCTCATCGGTACATTGACGTATCCATTCGTGGTGGCGACCTGGAAGTCGTTGGTCTTGCCGGGATTGAAGATGTAGCAACCGCCGCGATTGGCGCTGATCTGGTCGTCGGTGAGTCCGTACGTGGTTTCCGCCTTGCCGATCAGCAGGTTCGCGCTGTCGCAGACATCGTCGGAAATCTGCCGGAGTTTGCGGAACGTACCCTTCACCCCGGCGACCCAATGCTCGCCGAGCGCCTTGGTGGCGCCCAGGATGAATTCGTCCTGGTACTCCGCGCCGAGGTTCGTCGAGGCGACCGTCCGGGGATCGGGTGCCGCACCGGTGTGGCCGTTGACGTAGAAGCTGCCGAACTGCGCCAGGCCCGTCGGCATGCCCGCGGGGCTGATGCCCGTATAGGTGTAGTAGCTGCGCTGCCACTGGTAGCCCGTGGCGCCGTCGTAGGCCGTGTTGTTATTGATGGCGAGGTAGTACCGGCCCAGGTTCCCGAACACCTTGAGCGTGGCGTCGCCGAACACGTCCCAGCTGAAGCCGGCGCGAGGCGACCAGTTATGGTCCTGCGATGTGAACTTCACGCTGCTGTTGTTGTAGTTGTCGAACGAGTCGTTCCGGATACCGAGACTGAGCAGGAAGCGATCGTTGATCTGCCAGTTATCCTCGAGGTATTGCGCACGCTCGACGGTCTTCACGCCGGAAGCGCCGTTGGTGATCTCGTTGACGACATAGTACCCGCGACCGCCGGGCGCACCGATGCCATTGGCGATATCGATCGCGCCGGCGCTCTGGCCGTAAGTCCAGGTGGATTGGTTGTTTCCCTGGTCGATCGTCTCAGGCTTGTCGTTGTCGACGCCGACGTTGAGCGTGTGGTCGCCGAGCTTCCATTCCAGGTTCAGCTGCAGGCTCGTGTTCTGTGCCCCTTGCGTGGGTGCGGACAGCGAGGAGATCGTCTGCGAATTGCTGATCGACCGTCCTCCGTTCAGCAGGGGATCCTGGTCGGTGATGTTCTGGAGATAAGGAAGGCTGGGATCGTAGCCCGCGGGGGCGCTGTAGTCGTGCAGCCGCATCCGTCCCCAGAGGGCGGTGAGGGTCAGGTTGTCGGCGATGTAGCTGGTTAACTTGCCGATGTAGGCAGTTCCGCCGGTCTTCGTGAAGACCGAGGGAACGGACTGACCATTCGTGCCGAGGTCCGCGTAGTTGAAGTTCGCATTCTGGCCGGAGCCGGACTGCTCGCTATGGATGCCGGTGAATTCGAGGATATTGTTGTCGGTGATGTTCCAGTTGATCTTCCCGTACCATTTGGGGGTCTTGTTCTTGTAGTGGAGCCGCGAGGATTGCGCTGAGGGATTCGACGGATCGGCATTCGTCGCCGTGGTGTCGCCGCGTGTCGTGTCCTGCTCCGCCGCCGCGAACAGGTACAGGCGGTTCGCGATCAAGGGGCCGCCGATATAGGCGCTGTAAGTCGTGGTCCAGCTCTTGTCTTCCTGCCGATAGTCGTAAAGCTGACTGGCGAAGCGGTTCTGTGCGTAACGTATGTTGTCGGGCGACGAGGCGAGTGAGCGTGGGCTCCATTGGGCCTGGAAGCCGTAGTGCCATGTATTCGTCCCGCTCTTTCCCACCTGGTTGATGACGCCACCGTCCGATCGTCCGTACTTCGCGCTGTAGCCGCCGGTCAACACCTCCTGCTGGTCGATGGCGCCGTAAGGTAGCTGCAGCGCGCCCTCGCCTTTGTACGGATCGGTCGTGTTGAATCCGTTGATGTAGTACGCGTTCTCCGCACCACTGGAACCGCCGAAGGACACGAGGTTACCGCCGCCCCCGATGCGGCTGGCATACAGTGCGCCCGACGTGGCCGTTCCGGGCGCCAGAAGCGCGATGTCCTCGGCTGTCCTCGCAAGAGGAAGCTGCCGAAGTTGCTCGGCGGAAATCACCGTGCGTGAATCGACCGTCGTGACGTCGATGGCTGGCTGGGCGTTTGCCGACACCGTCACGCCGCCCAGGTTGGTGGCCGCCCCCGACGTCTCGGCGGCGGCACCGGTGAAATCGATCTGCGCGGCGCCCCCGACGCGAAGCGCGACGTTCTCGCGCTTCGAAACGAGGGTGCCGTCGCGAAGCAGGCTGACGGCGTAGGTGCCGACGGGCAGCGACCCCGCCTGATAGTGGCCTGTCCGATCCACCGCGACTTCGCGACGTATGCCGTTGGATCCTTCGACGCGAACGGTGTCGCCCGTGCTGTCACCGGCAATCGTTCCGAAAACCGAGCCCGTGGTCGACTGTGCGGCAACGGTGCCCGCAAGGGCCGTGCCCATACATACGACGAGGAACTTCAGCGTGGCCCAGGTGGGAGCGGTTCGCATGGTGTCGGTCATCGATACATACCTCTGGAGGTTTGCGGGAAAAGGGGGAGCGGAGAATCCATGGGTCAGTAACCGGTGACGGTGCCATCCTTGCGCATCTCGGTCGCGCCCCAGTAAACATGCTGCTTCGCATCGAACATGATCGCTTCGTAGCCACCGAAGTTACCGCTACCGCCGACGATCTTGTAGCCACGGTTGGACAACGCCGCCTTCACCGCGGGGTCGAAGCCCGATTCCATCTCCACGGTGCCGATGCCCTCGGATGCTTCACCGGTGGGCTCGGCATTGCCGTAGTGCCGCCAGCGGGCAGCGTCGCCGGCATCCTGCACGTTCATGCCGAAGTCGATGATGTTGGACAGCACCTGCACATGGCCTTGCGGCTGCATGTCGCCGCCCATCAGCCCGAACGACAGGAACGGCTTGCCGTCTTTCATCACGAAGGCGGGAATGATGGTGTGGAACGGACGCTTGCCGGGCGCATAGACGTTCGCATCACCCTCGCGCAGCGAATAGAGCTCGCCGCGATCCTGGAACATGAAGCCCAGGCCGTCGGCGACCAGGCCGGAACCCATGCCGCGATAGTTCGACTGGATGATGGAAACCATCATGCCGTCCTTGTCGGCGGTCGTGAAATAAGTGGTGTCGCCGTCGAACAGCTTCGGGTCGCCAGGTCCGACCGTCGCTTCCGCATGACCGGGCTGGATGGATGCAGCACGTTTCTCGCCATACGCTTCGGAGATCAACGCAGTCATCGGCGCCTTCGCAAAGCGAGGATCGGCGTAGTACCTGGCCAGATCTTCGTAAGCCATGCGCTTGGCCTCCAGCATGACGGTCAGCGTGTCGGCGCTACCCTGGCCCATCTTGCGGATATCGAAATGCTTCAGGATCTGCAGCATCTCGAGCACGGCGAACCCCTGTCCGTTCGGCGGTAGCTCGTAGACGTCGTATCCGCGGTAATTGACCGACTGCGGTGTGACCCACTCGCCTTTGAAATCCGCGAAATCGGCATAGCGGAGATCGCCGCCGACACGCTTGAAATAGGCATCGATCGTATGAGCGATGCTTCCCTTGTAGAACGCGTCGCGACCGCCTTCGGCGACGAGCGTCAGGGTATGGGCGAGGTCCGGGTTGTGAAAGACCTCACCCTCGGCGGGCGCGTGCCCATCGATCAGATAGGTGGCGCGGGCGTTGGTGAGGTCGCCGATAAGCTTTTCGCGTTTCTCGAAGGAGGCGAAGTTGCCTTTCCAATAGGCCGCCACCAGCTGGGTCACGGGGAAGCCGTTCTTCGCATAGGCGATGGCCGGCGCCAGGTCGTCGGCCATGGACAGCTTGCCGAACCTGTCGTGCAAGGCGAACCACGCATCGACCGTGCCGGGAACGGTGATCGGGAGCGAGCCGACCGGCGGTATATGGTCCTTGTACGGCATGCCGGTCCTGGCGTAAGCGGCCTTTACCTCCTCGCGCATCTTGGCCAGGTCGCGAGATTTTGCGGATGGCCCCGAGCCGTTGTAGCCGTAGAGCTTGCCCGTCTTCGGATCCCAGACGATCGCGAAGCAGTCGCCTCCGATACCGTTGAGCACCGGCTCCATCAGTCCCAGGGCAGCGTTAGCCGCGATCGCCGCATCGACGGCGCTGCCACCCTTCTTCAGGATGTCGAGGGCGATCTGCGAGGCGAGAGGTTGTTCGGTGGCGGCCATGCCATGCTGCGCCACCACCGGCGAACGGGATGCCCAGGGGTTTCCCGAATAGCGGTCGCCACGTCCCAGTCCGTCCGTCGCGAACGCGCTGGAGGCGAGGCAGGAGAGCAGGGAGGCCAGGAGTACCGGCCGCATGTGAAAGGAGATCCAACGGGCCGTGCAAGTCGTCAGGCGATTCATGCGTGTTCCTTGTCGGTAGATCTACCGCATCGTTGTCGGTCACCATGACCGATGCTCCCCATGCGGCGATGTGAGCGGTGTCACGTGGTGTAGCGTAGGCCATTGTCGGATTGACGCCCAGGGACGCGGCTGTGTAGCGTTGCCGTGCGACATATCATCAAGGGAGCGACACATCGTGAAGCCTGTGACCACGCGTAACCTGCACAGCCAAGTGGTCCGGGAACTGGGACAGCTGATCGTCAGTGGCAAGCTGGCGCCCGGCGATGGCCTGCCGCGCGAGGAAGTCCTCGCCGAGCAAATGAAGGTGAGCCGCACGGCGTTGCGCGAGGCCATGAAGGTGCTCGTTGCCAAGGGTCTCATCGAGTCGCGCCAGCGCACGGGCGCCCGCGTGCGCGATGCCATGCACTGGAACCAGCTCGATGCCGACGTGCTGGCCTGGCGCTGCGCCCTCATGCCCACCGAGAGCTTCGTCGAGAAGCTCGTGGAAATGCGCGAGCTTATCGAGCCCGCGGCCGCGGCTGCAGCGGCGAAGCGGCGCACCGCCGCACAGCTTGCCGACCTCAAGGCGGCCTATCAGGCCATGGCGGCTTCGGAGAACCTGGATGCCTGGGCCGAGGCCGATCTGGCCTTCCACGAGACATTGCTGCGTGCCACCAACAACGAACTGATGGTGTCGCTGTTTTCCGTGATCGAGACGGCGCTGGGTACGTTTTTCCTGCTTTCCGCGCGCAACTCGGGGAATTTCAAGGCGGCGCTTCCGCATCACGAAAAGGTTTACGAAGCGGTTCGCAAACGCCAGCCCGAGGTAGCCCGACAGGCCATGCTGGACATGGTCGCCGAGTCGCGGAAGAACATTCGCGGTCGCGGTCGCGGCACGAAATTCGCCTGATACGGCGCTCCGCTGCCGTTTCCGTGCATGCTGCGCCGCAGCTTGCAGTGGGATAATAATAAAATACTACAATTCAACCCACGGACGACCGGGCAGGGTAGGCCCGGCGTCGCGGGGAAACGGTTCGGGATCGACAAGGACACACGAAGCCCGGGGGCAAGAGCTTGCCCTCGACGGCGGACTGCTGCCTTCGTTTGGCCCGGTTGAGACGAATAGCAGTCCATCCATAGAGGGGAATCGGGATGCAGCGGAAGGTATTGGCGTTATCGGTGCGCAACGCGCTGGCGGGCATGATCGGGATCGGTCTCATCGGCGGCTCCTTCCAGGCCTGCGCCCAGGACGCGGCTCCCGCCGCCCCGGCCGGCCCGGCGGCCCAGTCGCAGGACACGAACGCCACGCCCACCGCGGATGGCAAGGTCAAGGACAAGAAGTCCGTGACCAACCTCAACGGGGTGCAGGTGACCGGTCAGCTCCAGTCGTTGTACCTGTCCCAGGCAACCAAGCGCGATTCGATCAGCGTCGTGGACTCCGTGTCCGCGGAAGAGGCCGGTAAATTCCCTGACCAGAACGTGGCCGATGCGCTGCAGCGTGTGCCGGGCGTATCCGTGAACCGTGGCGGCGGCGAGTCCAACCAGATCACCGTGCGCGGCTTCGGTCCGAACTTCGTGAACGTGCTGGTAAACGGCCGCACGATGGCCACGGCCGCCACCGACCGCGCTTTCGACTTCGACGTCCTGCCTTCCGAGATCATCCAGCAGGCGGTGGTGCAGAAGACCGCCACGCCGGATACGGAAGAGGGCGGCATCGGCGGCACCGTGAACGTGATCACGGCGCGCCCCTTCGATTTCAACGGTTGGCACGCGGCCGGCAGCGCCGCCGCGGTCAATGACCATACGGGTGGCGGCTTCGGCGGCAAAACCACGCCTAAAGTCTCCGGCATGATCGGCAACACCAACGCGGACCACACGTTCGGTTGGCTTGCCTCGGTCGTGTACTACAAGCGCGATCATGTCCAGCAGACGATGGACACCGGCGGCTGGCTCAGCAACCAGGACTTCTCGCGGATCAATCCGGCCTACACTAACGTCTCGCTGCCGCAGACGCTGCAGGGTCAGTCGACCCAGGAAACGCGCACCCGCCGTTCCTTCAATGGTGCGATCGACTGGAAGCCCGCCGACGACTTCACGGTGAAGGTCGACGGCCTGTTCTCGGAATACCAGGTGGATTCCGATGTGCGCGGCTTCGGTCTCTACACCAACACAGGCATCATCAATTCGATCTCGCCCGATGCCAACGGCACCGCGCAGAACTTCGGCGTGGACGCGTCGGGCGGCATGGCGAACGACTACATCGTGAGCTCGGTGCCGCGCGATGCCTTT
The DNA here is from genome assembly GCF_036499525.1 of Luteibacter sp. Classification (GTDB taxonomy): domain Bacteria; phylum Pseudomonadota; class Gammaproteobacteria; order Xanthomonadales; family Rhodanobacteraceae; genus Luteibacter. The sequence goes on along the minus strand of NZ_DASYDO010000019.1, from coordinate 167,747 downwards.
AACACCCAGGTGGGTGCTAACTTCAACTGGCAGATCGACCCGTCGATGCAGGTCGACTTCGACAGCGCTGTCTCGCGCGCCTGGAACAAGAAGTCGGCGGACAGCAATTTCACCGTGCTCGGCACGCGAAACATCGGCGCGACGCCTGAATGGCAGAACGGTGGCAGCAACCACCTGCCGAGCTGGTCCGGCTTCCTTCCGACCGACGATATCGACTCGCTGCATGCCCACGTGCCCAACCAGGGCACGCAGAGCGCGAACGTCACGGATGCCATCTTCGAAAACAAATTGCATTTCTCGAAGAGCTTCGTGGACGGCACGCTCTCGCGCCTGGACTTCGGCGTGTCGAGCACCCAGCGCAAGAAGACAAAGCTCACCTACAAGACGCCCGACGACGTGGCGTGCGCGGTCTACTGCGGCTACGCCGTGAATGTGCCTGCCGATGCCGTCGACGCGCATGTGTACGACGGGGGCAGCCTGGTGGATGGCGTGTCGTCCACATTCCCCCACCAGTGGGTCACCTACAACACCGACAAGCTGTTCCAGTACCTGGCTTCGCCCGCTGCATACAACCAGCTGGCGAATCCGTCGGCCTTCCAGGCGGCGCTGGCGGCCAATGGTGGTAGCTTCGACGCGCGCCCCGACCCCAGCTCGTACGCGCAGATCAAGGAACACACCACGTCGGCCTATGGCTCCGCCACGTTCGAGCAGGACAACGCGATGCCGTGGACCTTGAATCTCGGCATGCGCTACACGAAAACCGACACGACATCCCGCGCGTTCTCGATCCCGATCCTCAACATCGCGGTCAACCCGGCCGATCCGACCAACGCGATCCCGACCTATGGCTCGCTGACGCCGATCTCGCAAAAGGGTGATTACCACTACTGGCTGCCGTCCGCGAACTTCAAGCTCAACCTGCGCGACGACCTGGTATTCCGCGCGGCGGCCTCGAAGACGCTGACCCGTCCCGACCTGGGCGACCTGGCGTTGAACGTGCGGTACAACTTCCGTCCGCAGGACCAGACCATCGACCAGGGCAATGCCAACCTGCTTCCGTATGTGTCGAAGAATTACGACGCAGGCCTGGAATGGTATTTCAATGAGACGAGCTACACCGCGATCGACCTCTTCTACAAGAAGGTCAGCAACTTCACGACGAAGATCACCACCAACGCGACGCTGCTCGGCTTCCCGTTCCAGCTGACCGAGCCGGTGAACCTCAACGACGCCACCATCAAGGGCGCGGAGGTGACCTTCAACTACCAGTTCACCAGGCTGCCGGCGCCGTTCGACGGCCTGGGTGTGGCGACGAACTACACCTACGTCACCAGCGATACGTCGATCAGCTCGGATCACCTCGCCAGCACCGGCCGGTTCGCTGTGCCGGGTATCGGCAATTCGTCCAACTTCAGCGTTTACTACCAGAAGGGGCCGATCGAACTGCGCGCCGCCTACAACTGGCGGCAGAGCTACCTCACCCTGCTTGCCGGCAACCAGGGACAGCCCACCTCCGTGAAGTCGTACGGCCAGGTGGACCTGAGCGCGAGTTACAACCTCAACAAGCACGCGTCCATCTTCCTCTATGCGACGAACCTGACCAACGAGAACGTCTACCAGTACCAGGTCTTGAGCGACCGGCTGAACTATGCGGAAGCCAACGGCCGCACGTTCTTCGTCGGCGTGCGCGGCTCGTTCTGACCGCATGACCCAACCCGTCCCGCTCCAGCTCCGGAACGATTCACTGCGCCTGCACGTATTGCCACAGGTGGGCGGCGGCATCGCCGGGCTGGAGTGGATGGAGCGGGGTGCCGGGGTAGCCCTGATGAGGGGCTGGACCGGTACCCGCGACCCCAATCGTCTTGCCTGTTACCCCCTGCTGCCGTGGAGCAATCGCATTGCCCACGGCGGCTTTTTTTACCGGGGACGCGAGGCGAGGCTTGCGCGCAATCGTGAGGACGATGCGTGGCCCATCCATGGCAGCGGCTGGCAGCGCGAATGGGCAGTGGCCCGGCACGACGATCTCACCCTCGTGCTGACGCTGGAAGAATCCGTGTCGGGGGCCTACAGCTACCGTGCCCTCCTCGGTTATCGTCTTGATGGCGACACATTGCGTGTACGCCTTCGCGTGACGAATACCGGAGATTTCTCGTTGCCGTTCGGACTGGGCTTGCATCCATTTTTCCCTTTGCATGGCGGAGCGCGACTGCTCGCGCCCGCGCATTCAGTGTGGCAGAACGATGGCAGCGCTCCCTTGCCGGTGCGACGCGACGCCGTGCCGGAAGCCTGGGATTTCGGTAAGGACCGCTCACTGCCGGAAGGCGGCCTCAATCACGCCTTCGAGGGTTGGTCCGGCAGGGCGACTGTCGAATGGCCGGCGTTGGCACTTCGCCTGCATATCGAGTCCGACGTCGACAGGTATGTGCTCTACGTGCCGGACGGCGAGACGTTCTTCTGTTTCGAGCCGGTGGACCACCCGATCAATGCCGTACATCTTCCTGGCGGCCCGCTCGCCAATGGAATGACCGACCTGGCGCCCGGCGTCAGCCTGGAACGATGCTTCGCCTTCCGTGGGAACAACGCATAGTGAAACGTCCGCCCCGAACGATCCGTCTCCTGATCGCCTTCGCCACTGGCGTCCTTGTTGCCGCGAGCATCGGCGCCGCGCCAGTCGCGTCGCCCAAAGACGCCGTGCCTCGCTACGATGCCGCCCATCGCGTCTTCCGTCTCGACGCCGGCGACGTTACCTATGCCATGGGCGTGAATGCCGACGGCGCGTTGCAAACCCTCTATTGGGGTGCACGATTGTCGCAAGACGATCCGCTCGGTCCTGCCGCCCCCGCGCCGGAGCGCTCGTCGTTCGACCCGGCCGGCAGCCTCACCCCGCAGGAATACTCGGGCTGGGGTGGGCAGATGACCGCCACGCCTGCGCTGAAGCTTCGCCTGGACGATGGCAATCGCGACCTCGTGCTGCGCTACGACAGTCATCGCATCGACAAGAACGCCCTGTCGATCCGTTTGCGCGATGCGCAGGCCGGCGTGACGGTCGACCTGCGTTACACGGCAGACGCGGCCACGGGCATCGTCGGCCGTTCGGCGCATATCGAGAATGCAGGCAAGCAGGCGCTGACGATCGACAATGCCGCTGCTGCGACGTGGAACCTTCCGCGCGGCGACTACTCGCTGCGTTATCTCACCGGTACCTGGGCCGGTGAATGGCACCTGCAGACGCGTGCCGTGACACCGGGAGCCACCGTGCTCGAAAGCCGCCGCGGCAGCACCGGCGACGAGAACAACCCCTGGTTCGCCATCGGCCGCGGCGACGCCTGGAACGAAGAACATGGCGACGTCTGGTTCGGTGCGCTGGCATGGAGCGGCTCGTGGCGCATCCAGGTCGACGAGGACATTCTGGGCCAGGTTCGCGTCACCGGCGGTTACAACCCGTTCGATTTCGCGTATCGCCTGCAGCCGGGGCAGGGCCTTGACACGCCAGTGTTCTACGCCGGTTATACCGGGCAGGGCATGGGCGCGGCGTCGCGCCTGATGCATCGCTTCGAGCGCGAACGTGTCCTTCCCGGCGGCGCCGGCGCCAAGCTACGGCCCGTGCTCTACAACTCGTGGGAAGCCACCGAGTTCAAGGTGGACGAAGCAGGCCAGGAGCGTCTTGCCGAGAAGGCCGCCGCGCTTGGTGTCGAACGTTTCGTCGTGGACGATGGCTGGTTCGGCGCGCGCGACAGCGACCATGCCGGTCTCGGCGACTGGGTGGTGAACCGGCGCAAGTTCCCGAACGGCCTGAAGCCGCTGATCGACAAGGTGCACGGCCTGGGCATGAGCTTCGGCCTGTGGGTGGAACCGGAGATGGTGAATGCGGATAGCGACCTCTATCGCGCGCATCCGGACTGGGTACTTAATTTTCCGGGGCGTGAGCGGAGCGAAGGGCGTCACCAGCTTGTGCTCAACCTTGCCCGCGAGGACGTGAAAGCGCACGTGTTGGAAGTCCTCGACGGCCTGCTGCGGGACAACGACATCCAGTTCCTGAAGTGGGACTACAACCGCAACTGGGCCGAGCCGGGTTGGCCGCAGATGCCGGCGGACGAACAGCAGAAGGTTTATGTCGCGTACGTGCGCAATCTCTACGACATCCTGCGCGAGTTGCGGGCACGCCATCCGGGCGTGGAGATCGAATCGTGTTCCGGTGGCGGTGCCCGCGTGGATCTAGGCATCATGGCGCTGACGGACGAAGTCTGGCCTTCCGATAATACCGATCCTTCCGACCGCCTCTCGATCCAGGATGGTTTCAGTCAGGCTTACGCGCCAGCGACAATGATGGCGTGGGTCACCGGTTCGCCGAACTGGGTGAATGCCCGCAGCAGTTCGCTCGATTTTCGTTTCCTTTCCGCCATGCAGGGCGGGTTGGGTATCGGCGCGAACCTGCTCGAATGGACGCCGGCCGAGGAAGCCATGGCACGGGATTACATCGCCGAATACAAGAAGATCCGTGCCACGGTGCAGCGCGGTGCGTTGTACCGGCTGCTCTCGCCACAGGGGCGGGCACCCTGGTCGGGCACCGAATCAGTCGGTGCCGACGGGCGGCAGGTCGTGCTGTTCGCGTTCCAGCGCCAAGGCGAAGAAGCGCGGCCCTTCCCGACGTTAGCCCTGCGCGGGCTGGATCCGGCCGCGCGTTATCGCGTGCGTTCGATCCACGGGAAGGTGGCGCCCGGCACGCCGGAGTCGGCAAGCGGTGCCTACTGGATGCAGCGCGGCATCGATATCGTCATGAAGGGCGACTTGCAGGCGGCGGGACTGGTGCTGGACCGGGAGGCAAGGTGAGCGTGGAGGTGGCCTAGCTGCCAGCTTCACGTCGCCCCCATGCGACGGCGACGACGCTGTCCGCACGACGGGGCGATCAGGCTGGGAGTACGGTCATGGCTACGGTGGCATCGGGTTCACATACGAGCACGATCGGTGCACTGGCGGCAGGCAAACTGCTCGCCAAGGCCACGGGAGGACGCTGGGGTCCAACCATTCTCATCCTCGCCGGCATCATCCTTCTGCGAAAGCGCGCCGCCGCACGGGCGGCGCGCCGGGTGCGCGCCGATGTCGTCGACACGGACGAGTCGGACGCGCCAGGCTGACGATTATTTCTTCCGCTGGTTATCTTCGCCGGTATCGTCCACAGGGTCCCCGGAGGCGTCGGTCGGCGGTTGTTCCGTAGGACCACGCTTGTTTTTCGGCGGCAAATCCTGTCCCGGTTGCTGCGGTGGGCGATTTTTCTCATTGGCCATGGGCGTTCTCCGTCTCAGGAGGGCCCACCTTGGCGTGCCGTGGTTGATGGCAGTGTGCCCAGTGTGTGAGCGGCGCGTCGCAACCCGTTCCGCGAGGGAGGCGCAGCTGAGAGCGCAGTCGCGCAGCGGATATCGGAGAACGCCTACGCATAGCTGCGGCAAAGGATGACGCCGCCATCAGGCCGTGCGTCAGCGCACGGCGTGGGGATGCCGCTACATAAAGCGGGTGCAGGTCACGATGATACCCCTACGCTGGTTGTCTCGCCTGCACATCTGGCATTGTATGCATTCGCAGGCGGCGCCCGGTCCAATCCGTGCGCCTAGAACAGTCGGCCCAGGGAGGGCACTTAATGATTAACGTTGTTTTGGTCGACGACCATGAACTGGTCAGGACCGGATTCCGGATGATCCTGCAACAGCAGGCTGATCTCCGGATCCGGGGGGAGGCGAGTTCGGCGGAGGAGGGTCTGCGCCTCATCCGTTCACATTCACCGGATATCGCGCTGGTCGATGTCCACATGCCGGGCATGAGCGGCGTCGAACTGACGGAGCGCATCATCCGCGCCAAGCTACGCACTAACGTCGTGATCCTGACGGTCGTGGACGATGCGAGGTTTCCCAAGCGCCTGCTGGACGCCGGTGCGCTCGGCTACCTCACCAAGGGTTGCTCGTCGGACGAATTGCTGAGCGCCGTGCGTCAAGTGGCTTCAGGGCGCCGGTACCTCGCGCCCACGGTGGCGCAACAGCTGGCGCTGGCAACCCTCGACGGTTCCGATTCGCCGTTCGACACGCTTTCCACCCGCGAGATGGAAGTCTCGATGATGCTCGTTCGCGGCATGCCGCTTACGTCGATCGGCGAGCGCCTGAACTTGAGCCCGAAGACGGTCTCGACGTACAAGCAGCGTCTCATGGAAAAGCTGCACGTCGAGCATGTCGTGGGCCTCGCCCACCTGATGACGGTGCACGGCCTGCTCGATACGCATAACCATCAGGTCGGCAGTTGAAACCGTTCTGACATCGAAAAAAAACGCCGGGGCAAGCCCCGGCGTTTTTGTTTGGATCATCAGTCGCCGTGCGGCTCCTGCCTCGGGCGGGTGAGCAGGTCACCCTGGGCAGGCGGTGTCCAGCCGGGCTTCGGTTCCTGCGCCGGATGCGAAACCGGCGACACGTTCGATGCGTCCGGCGACTTTGGCACGGCCTGGACGGCCGGTGCCGACGTCTCCTCGTCCTCATCCTTGGCATCCTGCGCAGGCGTGTGGCTCTGGTTCACCGTTTCCGGCACGACAGGGGCGGACACAGGAGCCGGTGCCGGGGCAGGCACTGGAGCCGGGGCGGAAACCACCTGAGCCGGAATCTCCCCCGCAGCCGATTCATCGGCGATGGGCGCCGGCGGAGACACCTTCCGGGCGTCCGTAGCTTCCTCGGCCACCGTCTCCGCGACAGGTGCCCTGGCCTCTTCCTCCGGCAGGAACCCACGTGCCGGTGCATCGAGACCCACGCCCGAGGCCGGCGGCGCGGTCGCCACAACGTCTTCTATGGCCGGCGGCTCCACCCTCACCGGAGCCGCGGCGGGCACCGGCGCGGAGCCTGTCACTGGCGCGCTCTTCAGCGGCGCATCCGATTCGGTCTGGCGACGTTCGGTGGTGCGCGTCTGGGCCGAATCCGCCGGCGTGGCGGCATCGGCCGCGTGCACGGCAGGCGTCACCGTGGCGGAGCTGCCGGGAATCGGCGGCAGTTTTGGCAGGGTGGGCAGGGTGAGGGCGGACGGAACAGCCTCGTCGTCGGCGGGCTCGGCGGGGCGCGTCGCCATGCCGGCAGGCGCTTCCACGGCGAAGGCGCTCTCGGCCGCGGCCGCGGTATCGAGTACCGGCGGCACGCTGGGGCTGGGACGTGCGGGGGCGACCTGCATCTCGTCGTCACCGTCCTCGTCGTCGAGATCGTCGACGCTGTTCGCGTCTTCGATCGCACCGGCCTGGGTGCCGTCTTCCTGACGACGGCGGCGACGGCCGCCACGGCGGCCCCGACGGCGGCGCTGTCCACCCTCGGTGTCCTTGCCGGCTTCGCTGGGAACGGTATTCGTATCGGCGGCCATCGTGGCTTCGATGTCGGTGACCGGTGCCTCGGAACCTTCCTGGATCGGATGGTCGTCAGCCTTTACCGTCGGTGGGGCGATCTTATCGACAGGCGCACGGGGTGCGGGTGCCGGTGGCTGTGCCGGGGCATCGGTGCTTGCGGCGGCGGGCATGGCCTTCTCGACCTTCTCACCCTGCGCCTGGCGTTCGCCACGCGGCTGGCGACGGGTCTCACCCGGGGCGGCCTGGTCCTGGCGACCCTGGCGACCCTGCTGCTGGGCGTCCTTCTGGCGGCCCGGCTGCTTGTCCTCACCCTGGCGCGAGGGCTGCTGGTCGCCACGGGGCTGCTTGTTGCCACCCTTCGCCTGCTGCTGCCCGCGAGCCTGCTGCTGGGTGTTGTCCTTGCGCTGGCCCTGCTGGCTACCGCGCTGTTCTCCGCCCTTGCCACGGCTTTCGTTGCCGCGACGCTCGTCGCGACGGCCGTTGCGCTCGTTACGGCCGCCCTGGCGCGAATCCTCGCGACGGGTGGTTGCCGCCGGCTGGGCCGCGGGTGCGGCGGGAGTGCCACCGCCGAAAAGGTTGCCGAACAGGCGGGAGAAGAAACCGCCGGTGGGAGCGGTCGGCGCAGCCGCGCGCGTCGCGGGGCGCACCGGTGCGGTGGGGGCTTCGATCTCGTCGTCGTCGTCGCGCTGCGGCGCCGGCGTGGAAGGCACCACGCCAGTGACCAGCGGCTGCTCGCCGCTGCCCAGCGCCTGCCCCATCTTCGGCATCGCGGTGGCGACCGTGGGGGTGGTGCGCTCGTAGCTGGGCTTGCTGTGCTCGCCCATGTCCGCTTCGCGGATACGGGTGATCTCGAGGTGCGGGGTCTCCAGCTTCTCGTCGGCGACCACGACCACGTGCACGCTGTGGCGCAACTCGATCTCGACGATGCTGGCCCGTTTCTCGTTGAGCATGAAATTGGCGACCGCCGATGGCGCCTGCACCAGGACCTGCCCGGTGTTTTCCTTCATGGCGTGCTCTTCGATCAGGCGCAAGGTGGACAGCGCCAGCGATTCCACGCTGCGGATGTGGCCGTGGCCTTCGCAGCGCGGGCAGACGATCTGGGTGGCTTCGCCGAGGCTGGGCCGCAGGCGCTGGCGTGACATCTCGAGCAGGCCGAAGCGTGAGATGCGGCCGATCTGGACGCGGGCGCGGTCGGCCTTGAGGGCGTCCTTCAGGCGCTCTTCCACCTCGCGCTGGTGGCGCGGGCTGTCCATGTCGATGAAGTCGATGACGATGAGACCGCCGGCGTCGCGAATGCGCAGCTGGCGGGCGATCTCGCTGGCAGCCTCGAGGTTGGTGTTGAACGCCGTTTCCTCGATGTCGCTGCCCTTGGTCGCCTTCGACGAGTTGATGTCGATGGCGGTGAGGGCTTCCGTCTGGTCGATGACGATCGAGCCGCCTGAGGGCAGACGCACGTTGCGCTCGAAGATGCTCTCGATCTGCGTTTCGATCTGGTAGCGCGAGAACAGCGGGGTCGGATCCTGGTACAGCTTCAGCTTGCGCAGGTTGTTGGGCATCACCTGCTGAACGAAATCGCGAGCGTCGCTGAACAGCGATTCCTCGTCGATCAGGATCTCACCGATGTCGTTGCGCAGGTAGTCGCGCAGGGCGCGGATGAACAGCTTCGATTCCTGGTAGATCAGGAACGGGGCCTTCTGCGAGTTCGCGGCGGCCGAGACCGACTTCCACAGCTGCAGGAGGTAGTCGAGGTCCCACTGGAGTTCCTCGGCGTCGCGGCCCATGCCCGCGGTACGCACGATGAGACCCATCTCGTCGGGCACCGAAAGGTGCTCCATGGCCTCCTTCAGCGCCTGCCGGTCTTCGCCCTCGATGCGGCGCGACACGCCGCCGGCGCGGGGGTTGTTCGGCATCAGCACCATATAACGGCCGGCGAGGCTGACGAACGTGGTGAGGGCGGCACCCTTGTTGCCACGCTCCTCCTTCTCGACCTGGACGATGATTTCCTGGCCTTCCTTGAGGAGTTCGCGGATGTTCGACTTACCTTCCGCGTTGGGATTGAAGTACTCGCGGGCGACTTCCTTCAGCGGAAGGAAGCCATGGCGCTCGGCGCCGTAGTCGACGAAGCAGGCCTCGAGGGAGGGTTCGACGCGGGTGATGCGGCCCTTGTAGATATTGGCCTTTTTCTGTTCCCGGGACGGGATTTCGATATCGAGATCGTAAAGGTTCTGGCCATCGACGATAGCCACACGCAACTCTTCGCGCTGAGTCGCGTTGATCAACATACGCTTCATTTGTAGGTTCCTCGGCCTTGCCGCGCGGCCGCGCGCCGCGGTGGCGCCATATGGCGGCCTGCCGGGGATCGCGCCGCAGCGGTGAGGCTTCAAGCGGCATGGGATCCGGGACCGATACCTGGACCCGGCGTGATTCGTGAATAAGCGCCTTGCAACCGGTCCGCATCCCTACGGATTAGCCGGACAACCGCAACCTGAACCGCTACGATGTGGGGTGTCCTCGCCGTCCGACCCCTCGGACGGAATGGCGCGACACTCGCCTTACGCGGCGGCCCCGGCACCCCGCGAGAGATGAGTCTTCAGCGGAGCCTGGCGCCCGCCGAGTATCCTATCAATTTCGAGTTTTATCAATGCAGACGGCAACTTCCCTCGACGGCGGCCAAGGTGTACGCCAGGTCGAAATCGGTCCCGAGCGGGACGGTCAACGTGTGGACAATGCCCTGATGACCATGCTCAAGGGGGTGCCGCGCAGCCTGGTCTACCGCCTGCTGAGAACGGGGCAGGTGCGCATCAACGGCAAGCGCGCCAAGCCGGAAACCCGCCTGGCGCTGGGCGACATGCTGCGCATCCCGCCCGTTCGCGTGGCGGAGCGCGAGGAGGGCGTGGCGCCGTCGGGCATGGTGAAGGCCGTGGCCGACTCGGTCATCTTCGAGGACAAGCACTTCCTGGTGATCGACAAGCCGGTGGGCATCGCCGCCCATGGCGGAAGCGGGGTGAGCCATGGCGCCATCGAGTTGCTCCGCGCGGCCCGGCCGAACGAGCACCTGGAACTGGTACACCGCCTCGACCGCGACACCAGCGGCGTGCTGGTCCTGGCCCGGTCCCGTCCGGGCCTTACCGGCCTGCAGGCGCTCATCCGGGACAACGAGGTGACCAAGCAATACCTCTGCCTCATGACCGGCACGCCACGCAAGGCGAAGTTCGACGTCAATGCCCCCCTGTTGAAGTCCGTTCTCCATGGCGGCGAGCGCGTGGTACGGGTGGACGATGCCGGCAAGCCCTCGCTCACCTTCTTCCAGGAACTGGAGCAGTACCCGGCATCGCGCCTGATGCAGGCCACGCTGGGTACGGGCCGCACACACCAGATCCGCGTGCATGCCCAGTACGTCGGTCACCCGCTGGCCGGCGATCCGAAGTATGGCGATGAAGAGGCCAACAAGCGTTTCCGCGCCAAGGGTCTGAAGCGCATGTTCCTGCACGCCGCGCGGATGAGTTTCGACCTTGGCGGCAAGAACTACGATTTTTCCGTGCCGTTGCCGGACGATCTGAAGCTTTTCCTCGACAACCTGCGCGGCTGATTGTGTAGGGGCGCGCCCAGCGCGCGACATATTTTCGCCGAGCTCGTGAGCTGACGCGCCAGCTCCAAGGCACGGCCTCAACACATGTCGCGCGCAGGGCGCGCTCCTACAAAGCCCTCTCAGTTCAGGCAAAGCCTTCTCAGTTCAGGAAGCGGGCGCTGACTTCGAGGGATCGTAGCAGTCCACCTGCCAGCCCCGCCTGCAGGAGCACGGCGCTGGCAGCATGCGCCACAGCCACCGGCAAAAGCGCACGGCGATGGAAATACCACCACGCCCAGCCCAGTTCTGCCGCGAAGCACAACTGCATCAGCAGTCCGTTGGGTGTGTGCAACAGGGCGAAGGCCAGTGCCGTGACCAGGACCGCCCATGGCGTTGGAAGGGCTCGCGCCAGCAGGGCGCCGACGACCGCCAGCAGGAGCCATTGCTGGAAAAGAGCCCAGCCCAGGTAGAGCGCGATGCGCCCCATCGGCGGCCATCGCAGCGCGTGGCCAGCGACGAGTACGAGGGCGAGCGCCGCGGGAATGGCGAGTAGCGGCCAGCCCGCATCGCGGACGGTACCGAGCCAGTGCCAGCCGGGGAGGGCTCGTCGCGAGGCGAGGACGAGGGCGTAGGCCACGCCCGCGGCGAACATCGCTATGCCCTGGGGTTCCGGGTCAGGCGCGAGACCCAGCCCGGCGATGAACCAGAGCGGGCCGATCAGGACCAGCGTGGCGTCTGCCACATCGTTTTTCAGCGCGGGCCGGACGTTACCCGGTTCCGTAGCTTTCAGGCGGGCAGGCCCCGACCTGCGCAGAAATGCCGACGCGGTGAGGATCGCGAGGTAGACGAGGACGGGAAGCCAGGTCATCCACATGGGCACGACATGCGCCGGCGATGCGGTTCCGAACGTGATCAGCGGATCGGCCGCGCGCTGGCTGTCGCGCCAGGCCAGGAGACCTTCGGCCGGCAGGCCGGACGGCAGCGGAACGGACAACGGCACGATCGCGCCGCTGCCCGCACGAAGCGTGGCGTCTTCCAGTACGACGGTGGCCCGGGCGGGTAGCGTCGCCCGCAGGCGCAGCATCGCGGCGCGCAAAGGGGGCCTTACCGGATGTCCCATCCCGTCGGTCCAGGTGAGCTGTTGCAGGGGAATCGGGCGCGAGAGTGAATCCGGCCGCAGTTCGCCCAGACTGGCCTGTGCCATCGGCCCTGCTAGCGTTTCACGCACCGCCAGCCCATAGATCCCGGTGGCGGACGCGTGGGCATGCCATTCCAGACGGTCCAGGCGCGTGAGGTCCACCGGCCTGGATAGTGGGAGGCCGATCTCCATGGTCGTTCCATCCGTGGCACGGAGCACCAGGCCCGCGGGGGAACCATCGAGGGTGCCGCTGCCGAAGGCCCGCCCGGCGATGACATCATCCGGTCCACGAAAGCGCCAGGACCACGGCGAACCGCCTGCCGCATAGGTGGCGCGATCGGTGGCGCTCGCCGATGCGATGGCAGCGCGGACGACGGCCGCAGCGAAATACGGCAGAGCCACCAGCAGGGCAAGCCCGAGGAGGACCGTTGCCAGCGCCGTCCAGCGGAAGCCCCCCGATCGCACCTCAGCGGTCCAGCAACGCCTCGACGCGCGCCGCGCAGATGAAGTCGTTCAGCGAAAGTCCGCCCACCTCGTGGGTCGACCAAAGCACCTGGCAATGGCCATAGCCGGCTTCTAGGTCAGGGTGGTGGTCTTCCTGGTTCGCCATGAAGCCCACCGCATTGATGAAGCCCAAGGTGTGGTGGAAATCCGCAAAGCGGAAATCCTTGACGATGGCCTTGCCGTTGGCGCTCAGCTTCCAACCGGGCAGGCTGGCGAGGTGGCCGTCGATGGCGGCGCGGTCGAGTGCGTGTTCCGCGCCCTTGCGCGGCTGGCTGTGCTGGGTGGCGAGCGGGGAGAGGGTCATCGTGGCGTGTCCATCGGGGAAAGAGGCGAAGCGTGGCGCGCGGCCGGTTGAATTGTCAAAAAGCCGCGCCCGGCTCGAAAGCGTACTAAAATGGTGCTGTTTCCGGCATCCCCAGGCCGGGTCCTCCTTCGGAGTCATCATGATCGATATCTCGGAACGTGCGCAGGGGCATTTCCTGCGCCTCCTGTCGCAGCAGGGCGACGACGGCCTTGGCATCCGCCTGCGTGTCGTGGCGGCCGGCACGCCTTCCGCCCAATGCGAACTGGAGTTCTGCGCCGGCTCGGAATTGCAGGGTGACGAATGGACGGTGGAATGCGAGGGCTTCAACCTCTACGTCGACGCGGAAAGCATGCGCTGGCTCGATCCGGCGACTATCGATTACGAAACCACTTCTACCGGCAGCCAGCTCAACATCCGCGCGCCGCGAATCAAGGGCGAGGCGCCGGGTGAGGGCGCCGGCCTGGTGGAGCGCGTGCAGTTCGTGCTGGAGTCGGAGATCGCGCCGCAGATCGCCTCCCACGGGGGGCGCATCTCGCTGGTCGAGGTAACGGCCGATGGCGTCGTGGTCCTCCGCTTCGGCGGCGGCTGCCACGGCTGCGGCATGGTCGACGTCACCCTGAAGAACGGCGTGGAGAAGACCTTGCGCGAACGGATTCCCGAAATTACCGAGGTGCGCGACGCCACGGACCACGAAACCGGCGACAAGCCCTACTTTGCGCGCGCCACCGGTTGATCGGTAGGAGCGCGCCCTGCGCGCGACATGTTCTGAGGCCGAGGCCCGGAGCTGGCGCGCGAGGTCGCGGACTGAAGCGCAAACATGTCGCGCGCAGGGCGCGCTCCTAAGGTTCGCAGAAAAGGGCTTATTCGCCCTGGATGTGGCCCTCGAGACCCTGCAGCTTCGACGGCATCATGGAGAAGTACGCCGAGAGGTCGTCGATATCCTGGTCGGACAGGGTGGCAGCGAAGCCCTTCATGACGAGGTTGCTGCGGCGGCCATCCTTGTATTCGTGCAGGGCCTGCGCCAGGTAGTCGGCGTATTGGCCGGCAAGACGCGGGTACTGCGGGTCGACGGCGTTGCCATCCTGGCCGTGGCAGGCCACGCAGGTAGCGGTCTTGGTCTTGCCGCGCACCGGATCACCGGCGGCGAAAGTCTGGGTGGCGGTCAGCGCGAGGAGCGCGCCGACGGCAATCAGGGGAAACCCACGGATCATCATTCGTCCTCGGCGACTTACTTGGCGATGCTGGAAAGGTAGGCGGCGATATCCGAGATGTCCTGGTCGGACAGGCTCTCTGCCTGGGCGTGCATCGTCGGGTGTTTGCGTTCGTCGTTCTTGTAGGCCTTCAGCGCGTTGACGATGTACTGCTCGTTCTGCCCGGCGATATGCGGCACGTGGTAATCGGGATACACATTGGAGTAACCCGGCACGCCGTGGCAGCCGTTGCAGGTATAGACGAGTTCCCGCCCCCTGGATTTATCCCCTTCCGCATGCGCGGCGGACGCGACGCACAGAGCTACAGCAATCAGACCAACCAGTTGCAGACGCTTCATTAAGAGTTCCCTGGGTGCCGGGCGGGGCCGGGGTTGAACAGCCCTGGAAGTATAGAGGCCTGCCGTGACCAGGGACAACTCAGGTTGCCGCCGGAACTCACAAAAGGCTGCGAATGATGTGGATGCCCGCGATGTATTCGCCCGCGATCGTACCGATGCACACCAGGAAGAAATTGAGGAGGGTGCGCGCCACCCGGTTCTTCCACCAGCCGGTCCAATGGGTGATGTCGTCGCGCAGCCGCTCGAAATCCAGTACGCGCGGCTTGCGCACCCAGGCCTCGACCATGGCACTGATGGCGCCGGAGGGAATGCCCGGACGGAACGGTTTCAGCGGCCCGGCGACGAACGCCGCGACGATGGACAGAGGATGCGCGCCGGCGATGAGGGCGCCCAGCGCGGAAAGACCACCGGTGAGCAGGATCCAGTTCTTCAGCGCGTCGGCACCGAGGCCCGGGTTGCGATAGAACGCGAAGCCGATGGCGGCGAAGATCGCCAGCACCACGCCAACCGCAAGAATTTTCGGCCACTTCGCCGCGCGCGGAGTCACCGCCAGCTCGTCGGCGATGGCGCGTGAGTCGCCATGCTGTTCGGCCAGCTGCGCGCTCATGCCCTTGAGGTGACCGGCCCCGATGACCACCAGCACCTTGCGGCTCGGCGCCGCCACGTCCATCGACGCACCGTTCTCGCGCAGCTTTGCCGCCATGAACTCGTCGCGCTCGGCGATCAATGCGCGGTAGAGCGGCGCGGAACCGGCGGCGAATTCGCTGAAGGCGCTCTCGAGCAGATCGGACTGCTTCAGTTTCTCGATGTCTTCCTCGGCAATGTCCTCGCGCTCGAACACGCTGCCGAGCATGCCCGCCATGAGGCCGAAACGCTGGAAGAAGCCGACGCTGCGCCAGGCACGCTTGAGCGTGGTGCCGACTTCGCGGTCCACCAGCCATACCGGGATGCCGCGCGCGTCGGCACCATCCATGGCGGCCTTCATTTCCGCGCCGGGCTCGATGCCGTACTGCGCGGCAAGGCGCTTCTGGAATGAGCCGAGCACCAGGCTTGCCGCGACCATGCCGGCCTTGCCCTGGCGGATGATCTGGAACAGGTCCATCTGCTTGAACGCTTCAGGATCGCGGATACCGTGGGCGCGGCTTTGACACAGCTCGATGGCCACCGCGTCGAAATGCTCGGTTTCCAGCAGCGCGTCCACCGCCTGCACGCTGGCGCGCGATACATGCGCCGTGCCCAGGATCACGTAGTCGACACCGTCGCGCGTCATGCGCTCGATGGGCTGGCCTTCCAGGGCGGCGGGTGGAGCAACGTTCTCGACGGGGATCATGCGGCGGGAGGTCCTGTTGGATTCAGTCGCGGAAACGTTTGGTCAGGTCGCCGTAGGCGTCGATGCGGCGGTCGCGCAGGAACGGCCAGATGCGGCGCACGTGCTCGCTACGCTCCATGTCGACCTCGCAGATCAGCAGCTCGCGGCCGTCCGTGCCAGCCTGGGCGAGGAACTCGCCCTGCGGTCCGGCCACGAAGCTCGAACCCCAGAACTGGATGCCGCTGCCCACGTGGGAGGGATCGGCCTCGTAACCGGTGCGGTTGCACGACAGCAGTGGAAGCCCGTTGGCGACGGCGTGACCGCGCTGCACGGTGATCCACGCTTCGCGCTGGCGCGCCTTTTCCTCGTCCGGATCGTTGGGATCCCAGCCGATCGCCGTGGGATAGAACAGCAGGTCGGCGCCGGCCAGCGCCATCAGGCGCGCGGCTTCCGGATACCACTGGTCCCAGCACACGAGTACGCCCAGCTTGCCTACCGAGGTATGGATCGGGTCGAAGCCGAGGTCGCCCGGCGTGAAGTAGAACTTCTCGTAGAACGCAGGATCGTCGGGAATGTGCATCTTGCGGTACTTGCCAGCGATCGCGCGCGAGCGATCGAAGACTACCGCCGTGTTGTGGTACAGGCCGGTGGCGCGCTTTTCGAAGATCGAGGCGACGACCACGAGCTTCAGCTCCTCGGCAAGCTTGCCGATGCGGTCGGTGCCCGGACCGGGGATGGTCTCGGCCAGGTCGAACACGTCGACGCTCTCGCGCTGGCAGAAGTACGGGCCGTTGTGCAGTTCCTGCAGCAGCACGAGTTCCACGCCGGCCTTCGCGGCTTCGCGCAGTCCGGCCTCGATGGCATCGAGGTTGGCGTCGCGGTTGCCGCGGTCGGTTTCCTGGAGGAGGGCGACCTTGAGGGTCTTGCGGGTCATGGATGTTCCTCGATGTCAGGCGGCGATCGCCGCCGGCAGCTGCATGGTGATGCAATGCAGGCTGCCGTTTTGCCAGATCAGCGAACGGCAAGGCACCTGGACCACCACGCGACCCGGATGGGCCAGACCGATGATCCGCGCCGCTTCCGCATCCACCCGGTCGCCATAGGCCGGCACCAGCACCGCGCCGTTGACGATCAGGTAGTTCGCATAAGACGCCGCGAGCCGACGACCGTCGTCGAGGATCGGCTGGGCCCACGGCAGTGGATGCAGCGCATAAGGCGTGCCTTCCGGCGAACGCAGTTCGGCGAGTTCCGATGCCATCCGGCCCAGTTTCTCGAAATGTGGATCGCTGGTGTCGTCGCACGCCTGGTACACGATGCCACCGTCCTCGGAGAAGCGCGCCAGCGTATCGATATGGGCGTCGGTGTCGTCGCCTTCAAGATAGCCGTGGTCCAGCCATAGCACGCGGCTCGCGTGCAGGGTGTCGGCCAGGGTGCCGGTCATCGTTTCGCGCGAAAGATCCGGGTGGCGCTGGTTCAGGCACTTCCAGGTGGTGAGGATGGTGCCGCGGCCGTCGCTCTCGATGCCACCGCCTTCCAGCGCCCAGTCGATGCGCCGGTGCGGCAGCCCGGACAGCACGCCACGCTCGAGCAGGCCGGCAATTAGCGCGTCGTCCTGCTCGGCGCCGAACTTGCCGCCCCACCCGGTGAAGCGGTAGTCGTTGAGCAGCACGCCGTCAGGGCCGGTGAGCGTGATCGGGCCGGAATCGCGCAGCCAGGTGTCGTCGTAGGGCAGTTCGATGAAGTGCACGTGCGACATGTCCGCACCGGCCTGCTCGATCGCCAGGCGCGCATGCTCGCGCAGCGCTGCGTCGGCCACGACGATGTGCAGCGGTTCGAAACGGGTCACCGCCGCAGCCAGCGCCACGTACGTGGTCTCGACCTCGGCCAGCCGGTCGGCCCAATCGGTACCCACGTGCGGCCAGGCGATCAGCACGCCGGCCTGCGGTTCCCATTCGGCGGGCAGGCGATAGGAGGAACGGTCGGTCATGTCGGGCGAGGGCGGCAAAGGGGAAGCTCGTAATCAAAGGGGAGCCGGCTATTGTAAGGCTTCCTCGTTACTGCTGCCCGAACGGCCAGGGCACCATCATCCCCGTAGGAGCGCGCCCTGCGCGCGACATCTTTTGCGGCCGTGAACACAGGGCCTGTTGCTCCTCGCGAAAAGATGTCGCGCGCAGGGCGCGCTCCTACGGATGGGTGTTGTTTCCGGCCGGGGTGTTCAGCACCGTGTGGATCACGTGGCTGCGCTCGAAATAGACGATGTAGCCCGGGTACATCCAGCGGTTGATCACCGGCTGCTTGCGGCTGCCGCCGCCACGGGCGTCCAGCTTCGAGGTGGGCGAGCCGAAGCGGCGCTCCACGTCGGCCATGCTCATGCCCTTCTTGGGCAGGTTCATGGACTCCGCCTGCCTGGCGCGTTGCATCAGCAGGGTATCGCCGGCGTGCGCGGATGGGACCACGGAGGCCGACACGAGGGCCAGGGCGATCGCGGTGAAAACAGGCTTGAAGATAGTCATGATGGCTCCGTCGCGCTCCCCATGCGGCGCAGGACGCCGTTGTAACAGATCGCCCCAGTGCAGCGCCATGGGCGGGGCGTGACGGATCGCCCCGCTGTGTGCTGCGTCGCGTTTCGGGGACGGCAGGGGCCGGGACCGCTATCATGCGCAGTCGTCTTTCGTCCGCGTGCCTACCATGATCTCGTTCCGCAACCTCGCCCTGCGCCGGGGCAGCCGTACCCTGCTGTCGCGGATGGACCTCACCATCCAGACCGGCTGGAGCCTGGGCGTCATCGGCCGCAACGGCTGCGGCAAGTCCACGCTGTTCGCCGCCCTGAAGGGCGAACTGGAACCGGAAGTGGGTGACCTGGACATGCCCTCGAAGGTGCGCCAGGCCTCTGTGGCGCAGGAAACGCCCGCCTTGCCCGATCCGGCGATCGAATACGTCCTGGGCGGCGATGCGGAAGTCGCCGCCGCGCTGAAGGCCGAGGCGGATGCCCTGGACGCGGACGACCTCGAAGCCGTCGCCGCCGCGCACCTGCGCATCGAGGAGGTGAACGGTTACGACGCCCGGGCAAGGGCGGGCCGGCTCATGCACGGCCTCGGCTTCGCGCCGGAGACGCACGAGCAGCCCGTGGCTTCGTTCTCGGGCGGCTGGCGCGTCCGTCTCAATCTGGCCCGCGCGCTGATGGCGCCGTCGGACCTGTTGCTGCTCGACGAACCCACAAACCATCTCGACCTCGATGCCGTGCTCTGGCTGGAAGAATGGTTGCGGCGTTACCCGGGCACGCTGCTGATCATTTCTCACGACCGCGAATTCCTCGATGGCGTGATCTCGCACACGATGCACCTGCACGACGGTACGGCGAAGCTCTACACCGGCAACTACACCGCGTTCGAGCGGCAGCGCGCGGAGCACCTGCGCCAGCAGCAGATCGCCCACGTCCGCGAACAGGCCGAACGGGCCCACCTCCAGTCCTTCATCGACCGCTTCAAGGCCAAGGCCAGCAAGGCCAAGCAGGCACAGTCGCGCATGAAGCGCCTGGAGAAGATGGCCGGCACCGAGGCGGTGCGTGCAGAACGTTCCTTCAGTTTCTCGTTCCCGGCTCCGGATCGTTTGCCCACGTCCATGCTTCAGCTTGACCACGTCGACGCGGGCTATGGCGAGCACGTCGTGCTGCGCGACATCGCCTTCGGCCTCGAGTCCGGCGACCGCATCGGCCTGCTCGGCCCGAATGGCGCTGGCAAGTCGACGATGGTGAAGTCGCTGGTCGGCGAACTGGCGCCGTTGCTCGGCGAGCGCGGCATCCACAAGGACACGCGCATCGGTTATTTCGCCCAGCACACCGTCGAAAGCCTGCGCGAGGGCGCGAGCCCGTTCGACCACCTGCAGGAAAAGGCGCCGAACGCCAGCGCGCAGGTGCTGCGCGACTACCTTGGCACCTGGAATTTTCCGTCCGACCGCGCCTTCGAGCCCGTGGACGCGTTCTCCGGCGGCGAGCGCGCGCGTCTGGCGCTCGCGCTGATCGCATGGGACAAGCCCAACCTCCTGCTGCTCGACGAACCCACCAACCACCTGGACCTCGACATGCGCGAGGCGCTGGCCGACGCGCTTGCTGAATTCGATGGTGCACTGGTGCTTGTTTCGCATGATCGCCACCTGCTGGGCATGGTCTGCGACGAGTTCTGGCGCGTGGCCGACGGGAAGGTGGAGCCGTTCGACGGCGACCTGGACGATTACGCGAAGTGGCTGCGCAGCCGCGCCACCACGCGCAAGACAGCGGCCGTCGCCTCGGCGCCAGCCGATGCGCCGGTGCAGGAATCGGCGAAGGAACGTCGAAAGCTGAGCGCCGAGGAACGCGAGAAGGAGAAGCCTCTGCGGGCGCGCGTGAAGAAGATTGAATCGCTCATCGCGAACATGGACAAGGACCTGGTGGCGATCGAGGTCAAGCTCGCCGACCCCAAGGTGTACGAAGGGTCCACCGCCGAACTGATGAAGCTCGGCCAGCGCCAGGCGGAACTGCGTGGCGAGAAGGAAAGCCTCGAGCTGGAGTGGCTCGGAATCCTCGAACAGATCGAGGCCTGAGGGTGGGCACGATTCTCCATGTGCTGTTGCCGGGCCGCGACAAGCTGGCCGGCACGGCCGGTTTATCGGAGTGGCTTGCGCGGGGCAGCCTGCTGCCTGCCGCCGTACCCGGCTATCTCGTCGCGCTCGCTCAACACTTTCACTGGCCGGCCGGGCCGTTGCCTGCTGCCGCGTTGATCCGCCAGTCCGTCGCCGGTGACGCTGGCGAGTCGCTCTGGCTTTCCGCCGATCCGGCATGGGTCCAGCCCGAACTCAACGGCGCACGCTTGCTGGCTTGCGGGAACCTGGGCCTGAGCGTCGCCGACGCGCGAAGCCTCGTGGCCGCGCTGGCCGAAACGTTCGAGGCTGAGGGCATGGAACTTCGCGTCGGCGATGCCCAGCACTGGCAGCTGCGCCTGCCGCCTTACGTCGAGGTGCCGTCGTTCCCCGAGCCGGAGGAAGCCCTGGGCGCCGACCTCTTCGAGCACTTGCCGAAGGGCGGGGAAGGACGCCGCTGGCGCGCGTTGATCAACGAGGCGCAGGTGGTGTTGCACAACCATCCGGTGAACCGTGCGCGCACCGCGCAGGGACTGCCGCCGGTGAACAGCGTGTGGCTGTGGGGGCCCGGGGCCTTACCCGATTGGGTGGAAAGTGGCCTGACCCGAATCTACAGCGACGATCTGCTGGCCTGGGCTTTGGCCCATCGGGCGGGCATCGACATCCACCCTGGAGCTGACTTTGCAGGAGCCGCTGAAGCGGCTCCTGCATGCGGTTTGCTCGACCTGCAGGACGTCCAGCCCACTTCTTTTGAACGCGAATGGTGGCCCGCCATCGAAGCCCGGCTTCTCGCCGGCAGCGAGATCCGTCTCGCCTTCGCCGATGGCACGCGCATGGTGCTGCGCAAGCGGCACCGCCTGCGTTTCTGGCGCAAGGCATGAACACCAAGGCCTGGAGCCAGCGCATCGCGGAGACGGCGCCAAGCGGCTGGCCTGCCCATGTGCATCCGGTGATCCAGCGCGTCTACGCTGCACGCGGCGTCTGCACGCCGGATGGCGCGGAGCACCGCCTCGCCCGCATGCTGCCTCCGGCGTTGCTCGGCGGCATGGATCGTGCCGTGGCCTTGCTGATGCACGCGATCCTCGATGACCGGCACATCGTGATCGCCGGCGACTACGACTGCGATGGCGCTACCGGCACGGCGGTGGCCGAGCGCGGCCTGCGTCTGCTCGGCGCGCGGCACGTGAGCCATGTGGTGCCGAACCGTTTCGTGCACGGCTATGGCCTCAGCGTGGCGCTCGTCGCTTCACTCGATCCTGCGCCGGACCTCATCGTCACCGTCGACAACGGCGTGGCGAGCGTGGCGGGTGTCGCTGCGGCGCGGGCTCGTGGCATCGCGGTGCTCATCACGGATCACCACCTGCCGGGCGACGCATTGCCCGACGCCGACGCGATAGTGAATCCCAACCTCGCCGATGACGGATTCCCGAGCAAGGCATTGGCCGGCGTCGGCGTGATGTTTTACCTGCTGCTCGGCCTGCGCGCCGCGATGCGGGAGGCCGGACACTTACCAGATGGCGAGCCGGACCTTGGTTCGCTGCTCGACCTCGTCGCCCTGGGCACGGTCGCCGACCTCGTGCCGCTGGACTTCAACAATCGCGTGCTCGTCGATGCGGGCCTGAAGCGTATGCGCGCGGGCAAGGCTTGCGCCGGCATCACCGCGCTCATCGAAGCGAGCGGCCGCTCGGTGTCCACCGTGGGTGCCACGGACCTCGCCTTCGCCATCGGCCCGCGCCTCAACGCGGCCGGCCGTCTCGAGGACATGTCGCTTGGTGTCGCCTGCCTGCTCACGGATGACGCGGGCATCGCGCGGCGCTACGCCGAGCAGCTTTCCGCGATCAACCAGGAGCGCCGCGACATGCAGGCGGGCATGGTGGAGGAGGCCGAGACGATGGTCGCCCGAGCGGCACACGTCGATTCGGTGGGCGTGGCTCTGTTCGATCCGGGCTGGCACGCCGGCATCGTCGGCTTGATCGCGTCGAAGCTGAAAGAGAAGCTGCATCGCCCGGTGCTGGCCTTCGCTCCCGCAGGCGACGAGACCGACGAACTTCGCGGGTCCGCCCGCTCGATTCCGGGTTTCCATATCCGCGACGCGCTCGCGGAGATCGACGCGAGGCATCCTGGCCTCATCATCCGGTTCGGCGGCCACGCGATGGCAGCTGGCCTCAGCTTGCGTGCCATCGACTTCGACCGTTTCGCGGCAGCCTTCGATGCGACAGCGCGTGCGTACCTTGACGAGGAACGCTTGCAGGCTCTCGTTCAGACCGACGGGGAACTCGATTACCGCGACCACACGCTCGACCTGGCAAGGCAACTGCGCCAGGCGGGACCGTGGGGGCAGGGTTTCCCGCCGCCCGTGTTCGAGGCGCGTTTCGAATGCGCGTCGTGGAAACCGATGGGCAGTCGCCACCTTCGCCTGCAATTGCGCCATACACAGGGTGGCGCACCCCTGGATGCGGTGATGTTCAACTGCTTCGATGGCACGCCACCGCCTTCGCGGATGCGTGTCGCGTACGAGCTTTCGGTCAACGATTGGCAGGGCAGGGAAAGCCTGCGCCTCCTCCTTGTCCACATGGAAGCCATCGCTTGACGCCTTGACGCCTTGACGCCTTGGCAACGCGCAAGGCGTAGGCTGGGCTCGTTTCCCACGGAGGTCCGGCCATGAAAACCGTTGTACTGGCCCTGATGCTCGGTCTGCCGGTCACGCCGCAAGCCACGCCGCCATCGGGTGTCCACCGCGAGGCCGCCCCTCCGAGGGAGCCCATGAAACGTTTCTCGTGGCGCGACGAAGCGGCTGGCTACACCTTCGTGGCTCCGCCGCGCTGGGCAGGCAAGGTGCGCGTAGACCCGTTGACGTCCGAAGAACTCGCGAAATCGAGCGCGACGAGCGGGGTGCGTTTCATGGAAGGCTCGGCAACGCTGCTGGTGCTTCTGTCCGCGGATGAGACGCGACTCCAGGCTCTGACCAGTACCGGCGCATCGGAATTGTCCCGGCACGGCGACCACGTGGTGGTGGTGAAAATGGGCGCCGATGTCGGCGAACTCGCCCTGACCAACGAAGAACTGGCATCGGCCATCCAGTGGGACGGCGGTGCACAGGGTACCGTCGCGCGCTGAGGATTTTTCTCAAAACATTTCCAGGCGAAAGCCGATACAGTGATCCTCTGGCGAACAGAGAGGATCGTGACGATGCATGGAATGCGATGGATCGTGCTGGGCACGTTGTGCTTGTGCATGCTCATGGTGGCGATGGATGCCAATATCCTGCATACGGTGATGCCGACACTGATCCGGGTCATGCGGCCGACCACCATCGAGCAGTTATGGATCGTCAACGCCTACGCCCTGACGCTGGCCGGCTTGTTGATCACCATGGGTGCTCTCAGTGATCGCCATGGTCGCCGGCGCCTGCTCCTGTGGGGGCTAGCTGTTTTCGGCGTGGCGTCGTTGATGGCCGGGTGGATACACCAGCCTTGGCAGGCGATCGCTTGCCGGGGCCTGCTTGGTATCGGCGGAGCGATGATCATGCCCAACATCCTTTCGCTCATACGCAACACGTTCACCGACCCGAGGGAACGCACCATAGCCCTCTCCGCCTGTGGCGTGGCGGGCTGCGTGGGCGCTGCGGTCGGACCCGTGCTGGGTGGCGCGCTCGTCCAGGTCTTCAATTGGCAGGCTGCGTTCCTGATCAACGTGGTTGTCGTACTGGTCGCCATTCCCCTGGTGGTAACCACCGTGCAGGAGTCCAGTTCCCCGGGCAACCGTAGATGGGACTGGACCAGCGTCGGGCTCTCGTTCGTGGGAATGACGGCGCTGGTGCAGGCGATCAAGCTGATGGGAAAATCGGGTTGGCTTTCGGTTGAAGCACTGGCTTTGTTTGCCATGGGGATATCCTCGTTGGCGTGGTTCGTCAGGCGCCAGTTGGCCACGGACGATCCGTTGCTGGATGTACGGCTCTTCGGTTTGCGCAGCTTCAGCGTCGGCATTTTCGTCTACGCGATGGTGATGTTTGCCCTAAGTTCCACGATCTACCTGGCATCGCAGTGGTTGCAGTTCGTCTACTTGCTGAGCCCCGTGGACACGGGATTCTGGTTGCTGCCGGCAACCGCGTCCGCGTTGCTCGGAGCATTGGCGGTCCCTTATTGCCTGCAACACTGGAACGTGCGCGACGTCATGCTCGCAGGCATGGTATGCATCGCCATGACGTTGTTCGTGCCTGGCATGAATGGATCGGGATCGCTTCTCCTTTTCTCGGTGTCTCTCGCATTCCTTGGCGCAGGCGTGAGCCTGTGCCTTTCCAGCGCCACAACGGTGGTGATCATGGCGGCGCCTGCGGAACGCGCCGGGAGTGCGGCGGCAGTGCAGTCGACGGCGTACGAGATCGGCAATGTCCTAGGCATCGCCGTGATCGGCAGTGGGGCGGCCGCCATGTACAGCCATGCGGTTCGGTTACCCGAGGGCATCGCCGACTCTTTGGCCGGGTCGATACGAATTTCCGTCGGTGAAGGTGTCGCAGCGGTGGCGAGCCTTCCGCAGGAGACTGGTGTTCCGTTGAAGAAGGCGGTGAACCTGGCTTTTGATCATGCCTTCTCCACATCCAGCTTTGTCCTGGGTTGCATGATGCTGGGGGCGGCCATGTTGACCTTCGTACTCCTGCGAGATCGCCCTGCTACCGAGGCCGAGCGGTTGACCTGACATCGTATGCCGGATGCGCCACACGTCGCTGTGTGTCGCGTTGTTCCCGGTCATTGTTGGGATTGATTCGTTCCAGCGATGGAACCAGTGGTTTTGCGGTATCGATCCGGCTTGGCCCGGGTGTAACCTCCCGGGCCATGGATCATTCCCTCGAAGTCCTTATGGGCGGCTCGTCCTCCACTACTCCTGGCCGGCCTTGCCATCGCACTCCGGCTGCGTACGCTCACGCCTTCAGCATCAGCTTTGTAAAGGCCTTCACCAGCGGCGACGTATCATCGCGGCGATGCGCGACGTACAGCGCGCTCGCCGCGTCGGCAGAGGCGATGGTGACATAGGCCACGCCTTCCACCTGTACCTGTCGCAAGGAGCGCGGAAGGATCGCGACACCCATGCCCGCGGCAACGAGCCCGATCATGGTGGAGGATTCGCCGGCCTCCTGCGCGATGCGGGGTACGAAACCGGCATTGCGGCACATGGTCAGCAACTGGTCGTGGATACCGGTGCCGGCGGCGCGTGTGAACACGATGAAGTTTTCCTCCGCCAGGTCTTCCATGCGCAAGGATCGTTTGCGTCGTGCCAGCGGATGATCGGCACGCAACACCGCCACCAACGGATCGTCGACAAGCTTGTGCGTGACCAGGGTGGGCGGAAGCCCGGTGCCGCGTACCAGGCCGACCTGCTGGCGGCCATCGAGCAAGTACTCCAACTGCTGAAGCGTGTTGCGTTCGAGCAGCACCAGGCGCACTGCGGGGTACGCTTCACGGAAAGCGCGTATGGCGCGCGGAAAGCCTTCACTGAGCGGGGTACTGCGGGTGAAGGCCACGCGCAATTCGCCGATCTCGCCGCGCTCGGCGCGGCGGGACATATCGCCGGCATCGTCCACCCTGGCCACGATGTCCTTCGCGGCTTCGAGATACACCTGGCCGGCGGCGGTGAGTTCCACGCGTCGGTTGGTCCGGCGCAGCAGGCGCACGCCCAGCGTGTTTTCCAGGTCGCGGATCTGCTGGCTCAGCGGCGGCTGGGAAATCCCCAGCCGTTCCGCGGCGCGGCTGAAGTGGAGCTCCTCGGCCACGGCGATGAAATAACGCAGGTGGCGGAGCTCGATGTTCATGCTTTCAGTCCGGACGGACGCGGATCAGGCCTTCCTGTGCGGTAGAGGCCACGAGGGCGCCGTCGCGCGTGTAGATCGTGCCGCGAGCGAGCCCGCGCGAGCCTTGCGAGGTCGGGCTGTCGAAGGAGTACAGCAGCCACTCGTCGATGCGGAACGGCCGGTGGAACCACAGCGCGTGGTCCAGGCTCGCCATCTGCATGTTTCGCGTGAGGTACGAAATGCCGTGCGGCAGCGTGGCCGTGCCGATCAGGTGGAAGTCCGACGCGTACGCAAGCAGCGCCTGGTGCAGCGACAACGTGTCCTCGATGGGCGCGGTGAGACGGAACCAGATGTGCTGGTAAGGCGGTCGCTTCGCGGGACGCAGTTCGTCGCGCGGCCAGACATGGCGGAACTCGAACGGGCCGTCCACGCCAAGCCAGCGCTGGGTCTTTTCCGGCAACCGCCCGAGTTGCTCGGCGGAAACCGAAGGCATCGGTTCCACGTCTTCGGGTGAGGGCACCTCGGGCATGGAGATCTGGTGCTCGTAGCCGGTTTCCGGTTCCTGGAACGAGATGGAACTGTTGAGGATCGGCTGGCCGTGCTGGATCGCCACGACGCGGCGCGAGGAGAACGAACCGCCGTCGCGCGTGCGTTCCACGCTGTAAACGATGGGCGCGTTGATGTCGCCGGCGCGCAGGAAATATGCGTGCAGCGAATGCGCTTCGCGTCGCGAATCGACCGTGCGTTGCGCGGCGGAAAGTGCCTGGCCGAGCACCTGGCCGCCGAAGACGAAACGCGTGCCGATATCGCGGCTTTGGCCGCGGAACAGGTTGTCTTCCAGGCGTTCGAGTTCGAGCAGTTCGACGAGTTCGCCGACGTGGTTGTCCGACATGGGGTCCCCTGGATAGGCGGTGGTGCTCAGGGCGGCAGTATAACGGGGCTAGCTGGCGAGCCGGCCGAGGCGTCCGGCGTCGTACGCACGGCCCCAGGGGAATTGGGGGCCCGGATCCCGCTTGCGTGGCACCTCGTTCTCCGGATCGTCGCTGGACGGCACCATGGCCGTGTCCAGGTCCTCGTGGCCGGCAATGTGACGCAGCGAGGGAAAGCGTTCCACGAGGTGGTCCAGCAACGCGCGCAGCGCGTCGATCTGCCGCCCGGGGTAAGGCTCGGTCATGGTCTGCCGCGCGGAGTGGAACCAGTCCGGATAGCGGCCCGTGTTCACCAGCTCGATGCCTATCGAGCGCGGGTTGTAGCCGCGGGTATGGTGGGCGACGCGCAACGGGTCGATGTAGCACAGCACCGAACCGTCGCGGTCGATGTAGTAGTGGCCACTGTTGCCCGCGCCCGAGTCGTAGAGCGCGCGCTCGCCGTACTCGCGGGCCATGGCCATGTCGGGCAACTCGGTGCAGTGGATCACCACGAGGTCGATCTCGTCCGGCTTGCGCCCGGGCAGGACCGATTCGTAGGGCAGGGGGGCGTGAAGAATGTCGATCATGCCGCTTTGATAACATAGCCGGTCATCCCGCGTACGGAGACCGCCATGCGCGGCCACATCATTCTTTCCCACGGTTCCGGTTCCAGCCCCGACGCCACCAAGGTGAGTGCGCTCGCCGCCGTCGCCGAATCGCTCGGCTGGAGCACGGCGCGGCCGGACTATCGCGAGGACGATGCCCGCGGGCACGCCGGGTCCATCGACCCGCGCCTGGCGCGGCTTGCAGCCGCCATCGCGGCCTCGCCGGTACCCCCGGTTCTCGTGGGATCGAGCATGGGCGCCTTCGTTTCCGGCCTGGCTTCGCTGGATGCGCCGGTGTCTGGCCTGTTCCTGCTCGCCCTGCCGACGCGCATCCCCGGCTATCCGCGGGCGTTCGGCGTGCGCGCCGATGTGCGGTCCTTCCTCGTGCACGGTTACGCGGACGACGTATGCCCGCTGGACGAGGCGGTGGCGTTTGCCCGTCAGCACGCCATGCCCGCCCTGCTGGTTCAGGACGATCACCGCCTGGGCGCGAGCCTGCCCGACATCGAGACGGCGTTCCGCCGCTTCCTGGGCGGTCAGGCATGAGCGCCTTCTTCGCCACCTGTCCCAAGGGGCTGGAATACCTGCTGAAGGACGAACTGGTCGCCCTGGGTGCCGGCGACGTGCGCGAAGCGCTGGCAGGCGTGTCGTTCACCGGTTCGATGGAAGCCGCCTATCGGGCCTGCCTCTGGTCGCGCATGGCCAGCCGCGTGCTGCTGCCACTGGCCGAGTTCGATGCCGCCGATCCGGAGGGGCTCTACGCCGGCGTGCAGGGTATCGACTGGGCGGAGCACCTCGCGCCGCACGGCACGCTGGCCGTGGATGCGAACACGTCGCAGAGCAAGCTCACGCACAGCCAGTTCATCGCGCTCAAGACGAAGGACGGCATCGTCGACCAGTTCCGCGCCGTCAGCGGCGCGCGGCCCGATATCGATCCCGAAGAACCAGACCTTCGCGTGAACGTACGCCTGCGCCGCGACCGCGCCACGGTATCCATCGACCTGTCCGGGTTGCCCCTGCATCGGCGGGGCTGGCGCGAGCAGCAGGGCGAGGCCCCGCTGAAAGAAAACCTCGCCGCGGCGATGCTGGTCCGCGCGCAATGGCCACGCATCTATGCGGAAGGTGGCGCGCTGGTCGATCCGATGTGCGGCTCCGGCACGCTACTGATCGAAGGCGCGCTGATGGCCGCCGACGTGGCGCCTGGTCTGCGCCGCGACTATTACGGGTTCCTTGGCTGGCTGAAGCACGACTACGCGCTCTGGCGCTCGATCTACGACGAAGCCAAGGGGCGTGCGGAAGATGGTCTGCGCGTCCTGCGTCCCGTGTTCTTTGGCAGCGACTCCGATCCGCACATGGTCCAGACCTCCAAGCGCAATGCTCAGAGCGCGGGCGTGGCAGGCTTCGTCCACCTCGACCGCCGCGATGCGGTGCATGTGGAACCGCCGCCGGAGACGCCGCTGGGCCTGGTCATCACCAATCCGCCTTATGGCGAGCGCCTGGGCGACCGTGCCGAGTTGCCGGTGCTTTACCGCGATCTCGGCCAGGCCTTGAAGGACCGCTTCGCCGGCTGGCGCGCGGCCGTCCTGGCCGGCGACGAGGAACTGGGCCGCGCCCTGCGCCTCAGCCCGGACAAGCGCTACGCGCTGTACAACGGTGCGCTGGAAACGCCGCTGCTGACCTTCGCGCTGCGCGCACGGGACGAGGCGCAGCGCGAGGCGAAGCCGCTCTCGACCGGGGCGCAGATGCTCAAGAACCGGCTGGAGAAAAACGTCCGCCACCTCCGCAAGCGGCTGGCCCGTGAGGGCATCACCTGCTGGCGCGCGTACGACCAGGACCTGCCGGAGTACGCGGCGGCGGTCGACGTGTATGAGGACTGGCTGCACGTTCAGGAATACAAGGCCCCCCAGGACGTGCCCGTGGACGTCGCCCGCATCCGCGTCCGCGAGATCGTGCGGGTGGCGGGTGAGATCTTCGGCGTGCCGCGCGAGCGGATCGCCGTGAAAACGCGCGAGCGCGGCAAGGGAGGCTCCAAATACGGGCAGTTCGACCAGAAGGGCGAATTCGTGGAGGTCCACGAGGGCGGCCTGGCCTTTCTCATCAACCCGACCGATTACCTGGACACCGGCTTGTTCCTGGACCACCGCCTGGTCCGGGCGCGGATCCGCGAGCTGGCGGCCGGGAAGCATTTCCTGAACCTGTTCGCCTATACCGGCACCGCCAGCGTGTACGCGGCCGCCGGCGATGCCCGGGACACCACCACGGTGGACCTCTCCGGCACCTACCTGGACTGGGCCTCGCGCAACCTGGCGTTGAACGGCTTCACCGGCAACCGGCACCGGCTGGTTCAGGAAGACGCGTTCACCTTCCTGCGCAGCCGGTCCATGCAGTACGGATTGATCTATGTGGATCCGCCTACTTTCTCGAACTCCAAGAAGGCAGACGATTTCGACGTACAGCGGGATCATGTCGAACTGCTGATGCTCTGCGCCGACCGCCTGCTGCCGGACGGCGTGATTGTTTTCTCAAACAATTTCCGCCGCTTCCAGCTTGATCGGGCGGCGCTGGAGCCCCATCTTTCCGTTGAAGACTGGAGCGCTCCGAGCATCCCCTTCGATTTCACGCGACGCCACGACATCCATGGCTGCTGGCTCCTCCGAAAGCCGTTCGTGAACCCGTGGAAAACGTGAAGGGAAGGTCGAGAAAACTTCAGTCCGGATTCAGCGCCGGAGCGCGAATCTGCGTTCGACATCTGGAGGTAACTGTCATGAAAGGTAAGTTCGTCAAGTCGGGTCTGGCCCTCGCCGCGGCAGGTCTGATGGCTTTCGCGCCGGGTGCGTTCGCACGCGGGCACGGCTATTACGGCGGTTACCATGGCGGATATCACGGTGGCTATCACGGCGGCTATGGCTACCGTGGTGGATACCACGGCGGCCACTACGACAGCGCGGGCCGCTGGATCGCCGGCGCCATCGTCGCCGGTGCGGTCGTCGGCCTCGTCGCCAATGCCACGGCACCCCGCACGGTCGTCTACGACCGCCCGGTGTACTACAGCCGTCCGGGCGCCGTGGTCTATGAAGATGCGCCGACCGTCACGCGCCGCGTGACCACCACCACGACGTACGTGGACGATGGTTACGGCACCCGGTACATCCGCGACGACGGTTACTGATCGATCGCGTCAGGAACAGGAAAAAACCCGGCCATCTTCTGGCCGGGTTTTTTTATGTGCGCCCTCGACGAATCGCTTCGAGCGACATGACGCCCGAGGGGCTCACCGGCACGGAGTGGTATAGTCAACTTCATGAAAACTGGTTCTTTTGTAAGGCCACTATAACGCGCAAGCATGAGGTGACCAAAGCCGACAGGCGGCTACGGTCGGCGTTCAATCATTCGACGGTGCCACATGAACCTACTCCGCTCGCTCACGATCGTCGCGGTACTCGCGGGTGCCGCGATCTTGCCTCATGTCGTCGCGCAGCCGGCATCGACGGTGCCGGCTGCACGCGATGGCCAGCGGGATTTCGACTGGGAACAGGGTCGATGGGCGACGAAAGTCCGGGTCCTGCGTAACCCGCTTTCGGGCGAAGCCCCTCAATGGGTGGAGTACGGGGGCACCAGTGTCATCAAGCCGCTGTCAGGCGGCAAGGCGAACTTCGTCGAGCTGTCGGTGACGGGAGACGCCGGCAAGATCGAAGGCGGGTCGTTGCGCTTGTACAATCCCGGATCGCGGCAGTGGAGCCTCAACTTCGCCAGCCTCAGGAACGGCATGCTGACTGCGCCGGTCTTTGGCGGATTCGACGGGCGCGGAACAGGCATGTTCATGGGGTCGGACATGCTTGAGGGCAGGGCCATCCTCGTGCGCTTCGTCATCACACGGGTCTCGCCGGCATCCGCCCGGTTCGAGCAAGCCTATTCGGCCGATGGCGGAGCCACCTGGGAAACCAACTGGATCGCGACCGATACCATTGAAACGCCATAGGAGCGCGCAGGAGGGGTGACCCCAAGGGCGCGCTCCTGCCGATCATGTGCCGATCAGCGCACCATGCCATTGGGTTCCGCACCCGACCCCTTGTGCCTGGCGTTCTTCTCCAGCGACTTGTACGTCGCCTTGTCGATCTTCTCGACGGACCCGATCTGGCACGGCGGGTCGTCGCGACGCACGATCTGTTCGTTGATGCTGCCGCAGATACGCATGGGCGCCACCGCCTTGATGTTCTCGGCGGCACGGAAGCGGATGCCGCCGCCGAGGTCCATGCGCGGGCAGTCCACGGTGGTGGTGACCTTGAAGAAGTTGGGACCGTTTGCCACGACGACCGTGCGGTTGTCGACCATGGCCCAATTGCTGATGCGGTCGGTACGCATGCAATCGTTTACGGGGAGCTCGTTACGCGCCTGGGGGCTGGTATCCTGTGCCTGTACGGCGGCGCAGGTGATGAGCAGCGAGGCGGCGAGCAGGTAGCGGACATTCATGGCGCGTCCTCCTTGGGTGGTACCCAACGTTAAGCCTGTTGGTCCCGAAAAACGAGACAGGCGTTGCCCTGGGTCCACTACGCGTTAAGGTGGCGGCAGGCTCCGCTCACATTCGTTGAACGTTTGCTAGGGCATCGTCCCCGGCATGACCGCCGTCCCCACCGGCTGTACGGGAACTAGCGCATGACCGTCCGCCCGCAAGGCATTCCATCGAACCCGCCTGCCAGCGTGGACCTCGCACGACGCTTCCTCCGCATACGCCGCCGAAGCGAGGAACTGGCCGCCCCATTGCGGCCGGAAGACACCGTGGTCCAGTCGATGCCGGATGCCAGCCCGACGAAATGGCACCTGGCCCACACAACCTGGTTCTTCGAGCAGTTCGTGCTCGGACGCGACGCCGCCTACGTGCCGGTGAATCCGGAGTGGCACTACCTCTTCAATTCCTACTATCAGTCCGTGGGCGCCATGCACGCGCGACCGCGCCGCGGCATGCTCACGCGGCCCGCGCTCGACGAGGTGCGGGCTTACCGCAGTCGCGTGGACGACGCCGTTGCCAAGCTCGTCGCCCGCGGCGAGGACGAGGCGTTGCCCGCACTCATCGAGCTCGGCCTCCAGCACGAACAGCAGCACCAGGAACTGTTGCTCACTGACATCAAGCACGCGTTCGCGCAGAACCCGTTGCAGCCGGCGTACCACGACGACGCGCCGCGCGCGTTATCGGTTGCCGCGCAACCATTGTGCTACGTACCGTTCGATGAGGGCGTGGTGGAGATCGGCCACGATGGACAAGGCTTCGCCTTCGATAACGAGGGACCGCGACATCGCACGTACAGGCAAGCGGGATCGATCGCTAATCGTCCCGTGACCAATGCGGAGTTCATGGCCTTCGTCAACGACGGTGGTTATCGCGAACCCATGCTATGGCTCTCGGATGGATGGGCGACGGTACAGGCCGAGGCATGGCAGCGTCCGTTATACTGGGACGACGCGCTCGAAACCGAATTCACCCTGCAGGGCCGTCGCGCGATCGATCCGCATGCGCCGGTCTGTCATATCAGCTATTTCGAAGCCGATGCCTTCGCGCGCTGGGCTGGCGCGCGTCTTCCCACGGAGGTGGAGTGGGAAACGATGGCCGCGGATGTTCCCGTACACGGGAACCTTCAGGACGAAGGGCTGTTCCAACCCAGGGCCGCGTCGTTCGAGACATTGCTCGGACAAATGTACGGCGACGTTTGGGAATGGACGATGAGCCCCTATATCAGCTATCCGGGCTTCCGCCCGCTCGCCGGTGCGCTGGGCGAGTACAACGGCAAGTTCATGAATGGGCAGTGGATCCTTCGCGGTGGATCCTGCGTCACGCCCGCCGACCATATTCGTGCGACGTACCGCAACTTTTTTCCTCCCCACGCCCGTTGGCAGTTTTCGGGGATACGACTGGGAACCGATCGATGAGCGCTCAACCGAAAGACATCCGCGTAGACGACCGCCATCCGGATGTCGAGGACACCCTCGACATCGTGCGGCGCGGGCTAGCCGCGAAATCCAAGAAGCTTCCCTCCCGGTTGTTCTACGACGAACGCGGTTCTGCGTTGTTCGAAGCTATCTGCGAACAGCCCGAGTATTACCTCACCCGCACCGAGATCGCGATCATGCGCGATCACGCCGGCGACATCGCCGCCACGCTCGGTCCCGACGTCCGTCTCGTGGAATACGGCAGCGGCAGCGGCATCAAGACGCGCATGCTGCTTGAGCACCTGGAAACCCCAGCTGCGTACGTACCGGTGGAGATCTCCCGCAGCGCGCTGATGGAAAGCGTGGCCGAACTGGCGTTACGTTTTCCGGATGTGCCGATGCAGCCGGTGTGCGCCGACTTCACCCAGCCGCTGCGCCTGCCCGTGGCGATGCGTCCTCAGCGGCGAACCATCATCTATTTTCCGGGTTCCACCATCGGCAACTTCGAAACGAAGGACGCCATTCGCATCCTGCGCCAGATGTGCGCGGAAATGAGCGACGGTGGCGGCATCCTCGTCGGTGTGGACCTGAAGAAAGATCCCGCGGAAATCGAAGCCGCCTATAACGACGCCGCAGGCGTCACGAACGATTTCACCCTGAACATGCTCGTGCGGCTGAACAACGAAGTGGGCGCGGATTTCGATGTCTCGGCCTTCCGCCACCGTGCGCGCTACAACGCACTGGCGGGCCGCATCGAAACCGACCTGGTCAGCACGAAGCGACAGGACGTACATGTGGGTGATGACACCTTCGCCTTCCGCGAAGACGAGGCCATGCACGTGGAATACAGCTGCAAGTATTCGCTCGAGGATTTCGCCCAGATGGCAGGCAAGGCCGGCTTGTCCGTCGCCCAGGTCTGGATGGACGACGAGCATCGCTTCAGCGTGCAGTACCTGGTGCGCGCCGCGCCGGCGGGTTAAACCGGTCTCGGCGCACCCAATGACACGAGCAGGTCCTGCGCGGTGCGGATACGCTCGGAGGAGCCGGGCAATTCCAGGATGACGCGCAGCTTGTCCTGGCCCTCCATCTTGAACACCCGCGGCTGCTGCTGGATCAGCTTGATCAGCGCGACCGGGTCGATGTCCGGCTTCTCGCGGAACGTGACGCGACCGCCGGTGGGGCCGAAGTCGAGCTTGCGAATGCCCAGCGGCGTAGCCATCAGCTTCAGCTGGGCCACCGCGAACAGGCACTTCGTCTGGTCGGGTAACAGGCCGAAACGGTCGATCATCTCCACCTGCAGTTCGCGCAGGCCGTCGTCGTTGCGCGCGCTGGCGATGCGCTTATACAACGTCAGGCGTGTATGCACGTCGGGCAGGTAGTCTTCGGGAATCAGCGCCGGCAGGTGCAATTCCACTTCCGTCTCGTGTTCCGAGGTGAGATCGAAGTCGGGCACCTTGCCGGACCTCAGCGCCCGCACGGCGCGGTCCAGCAACTCCGTGTAGAGGCCAAAGCCGATCTCCTGGATCTGGCCCGACTGCTCTTCGCCCAGCATCTCGCCCGCGCCGCGAATCTCGAGGTCGTGCGTCGCCAAGGTGAAACCGGCGCCCAGTTCCTCAAGCGAGGCCAGCGCTTCGAGGCGTTTTTCAGCATCCGCGGTCATGGCCTTGCGGTCAGGCACGATCAGGTAGGCATACGCGCGATGGTGCGAACGGCCCACGCGGCCGCGCAGCTGATGCAGCTGGGCCAGGCCGAAGCGGTCGGCGCGGTTGACGACGATGGTGTTGGCCGTCGGGATATCGATGCCGGATTCGATGATGGTCGTCGACACCAGCACGTTGAAGCGCTGGCGGTGGAAGTCGGCCATCACCGCTTCCAGTTCGCGCTCGGGCATCTGTCCATGCGCCACGCGGATGCGCGCATCGGGCACTAGTTCGCCCAGGTCACGCGCCATGCGCTCGATCGATTGCACTTCGTTGTGCAGGAAATACACCTGACCGCCACGCGCGAGTTCGCGCTGGATCGCTTCACGAATCAGGGCCGGCTGGTAAGTGGAGATCAGCGTACGTACCGCCGTGCGGTGCGCCGGTGGCGTCGCGATGATGGAGAGGTCGCGCAGGCCGCTCATCGCCATGTTCAGCGTGCGCGGGATCGGAGTGGCGGTGAGCGTGAGGAGGTCCACCTCCGCACGCAGCTTCTTCAGCTGCTCCTTCTGGCGCACGCCGAAGCGCTGTTCCTCATCGACGATGACGAGGCCGAGGTCCTTGAAACGGATGTCCGCCTGCAGCAGCTTGTGCGTTCCGACCATGACGTCGATCTGGCCCTCGGCCAGGCGCTCCAGCGCCGCATCCACGTCCTTCTTCGACCTGAAGCGGGAGAGCACGTCGACGCGCACGGGCCAGTCGGCGAAGCGGTCGGCGAAATTGCGGTAGTGCTGCTGGGCGAGAAGGGTGGTTGGCACCAGCACCGCCACCTGCTTGCCTGCTGTAGCCGCAGCAAACGCCGCGCGTAGCGCTACCTCGGTCTTGCCGAAGCCCACGTCGCCGCAGACTACGCGGTCCATGGCGCGCGGCGCGGCGAGGTCGACGATCACCGCATCGATCGCGGCCTGCTGGTCTGCGGTTTCCTCGAACGGGAAGGTGGCAGCGAATTCCTCGATCATCTGCCGGTCCACCGATAGCGACTCGCCCTGGCGCGCTTCACGCTGTGCGTAGATCGCGAGCAGCTCGGCGGCCACGTCGCGGACCTTCTCGGCCGCTTTCTTGCGCGCGCGCTCCCAGGCGTCGCCACCCAGGGAGTGCAGTGGAGCCAGCTCCGGTGCCGTGCCCGTGTAGCGGCTGACCAGCCCCAGCTGGGCCACGGGCACGTAAAGTTTGTCGCCCTTGGCGTATTCGACCGTGAGGAATTCGCCGGGCATGTCGCCGACATCAAGCGAGACAAGGCCCTGGTAGCGGCCCACGCCATGGTCGATGTGCACGATGGGCGATCCGATCGACAGCTCGGTGAGGTCCTTGATGATGCTTTCGGGATCGCGTGCCGCGCCGGCGCGGCGCTTGCGATCGGTGCGCACGCGTTCGCCGAACAATTCGCGCTCGGTGAGCACCGCGATGGCGGGTTGGGTGAGGGCGAAGCCCTGTTCCAGCGAGGCGACGGTGATCGCCAGCGGTTCGCTGCGAGCGAGGAAATCCTTCCAGCCCTCGATGTTGACGGGCTTCAGCCCGGCGCCGGCCAGCTGCTCGATCAGCGCCTCGCGACGGCCGGCCGAGTCCGCGGCGATCAGTACCCGGCCCGGATAACTGTCGAGAAAGTGCCGGAGGCCGGTACCGGGCTCCTCGCCCTTGCGGTTCAGCGGCACTTCGGGCGCGGGCTGGGTGCCGAGGTCCACCGCGTGTTCATGGCCCTTCGCGACCACGTCCACGCGAACCTGGCGGTTCAGCTGCTCGCGCAGGTGTTCCGGCGTCAGGTAGATCTCCGCCGGCGGCAGCACCGGCCGTTCGATATCGTGTGCACGCTGCTCGTAACGCTCGGCCGTCTGCGTCCAGAACTGTTCGGACGATTCCAGGGCGCCTTCGCCGAGCACGAACAGCGCGTCGCCCGCGATGTAGTCGAACAGGGTTTCGGTGGTATTGAAGAACAGGGGCAGGTAGTACTCGATGCCGCCCGGTGTCACGCCTTCCTTCATGTCCTGGTAAAGAGGACAACGCCGGATGTCGATGGGAAAACGTTCGCGCAGGTTGGCTCGGAAATCCTTGGCGGCATCTTCCGTCAGCGGGAATTCGCGTGCGGGAAGCAAGTCGACGCTTTCCACCTGGTGCTGCGAGCGTTGGGTTTCGGTGTCGAAGGTGCGGATCGATTCGATCTCGTCGTCGAACAGTTCCACGCGATACGGCTCGCCGGCTCCCATGGCGTAGATGTCGATCAACGCGCCGCGCACGGCGAAATCGCCCGGCTCGGCGACCTGCGGCACGTTGCGATAGCCGGCGGCTTCCAGGCGGCGCTGCTCCGAAGCGAGGTCGAGCTTCTGCCCCTTGCGCAGGACCAGGCCGGAACCCGTGATGTGCGTGCGCGGAGCGATCCGCTGCATCAGCGTGGCCACGGGCACCACGAGCACGCCGCGCCGCGTGGATGGCAGCCGGTACAAGGTGGCGATGCGCTGCGACACGACCTCGGGATGCGGACTGAAGACGTCGTAGGGCAGCGTTTCCCAGTCCGGAAAATGCAGCACGGGCAGTTCGCCCGCGAACACCGCCAGCTCGCTTTCGAGATTGTCCGCGCTGCGGGTATCGCGCGCCACGACGACTAGCAGGCCATCGTGGGCCCGGGCCGCCTCCGCGATCTCCAGGGCCCAGGAGGAGCCGTGTGGAACGACCCAGTAACGGCGGGTCTTGGCGTTGACGGGGAGGGGAGGGCTCGGGAGCGCTACAGGCATGGAGTGGGGGCTTGGACCGTGCGGACAAGCGTTCGATTGTACTACCCCGTCCTCAGTCGGCGTGGTCGGGCTCGAAGAAGCTCCAGCGCACGTCCTTGAACTCGGCCCGGAAGTCGGCCTCCACGATATTGATGGCGTCGATCATGGACCGCGCGCTAGGCGTGGAGGCCATTTTTGCCTTGATCGCGACCATCACGTCAGGGCCCATTTGCAGGGTCAGCACGTTGTAGACGAGCTCGATCTCGGGACGGGCCTCGAGGAAGGCGAGCATCGCCGCACGATGTTTCGGCTCCACGCCCTGGCCGATCAGCAGAGCCTTCACCTCGCGTGCGACGGCGATGGCCACCACGATCAGAAGGACGCCGATAGCGATGGTGCCCATGGCGTCGAAGATCAGATTGCCGGTAAGCATGGTGAGCAACACGGCGAGCAGGGCGAGACACAAGCCGACCAGGGCCGCGAGGTCCTCGCCGAAAATCACCAGGAGTTCGCTCGCACGCGTCTCCCGGAACCACTGCCAAAGCGGCTGGCCCTCCCGCGCCTTGTTCACTTCCTGCATGACGCCATACATGGAAACGCCCTCGGTAACGATCGAGAACACCAGCACACCCACGGCCAGCCAGGCCCAGCGTAGCGGCTCCGGGTGGCTCAGCTTGTGCACGCCCTCGTATACCGAGAACATGCCGCCCACGCTGAAAAGCAGCATCGCGACGAGGAAGGACCAGAAATACAGCGCGCGGCCCCAGCCCAAAGGATAGTCGTGCGACGGCGGGCGCTTCGCCTGGCGTATGCCCAGCAGAAGCAGGCCCTGGTTGCCGCAGTCGGCCAGCGAATGCACGGCTTCCGCGAGCATCGCACCGGAGCCGGTGAAGATCGCCGCGACGAGCTTGGCGATGAAGATGGCGAAATTGGCTCCGAGCGCGAGGAAGATCGCGCGCTTCGAATCGGCATGTCCCGACATGTGGTCCCCGTCCCGCAATGGAATCGCAGGATCTTACCGGATCACGCCCACGCCGACGCCAAAGCTCACGTTGGGGTGGCCGCCGGACATTTCCTTGGCCGTCCATACATGCGACTGGTTCACCGACACCAGCGGGAAGGTGTACTGCGCCTCGCCCACGTTGCCGGTGCGGGTGCCGTTGAGGCGCCCCGCGATCGTCACCAGTCCGCCCGACGGGAAGTCCAGGCTTTCGACGTAGCCCGGCATGGCCGCGATGAAGCGGCCATTGCCAGTGTCGTTCGACTGGGGACGCTGCGAGCCGTCCAGCGGGTAGGCGAGGACTTCGATTTCACTATGGTCGGCGAAGTTGCGCACGTTGACGATGCGGCCACCCCAGATCACGTCGGACGCGGCATAACGCTCGGGCTCACGGGCGACTTGGGCGGGCGGCACGGCGGCGTTGTTCGGCGTTGGCTTGTAGATGGGTGCGGGTGCGCAGCCGGCGAGGGCAACGGCGAGAACGGCAGCAGGGGCGGCGAGACGAACGACGGACGGGCGCATGGGTCGACTCCTGGCGTGTGGTACGACTTTAGCGCCGCCGCACTGAATGGAACGGCTGCGGCGCGTGGGCGGGATGTTCATCCGGGCCGTCTTCCTTGAGCCAGGTCAGCCGGTATTCGGATTCGCCGGGCGTTCCCAACAGCTTGGGCAGCAGTCGCAGGGAGTCGCGTAGCACTTCATCGAGCTTCCACGGTGCATTCACGATGGCCACGCCGGTGCCATTGAGGCGCAGCGGGGAGTCGTCCGGCCGCAGCAGCAGCTCGGCCACGAGCACGCGCTTCGCCGCGCTTTTGGATAGCCAGCGATGGAATGGCTGCACGTGGCTGCGCAGCTTGATCGGATACCAGATGGCGAAGATGCCGCCGGGCCACTTCTCCAAGGCGGCCTTCAGTGATCTTTCGATCAGGCGGAACTCGGCTTCCTGCGCCTCGAACGGCGGGTCGATCAGCACGAGGCCGCGCTTTTCCTTCGGCGGCACGAGGGCGTTCAGTGCCTCGTAGCCGTCGCGCTGGTGCACGTGCACACGGGGATCGTTGTGGAACAGCTGGCGCAGCGCGCCGGATTCCCCCGCCTGCAGTTCGCAAAGCTGGGCGGAGTCGCCTTCGCGCATCAGGTGCGCGGCGATCCAGGGCGAGCCGGGGTAGTAGCGCAGGGTCTCGTCGCCTTCGTTACAGGCGCGGACGGTTTCCAGCCACTTCCAGAGCAGCGGAGGCAGGCCGCTGGCGGTCTTCAGGATGCCGAAACCTTCGTCCGACTCGGCGGTCTTCCGCGCCTCGGCGCCGCGAAGGTCGTAGCGGCCGCGGCCGGCATGCGTGTCGATGTAGCAGAAGGGCGAGGCCTTCTGCTCCAGGGCGTCGATCAGGGCCACGAGCACCATGTGCTTGAGGACATCGGCAAAGTTGCCGGCATGGTAGGCGTGGCGGTAATTCATCTACCCATTATACCGGCCCATCAAGTCACCTGGTTCCCCAGGCGCAGGTTGATGCCAAGCGCCGTGGCAACAAGCCGCATGGCCTCGTCATCCCGCGACTGGGTGATCCAGCCGGCATAGACGTCGTCGTCGGCTTCGCGGGCCCACAAGGTGTACCCGTGCGGGTTGAGCTGGTCGAAGGCACGCGAGAAGAGCTCCGGGCCATCGATGTCCTCGTGGAATTCGTCGTCGTCCGGGTCGCCATCCCAGTCGATGTTGAGGTTCCAGCGCGCCACCAGTTCGTTGATCGCCTCGACCAGGGCACGGGTGTCGTCGGCATCGACCTCGAAGCCCGAGCGCCAGTCGGTGACCTGGCCCACGATCCGCACGGGGTCGTCGTCGCCTTCCTCCTCTACCGTCTCGCGATAGGCGGCAAACTGCTGTAGCGCCCCTTCCTCGTCGCCGGGGTTGATGAGGGTAAGCAGTTGCCATACCTGGGACTCGACCGAATCGTCGCCGTCCTCGTCGTCATGCTCGTTCTCGTAGCCGAAATCGTCGTCGTAGGAAGCCATGCGTGGGGGCCTTCATGGGGGGCCATAGTATCGCTGATCGCCCCGAAGAGGCTTCATACTACTGATTCTAAAGGGGGTTTTCCCCAATATGCCGAAATTTCTTATTGACCTGAGGGCCCAAACGCGGTGTGCTCCATTTAGCCGTCTACTCGGCTCGGCCCGTCCAGGGCCGGTATCAAGGGGGAAAACCTATGAAAGCGCTTACTTTCGTTCGGGCGACGGCGGTCGCCCTTAGCCTTGTAGTGGCCACCGGAAGCGCCGCGGCCCGGTCGGACGATCCGCCACCGGAAACGATCTGCAACGTGCTGGGCGCCGCCGCCCGCTACGTAGGCACCACGGTCACCGTGCGCGGCATCGCGACCACCGAGGGCAAGGTCACCACGCTTACCGACGCACAGTGCAAGGGTGCGGTGAACCTCAGTCTGGACGACAGCACCGGCCACAAACGCGACATCCTGTCGTTCCGGCGCACAGTGAGCGAGAAGGGCGTCCGCGCCGATGCCACGGTATTCGGCCGCTTCGAGGCCACGGGCGACGCCCGGGTGCCGTATTCGATCGACGTTTACAGCGTGCGCGACGTCAACCAGCTGCCCGCCGAAGGCGGCTGACCGCTGGTCGTAGGAGCGCGCCCTGCGCGTTTATGCCCGCGTCGGGTACGACATCTTTTGGGGCCCGGGGCAACAGGACCAGTTGCTCTTCGCGAAAGCCTGTCGCGCGCAGGGCGCGCTCCTACCCAATAGCCGGGCGATCCGCTAGGCTTCACGGTTACTTCCGGCCTCGTCCGGACCGTGCAGCTATTCATCGACGGAAGCCCGATGCAGCAGTTGGACAAGGTAAAGATCGGCGTCATCGGTCTCGGTTATGTCGGCCTTCCCCTGGCCGTCGAATTCGGCAAGACATTCCCAACCGTCGGATTCGATATCGATGCGTCGCGTATCGAGGAACTTCGCGCGGGCACGGACCGTACGCTGGAGGTGGACGCCGATGCGCTCGGGCAGGCCGGCCAGCTCGCCTATAGCAGCGACGTCGACGACCTCCGTGCCTGCAACGTCTTCATCGTGACGGTGCCCACCCCGATCGACAGCGCCAAACGCCCCGACCTCACGCCGTTGACGCGGGCGAGCGAAACGCTCGGCAAGGTACTGAAGCGGGGCGACCTCGTCGTGTATGAATCCACCGTCTATCCCGGGTGCACCGAGGAAGTCTGCGTACCTATCCTGGAGCGCACTTCGGCGCTGGTCTTCAACGAGGACTTCTTCGCCGGTTACAGTCCGGAGCGGATCAATCCGGGCGACAAGCTGCATCGCGTCAACAACATCCGCAAGGTTACCTCCGGCTCTACCCCGGAAGCCGCCGATTTCGTCGACGCCTTGTACGCCCGCATCATCGACGCGGGCACGTACAAAGCCAGTAGCATCAAGGTGGCCGAAGCGGCGAAGGTCATCGAGAACACCCAGCGCGACCTCAACATCGCGCTGGTCAACGATCTCGCCATCCTGTTCAACAAGCTCGGCATCGATACGCTGGAAGTACTCGAAGCCGCTGGCACGAAGTGGAATTTCCTGCCGTTCCGCCCCGGCCTTGTCGGCGGGCATTGCATCGGCGTGGATCCTTACTACCTCACGCACAAGGCACAGGAAGTCGGGCACCATCCCGACGTGATCCTGGCTGGACGCCGCACCAACGACGGCATGGGCCCGTATATCGCGGGTGAAGTGATCCGGCTCATGGTCTGCAAGGGCCTCAACCCCGTCGGTGCGCGGGTGCTGGTGCTGGGCCTCGCCTTCAAGGAAAACTGTCCCGATCTGCGCAACACCCGCGTCGTCGACATCATCACCGCGCTGAAAACCTACAACGCGACGATCGACGTTTACGACCCCTGGGTCGATGCCGGGGAGGCAGCGCAAGCTTACGGACTGCATACGGTGGCGCAACCTGTGCCCGGTGCTTACGACGCCATCGTCGTCGCCGTGGCGCACCGCCAGTTCCATGACCTGGGCGCCGTGGGCATCCGCGCGTTCGGCAAACCCGGCGCGGTGATCTACGACGTGAAATACGTGCTGCCGCGCGACGCGGTGGACGGACGGCTCTGAGGGAACAACCATGAAAGTATTGGTGACCGGCACGGCGGGATTCATCGGTTCGCATGTGGCGAAGCGGCTGCTGGAGCGCGGTGACGAGGTGGTCGGTCTCGACAATCTCAACGACTATTACGACGTGAGCCTGAAACAGGCGCGCCTGGATCGCTTCCGGCACGATCCGCGCTACACGCACGTGCATGCCGACCTGGCCGATCGCGAGGCCATGGCTTCGTTGTTCGCCAGCCATCAGCCGCAGCGTGTCGTGCACCTCGCCGCCCAGGCGGGCGTGCGCTACGCCGCGGAAAACCCGCACGTTTACGTGTCCAGCAACATCACGGGATTCCTGCACGTGCTCGAAGGGTGCCGCGACCACGGGGTAGAGCACCTCGTCTTCGCGTCCACCAGTTCGGTATACGGTGCGAATCGCGCCATGCCGTTTTCGGAGCACAACCCGGCCGAACATCCGTTGACCCTTTACGCGGCGACGAAGAAGGCCAACGAGCAGATGGCGCACAGCTACGCGCACCTGTACGGCATTCCGAGCACGGGCCTGCGTTTCTTCACCGTCTACGGACCGTGGGGCAGGCCGGACATGGCCTTGTTCCTGTTCACCCGTGCGATCCTCAAGGGCGAACCCATCAAGGTGTTCAACCACGGGCGGCACCGGCGCAGCTTCACCTATATCGACGACATCGTCGAAGGCGTGATCCGCTGCCTCGACCGTCCACCCGTGGTCGACACGGCGTGGGACGCCACCAGGCCCGATCCTTCCTCCAGCGGCGTGGCGCCGTTCCGGCTGTACAACATCGGCAACGAGCAGCCGGTGGAATTGCTGGATTACATCCGCCGCCTCGAGCAGTGCCTCGGGCGCGAAGCCATCATGGAACTCCTGCCGTTGCAGGCGGGCGACGTGCCGGACACCGAGGCCGATGTCAGCGAATTGCGCCGCGCCGTGGGCTACGTGCCGCAGGTGTCCGTGGAAGAGGGCGTGGCGCGTTTCGTTCGGTGGTACCGCGAGTACCACGGGGTCTGACACGGCCGTTCCGAGGGTTAGCGATTTAATTCAACCGAAAGGTTGACTATCTTTGTTGGGGGAGTATATTCAACCTTATGGTTGAATTAGATGCCCCGCAGCTGGACCCGGTCTTCCACGCCCTCGGCGATCGCACGCGCCGACGCATGCTCCGTGAGCTTGCGGATGGCGAGCGCACGGTGGGGCAACTGGCCGAGCCTTTCGAGATGTCGTTGGCGGCGGCATCCAAGCACATCAAGGTGCTCGAGAACGCAGGCCTGATCCGTCGCGAAGTGCGGGGCAGGGTCCACCTGTGCCGCCTCGATCCGGGGCCACTCGCCAGCATCCACGAATGGCTGACGTTCTACGAGCGCTTCTGGACCGATCGCCTCGGCGTGCTCGACAGGCTCCTCCGCGATGCGGACGCGAGCAAACCCACATCCCGCCATGGAGACAAACGATGAGCGCAGTAGCCACCCCCGATACGTACGGCACGCTGGTCGAGCCCACCACGCTGAAAATCCAGCGTGTACTCCCAGGCCCCATCGAGCGTGTTTGGGCCTACCTCACCGAAAGCGATCTGCGCCGTCAGTGGCTCGCTTCCGGCGACATGGAAATGAAGGTCGGTTCCACCTTCGAATTTTGCTGGCGCAACGACGAACTCACTAATCCTCCGGGCAACAAGCCGGATGGTTTCGGCGAAGAACATCGGATGCAGAGCCGCATTACCGAACTCGATCCCCCGCGCAAACTTGCCTTCGAGTGGGGCAGCACCGGCGGTGTCATCTTCGAACTGGAGTCGAA
The DNA here is from genome assembly GCF_036499525.1 of Luteibacter sp. Classification (GTDB taxonomy): domain Bacteria; phylum Pseudomonadota; class Gammaproteobacteria; order Xanthomonadales; family Rhodanobacteraceae; genus Luteibacter. The sequence continues at coordinate 122,875 of NZ_DASYDO010000019.1, read as the reverse complement.
GGGCAAGGACGTGCTGCTCACACTGACCCACAGCCGCATCGCCGACCGCTCCACGCGCCTCAACATCAGCGCCGGCTGGCATGCGCACCTGGATGTGCTCGACGCTCGCATGAAGGGCATGGAACCCGAGCCGTTCTGGGACCACTGGCTGGGTCTGAAAATGGAATACGACGAGCGCCTGCCGGACTGAGCCCTTGCACCCGAACCGCAGCGCCCTGCAGGAGCCGATATACGCTGAGTGGCGGCGCTTCCTGGATGCTTTTGTCGATCATCTGCGTGGCCGCCGGCTCCGGTAGACCAAAGCGGTTCCAGCCGTACTGTTCGTAGGCCTCCAGGTAGCGCGCGGCGATGGCTGCGGGTGCGAGGGCTTGGTTCTCCTCGGCGATTCGTGCCGACTGGGCGTCGAGCTGGTTGGCCCTCTCCGGCGAAGCGGTCTCGGGCCGCGACACCGGCAGACCGTGGTCGAGGTAGCCCACCGTGACCTGACGTGTCCAGTCGCCCGTTTGTCGATCGTGATGCCACTCGGCTGCGCGGAGGCTGGGTGTATCGGTGGCTTCGGCCGGCTGGCGCTCCGGGTCGCGCGGCTCCAGCGGGTGGGCCAGCGCCAGCTGTACCTGCACACCGGAGGCTTTGTAGTTCAATTCGTTCGCCAGTTCCGGCGGGGCCGGCACGGTGTCGGTGCGGTATACCGGGGCGCCGTAGCCGACACCCGGCACGCGCGGGGCATCCGGATCGATCGTGGAGACCGAGCGGGTCCAGCCGCGCTCCGGTTGTGCCGGGTCCATGCGCCAGAGCAGGCCGTTCCGGTCGGTCTGATGGTAGGTACGCATGTCGTCGATGGCATCGGCGATCCGGTCCCCCGCGACGGCCCCGGCGACGCCACCGGCCAGCCCGCCCACGATCGCGCCGGGCGGCCCGGCCCGGGTGCCCAGCGTGGCGGCCGTCCGTGCACCCAGCATGGCACCGCCCCACGCGCCGAGGTTGCGTCCACCGAAGTGCAGGACCTCGGAGTCCACGCCGGCGGCATTGTTCGCCGCGTTCAGCGCGGTCACGTTGCGCGTGGTGAGCAAGGCATCGGCGGCCAGCGCGGCTTCGCCGGCGAGGCCGACGGCGCGGCTGCCTGCGCCGGGGCCGGGGCGCAAGAGGGCCTGGCGGGAAAACTCGGCGTCGGGTGGCTGAAAGAGGATGTCGCGAGCATGCGCGCCGTCCGGGGCGACCTCCTGAATGCGGTCCAGCGGCGTGCGATAAGTCACCTGCTCGTGCTGGCGCGCATGCACGCGCGACCACTTGTGTGCGGTCGCGGCCATGTCCGACAGTGGTTGCTTCATGAACTCGTCGATCGGCTAGCCGAAGAGCGTGCCCTTCGCGGCATCGTAGCCATGGCTGAGGTCGACGAGCCGGTCGAACTCGCGCGGCGTGACCACGCTGTTGCCGTACAACGAGGCGGCATTCACGGCCTTGCTCTGCACCTGCTGGAACCCGGCGGCGGCATTCTCGGCAAACGCCTTGGCATCGCTGTCGATGACGCCGACCGCATAGCCGTTGAAGCGGGTGTCCGGGCTGCGCAGCAGGGTGGTCAACTCGTGGCGGGTGAAACCGCGCCAATCCTTCGCCCCATCGACGAAGCCGATGACGGGGAGCTTGCTGCGGATGGCGTTTTCGATGAACGGGGCGCTGCCGTAGTTCCAGAGGGTGTCCTGGACGGCATCCAGGGCCTTGCCGTAGGCGGGGGTGAACTGCTTGCGGGCCAGGAAATCCTCCATCTTGCTCACGGCGAGCTGCATTTCGGGATCAGCCTGGGCCTCTTCGACGAATTCCCCCCAAGGCGTGTTGCCAATGGTGCCGGCTCGCCCATTTGCTGCAGAGACGTACGCGTCGGCATTTTTCCAGTTGGACGTACGCGTTCGGTCACGCCGGAGAACGCGACGTACTGCGTACCGGAGGGCAGCTCTGCTCGGTAGTCCAGGTACTTGCGCTCCACCAGCGCCACCAGACTTTCGTCCGGTCGCGCACCCGACGCATCCGAATGGGCGAACTTGACGATCTCTTCGATCTGGGCCGGCGAGAGCGCAGCACCGCTGCGCGCGTCAATCGCCGGATGAAACGTCGTCCGGATGGCTTCGGCGTAGGCGTCCTTCATTCGCTGACCGTCCTGTACGGGTTCTTCTCGCCGGCGACGTAGCATTGGCTCAGGATGAGTTCGTCGTGGTCGCCCCTTCGCAGATACGCGGGTGCGGCGATGCCCTTGTCGGCAAGTAACTGCGCCGGGATGACAACCACGTATTCGGTTGGCTCAAAAACGAGCTTTCCGGAAGCGAACGAACTGGTGATCCCATCGGCTGCATATAGCAGGAACGCCATGTCGTCGAGTTCGGGCGCGATGTAGTCGCGGCTGTCCAAGTTGAACTCAAGTTCCTCGTTGTTGATTACGAACGTCCACCGCGATACACCACTGGGCAGATCGACCGTCGTTCCCCGGAAGCCCAGTCCTTTGATGCGCTTCGAGTGCTTATAGACGGGGAACCCAAAGTGGAGTTCGTCGTCGTCGTCGTTCAACTTTTCGATGCGCGGGCTGCGGATGTCGATGTCGCGACCGGGATCCCGCGCTTTTCCGGGAAAATGTATGAATGTCATGAACGTTCCTTGTGCGCGCCACGCGCATCGTCGATGTTTTATGTCGCCGCATATGCGGAACGTGTCTGACAAGATGGCTTGTCGCGTTGCTGTGATAAACGGCCCTGCGTCGCGGGTTTCGCCACGATGCGCGGGTTGTGCGGCGACTGCCGTAACGAGAGGTGGCTGCTCATGCGTTCGCGGGCAGGCTGAGAAAAGTCTCGGTGATACGGCGGCTAGTTGCCCACCGCCGCGGACTCTCATCGCCGATAGAGTCACTCCTGCACTGGGGTTCAATGAGTCGCGGATGTTTCGACCCACTGCTGCGCCTGCTCCCACACCACGCGCTCGTGTGCTCTCTTCGTGCACGTAACACTCCTCTCCAACAGGGCACCGATGGTTTGAAAAGCGAGCGCCATTCGCCGGCAGTCCAGTGTCTCCGCCTCGTACACGAGTTCGGCCATCAGGTCGGTCATGCCACACGCGTACTGAAGCCATTCGGTGACTTCGTTGAGCAGCTCGCGGGTATTGGTTTCGCTTTCGTTGCCGGTGTCGGCACCGGGCTCTTTGCGAACTTTCGGAGCGTTCATGGGCTTTCCTTGGAGGTTGCCGCGCGACCCGAGGTGCGGCACGCCGTGCGAACAGCGTGCCGCGGGTCAACGGCTGCCCGTGACCGGGCGCCGGGCGGCTTGATTGAGGAAGTGGATGGCGGCGTTGCTTTCGCCCGGCCACACGGCTACGTGCCGGGTGGCTCGGCCAACACAAAGCTCAGGTAAAACGCGACGCCGCCGTTCTTCAACCGGGTCTGCGAGGAGGGCAGACAGCCCGGGAACCGATGACGGGGGCGCCGAGGGGATTCGGCGGGCGAGGGGGTAGCGTAGACTTACACATAGCCATGCCAACTCTAGTTCAGTTGTTGTGGTCAGCGGACCCTGGGTGTTGGTAGCACCCTTGGTCCGCGCTTTTCACCGCTGAGAGCGATGGTTGCCTGCGAGACGTACACGACGAACGCGCAGGCAACATTCACCCTACCAAATTCATCTACAAATTGTCTGTAGTTGAACGTATAGAAGAATTCTGAGAAATGCGTCGCTGGTCTAAAGAGGGGTTGTCGGCGGCGGCAGATCGATCTGGTAGCGCGTGCTGCGCCCGCCACCCGGCAACCGCCGCAGGAAACCCTTTTCCACAAGTTCCGCGAGGTGACGCGTCGCTGTCGCTTTCGACACCTTCGCGACAGCCTGGTATTGCGCCGCGCTGATGCCATGTTCGAAGCCACGCTCGCCTCCGTCGAGCAGACGGTTCAGCACTTTGACCTGCTCGGGCGACAAGGTATGTTGTCTGTGCATCTGCCAGAACCGCGCTTTGGCGATCACTCCATCGATACGGCGAATCGCCTGCACAAGGCTGTCGTGCAGGGTGCGCAGGAACCATTGCAGCCATGCGGTGATGTCGAGGCCGCTTTTCTGGCGGGACTCGAGGACGTCGTAGTAGCCCTCGCGATCGGCGAGGATGCTGGCCGACATGGCATGGAAACGGATCGCCTCCGGTTGCGCCTGGGCTAGGGCGAGGTCGGTCAGCGCACGCGTCAAGCGGCCATTGCCGTCGTCGAACGGATGTAGCGTGACGAACCAGAAATGAGCGATGCCGGCGCGCAGCAGCGGATCGAGCACGGGATCGCTGCGTGACGCCTCGAACCATGCAAGGAATTGATCCACCTGCGCTTCAAGCCCTTCACGTGGCGGGGCTTCGAAATGAACCGTGGGCCGATCGATGCGACCGGAGATGACCTGCATGGGTTCGTCGCCGCGCAACGCACCTATGCGGATACGAACGGGCAGCAGTTCGTCGGTAGCAGGGAAGAGCCAACGGTGCCATTGAAACAGTCGTGGCAGATCCAGCTGCGTCTCGGGATGACGCGTCGCATCCAGCACGAGTTCCGCTACACCTTCGCTGCGTGGCGTAGGGCGTGGCGATGCCTCCCCAGCCAGCCCGAGGCGCCGGGCCAACGAAGAACGAACCGATCCCACGTCGAGCCGCTCGCCCTCGATCGCCGAGGATGTGACTATGTTCGAAAGCAGGGTATCTAGTGCCTCACAGGCCTGGACGTTTCCCGCCACCGCACCCGCCATGCCGATAAGCTGGCCCTGGACCCGCTGGCAGTCACGAAGCTGGGGAGCAAGGGTTCCAGCCTGCCACGTGAAGTCGGGCCAGCCAGGTCGTTGCCAGATCCAACGGGGTTCGCTCATCGGTCGGTCTCCGGGCGTGAGCCGATTAGCGGGTCTATTCGGCTCATTTTGTGAGCCGATTATGGGCCCTATTCGGCTCAGATGCCAACCGGGCGGAATAAGCCGGGATTGCCCCATGCATCACCACTTCATGCTGAAGCCGACCTTCACACCCACGGACTGGCTGTCGCGGAAATCGCGCAGGCTGCTGTTAGCCGTCGCTTCACCGTAGAGCGAGTAGCGATCGTCTGACCAGGTCAGTGAGCCGCCGACACCCAGACCACCCCACAGCGGCTGGTTCTTGCTGGTAAGGCGGCTACCCGACACGTCGACCTTCGAACCGTCGAGGAAGTCATAGTACAGGTTGGCGATGCCGTAGACGTGCGCGCGGCTGGCCTTGCCGCTGGCGCTCTGCCATGAGGTCTCGCGGTCCAGCGCGAGGCCCGCGCGGGCAGTCATAGCATCGCTGTCCTTGCGCGACACCTGCGCGCCGTACTGGTCGCCGAAGCCGTCGAAGCGCACGCTCGAATAGGTGAGCTGGGCCTGCGGGGTCAGCGACCAGCCGGTCGAGAACGGGAACTTCCAGCCGGCCTCGACACCGGCGCCATAGCCGGTTCCCTTATTGTCGTCGACGAGCATATGGCCCAGCGTGCGCGAACTCAGGTCGGTGCGATACCAGTTGTATTCTGCTTGTGCATCGACGTAGATGCCGTTGCTGCCGTACCAGGTCAAGGTGCCCCCGAAGCCGTGGCCATGGGTCTTGATCCGGCCCAGGCCGAACAGCGACGAGACGTTCGAATCGATCCGCCCGTACTGGCCGGTGAGACCGGCTACCCACGAACCGGACTCCGTGCCGCCGAGCATCATGTCGAGACCGACCTGGAGCTTTTGCGTCGTCGCGTCGTAATGCGTGCCGGTGGTGGTCCTGTCCGGTGAGATGTCGCTGTGCTGGCTCTCGACACGCGCCCACGCACCCGACCCTTCCTTCACGGACTTGTCGCTGGCCCACGCGCGATCACCCACGCGCTGGCGCAGTGTGCCGAGCTGGTTGAACTGCTGAAGCACGCCGGCATACGCCTCGTACAGCGGCACGCTGGGGGCGTAGAGCGGCTGGGTTGGCGGGAGCGGGTTGCCGGCCGGGTCGGTCGGCGGGGGGGTATTCGTATCCGGCGGCTGCGTCGAGTCCGAGCGCAGGTACCAACCGCCGTCAGCGGGAGTAGCGACGCCGTTCTTGTAGAGACGGTACGCATACGCACCTGAGACCACGGCCTGCTGGCCCTGGAAGACGTAATCGCCGACGAGGTTGAAGGCGCCGTTCGAGGCCCCCTGCACATCGATGATCTTGATGCCGTCGATGGTCTGCACGCCGGTGCCGCCAACCTTGGTGACCTTCACGTTGGTGGTACCGGACGTATCGCCGGTGACGATGAGGCGATCCGCCGCCGACGCATCGCCATCGAGGTTGGCCTCGATCGCCAGAGTGCCGCCCTGGCCAATATAGTTGCCGTTGACGGTCAGCGTGCCGATCAAGTTGCCCGGCGCGACCGTGCCGGCATTGGTAACGTCGCCATGGATCGTGCCGACGCCGCCGAGCGTGCCGGCCGCGTTGACCATTACCGGGCTGGTGATCGAACCATTGACCGCGAGCGTGCCGGCGTCCACGGTCGTCGGACCGGTGTAAGTCTTGGCATCGGGAATGACCAGCGTACCGGCACCGGCCTGGGTCAGGCCACCGGCTCCCGTCAGCACACTGTCGAGAGTGAGCGTCGTGTTGGCATCCGGGAGGAACGTGCCCGTCGTGTTGAACGTCACGGCGCGAGCGAGGGTCACATCCGCGCTGCTGCTGAGGGCGCCGCCCGAGAAGGTCAGGGCGCCCGTGGAATCGCCCAGAGCCGCGTCGCTGTCGATGCGCAGCGTGCCTTGCTGGATGTCCCACGGCGTGACGCCAGTGCCTGCACCGGTCAGGGTCCAGGTGCTCGCGCCCGTCTTCTGGAAGATATCGAAGTTCTGGTATCGGTCAGCATCGCCAATGGACGATGCGTCGAACATGGCGTCCGCGCTTCCACCGAGGCGGAGTGTATCGGTCGGTGCAAGAATACCGGCGAAGACGATTCCGGTGATGTCCGATCCTGCCTGCAACTCCAGCGTCAGGACTTTTGTCGGCAACAACATCCGTATGGCCTCGCCTTGGTCAGCGCCTGCGCGGATGATGCCGCTATTGGTGAGGGAAAAGTCGACGTTGGAGGTAAGCGCACGGGAGCCGTTACCGCCTTCGATGGTCCCGGTATTGATGATGGGTAGTGTCCCCGCACGAACATTGACGCCGACGCCACCCGCCGCGCTCCCATCCAGACTGGTGCCACCGCGGATCGTTCCATGATTGATCAGTTGGTTGGAAGCGCCTGGGCCGCCCACGTCGATGCCAGTACCGCCGCCGCCATTCTCGGAGTCGCCTCCCTCGACGACACCGCTGTTTGTCAGCGTGGTGCCACGGCGAAGGAAGGCGCCAATTCCTCCCAAGCTTGTTCCTACTCCCAGGCCACCGCTAATGATGCCACTGGCATGGTTCGCGAACGTGGTCATGTTCAAGCTCGCACCGGCGCCGCCGGCGCCAGGCCCACCACCACTCGCGCCGCCCGTGATCGAACCGTTGTTGATGATCGACGATGCAACCGTACCGGAACTGGTCGCGATCCCGCTTTCGGCCGGATTCGAGCTTCCGGTATTGGCATTACCGCCGGCGAACGTTCCCGAGAGCGTCAGCGGGCCCTGCACATTCAGGAATGCCAACGCGCCAGCTGTACTCGAGTCGGCACTGGCGCCGGTAAGCGTGAATCCTTGTGTATCGATCGTCATCCCTTGGGCAGGTGCCTCCGATAGCGCCAGGGCACTGAGCACGACATTGCCGTTGAGCTGAATCACCGCGTTGGCATCCGAGTTCAAGTTCGCGGTATGGATGGCAAGTTGAAGGTCCGATTCATTGTTTACGATGTACACGGCAGCAAACGACGTTAGCGGCAGCGCGCCAGCGATCGCAAAGGCCAGACGGGAAATAGCGAGGCAGTTGCCCCTCTTGACGTTGCGCACTTGAGTCGCACCACTTTTATCGTTCGCTTTCATCGTAGTTCCTTGGGGACGTGTGGGAGCTGTTGGATCGATGCAAATTCCGCGCCTACCGCGAGGTCGACACCTGCGCCGCGCAGCATGCTTGTCGAGCAAAGGGGGCTGGTGCGCTGGGGGGGAACCCAGGTCGCCCAAGGGTAAGTACTTGCCACGGAAGGGATTCCACCCGAGAATGTGCGTTGTGTCACATTATGGGTAAGGGGTTCCGGAAACCGTCTATCGGAAGTCGTTCGGGGGGTCTGCACGATCCCTGCTGGGGGCGCTCGCGCCGGTCACACTAATTCTGCCTACTATCAAGCCCATGACCACACAGACTTCGACATCCAGGGAGCCTCGCCGCGGCAGCATCAGCTGCGTCGGCATGGGCATTACCCTGGGTTCCCACCTGACTCCCCTGGCGCGTAACAGCATCGAGACCGCGGACGTCGTCTTCGCCGCGCTTTCGGACCACGTGGTGGAACTCTGGCTGCGGCGCTTGAATCCGGAGGTGCGCAGCCTCCAGCCGTATTACCGCCCGGGCAAGTCGCGGATGAAGACCTATCGTGAGTGGGTCGAGCTGATGATCGCGGAAGTGCGGGCGGGTAAGCGGGTTTGCGCCGTTTTCTACGGGCACCCCGGTATTTTCGCCTGGTCGCCACACAAGGTGATCGAGCTGGCCCGCGCCGAGGGATACCAGGCGCACATGGAGCCTGGCGTCTCGGCGGAAGACTGTTTGTACGCCGACCTGGGCATCGATCCGGGCCGCGTCGGTTGTCACCATCTGGAGGCCAGTCAGTTGCTCTTCTTCGAACGCAGCCTGGACACGACCGGCCACGTGATCCTGTGGCAACTTGGCGTCGTCGGCGACCGCTCGCTCGGCCGGTTCCGCACGCCCGATGCCTATCGGGAGCTGCTGACAGAGCGCTTGCTGGAAGACTATCCGGCGAATCACGAGGTCACGGTTTATCGCGCACCCACGCTGCCGGTCGAGGGGCCGCACATCCAGCGCATGGCGCTTCGCGATTTTCCGATCGCGGAATTCACCGGCCAGGAAACCCTCGTGCTGCCGCCAGCCTGCGAACTGAAGCCAAACGCCATCATGCGCGCGCGCCTCGATGCACTCGACGCGGTCTACGGCACGGGTAGGGAAACCGCTGTTCCGGCATGAAAAATTAAAGAAACTGGCAAGCGTGCCGTTAGGGCGTCAGCTGGACCGTCAATATGACCCAGGGAAAGAAACATGCGCGATACCGTTGAATTGCTCGAAGCCATCGGCCGTGATGCAGCCTTGCGGCGTGCCTCGCCGGATGAACTGGCAAGGGCGCTCGAGGCTGCCGATGCCTCGGCAGGCGTACGCGCATTTGCCGCCAATGGCGACAGCACGGCGCTGGCCCAGGAACTGGGTCTCCACAAGATGCATGTCGAGCACCAGAGCCAGACGGGCGCGCACGAGGACGAAGAACTGGACCCCGAGGATACCGACGAGCCTGACCAGCGTCCCGGCGAATCGGACGATACCCCCTCCACCTGAGAGTTGGCGGCATGGCCTTTGGCTTTGGCCACATGCGGTCCTGGCCGCTTCTTGTAGGGCTCGCCCTATGGGCGCAGTTGCCGGAGGGCCGCGCTGCGCCCATGGAATCCGGCGCGGGACGGCTCGAGAAAGTCGATGCCATACGCACGAAGGATCATCCGCGCTTCGTCGAAATGCTGGGCGAACTCCATCGCGACGTGGCCGATCTCAGCGCAGCCGAAAAACGCTATCTGCAATTCCTCGACGGCTGGCAGGCAAATTACGAAGGGCGTTATCCCGAAGCGGAGACCGCTCTTCGAAGCGTAATGGCGCCTGCGGACGACGATCCGCTGGGCACGCGCGCAATCGCGATGTTGATGAACAACCTCAGCGAGCAGGGCAAATACGCCGAAGCGTATGCCATGGCGACGCGGGCGGCGGACACCCTTCCCGTGGTGACCGATCCGATGGCCCGTTTCGTATTGCTGGCGAACCTGTCGCAGATGCTGACCTTCGCGGGCCAGCCCGAGCAGGGACTGAAGTACGCCGATATGATGCTCAAAGCCACGCCGCCTGGCCTATCGCCTTGCCAGGGGATGGTCCAGAAGGTCACGGCCCTTGAGGGAGCCCGTGAACTGTCGGCTCGCAGTCCGGAGTTGCGGGACACAATCGAGATCTGCACAGCCGACCACCAACCGATTTTCGCCAACACCATGTCGCTCATCCTCGTGGACAGGCTGTTCGACGAACACAAGCTGGAGGAGGCGCTCGCGACCATTAAGCGCATCACGCCAGCTGTCCAGGCCAGCAAATATTTTTCACACGTCATCAGCCTCGCCAGCCAGCGCGCGCAGATCCAGGAAGCGCTGGGCCACGTGACCGAAGCGCGGGAAGCGGCGCTGGAAACCATTGCCATGGGTCATCACGGCGACGTCAACGAGGCCCTGCGATTCGCCTACCGCATCCTTTACACGATCGAGAAGGCGCAGGGGCATGCGGCCCGTGCGCTGGACTACTACGAGCGCTACGTGATCCAGGATCAGGGCTATCTTCGCGACGCCAATGTCAGGAACGCGGCCTATGAAGCCGCACGCCAGCACTTCCGTGCGGAGAAGCTCGAAACGGAAGGCCTCAGCAAGGAAAACCGCATCCTGCGGCTGCAGCAGGCGCTGGACGCCAAGGCCGTGGAAACGAGCCGCCTCTATATCGTCGTGATGTTCCTCGTTCTTCTTTCGATCGTCTTCTGGATGGTGCGCATCAAGCGATCGCAGCTTCGCTTCAAGTGGCTGTCGTCGTGCGATGGGCTTACCGGGATCTTCCACCACCAGCATTTCATGGCCGAATCCGAGCGGGCGTTGCGTGTCCTCGAAAAGCGGGGAGGCGAGGGATGCCTGGTGTTCCTCGACCTGGATCATTTCAAGCAGGTAAACGACGTGCATGGACACGCCGTGGGCGACGCGGTGCTGAAGCACGCCGTCGCCATCTTCAAGGGCCAGCTGCGCAAGGCCGACCTCCTCGGACGCCTCGGCGGAGAGGAGTTCGGCATGCTGTTGATGGATACGCCGCGATTGCAGGGCAGCGTGATCGCCGAGCGCGTTCGCCAGGCGATCGCAGCCTCGCCACTGGTCGTCGACGGTGCGGTCGTCGCGTTCTCCGTCAGCGTCGGCCTTGCCTGCACCGAAACAGCCGGGTACGAATTGCCGCCCCTGTGCCGCGCGGCGGATGCCGCGCTTTACCAGGCCAAGCACCATGGCCGAAACCGCGTCGTCCTCGATGGCGACGACGCTACCGCCCCGCTGCGCGTATCGTCGCCTCATTGATCGCGCGCACCCTGGCTTCGTCTACTTTTTCGACCTTACGGTCGTAAGTGAACAGACCGTTGTGCTCGCCTTCGACGTCGGTGATCTGGGTATAGACGCTTCCCGACACGCCCTTGGCTGGCCCCTTGTCGCGCAGCACGGCGGTATTGGCGATGTATCCGTCGTTCAGTGCGGCGCGGTTTTTCACGTCGCCGTATGGGTTGATGGCCGTGTTGGGCCACATGTGGCCGGGAACACCCAGGGTCAGGCCGCCGTGCTCACCGTCCATGGAAGCCCGCGTGGCGTCGGGGCTGGGTAGACCGGGCCCCTGGTAGTCGTGCACGTCGATGACGTCGCCCGCCTGCGGATCGCCCTTGGTGTCACAGCAGTTCAGGCCGCTGCGGGCATTGACCAGGCGCGAGGGATCGAGCTTCTTGATCTGCGCCGCGAACTCCGCGGCGGCGGGAATGCTCCACTGGCCCCAGCCCTCGTTGAACGGGATCCAGCCGATGATCGACGTTTCGCCGGCGAGCTGTTCGACGATGGCGGACACATCGGCGCGGAAGGCGGCCTTGTCGGCGTCGCTGAGTTTTTCGTTGTGTCCGTTAGGCAATGCCGGCATGTCCTGCCACACCATCAACCCTATACGGTCGGCCCAGTAATACCAGCGAGCCGGCTCTACCTTGATGTGCTTGCGAATGGTGTTGAAGCCCAGGTCTTTCGTCTTCTGGATGTCGAACTGGAGCGCCGTGTCGGTGGGTGCGGTGTAGATGCCGTCAGGCCAGTAACCCTGGTCCAGCGTGGCCAGCAGGAAGGTGGGCTTGCCATTGAGCAGGATGCGGTTGACTCCGCCCACCTTCCCGATGGCGATGCTGCGCAGACCGGCATAGCTGGTGACATCGTCGTGCTGCTCGCCCTGCGTAAGCGTGGCCTTGAAGGTGTAAAGGAAAGGATCTTCCGGACTCCACAGGTGCGGTTGCGCGATGGGCAGGCGCATCGGTTTGCCCGTCGATCCGCTCACTTGGCCTGCTGGCTTGCCGTCGGCATAGGCGGTGACATGCAGCGTGCCGTTCATGCTGTCGCCCTGCAGTTTCGCTGTCACCGTGAAGGCGTCCAGGCTGCGCGCCGGCGTGAAGTCCAGTTGCGCCAGGCTGGCAGCCGGCACCGGCTCCACCCATACCGACTGCCAGATGCCCGAGGCCGCGGTATAGAAGATCCCTTCGGGCTTCAGCCGTTGCTTGCCCACCATCACGTTGGCGCCGTCAACGGGTGCATGCACGGCGACGACGATTTCCTGCGGGCCGCCCGCGCGAAGCGCCGGCGTGATATCCGCACCGAAGGACGTGTAGCCGCCCGTGTGCTTCGCCACCTGCCTGCCGTTTACATACACCGTGGCGTCCTGCGCAACCGCTCCGAAGTTCAGGCGAACGTGCTGCCCATGCGCGGTGAAATCGGCGGGAACATCCACCATCCGGCGGTAAAACATGAAGTCCGAATGCTTCTGCACGCCGGAGAGCACCGATTCGACCGGATACGGCACCAGCACCTTGTCCTTCAGCGTCTTGCCGAAGGGTGGCGTGTGTTGCCCGTCACTCGCTGCGTACTGCCATAGCCCGTTAAGGCTCATCCACTTGGGATGTTCCAGCGAAGGACGGGCGAGTTGCGGCCGCGGGTACTCGGGCAAGGCGTTGCCCGGCGACACCTCGGTGGTCCATGGCGTTGCCAGGGGCGCCGTTTTGCCGTTCCAGAGGGTCGCCTCGTCCGTCGCGGCCATCGCCATGGGGACGAAGGCGATGGCCGCAACCGTGCGGGTCCAGACTTTCATTCGTTACTTACCCTCGGACATGGAAGCGGGCGCGTCGTGCGGATCCGCACCCCAGCTCTTGTTCGGCTCAGGCCCCATCGTGAGCACCAGGGTGGCGCCGTTCGCGATATCGGCATGGCTGAACCATGGCTTCGTCCACGGTTTGCCGTTGAGCGTGGCGGACTGGATGTACATGTTCCGCTCCGAATTGTTCTTCGCGACGATCTCGAAGACCTTGCCGTTGCCCATGCTCAGGCGCACGCGGTCGAAGATCGGGCTGCCGATGATGTAGTCGGGGGTGGAAGGATCGACTGGGTAAAAGCCCATGGCGCTGAGCACGTACCAGGATGAGGTCGAGCCCTGGTCGTCCATGCCGGGGTAACCATAGCCGGTGGCATCGCTGCCATACAGATCGGTAAGGATGCGACGCGTGAGTGCCTGGGTTTTCCAGGGCTGGCCGCCCCATGCATACAGGTACGCCGCCTGCTGGTCCGGCTGGTTGCCCTGCACGTATTGGCCGATCAGGCCCGTGCAGTCGCGACAGACACCCTTAGCCGTATACGGCGTGGAGAAGAAGGTATCGAGCTTGGCGTTGAACGCGTCGCGGCCGCCGAGCAGGGTCATCAGGCCTTGCACGTCATGCGGCACCAGCCACAGCGTGGACCAGCCCGAGCCTTCCTTCATCATGAAGTTGTAATAGGGTTCACCCGGATCGAACGGCGCGATCCATTTGCCGTCGTCGGTGCGGCCGCGGAAGAAGCCCACCGAAGGATCGAACACGTTGCGGTAGTTGGCGGCACGGCGCATGAACATCTCGGCGTCGTCGTTCTTGCCGAGCCGGCGGGCGACGTCGGCGAGCGCATGGTCGTCCCAGGCGTATTCGAGCGTGGTGGCGACGCCTGCCTTGCCGCCTGCATACGGCGGGCTGGGATTGCGGTCGGGCACGATGTCGGAGATCCAGCCCTGCTTGTCGTATTCGGCCAGGTAACCGCGCGGTCCCTTGGGATCAGTGGCGTTCTTGCGCAAGTATTCGTATGCCGCGGCGTAGTCGAAATCGATACCGCGCTGCCAGGCGCCGTCATAGAGGAACACCGCGTGATCGCCGTGGAATGAGGTATTCATGTAGCCGCGCTCGCGCGCGCGATCCAGTTCGGAGCGCATGATGTCCTGCACGACTTTTGGTTCGAGCAGCATCAACAGCGTGATCTGGTTGCGCCCCGTGTCCCAGAAGGGCACCGGTCCGTAATGATCGTAGTCGGCGACCTTGTCGTTACCCGCGGAATCCGTGTAGTGCTCGCCCTTGCGGGCGATCATGCGCGGACTGGCGAAGGAGTGGTACAGCGTCGAGTAGAACAGGGCGCGCTGCTTAGGCGTGCCTCCCGTTACCTCGACGCGGTCGAACAGTTCCGCCCACTTCGCGCGCGCCTTGGCATGTACACGATCCAAGTCCGCGTCGCTGTCCTGCGCGCGAAGCCTCTGGTCGGCTTCCTCGGCGCTATGGCCGTGGGCGACGCGCATCACCACCTGGTCGCCAGCCTTCGTATCGAAGGTGACATAGGCGCCGGCGTAACCGCCCGAAACCTTGCGGCGGCCCGCCTGCACGTCGGTATGTCCCAGTCCTTCGCCTTTGTTGGTCACATCGGCGTTGAAGGTGCCGAAGCTGGCGAAGGGACGCGAGAACTCGGCAACGAAATAGGGGCCGTCGGTATCCCTGTCCCTGCGGCCTGACGTGGCGACGCCGCGAAGGGTATGGTCGTCCACCACCTCCATGTCACCGCCCGCGCGGCGCAGGTTGACCACCACATTGGAGCGGTGGCTTGCCGGGAAGGTAAAGCGCATCAGGCTCGTCCACTGCGTCGCCGTCAGCTCCGCCTTGGTGTGGAAAGTGGCGAGGTCGACCGCGTAGTAACCGGGCGAGGCCTTTTCGGTGGCCTTGTCGTAGTACGAGGTCATGTAGTCCGGCGGCACGGTCCAGTCGCCTACCACGGGCATGACCATGGGCGCGCCGCGGGCGCCATAGGTGGAGCCGCCGGCGGTGAAGCCGATCATGGCCGGACGGCGATAGTCATAGGCCACGGGAACGCCCGTGGCGAAGCCGAGGTCGGCATTGATGTTGACCGGCGCCGCTTCGGTCGCGCTCTGCGGCAGACTGGCGCCCGGCGTGGTCATGCCGGTATAGAGCGCCTCGCCCTGCGGGGGGGAGTTGCCGATCAGGACCTGCCGGTCCAGTGGCGCGGTACCGACCAACGGGTTGGCGAGGTCGAGGCTCGACTTCGCGGCGGTGGCCGGCTTGCCGGTCGCGGCATGGCCTGCGTAAATGGTTCCCATCCCAAGAAGGACGAGAGCCGATATCAGTGAGGCACGGCGGGGAAGGCGTGCGGCGGGGGAGGTCATGAGCTCTTCCTTCTGCATGTGAAACGAAGACGGGGCCGGGCGATGTGCCCGGCCCCGTCGTTTGTTTACTTGTTGCTTTCACCGCCGAACTTGTAGGTTACGCCCACGTAGTACTGGCGGCCCGGATACAGCAGCTGGACCAGTCGTGCGCGCGTATCGCCACCCAGGTAGGTGTGCGGCGTCGCCTTGTTGAAGTTGATGATCGACGCGGTGACCATGAAGTGCTTGTTGAACTCGTAGTCGCCGTTCAGATCGATCTGGTGATACGGCTGCGCGTAGATCGGCAGACCCGCGGCCAGACCTTCCATCGTGCGACCCGTCCAGTTGTCGCTGGCACGCAGCAACAGGCCGTTCTTTTCATAGAACAGCGAGACGTTTGCCGCGTACTTCGCGCTACCGATCAGCTCGGCCTTGCCTACCTGCGTATCGCCCAGGGACACCGCGGTTTCATTGGTGTGGTTGAGCGTGTAGTTGGCTATGTAGCCGAATCCCGAATCCCAGGTGTGCTGCGCATAGATTTCAATGCCCTTCGACGTGCCGGAGCGGCCGTTGGCATTGGTGCTGTACTGCTGGAAGTTCGTCTGGGTACCGCCCACGTTCACGTCGGTGTCGTTGACGGTGACCGGCACGACGAAGTTCTTCACCTTCTTCTGGAACAGATCGATACCGACGACGCCGTGGGCCGCGTAGTACCACTCACCGGCAAGATCGAACTGGGTAGCCGTGAAGGGCTTCAGCTCGGCGTTCGCGCCGGAACCGTACCAACCCGGCAACGGAGCGCCGAACTGCTTGCGATCGTTGTAGTAGTCCTGCGTGTTGTTTGTCAGCTGGCCCAGCTGGGCCAGGTCGGTGTAGTTGGCGCGGGCCATTGCCTGCGAGCCGGCAGCACGCAGGATGAAGTCATCTGCGATCGTCCAGGCGATGTTGAAGCTCGGCAGGAACTTGTTGTAGCGCTTGTTGGTCGTCGAATTGTTGAAGCTTTCGACCACCGCGACGTCGGTTGGCAGGTACTGGAAGTCGCCGGCGGCGCACCTGCCTCCACCGGCATTCACGCCAGAAGCGGGGCAGATCAGGATGTTGCCCGCCGGGTCGTGGTAGTACACCGCGTTGTTGGTGGTGACCTGGTTGGCGACGGTGAGGTCCTGCTTCGTGGTGACGAAGCGCAGGCCGACGTTACCGCGCAGGGTGCCCGTGTCGAAGTTCGCCTGCACATAGGCAGCCGCAACCTTCTCGTCGATCGACGACTTGTTCTGCGGCTTCTTGTAGATCCGCCGGTCGTAGGTCTCGTTCAGATGGTTGTAGTACGCCGGGTAGTTGATCGCAGGGAAGATGCTGTCGCCGTACGCATGGTTCACGCCTTCCAGGTAATTCGGCAGCAGGAAGCCGGGAGGAAGCTGACCTGCGTAAGGATCGCAGGTTTGGAACCGATCGTTGGTGCCATTGCAGTACCAGCGCACTTCGTTGCTTTGCTGCTCCGCGTTCGCATCGGTGTACTTCGCGCCAAACTGCAGCGACTGCATCCATGAGGAATCGAATGCCCAGGTGAAGTCGGCCTGCCCGAAGTTCTGCGAATTACGGGTGTTTACCATGTTCGAGCCCGTTGAACCCAGGTCGACCTGGCCAGCGCCGGCCAGCATGTTCGGCAGGACAGAGGGGGCGGCAGCGATGCCTGGCTTGCCGCTGAGATTCCACGCGGCGCCGGAGCTGCCGTTTACCCACTGTCCATTCACGAAATTACGCGGCTTGGCCGCCATGCCCAGTTCGATCGAGGGGCCGCCCTTCGCCCAGGTCCGGCCGACATTGAACGAGCCGCTCAGGTCGCCGCCGTTATCCCATTCGCCTTCCAGGTTGAGGGTCTGCGAGGTGGCCTTCTCGACGGAGTAGTTGCCATTGAGCCACGGGATTTCCGTGGAGCACACGTCCACCGCCTGGCGGCTCGCGCCCGTGGCGGGGTTTACCGCGGAGTTGCAACCGACACCGGCGGGCGGCAGCACGTAGTTCGCACCCGTGACGATGGTGCCGGACTTGTCGAAGGTAAGACCGTTGGGCGCAAGCAGGCGGCCGTTCTGGTCCGCGTAGTTGGTGTTGTTCGGGAGGCCCCACTCGGGAACTTCGAGCGTGTTGGTGATCTGGGTCTGCTGGCGTTCGAACCGGAAATAGTTACCGGTGAGCAGGAAGTGCTCGCTCGGCTTGAACTGCATCGTTGCCTGGGCGCCCTTGGTCTTCAGCGTCAGGTCGTTGCGGCTCGTGGCGAACTGCTGCGGCATCCAGAAGCCGTTGGAGACGTTCCCGGCCTGGTCGACGACACCATTGCCCCACAGGTCGATATTGTTGTTGACCGCGGAGTTGTACGGGTTGCCGTGGATATTCACCGGAGCCTGGGTGCAGGTCGCGTGGTCCTTGCAGGCGTCCGACCACCAGTGCCAGCTCGAAGCATCCGCCTGGTAGGTGGTCGCCTGGCGCTTCTGGTACGCGCCGGCGACGAGGACGCCGAACGTTTCATCCTTGTTCTTCCACGACCACAGCGCCGCGCCCTGCGGTTCCGTCTTCGCACTGGTATCGGAGCTCGCGGCGGTGCCGGTGATGAAGCCTTCGTTCGCCTCCATCTCGAGCGGACGGCGCGTGCGCAGGTCGACGTTGCCGCCGATGCCGCCTTCGTCCAGACGGGCTTCAAGGCTCTTGTAGAGCTTGATGTCCGAGAACATGTTCGCCGGGAACAGCGTGTAGTTGAACGAACGTGTCAGGCCCGCCGAGGTATCGGCCGAGGCGACGTAGTTGCCATTCAACTCGGTATAGGTCAGTTCGGGCGCGAGGCCACGGATGCTCACCGTCTTGCCTTCGCCCGATTCACGACTGATGACCACGCCTGGAACATGCGCGAGCGCGTCTGCGATGTTCTTCGCGGGGAATTGCGCGATGTTCTGCGCGTTGATGACCTCGACGATGGAGTTGGCGTCGCGCTTGTCCAGCACGTTCTGGTCGATCGACTGGCGGTAGCTGGTGACGACGACGGTATCGAGCTTGGTGGCGCTCTTGGCGGCATTGCCCTGCCGGTCCTTGTCCGCCTTGTTGTCCTGGGACGTCTGGGCTGGCGCAGGCGCGGTCGATGCGGAGGCAGGTGCGGCGTCCTGCGCGAAGGCGGTCGCGGGAATTCCCATGAAGCCGGCGAACGACAGGGTCGCGGAAGCGATGGCCGCGTAGAGCGGCTTGCGCGTGAGCGTGTGCGGCAAATAAGACATTTTTTTGTGTTTCCCTCAGTGATGCGCGCCCCATGTAGTTGGCGCGGTACTCCCCCGTTCACTGCTGCAGATGCGCGATTTATGACGACACGCTGCCTCCTATAACCTTGTCTTGGATCGATCCAAAATTCAGGCCGCCAGCGAGCCCCCCGGCTCGTCGGCGGTGGAGCTTCAACTCTGGGAAGGTGCTGCTTCGAAGGGGTGAGGCGAACGACCCCACGCACGGGTCTCGCGACCCGGGGTGCGAATGCGGTGTGTCAGGTAGTTCTTGGTCATGCGTAGGCTCCCCAACCCCGAATCCAAATCCGTCTGATCTCTTCCAGCCGCGGCACGGCTTTGATCATTCTTGACTTGGATCGATCTAAATCCCCGAGCGCAAGTTAAGACGGCGACGACACGGCTGTCACGCTGCACCGCAAAAACGGCGGATCGCCGCGTTTGACGTCGTGCGGCCATTGTGTGATCCACGTCTCTCGTCCTGTCTTGCGATCGGCTCGACCGGCAGGCAGACTTGGCCACAAGAAGTGGCGGTCCGGCGCAAGCATCTGGGCGCGCGCCATGGAAAGGGGAAGTCGAAAGGGGGTGGTCAAGATGGCGTATGTCGCTATCTCCCGAGGTCTGGCTTGGCTTCGCGTTGACCATCAGGGACTGGGGAGACGTCTGGCGGCGAGAGATGCAAGGCGAGTACGACCCCGATGGGCCGGAATTTGCCAGGGCAGCGGTGCGTTCGCTGACCATCTTGAGCGCGGTCGTCCTGTTTGGCTTCTGCATGGAATTCCTCCGCCGCAGCGGGAATTCGCTCGCCACCACCGTATCGGTAATGACTGGCATCGAAGCAGGCTTCGTTGCCGGCTACCTGGTTGCCACCCGCAACCTTCCAGCTGTCTGAAGCCTGGAGACAAAACAGCCCATGGCAACGCTATCCGGGCCAATTCCACCCTCGTGATCGGAAAGCCAAAAGAGGGTGCTGCGGAGTCTTCCGTCGAGCCGATCAAGCGGCATCGATTGTTACCTTACCGATCAACCACCGGCAACGGCAGGGCGTCGTTCGGGTAGATCGCTACATGAGGCACGCCGTCGGCGCCGATCCAGCCGCGATACATGCCTTCGGTATTGAACGGGAACGCCACTTCGCCATCGCTGCCCAGCACGATGGCGCCACCGTCGCCGCCCATGCCGGGGATTTCATCCTCGATAACCGCCTTGCCCGCTGTCGCGGCCGATTCACCCAGGCGTCCCATGCGCAGGCAGATTTCGCGAGCTGCGGAGACGCGCAGGTAGTACTCGCCCCAACCGGTTCCCGAGACGGCGCAATCGACATCGGCGTAGGTCCCGGCACCGATGACCGGTGAGTCGCCCACGCGCCCGTAGTGCTTGTCGGTCATGCCGCCCGTCGACGTGCCGGCGGCGAGGCGTCCCTCGTCGTCGCGCGCCACGGCGCCTACGGTGCCGAAGTGCTTGATGGCGCGGTCCGGCACGCTCGCCTGCTGGTTCTCTTCCTGCAGCGCATGCTGAAGTTCCTGCCAGCGGCGCTCGGTACGAAAATACGAGGGATCGACCAGGGACACGCCTTGCTCCTTCGCGAACTGCTCGGCGCCGTCGCCTGCCAGCATGACGTGCGGCGAGTGTTCCATGACAGCGCGCGCCAGCAGGATCGGATTCTTTACCGTGTGCACCCCGGCCACCGCACCTGCCGCCAGCGTAGCTCCCTCCATCAGCGAGGCGTCGAGCTCGTTGTGGCCATCGTGGGCGAACACCGCGCCGCGGCCGGCATTGAACAGCGGGTCGTCTTCGAGGACGGTGATGGCTGCAGTCACGGCATCGACGGCCTGATGGCCTTGCTTCAACTGCTCATAGCCGCGCCGCAGGGCCAGCTCCATGGCCGCGCGCGCACCGGCCTCGATCTCCGGCGTCATGCCGGCGCGCTCGACGCCGGCGCCGCCGTGGATGGCAAGCACCACCGGCTGTTCGCCGCGCAGGGTGAAGCGATTGTTCTCCACCGTAGCGACCGCCTGGAAGGCGGGCTTGTCGACCTTCATCATGGCCAGGTCGATGCTGCTCTGCGTTCCGACGCCGGTGACGCGCAGGTCGCGGTAGACCAGCGGCTTTCCCGCCACGGCACGCTGCGGCATGCCACCTGGCTGCATTAGCCAGGCGAAACCGTTGTGCATGGTGAACAGGTGTCCCTTGCCATCGCCGTCGACGCACAGGGCGCTGCGCTCGTCGACGCCGAGGCCGACGGCGCTGCGATCGCCCTCCACACGCTCGCGCGCCAACATGGCGACCAGGCGTCCCTGGCGCTCACGCCGGGAAAAATGCGTATCCGTGAGGACATGCTCGAGGAAGGGCAGGTGCAGGAAATCCTCGACCAGCGTCACCTGCTTGTCGAGTGGATCGGCCATCCCATCCTTCGATGTCAGGCTCCCACCATCCATGGCGCCGTAGACATGCGCGCCCAGCACGGCGAGCCCGGCGCTGGTGCCTCCGATCGGCTTGCCGGCACGCACATGCGCATTGAGCGCCTCCTGCATGGGCGTGCCCTTCCAGTAGTTCACGTACTTCGCCTGGTCACCACCCGCGAGGAAGATGCCATCTGCGTGGCGCACCACTGCCAGCACGTCCGGATCGATCGATGCCTCGCGTGCGCTGAAGACGATGGTTTGCACGGATACCACGCCACCAATGCGGTGGTACCACTCTTCCTGCATGTCCTGGTCGCCGGACGCGCGCAGGACCACGATATGACCGTGGCCGGCCTTCGCGGAAAGCCACTTGAACGCCTTGTCGACCCAGGCACCGCCGCCCATCAGCATGGCGCCGGGTTCCACTTTCGCGGGAGTGGCGGCAGCGACGTCGCCTATGGCGTAGTAGTCGTAGCCCTTGCCCTTGGGCGCGATCGCCGCATGCGCGAGCGGAACACAACCCAGGGCGAACGAAGCGAGCAACCCAACACATACGCGGCGAAAAAGCATGGCAATTCCTGCATCAAGACGATGACACGCCGGCCCCGGCATGCACTGCCGGCCGGCCCCCAATCTTCTTGGAGACGAATGGGTGCGCCGCTTCCCCCATGCCCGGGACCCAAGAATTTTGGCCCATATCCGCGCGAATGAAATGCCGCTATGGTCGGCCGCATGGACGACACCCTGGACGCCTGGTTCATCCGTGAGATCCTCGTGCACGAGGCGGCGCTGATGCGTCTGCTGCAACGCACCTGGCGGCATCGCGACGATGTCCATGACCTGCGCCAGGAGGTCTACGTGCGCGTTTACGAGGCTGCAGGGAAGAGCCGTCCGACCCAGCCCAAGGCCTTCCTGTTCACCACGGCGCGGCACCTCATGACCGACCGGCTGCGCCGCAGCCGCGTGGTGGCGATCGATGCCGTGGGGGATTTGGACGCCTTGAACGTCCTTGTAGATGAACTTTCGCCCGAGCGACGGCTGGACGGGCGGCAGATCCTCAAGCGCCTCGCCGAGGCGTTCGATCGATTGCCTGCGCGCTGTCGCGAAGTGGTGTGGATGCGCAAAGTGCAGGAACTGCCGCAGAAGGCGGTCGCTGCGCAATTGCAGATCACCGAGAAGACTGTGGAAAAACAGGTCGCCAAGGGCATCCGCCTGTTGGCCGACCATTTCTATGGCGAACGATTCGCCACCCGTGTCCCCGCACGGTCCGAACCCACGCTGAGCGTTTCACCCCATGGCCAGCAGCAGACAGATTGAACTTGCCGCCGCGACCTGGCTCGCCCGACGCGACGTCGGGGACTGGAGCGTGGCGGAGCAGGACGCGCTCGACGCGTGGCTGGCCGAATCCACGGCGCACCGCGTGGCTTTCCTGCGCCTGGACTCGGCATGGCGTGAAGCCGGCCGCCTGCAGGCGCTGGGTGCCGGACTGGCTGGCGACGAGGTGCCGGCGCGCGGGCGCTGGACCCAGCCGGCAGCGGCCGAAGACGTCTTTGTCGTCAGCCGGATGCGCCGGCGTGCGGCGCAGGCGTCGATGCCGTGGCGTTGGCTGGGCGCCGCGGTGGCGGCGCTGGTGCTGGCCCTCGTCGGCACGGCGGCCTGGTATCACGCGGGCAATGAGCCCCTCGCCACCTACGCCACGGCAGTGGGACAACTCAGCGAAGTCCCGCTGACGGACGGCTCGCACGCCACGCTGAGCAGCGACAGTCAGGTCCAGGTCGCCTGGTCGCGGGGCGAGCGCCATATCGACCTTATGCATGGTGAGGCGTTCTTCGCCGTCGCCAAGAATCCGGGCAGGCCGTTCGTGGTGCAGGCAGGCGGTCGCCAGGTAGTGGCGGTCGGCACGCGCTTCTCGGTCCGCCGCGATGGCAGCCGTCTGCGCGTGGTGGTGACGGAAGGCGTCGTGCGGCTGGAACCCGCCGACGCCGACGGCGGCGGGTCATCGTCGACCCTGCTGCCCGCGGGCAGCGTGGCGTTGATGGACGGCAGCGGCCTGCTGGTGCGCTCGCTGCCGGTAGCGCAGGCCGAGCACTACCTCGACTGGCGCAGTGGCTACGTGAGCTTCCACAACACGCCACTTGCCACGGCGGTAAGCGAGATGAACCGTTACAACGCACGCAAGATCGTGGTGGCCGACCCGGCGATCGCGGGCATTCCGCTCGGCGGGAATTTCCGCTGGTCGAATACCGACGCCTTCGTGAATCTGCTGGTGGCTGGGTTCCCCGTGCGGGCGGAGCCCCGCGGCGATCAGGTGCTGTTGTACGCCCGCTGACAGAAAAGTTGCAGGGCGAGTGCGGGGTTTTCCCGTTTCGTTCGTCAAGACGGTAGGTACGCCGTCGCCAGAACGTCTCGGGGGAGATCATGACCGCATTACGCACCACGTTGTTCGTGCTTGCCAGCTCGTTGTCGATGCTGGTCCACGCACAGGAAACCACGTCCCACATCGATATACCTGCCGGTAGCCTGGTTGATGGACTGGATACGCTGGCCAGGCAATCTGGCGCCCAGTTCCTTTATCGCGCCGATCAGTTGCAGGGCCTGTCCACCCACGGCGTGCATGGCGATCTGACGCCGCAGGCTGCGCTATCCCGCCTGCTGCAGGGCACGGGATACACGGTGCACCGGGAGGCATCCGGCGCCCTGGTCATCGTCAAGGACGCGTCGGTACCACCGCCACCGCCGCCACCGCGCAAGAGCAAGACGCCGCTGGGCGACGTGCCCGCTACCCAGAACCTGGAAGCCGTGACCGTCACCGGTTCGCGCATTCCTCGCGCGGAAATCGAAGGCCCCGCGCCGATCACCACGATCACCGCGCAGGACATCACCAGGAACGGCTTCGCCAACGTGACCGATCTGATGACCTCGGTCACCCAGAACCTCGGTGCGCTCGACAACAACCAGAGCACGGACGGCTTCTCGCCCGGCGCGCAGGCGGTCGACCTGCGCGGACTCGGTCCCAACCACACGCTGGTGCTGGTCAACGGCCGACGCATTGCCGACTACCCGCAGGCCTACGGCGGCAACAGCAATTTCACCGACATCTCCAACCTGCCGACCTCGCTGATCGAGCGCGTGGAGATCCTGACCGGAAGCGCTTCGGCCATCTACGGCTCCGACGCGATGTCGGGCGTGATCAACTTCATCCTGAAAAAGAAGGTCGACGGCACGACCCTCGATTACCGCGTCGGCGACACCCAGCACGGCGGCGGCAGTTCGCAACGGTTTCAGATAAGCAGCGGTTTCTCGAAGGGCAACTTCGATTCGGTGTTCGGCCTGGAGCTTTACGAGGCCAAGCCGATCTGGGATTACCAGCGAAGCTTCACCGACTCACGCCTGGACAGCCCGGGCGACCCTTCCGACATCGTTCCGGGCCACACCTTCGTTCGCCAGGACATCAACGGAAATTACCTCGATCCGGGCAGGGCGACCTGCGAGGGCGTGTCCCATCTGAACCAGGGCTCGGTCTTCTATGCGTCGCGTTCAGGCTATGCGCCGGACAACAACGGCGGCCCCGGCTACTACTGCGGAACCTACAAGGACGTCGGCTACGGCACGCTGGAGAACGGGCGCAAGTCGGCCAACTTCTTCGGGTCTGCCACCTACCATGTGAACCACCATGTCGACCTGTTCCTGGATGTGCTGGCTGGCGTGTCCCATCAGGACAGTTACAACACGTCCCTGAAATGGACGAACTGCGAAAAGCTCAACGGCGATTGCACGGCCACGCCTTTCTACAATCAGGCCACCGGCCAGGTTGAGCAGTGGGAGCGCAACTACTTCACGCTCGAAGAAAACGGTGGTCTGAAACCGGGCGAAATCCGCAACATCAACAAGACGCTGTCGCTGACTACCGGCGTCAAGGGCAGCTTCGGCGACGACGACCAGTGGAATTATGAAGGCTCGTTCGGTCATTCGGAAAGCAAGCTCAAGAGCAAGTGGCCGGCGCTGATCGCTGCCAACGCGCAGGCCTTGTACCTTGGGCCGTCGCTGGGCATCGACCCCGACTCCGGGTACCAGATCTACAACGCGCCGCTAAGCCGCTTCTATACCCCACTGTCGGTGTCGCAATTCCGCTCCATCACCCAGGACTCGATCGACAGGGACAATAGCCGCGCGGAAGACTGGTCCCTGACCTTCAGCAACACTGAGCTGTTTCACTTGCCGGCCGGCGCGGTCGGTTTCGCGGCCGTGGTCGAGTACGGTAACCAGTACTTCGGCCTGAAACCCGATCCGCTCTCGCTCGACGGCAGCTATTACGGCCTGCATAACGCCGTCGCTGTGGGTTCGCGCGATCATTCCGGCGCCGGTGTCGAGTTCAGCGTGCCGGTCTTTTCGCAGCTCATGGTCACCGCCGCGGGCCGCTACGACAAATACGAGTATGGCTCTAACTCGTCGGGCAAGGGCACCTACTCGTTGGGCTTCGAATACCGCCCTTTCACGTCGCTGTTGCTGCGAGGCTCCGTCGGAACGGGTTTCCGTGCTCCTGATCTGGCCTACCTTTACGCCGGCGACAGCGGCTCCAGCTCGAGCGGTACGGACTACTACCTCTGCCGCCGCGATGAACCGGGCAGCGGTCCGAACTACTTCGACAACTGCACCAACGGCGACGTCGATTTCAATGGACGCAGCCATGGCAGCACCGACCTCAAGGACGAAACCAGCAAATCCTTCACCTACGGCTTCGTGTACTCGCCGACCCCGAGCCTGGATTTCTCCGCCGACTACTACAACATCACCGTAAAGAACGAGGTCGAATACCAGGACAGCGACAAGGTCCTGCGCGAAGAGGCCGATTGCCGTCTCGGCGTGGACGCCAACGGTGCGCCGGTGGACGGCAACTCGTCGCTCTGCCAGCAGGTCGAAAAGCAGGTCGTGCGCAACTCGCCGACGGCCGGTTACAACCCGAACGGCATTACCTCGGTGGTGGTGCTGCCGATCAACGCCGCTTCCGATCGCACCTCGGGCGTCGACTTCGAAACGCACTACAAGCTGTCCACGAACCGCTTCGGCAGGTTCGATTTTCATCTCGGCGCGACCTACGTGATCATGCGCAAGATGAAGCTGTCGCCCGATACACCTGCCGATAACGAAATGACGGACATCTACTACTACCTGATCCCGCGCAGCAAGGCGAACGGCTCGGTGACGTGGACCTATCGCGACTTCACCGCCACGCTCTACGGTTCGCGCCTCAGCGGCATTCCGAACTACGACGGTACGCTTCGTCTCGCTCCGACCTTCAACTACAACGCGACGTTAAGCTATAACCTCACGAAGAGCTTCAACCTGTCGCTGGTCATCGACAACCTGTTCGATGCCAAGCCGCGGCGCGATCCTACCTGGACGAGCTACCCGTACTATTACATTCCCTGGAACAACCCGACCGGCCGCGCCTTTTTCCTGGAGGCACGCATGAAGCTTGGGGGCACGCATAGTGAGTAAGCCGGCACGCCTGGCCTTCTTCTGTATCGCGTATCTGCCTCTTTGCCCCATGGAAAGCGCGGAGGCGCGCTCTTTCCAACTGGACGACCTGCAAAAGATCGTGTCTTTGTCGGATCCGCAGATATCTCCGGACGGGAAGCAGGTCGCGGTGATGGTGTCCACGCCGGACTGGAAATCCGATCAGGCCAGAAAGGAAATCGATCTGGTGAGCGTGGCTGACGGATCGCGCCGGGCACTCGTCGAAATGCGCGAAAGCCTTTCCTCGCCACGATGGTCGCCGGATGGCACGCGGCTGGCGTTCCTCGCAAAAGATCCGCGTAGCAAGAAAGCCCAGGTCTTCGTGATACCGGCGAGCGGTGGCCTTGCGCGGCGCATGACCGGCAGCCGCCAAGGCGTGGACGACTATGCCTGGAGCCCCGACGGGAACAGCATCGCGTTCATCGCACAGGATCCACCGCCCAACGCGGACGCCCTCAAGGCGCACAACAAGGTGTTCCGCGTCACCCATGGCCATTTCCTGCTGGACGGGGAAGTAGCGCCCTGGCAGTTGTGGGTGGTGTCGGCATCGGGCGGGCAGGCCAGGCAGCTGACCCACGGTACCGCGAGTCTCGGCACTGACCACGGAGGGTCGACCACGCCCGTCTGGAGCGGCGATGGCAAGTCCATTGCATTCACGGAATTTCCGGACGTGCACTGGGCGTCGTCGATCCAGACCGTCATTGCCGAGGTGGATATCGCCAGTGGTAACCGGCGCGTTCTGGTTTGTGCCCAGGGCGCGGCGGATGTCGCCTTCGCACCGGTCGGGGGCGCCTATGCGTTCTCGCGCTCGCGCGGCGGCGATCCGAATAACGGCGACGCGGTGTATGCCGTCGTGGACGGCGCGACCCATGACGCGACCGCGGCGCTGGCGCGTCACGTCGGCAGCTATCTCTGGATGCCGGATGGCCGCACGCTGGTGATCGCCGGTGCGTTGGGTACGCATACGGCGATGTGGAAGCAGCCATTGTCGGGGACGGCGACCTTGCTCGATCTCGGCGACGTGGAAGCCAACAACGGTCTGGGCGTCACCACGAGCAGCAACACGACCAGCATGAGTGTGTCCGGCACCGGCAGCATCGCCTTCATTGGCGCCACAGCAAATCATCCGGGCGAGCTCTACGTGCTCGATGCCGCCGACGCCAAGCCACGCCGGCTGACCGACGTCAACGCCTTTATCGACACGCTGGACCTCGGCCGCACGGCGTCCGTCGAATGGGAGGGCCCGGGCGGCTTTCGCGAAGACGGCATCCTGGTCTACCCAGTCGGTTACGAACAAGGCCGCAAGTATCCGCTGGTGCTGCTTATCCACGGCGGCCCGATGATTGCGTCGAATGCGGCCTTCCAGCAGCTGGC
Organism: Luteibacter sp.; assembly: GCF_036499525.1. Classification (GTDB taxonomy): domain Bacteria; phylum Pseudomonadota; class Gammaproteobacteria; order Xanthomonadales; family Rhodanobacteraceae; genus Luteibacter. Next base: position 94,896 of record NZ_DASYDO010000019.1, on the reverse strand, counting down.
GCAGTTGCTGGCAGCTTCCGGCTTCCTGGTGTTCCAGCCGAACTACCGCGGCAGTACCAACCGGGGGGACGCCTTCCAGCACGCGATATACCGGGACACCGGCGATGGTCCGGGCAAGGATGTGATGGCGGGACTCGCCGCGGTGAAGAAGCTCGGCATCGTGGACGAGGGACGCATCGGCGTCAGCGGGTGGTCGTACGGCGGCTTCATGACCGCATGGCTCACCAGCCACTATGACGTGTGGAAAGCCGCCGTCGCCGGCGCACCGCTCACCGACTGGCGGATGGATTACAGCATCTCGTATTACCAGGAGGCCGGCGCTCACTTCCTCGGTGCCTCGCCCTGGACGAGCGAGGGCTGGGACATGTGGCGCGACCAGTCTCCGATCACCTACGTGCGGAACGTCAAGGCGCCAACCCTGTTGCTGGGTAACGTGATGGATTCGAACGTGCCGCTGGTGAATGCCGAGGAGTGGTACCACGGGCTTCGCGACAATGGTGTTCCCGTCGAGTTTTACGCCTATCCGGACTCGGCGCATCTGCCCCACGACATCGTGCAGATCAGCGACGTCTACAGGCGTTGGGTGGGGTGGATGGAGAAGCACCTCGGGTCTTGACTCTGGATCTGGATCAAGGGTCTAGACTTTCCCCCATGACCACACAAACCGCCCTCACCATCGGCCGCGTCGCGCAGAGCGCGGGCGTCGCCATCGCTCGCACGGCGCGGCAGTGACGCCGGACGCGCCCGTGGTGCCGATGCCGGCCGGCACGATCTACACGTGCCCGATGCATCCGGAGGTGCGCCAGGAAGGCCCTGGTTCGTGTCCGAAGTGCGGTATGGCCCTGGAGCCCGCGCTGCCTTCGCTGGATGACGACGACGGCGAAGTCTGCGCGCTTGGCCGACGCCTGGCGCTGCTGTTCGCCCTGACCCTTCCGGTGGTGGCCGTCGCGATGGGGCCTCACCTGTTCGGCTGGATGTGGCCGGAGCCTTGGGCTTCGATCGCCCGCTGGGCAGAGGCGCTCCTGGCGACCGTGGTCGTGCTGTGGGGCGGCGCGCCGTTCTTCGCGCGCGGCTGGCGCTCGCTCGTTCGCTGGTCGCCGAACATGTACACCTTGATTGCGCTCGGCACTGGCGTGGCGTGGTTGTACAGCGCCGTGGCGTTCGCGTGGCCTTCGCTGTTCCCGCCGGCCATGCACGATATGCACGGGCACGTGGCCGTCTATTTCGAATCGGCGGCGGTAATCGTCACGCTGGTGACGCTCGGCGACTTCCTCGAACTGCGCGCGCGCCGGCGCACTGGCGAAGCCCTGCGCGGCCTGCTTGGTCTCGTGCCGAAGACGGCGCGGCGAATCGGGGAGGACGGCGCTGAAGAGGACGTACCCCTGGAAAGCCTGCACGTGGGCGACCACCTTCGCGTGCGGCCGGGTGAGAAAGTGCCGGCGGACGGTAGCGTGCTCGACGGTGAAAGCCATGTGGACGAGTCGATGCTCACCGGCGAAGCCATGCCCGTCGGGAAGGTGCCCGGTGACAAGCTCACCGGTGGCACGCAGAACCAGCATGGCGCCCTGACGATGCGCGTGGGGCATGCGGGTACCGATACGGTGCTGTCTCGCATCGTGGCCATGGTGGCCGAGGCGCAGCGCTCCCGCGCGCCGTTGCAGCGCGTGGCGGACAAGGTCGCGGCCTGGTTCGTGCCCGCCGTCGTTGTCCTGGCGGTGCTCGCTTTCGTCGCGTGGTGGCTGGCCGGCCCTGTACCCACGTTCGCGCATGCGCTGGTCGCCGCGGTGAGCGTGCTGATCGTTGCCTGTCCCTGCGCTCTCGGGCTCGCGACTCCGATGTCGATCATGGTTGCCAGCGGTCGCGGCGCGAGCGAAGGCGTCCTTTTCCGCGACGCGGCGGCGATCGAGCAATTGCGTGACGTCGACACGCTCGTCTTCGACAAGACCGGCACGCTGACCGAGGGGAAGCCGGTACTGGTCGATGTGCGGACGTTCGGCCGCGAGCGTGCCACGGTCCTCGCCTTCGCCGCGGCGGTGGAGCGGCCGAGCGAGCATCCGCTCGGCGCAGCGATCGTCGCCGCGGCGCAGGCGGAAGAGCTCGTCATTCCCCCGGTTACGGGTTTCCAGGCGATCGTGGGTCGCGGTGTGACCGGGAGCGTCGACGGGCATGACGTGGCGCTGGGTAATGCGCGGTTGATGGAATCAGAGCGCGTGGAAGCCGGCGCCGCGAACGATTTCGCCGAGAAGGCGCGCTTCAAAGGCGCCACGGCGATGTACCTCGCGGTCGACGGCAGGCTTGCCGCCGTGTTCTCGCTTGCGGACGCGGTGAAACCATCGACCAGGCCGGCCCTGGGCGCGCTCCACGCAGCGGGCGTGCGGCTGGTCATGGCCACCGGCGACAACGAGGCGACCGCGAAGGCCGTGGCAGCGTCGCTGCCGATCGACGAAGTGCACGCGGGCGTCTCGCCCGAGGACAAGGCCGCGCTCATCGCTGCGTTGAAGGCGAAGGGCGCGACGGTGGCGATGGCAGGCGATGGCGTGAACGACGCACCCGCACTGGCAGCGGCGGACATTGGCATCGGCATGGGCAACGGCAGCGACATCGCCATCCAGAGCGCGTCGGTCACGCTCCTGAAGGGCGACCTCGCGGGCATCGCGCGGGCGAGGTCGCTTTCCGAGGCGACGGTGAAGAACATCCGGCAGAACCTGTTCTTCGCCTTCGTCTACAACGCGGTAGGCGTGCCGTTGGCAGCCGGCGTGTTGTATCCGTTCCTCGGGATCACGCTATCGCCGATGATCGCGGCGCTGGCGATGAGCCTGAGTTCCGTCTCCGTTGTAGGTAATGCGCTGAGGCTTCGAACCCCGTCTTAGCGCTTCACGTCGAACGAGGGCGGGGCGTCGGATTCCTTCGTCGCCCAGTTCTTGTTCGGCTTGTCCGAAAGGTCGAACTCCAGCTTGCCGCCCTTCAACGCGAAGGACTCCGGCAACCACGACCGCGCTGACGCCTTGCCGTCCACTTTCAACGCCGTGACATACGGCTTGCCTGCGCCTGCGTTTGGCGCGTCAATGATGATGTCGCCGCCTTCGCGATGCACCACGGCATGCGTGAAGATCGGGCTGCCGACGACCATCTCGGCGCGGCCGGGGATGGATGGATAAATGCCGAGCGCAGCGAATACGTACCACGACGACATCTCACCGAGGTCGTCGTTGCCCGGAATACCGTTCGGCGCGTTCACCCAAATCGTATCGAGCACGCGGCGGACGAGCTCCTGCGTCTTCCACGGTTGGCCGGCGTAGTTGTAGAGCCAGGGTGTGCCGATGGACGGTTCGTTATCGAGTTCGGCATGCAACGGGCCGGACTTCGTTACCGCGAAACTGCCGTCGGGCTGGTAGAAGAAGGCGTCCAGGCGCTTGCGGGCTTTTTCGCGGCCACCCATGGCATCGAACAGGCCGCCGACATTGAACGGCACCATCCAGACGTACTGCGCCGCGCTGCCTTCGACGAAGCCGTCTTCGGTGGACGGCGTGAAGGCGTGCGGTGCTTCCTTCTCATGGTCCTTTATCAGCGCCCAGCTGTCATCGGCATTGCGGTTGCGGATATAACCGCCTTCCGGCGTGGCCTTGGGATCGAACAGGTTGCGCCAGTACTGCGCCCGTTCGAGGAAGCGGGCCGAAGTCGCCTTGTCGCCCAGCCGATCCGCCAGCGAGCTGATGCCGAATTCGGCTGCGACAGTTTCCAGCGTATCTGCCGCCGGGCCCCAGGCTGGCGCGCCGACCGGAATGTAATGCAGCGTCAGCCACGCATCCAGGCCGGGGCGCTGGCCGACGCATTCCACTTCGCAGCCGTCGTGCGAGATATCCAGTGCCGTGGGGTGGTCGGCGGCGTGAACCACGGAGGCGAGGGCGCCCTTCGCGTCGAAGTCGCGGGCGCCGAAGGCATACACGCCCGCCATCGCTGCGGCGGCCGGATCGCCGTTCATCACATGTGTGCCGCCGTTGTTGTGGGTCCAACGGTCCCACACACCGTTGTTCTGCTGTGCCTGGTTGTACAGGCTTTGCGCGATGTCGCTGGCGGTCTTCGGTTCCAGCCATGCCACCAGGGGCAGCTGCGATCGGTAAACGTCCCAACCCGAGAAGTTCGCGTACTGGGCCTTCTGGCTTCCGCTTACACGATGGACCTTTCCGTCGAAGCCGCGGTATTCGCCGTTGACGTCACTGAAAACGTTGGGGTGCATCAGCGCGTGATAGAGCGCCGTGTAGAACACCGTGCGCTGGTCGGGCGTGCCACCCTCCACGTCGATGTGCGAGAGGCGCGCGTTCCAGGCGGCGACAGCCTTGTCACGCAGCGATTCGAACGTCGTGCCCTTCGGGTTTTCGGCATCCAGGTTGGCCTGCGCGTTCGCCGCGCTCACATAGGAAATGCCGACGCGCACGTTGACGGTCTGCGTGTCTTTCGCAAAGCCCACCCATGCGCCCGAGCCTTTGCCTGCCTCGGCGAAACCCTTGGGGCCGTACCCCGTGCCGCCTTCAGCCTGGGTGCCACCCCTGTTCACGATGGTGTCGTGCCATGAACCCGTGGCCGCAAAGGGCTGGTCGAACTCGGCGACGAAGTAGAGCGTGTAGTAGCTGTGCCGATCGGCCTCGTTGATGTAACCGCAGAAATTACCGCTGGTGACTTCGCCCGATACCCGGCCATGCGCCTTGTCGACGGCGACCTTCGCATTTTCGGAGCCCGCTTCGGAATCCGAGGCGCGAACCAGCACGTTCGCCGGCTTGCCTGCAGGGAAGGCGAAGCGCGCTGCGCCGCTATGCAGGGCGGCGGTGAGGTCCACGGCCACGCCGTTGTCCAGCGCCACACGGTAATGCCCGGCCTTGGCCGATTCGTTCGCGTGCGAGAACTTCGCGGCATACGCGTGGCGGAAGTCGGTGGACGGCGAGGCGGTCACGTCCTCGCTGATGGGCATGATCGGTACGTCGCCCGAGCCACCCGCACAGCCCCAGCCTTCGACGTTCGTGAGGCTGAAGCCGCGGATGGCATCGGCCCGGTATTCGTAGCCGCCCGGAGCAGCGATGGGCGCCTTCTTGCCGGGCAGCGGCGACGCTTCCGGACTGAACTGGAGCATGCCGAACGGCACCACGGCACCGGGGAAGACGTTGCCTCCGTTGGTGGTCCCGATCAGCGGGTTCACGAGGTCGGCGGGGCCCGAGGTGGCCGCTGCGAGCGCGGGGACAAGAGCGGCGGCGAGGACGATCGGATGCAGGGCGCGCAAGGGGTAACCTCCGTGAAGCCGGTATTTATCTCGATTGAAATCACTTATAGCCCGTTTGTCCCATGCCAACGGTCATGGTCGTGGGATTACCAGAGGATGCCGTCGACGGGCTGTGCCGGCTGGAGCCCGTGCGTTTCGCCGAGCGTGTCGCGCAGGTCGATCTCGATGCCTCGGGTGAGGGTGGAGAGCGGCACGTCGTCTTCACGGTTCTCGAAGGGATTCTGCATGTCGTTGCCGATCTGCAGCAGGGCGAGGAACAGGAAGCCCGCCACCGTGGAGCCCAGCGGCGTGTAGAGGCCCAGGGTTTCCACGAGGCCCAGCGGCAGCAGCACGCAGAAGCCGTGCGTAAAGATGGCGGGGTAGGCGGTGTACTGCTGCGGCAGCGGTGTGTTCTTGATCCGCTCCATGCCGCCCTGCGCGTTCGAGATATCGCTCATCGTGCGCGCGAAGGTCGCCAGCAGGATGGGGTCCGGCCGTGCGCCGGAGACAGTCGCCGCCGTGCGTGCGTGGATGGTGTTGGGTACGTTCGTCACGGAACGCAGCCGCTCCAATTCGTCGAACGGAAGGCGGTCGGCCAGTTCTTCCCAGGGCGCCTGGCGCCGCAGGTGCAGGCGCAGGGCATGCACGTAGGCGATCTGGCGATGCGTGACGTCGGTTGCGACGTCACGGTCCGCGAGCAGGGTGAGCGCATCGCGGGCGAGGGTACGCGATGCGTTGACCATCGCGCCCCACAGCGTGCGCGCCTCCCACCAGCGGGCATAGGCGGTGGTGTTGCGAAAGCTCAGGTATACCGCCACGCCGGAGCCCAGCAGCGTGACCGGCAGGGCGGGGAATTCCATCCAGTCGGGATTGACCAGGTACCAGAACACGGTGACCACGACGTCCCACGCCAGAAGCCAGATCAACGGCTTGCCGACGTAATGCAGGATGTGCCCGATGTGGGCCCGCCCCGGAAGGATCACACGCCGTGCTCGCGCTGGATGGCTTCGGACAGCGGGACGAAGCGGTCGCTGGCCTGGTCTAGCACGGAGACCTTGCCGTCGCCGATATCGTAGACCCAGCCTTGCAGGGTGATAGCGTCGTTCGCCCGCGCCGCGGCCACCGCGGGGTGGGTGCGCAGATGGGCGAGCTGGAGGCGCACGTTCTCCTGGATCAGCGCTTCCATGGCGGCGGGGCCTTCGAGCTTGCGTGCGAATACAGCGCTCTTGGCCGCCTGCGCATTGCGCAGCCAGGTCTCCACAGTGGGCAGGTCCCTGGTGGAATCCGGATTGAGCAGGCCCTTCATGGCGCCGCAATCCGTGTGGCCGCAGACCACGACGTGACGGACACGCAGCACCATCACGGCGAATTCGACCACGGCGGAGACACCGCCAAGCATCTCGCCGTAACCCGGCACGATATTGCCGATGTTGCGGCAGACGAACAGTTCGCCGGGCTGGGTCTGCGTGATCATCTCCGGCACCACGCGGGAATCGGCGCAGGTGATGAAAAGGGTATGCGGGCTCTGGCCTTCGGCCAGCTCGCTGAAGAGCTGTTCCCGCTCGGGGAAGACCCTGTGGCTGAAGTCTTCCACGCCCTTGAGCAGGCCGAGGAGACTGTCGTCGCGCGGAGTGTCCTGGGTCATCGTACTTACCTCGGAAGATCGGGCCGCGCGGGCGCGCGGCAACCGGGGAAGTTTATGACAAAGCGGGGTCGGGCGGATTCGCCCGGGTATGGAGGCATACCCGGGCGAGCCGGTAGAGACTTAAGCCTCCACGTCTTCCTTGTAGGCGTCGATCGGGATGCAGGCGCACATCACGTTCTTGTCGCCGTAGACGTTGTCCACGCGGGACACCGGCGGCCAGTACTTCGACAACTTCAACGTCGGCAGCGGGAAGGCGGCGAGTTCACGCGGATAGGCGTGGGTCCACTCGCTGCCCGTGACCATCGTGGCCGTGTGCGGGGCATTGCGCAGCGGGTTGTCCTCGCGGTCCAGGCGGCCGTCTTCCACCGCACGGATCTCGTCGCGGATCTGGATCATGGCGTCGATGAAGCGGTCCAGTTCGTGCAGCGACTCGCTCTCGGTCGGCTCGACCATCAGCGTGCCGGCGACCGGGAAGGACAGCGTGGGGGCGTGGAAGCCGAAGTCGATGAGGCGCTTGGCGACGTCTTCCGCTCCCACGCCCGTGGCGTCCTTGAGCGGGCGCAGGTCCAGGATGCACTCGTGCGCCACCAGGCCGTTACGGCCGGTATAGAGCGTCTTGAAATGCGGGGCGAGGCGACTGGCGATGTAGTTGGCGTTGAGCAGGGCCACCTGGGTCGCTTTGCGCAGGCCTTCCGTGCCCATCAGCGTGATGTACATCCACGAGATCGGCAGGATCGACGCGGAGCCGAAGGTGGCCGCGCTGACCATGCCCACGTCGCCCTCGCTGCCGAAGGCGCGCGGCAGGAACGGAGCGAGGTGCGACTTGACCGCGCACGGACCGACACCCGGGCCGCCACCGCCGTGCGGGATGCAGAAGGTCTTGTGCAGGTTGAGGTGGGAGACGTCCGAACCCCACTTGCCCGGCTTCGCCACGCCGACCAGCGCGTTCATGTTCGCGCCGTCGGTGTACACCTGGCCGCCATGCTTGTGCACGGCTTCGCAGATGGCGACCACGTCTTCCTCGAACACGCCGTGCGTGGAGGGGTAGGTGATCATGATGGCGGCGAGGCGGTCGGAGTACTTCTGTGCCTTCTCGCGGATGTCGTCCACGTCGACGTTACCGTTCGCATCGCAGCGCGTGACGACCACGGTCATGCCGCACATCTGCGCCGAGGCGGGGTTGGTGCCGTGGGCGGATTCCGGGATGAGGCAGATGTCGCGATGGCCTTCGCCGCGCGAGCGGTGGTAGGCGCGGATGGCGAGGAGACCCGCGTATTCGCCCTGCGCGCCCGAGTTCGGCTGCAGGCTCACGGCGTCGTAGCCGGTGCATTCGACGAGCATCGCTTCCAGTTCGTCGATCAGCTGCTTGTAGCCCTGCGCCTGGCCGGCCGGGGCCAGCGGATGGATGTTGGCGAACTCCGGCCACGTCACCGGGATCATTTCGGCAGTGGCATTGAGCTTCATGGTGCACGAGCCGAGCGGGATCATCGTGCGATCCAGTGCCAGGTCCTTGTCGGCAAGGCCGCGCAGATAGCGCAGCAGCTCGTGCTCGCTGTGGTGCGTGTTGAATACCGGGTGCTGGAGGAAGTCCATGCCGCGCAGCAGCTGCTTCGGCAGCGCGTCGTGCACTTCCGCGTCGAGCGCGTCGATGTCGTCGACACTGCCGCCGAAGACGCCGGCGAGTGCGAGCACGTCGACGCGGGTGGTCGTTTCGTCGAGGCTGATGCCGACGCTGGAGTCGTCGATCGCGCGTAGGTTGAGCTGCGCGGCGGCGGCCTTGGCGTGGATCGCCTTCGCGTCGATACCGGTGACGTGCAGCGTGTCGAAGAAATCGCCGCCGACGGCGATGCCGGCCTTGCGTAGCGCGACCATGAGGATCGAAGCGAGGCGGTGCGTGCGGCGCGCGATGCGCACCAGGCCTTCCGGACCGTGGTACACGGCGTACATGCTTGCCATCACGGCCAGAAGCACCTGGGCGGTACAGATGTTCGACGTGGCCTTCTCGCGACGAATGTGCTGCTCGCGGGTCTGCAGGGTGAGGCGGTAAGCCGGCTTGCCCTCGGTATCCACGGAGACGCCGATCAGGCGGCCCGGCATGGAACGCTTATACGCGTCGCGGCAGGCGAGGTAGGCGGCGTGCGGGCCGCCGAAGCCGTAAGGCACGCCGAAGCGCTGCGTGTTGCCCACCACGATGTCGGCGCCCCAGCTGCCCGGCGCGGCGATCAGCGTGAGCGCGAGCAGGTCGGTGGCGACGCATACGATGCCGCCGCGCGCATGCGTGGCATCGGCGAGGCCCTTGTAATCGTTGATGCGGCCGTAAGTGTTCGGGTACTGCAGCAGCACGCCGAAGCTGTCCACGCCGGTGGCTTCGCTATCGTCGCCCACGTGCAGTTCGATACCGATGCCGTCGGCGCGCGTGCGCAGCACTTCCAGCGTCTGCGGGTGCACATCCTTCGAGACGAAGAACACGTTCGACTTCGACTTGGCGGAGCGCTTGGCCAGCGTCATCGCCTCGGCGGCCGCGGTGCCTTCGTCGAGCAGAGACGCGTTGGAGATGTCCATACCGGTGAGGTCGGCGACCATCGTCTGGAAATTGATCAGGGCCTCCATGCGACCCTGCGATATCTCCGCCTGGTACGGCGTATAGGCCGTGTACCAGGCCGGGTTCTCCAGTACGTTGCGCAGGATGACGTTCGGCGTGAGCGTGCCGTGGTAACCCTGGCCGATGAAGCTGCGGAACACGGTATTGCGGTCGGCGATGGCGCGGATCTTCGCCAGTGCTTCCTCTTCGGTCACGGCGCGAGGCAGGGCGAGCGGGGCAGGCGACTTGATCGAGCCAGGGACGATGGCGTCGGTCAGGGCGTCGAGCGAGGCGTGGCCGACCACGCGCAGCATCTCGGCGATCTCGGTGTCGTTCGGGCCGATGTGGCGCTCGATGAAGGCGCCGTGGTTTTCGAGGTCGCGCAGCGAAGTTTTCTGGCTCATGGGCTTTGGAGGCATCCGGAAAAACGTGCCGTGCCGGCACGTGGGGCGCCCCTCTGTCCTTTTGCCTGAGAGTTTGGAGGCGTGGAGCCCCTTGCACCTTCGGCGCCGGATCGAACCGGTCTCTCCAGAGTGATGACCGCGCGGTGGTATGGGGGCCTGAGCGATTACGGGCGTTGCGCCTTCGGCAGCGGGTCTTTCCGCTTCTCCCACCGAGCTTTACCCGGCGGATTATACAGGGGCAAGAGCGAGGATGTCGGGCAAGTACGGGCCAAGCAGGGACATGCCCTGGCCGGTTGTAGGGGTTTACGTGGGTTGTCGTCAGGGCGAAGCCTTCATTCGCAAGTGAAACGGCTGATTTCGGTATAGGGGTGGCGGCATCGTCCGAGATCATGCGGCGAACTGCGCCAAAACGGAGGGAACTTCTGTCAGCGCCTGTCATGTGTGGTGAGAACTATCTCACTTGCGTAGCGGCAGCTGGGACTAGCGTCGAAACCGGACAACACAAGGAGGTCCACCCCATGAGAATCCCCACTCTGGCGTTCCGTACCCTGTCTCTCGCCATTGGCCTCGGCCTGGTTCCATCGGCCTTTTCCCTGACAGTCCCGCCCATGCTCAAGGCTTCGTCCTTCGGGATGAGCGCAGTGACCCTGATCACTTTCGGCGGCCCGTCCACCCCCGGCGTAACTGCCAGGTTGAGCGGGGGCGCCAGCCCGCTCGCCGCGGGAGAATTGCTTTCGGCAGATATCGATCGCTTGGCGTCGGGAGTTCCAGGTAGCGTCCTGGGAATCGTTTCGACCGACGTCCTGCCGCTTGATGATGCCGAGGCCGTCGTCCTGTCCCGGCTATACGAGCGAGGTGTGCCCTTCCTCCTTCGTATGGATAGCCAGGAGCCTGACGACATCAAGCGCGTATCGTCCATCTTCGGCATCACGCCCACGGCAGGCGATGTCATCCTGCGACGCGACCGCGACGGGTTCACACAGGTTTTCTCCGGCGGCGCCAGCGCGGCCACGACAGCCGACCTGCTGTCGGCGGTGGTAAAGCCGATTCCGGCCACCACGAGCCTGGCAGGGAATCGCCTCACCAGCCGGAGCGCCGTAGCCACCCAGGTGTCCGTCCAGCAGAACGACGACAGCAAGCCTTCCTACCCGTCCCGCCGCTTCGGCTTGAACTTCGTGGACGGTGACGGTGAAATCTCCGGCTCGTCTGTCATAGACGTCGTGCGGATACGGACGAACAGTGCCGATGCCAAGGCCGTGATGGTCACGTCGTCCAACGTGACAGTCAAGACCAACAAGAATGGCACCGTCGACGGTACGAAAACACAGAAGAATCTCTGGGGCGCCTACCTGCCGCATCAGTACCGGCTGAGCCACACCCTGAAGGCCGAGAACGGCGTCACGCCGAGTTACCGCAATCACTACCCCTTAAGCGACGACCGCATCGAGTACACCACGACCGAGACCAGGACGGGAGGGTTCACCATCGGCGGGTCCACCGGATCGGAACTGAGCGCTACCGGAAAAGCTGACGACGCGCTGGCGGCAAAAATGCCGCTCAATCTTTCCGCCAGCTATGACTACAACTGGTCGGAGAGCCTGAGCACGACCTTCAAGGATTACTCGATCAACTCGCGTGCAGTCGGGGTGGACTCGGTGGAATGGCAGGCCTTGATCGCGCCCAGGCTAAGGGGGGTGTTGGTCAATCGCGCGGGCGCCGGATTGCCCCAACTCACCGAGGACAAGATGACCTCGACGATGCGCAGCATCACGTTCAACACCCAGTCGGAATGGATCCTGCCGGGTGACTACGAAGACGGGTTGACGGTGTCCGTGTCGGGCGGCTACGACCTCCAGCGATCGGAGTGGTGGTGGGAGCGTACAAACCTCAGGACGCGAAGCGTGCAGGACAAGCGTGACGTGCCGGCATCCTATGTGATCGACATGTCCGATCCGTATCTCACGGCGGATATCACGGTGTTGCTCCGCTCGGCGACTGGCATGGGCGAGTGCCTGCGTGATGACATCAACGTGGTGCTGGTTCCGTGCGACAAGATGGATCGTCGGCAGATGTGGGGCCTCGATCCCTCCAGCCGTTACGTGAACCGCGCGTCCGGTCGTTGCCTGACCGCCGATTCGCAAACACGCGCCGTCGTCACGCAATCCTGCCGGATTTCATTCGAACAGCAGTGGCAATGGCGTGCGGATCGCCTGCATTCATTCATCGACCAGGCGCAATATCGACTCTACGTGGAAGGCGGTCAGGTGCGCTATCACGCCGCCGAAGGACGGTTCCAGGATTATCCCGTCAATCCGCATGGCACTCCGCTCGAACCGTGGACCAACTACCCGAGTTCCCCCCGCGTGGGTATCGACCATCAGCCCGCTCCCTTCGGAGCGACGCCGCGGCCGATCACGCCGGAATGGGCATCGCAGTTCCGTCCGGTGAGCACCGATCAGCGCTGGCACATTGAGGTACTTCGCCAGGGCTTGTAGTTTCGGCAGGGGGCGACGGTTTCCACCGTCGCCCCTTGTCGCGGGTGGTCCGGGAACGACGGTGGCGATCGTTTCAATTGGGACGAGTGTGGGACTAGAATCGGCGAGAAATCAAGGGAGCACTACCGTGGCCGCTAAGCGAACCTACTGGTTTGGCCCGAAACGCGTGGGCTGGGGAATTGGGCCGCGCAGCTGGCAGGGGTGGGCGACTATCGTAATTTACTGCGGCCTTATGATCTCGCTGATAAGGATGTTCGATAGGGTCGCCCATCCGATGCTCGATGCCGCGATAAAAATCATTCTTACCGCCGCCTTTCTGGCCCTCCTGTTCTGGAAGGCCGATCGATCGAAGCAAGAATAACGCCGGTCGAGGGTGCACTCAGGCGAGTTCCTGCAGACCTCCTGTTGTCGGGATCAGCGTGGCATGTCGTTCTTGCCTTGTTCCATCCGGCCCAGCACGAATGATTCCAGCGATACGCGCGGTGGCAAAAGCAGTCCCGCGGCATGGACGAACCCCTGGGCCGCTTGCAGGAACGCCTGTTTTGCCCGCGCGGAGTCCATCCGGGCCGTCGCCTGCCGTTGCCGAAGTTGCACTATGTGGGCCGAAGGCTGGCCAGGGCGTGAGAACTTTGCATAACGCCGGAGCTCATCGGCGGCTGTCGTGGTATCGCGTGCAGCACGATCCATGGCGGCCCGGGACGCCACCGCCTTCGCAAGGAAAGCGGAAGCTTCGGCAGGCAGCCCGGCGGACGAGTGAATCGGATTGCTGGTCATAAGAGTTCAAACCCAATGGCTCATGGCTGTCACGTTAGCGACGGGTCCGCTGCAGAGGCCGACGGATCCGGCTTCCGCGAGACTAACAGTCCTCCGAGCACGCGAAGCGAAGGTTTCTCGATGAAGTGGTAGCTGAGCAACCCGATGCCAAATCCAATGGCGGCCATGATTAGGGTAAGCAGCGTGGACTTGACGACGCCAACCCATCCGAAATGCACGAATAATGCGGCCACACCGTAAAAGACAACAGCGTGCCACAGGTAGAGCGAATACGATGCGTCGCCCAGGTATTGCAAAGCCCTCGGCATGATCCAAGAGCCCCGCACTTCGAGCGCGATCACTCCATAGACGATGAGCGCGCCCGGAAAGCCCCAACAGACCAGGCGTGCCAGATACGACATGGCAGCACCCCCTGCGTAGGGGTCCAGGTGATGGTTGCCGGCGGCGAAGCAGACCACGCCGATGCAAAGCGCTGTGACAGGAAGGCGATGCTCGCCACGGTCGATGAGAAAACCGACACCCACCCCCAGAAGGAATTCGAGAAGGATGGGAGCAAACGTGTAATCCAGTGGGGCAGGCACGCCGGAGATCGTCGAAACCAGGATCACGCCCGCGATAACCGCGAACCAGATGTGCAGGCCGGTGAATATCCGTGACGGAAAGATAAGGATGCTGATCGCCGTCATGGCATAGAAGTAGACCTCGAAGGCCAGTGTCCAGGCAGCGGGAACCCGAAAGTTGGGGATGCTGTCGATCAGGATAAGGAGGTCGAACTGTGGTTGCCTCGGCATCGACACAGGAAGCGGGGCCCATACCATGATGATTGCTGCCGCGGCGAATACGGTCCAGTAGAGGGGGTAGATGCGGATGACCCGCTTCATGGCGAACTCACAGGCTGCCCGGCCTCGCCCCACGATCTCTACTTGCGCGGCCGAGCGCTTCGCCGCGTGGTAAATGATGAAACCGGATATCACGAAGAAGATATCTACTCCGGATCGACCGTAAGCCGTCACGAAGGGTCTCGCCCAATGCGCCCGCATGGGCACGATGTCCCAGAACAGGTGGCTACAGAAGACCATCAGCGCCGCGATGGCACGCAGCCCCTGGACGTTTCGGTAGCGTATGCTCACGGGCTTCATAAGCCCGTGAGTGCCTGTCTGGCGACTTTTGGTTGGGTGCCATCAAGCGCCGATCCATGCGCCCGAACCCCGGAAGCAACGAAGCCCCGCATTGCTGCGAGGCTTCGTTTATAATTGGTGCCCAAGAGATGAATCTCAAGTAAATTCCACGCTATCCCGCGAGTGCCCGCAATGGGTACTTATGCCTCGCCAATCAATGGCTTGAGGCCATCCTTCGGAGATAGCCAATCCCACCGAAACCCACTGTGTCCACGCTGCTATTACGTCATAAATTACGTCAGCATGCCGCCCATGGCATCGATACGACGGCGCGGAAAGACCTGGTTCGCCGAGGTCTACAAGAACGGCGATAGGGACGCGAAGTCCCACCGGACGAAAGCAGAGGCGGCCGCCTGGGCTCTCCAGCGCGAGGCAGAACTCACCGGCAAGAAGCTGCCGGAAAAATCCTTGAAGGAGGCGCTGGAGCGGTATGCCCGCGAGGTCGCGACGACCCGCCCTGGCGAGCGATGGGAAACCCTACGGTGCGCCTCTCTGGCGCGCATGGCGATCGCGAAACGTCGTATCGGGGAGCTCGACGCCTCCCACCTCGCCGAGTGGCGCGACGAGCGCCTCCGATCGGTGTCCGCTGCGACCGTGCGCAGGGAGATTGCCTTCCTCCGCTCGGTCTTCGACGTGGCCAGGCGTGAGTGGCGCTGGATGCGGATCAACCCGCTCGACGACGTACGGCGTCCGCCGGCGCCGCCGAGCCGGAAGCGCCGCGTGCCCGCCGCCGAGGTCGATCGGGTGACTATGGCGCTGGGTTATGACGGCGGCATCCCCGAGAATGCGAGCCAGCGCGTCGCGCTGTCTTTCCTCTTCGCCCTGGAAACCGCCATGCGGTCGGGCGAGATCGTCGGCCTGACATGGTCCAACGTCTCCGCGAAGTCCGTGCGTCTACCGAAGACGAAGAACGGCGATGATCGTGAGGTTCCGCTATCGCGGCGTGCGCGCGAAATCCTCGGATTGCTGCCCAGGGATGGGGAGACAGTATTCGGCCTCAACCATGCCCTCCGAGACGCCCTGTTCCGCAAGGCCCGCGATCGCGCGGAGGTGGAAAACCTGCACTTCCACGACAGCCGTGCCGAGGCGATATGGAGGCTGTCGAAGAAGCTGGACGTCATGGAACTGGCCAGAATGATCGGCCACCGGGATCTACGGTCCCTGATGATCTACTACCAGACTACCGCCGACGAACTCGCGGACCAGCTCGATTAGCGTCGCGCCACTCGAGTATCTCGCGGGCGATCCATGAGGCCGGGCGAATCGATAGCCGGGCGGGGAATCCCGGCTTGCACGCAATGCGCTCCAGCACCTGCCGGCCGCTGCACCCCAGTAGAACGCCGACTTCATCGGCATTGATAGCCCGTTCCTCGAACGGGATGTTTTCAGCTGCGCCCATGCGGCACCTCCTTCAGTGTTTCCATGCACGTCCGACGGTCGGGCGGCGCACCGTGTTTCTTCCGGCATCGCCGGCATGTTTCGTAGGTCCCGATGCCGTAGAGCAGCGACACGTAGGCATCCATGCCGCACGAGGCCAGGGCCACGTCGCCGGCGCCGATGCGGCGGAAATAGTGGCCCTTGCCGAAGTTGCCCAGCACGATCGCCCATCCGGTCCGGAACGAACGCAGCTGGCCGCCAGATATGGCCATCAGCGCACCGCCACGCGTCGAAATTCCACGCACCAGACCCATGGGTTGTCGGCCCAGCGCGTGCCGGGCTTGGCGAGGCTGTCCCAGATGGCCGTGAAGCCGGGGATCGTGCTCAACTCGACAAAGTGGCTAAGCGATCCCTCTGCGCGCGCCTGCTCCTCGCTGATGTCCTGCAGTCGCTCCACGCGCACGCCGGTCACCTCGAGCCAGATGCGGGCGCGGTCCTTCGGCATGTGGATGGAGGGCGTCCAACGTTCGCCGTCGGACATGATCAGCGACGCCGTGCGCGACTCCATGTCCGCCCGATAGAGGACCTGTCCGGCGACATCGCATGCTGCCTGCCAGGTGCGCGGAAGGTCGTTCGGCGTAAGGCCGACATCTGAAGGGTGGGGCATGCGGAAAGATGTCTCGCGCACGTACAGCCGGTCGCCGGGCTTGCCACAGGGGCAGCGGATAACCTTGCCGAGACGACCGAGACGCATGTCGTCAGGGGTTGTGCGGGCGGCGATGCCGTCGACCACGAAGTCGGGTTGCGGATTCACCACCCGCCGCGTCACGGTCTTGCGGCCTTCGAGGATGGCGCGAACCATCGGCGCCGAGAAGAGAATCGGAAGTTCGCGGATCATGCTGGCTTGACTCCCACGTTTACGCGCTGCAATCCCATTTCCTGGCGCTCATCTAGGCACCACACTCGCCGCGTGATTTGCCAGTAGCGCTCGCCTGCCAGTCGAATTTCGTCGCCGACGGCTGGAACGCCCCCGACGCGACACTTCGAGATGACCTGGTCGGTTTCTTCGCTGATGAAGTGGATGTAGAAATTCACGCCCCCACCTCCCCGTTACCCGCATCGCGGGTGTGTGGCGGCGTGGAAGCGGCGGCTGGCAGGCCCAGGTAGCAGGCGTCGCAGAATCCGACAGAACACCGATTCTTCCCCGCCGCGCAATGTCGCCGGCCGTGCTTTTTGCAGACCCTAGATTGAGTGCCTGCGCATCCGCAGCAGTAAAACGGCACGTAGGTACGTGCCACCGGTTCCGGCTTCCCGAAGAGGTCACCCACGGGGCACCTCCGGCGCGGCATCGTGCATGCGCTCCCACACGAGGCGAGCGCCGTATCCCTGGATAACGGTATCGCACGCCTTGAACATTTCCGGTGTCGGCTCGCGCGGCACGAGCTTCCACCCCTCCGGCACCACCGCCCCGGCGCTAGGTGAGACGAGGGCGTCAGAAAGGCGTTCGCGCAGGCATGAATCGAAGCTTTGGCGCACGTCTTCGTCGTCGAGGTCTTCTCCGCCGTGATCCGACATCACTCCATCCACCACGTTCATGACCGCCTTAATTGTCACATCGGCAGGCGCGGCGACAGCCGGCGGTGGGGTGGTCAAGTTCAGACGCTCGCATATCCAGTCGAACACCTCGGTACGCATACCAGGGGCAGCGCACACGCCGGCTTCCCAGTCTTCGCGAGCAATGCGAAACGTACCGCAGCAAAGGAATCCCTTCCCGTGGTGCCAGTGGCCGGCAAGCGGCGACTCGTCCGCCCCATCCCCCACCGCCTGCTCACTTGTGGGGGCTGCGTATCTCGTGTCCTTCAGCGCCTTGGCGTAACCGGCTTCCTCGGCGCGCTGCAGCGCGAGCTTGTGTTCGTTCGCCATGCGGTACATCTGACGGTGGATATACGCATCCTCGTCAAAGTAGTGGGCTTCCTTTGCTTCCATGGCTCGATACGTGGTGACGTCAATGGTGCAGGTCGGGTTCTGCGATTCATGCGTACCGAAATGCAGCGCGGCGTTGGCGCGGTCGGTGAACGTCTCGTCGCAGTGGAAGCATCGCCATGCAGCCGGGTCACCCGCCTGCTCGGGTTGCGGCTGGGTGGCGGGCGAAGTTCGCGATATCCACACACGCTGGCCCACGAAGAAGCCCATGTCGGCCTGAACCTCAACGTGGAAGCCCGCGGCACCGTTGGAGCGAGTGTTCACGATGGCCCCCTCGATCACTGCACGAGAGCCTTGGGCTTCGAACACCGCCCGATACTTGCTGGAGTCGTCGTTCATGCCTTCGGGCTCCTCTTTATGAAGTGGGTGATAGGCGCAGGCGTCGCCGGCGGCAGGGGCGGAACAGGACGAAGCGCCGCTTCGGGAATCGGATTCTTGGCTCGGTACTCGCGCAGGTCGTTGGCGATCGCGCGCAAGCCTTCGCGGAAGTGGGGTGGGAAGGGGAGGACGAGCTTCATGCCGCCTGGTCCATGTCCGGAAGGGTGTCGAACAAGGAAGGCATTGACAGTTCCGCCTCGGCCGCCTGCAGGTGCTTCACGCCGTCGAAGAAGTAGGGCATGCTCAGTTCGCTAGCGCGGCCGCGGCGGCGTTGGCGAATCGCACGCAGCGGCACCGTGAACAGCCCGCCGAACGGGTCGAACACCAGGTCGCCCTCGTTGCTGAAGCGGCGGATCAGACGGTCCACGATGTCGAACTGAAGCGGGCAGATGTGGTTTTCCAGACCGCGGCGAGTCTGCTCCCCGTTGAGGGTGAGCATGCGGTTGACGTCGTGCCAGACGTCCGGATGATGGCTTCCAGGCGCGAGGGACATGAAGCTGGAGGGCAAGGCGCCGCGCGACTCCAGGGCCTCCCCAATGCGCACATGCGATTCGTAGTCGTACAGCGAGGCCAGGCTGTAGGCGGTGAACAGCTTCGCGAGCTTGTCCGGGCCAAGGCTGGCCAGCTCGTCGACGGTGGGCAGGCGCTGGCCGCTGGAACGCCAGAAGGCATGCGCGTCGATCTGCCAACGGGCGCGGGTGTAGGCGACTTTCTCCTTCCGCACAGGTGTGTCCGCGTAACCCTTCGAGCGGTCCGTCTGTGGCTTGTGCAGGAGCAGGATGTACTCCGGCGAGCCCGCCCCCATCTTCGTGCCGTCCTTGCACTGCTCGGTCCAACTTAGGCGGTAGGTCTGATTGTTTTCGCGCACCACGTCGGTCACGACGGTGATGAGGCCGAGGTAGTCGAACCCGTGACCCGGCAGGCCCAGCGCGCGCATGCCGGAATAGTGGGCGATGGCCTCGGCGTGGAACGGGCTGACGGTTGGGACGCCGGCGCCGGTGACGTTGCCGAACTCGATGCGGTCCTTCACGTGGATCGCGGCAATCCGCCCAGGCTTCAGGATCCGAAACAGCTCCTTGGTGAGGAAGTCCATCTGCGCCCAGAAGTGCTCGTTGTTATCGGTGTGTCCGAAGTCGTTGTAGTTGGGGCTGTACTCGTAGTGGTTCGCGAACGGGATCGACGTCACGATCAGGTCGACCGAGTTTTCGTCCATGGTCCGCGTTTCCGCTACGCAGTCGTTGTTCGCTACCAGCCAGTCCCGGCCGCTGACCTCGATGCGCTCCACACCGATGGAACGCGATAGCACGTCGGCCATCGCCGCGTGGCTTAGGCCGTATTCCCGAATGATCTCGCTCATCTTCCCCACCATCTCGTTATGCCGCGTCCACTTCGCCTGCAGCGTCGCCAGCACCTCGCGCTCGCTCTCGGCGTACACGATCCACACCTCGACCGGGTGCGCCTGCTGGAACCGCTGGATGCGGTGAATGGACTGAATGAAGTCGTTGAACTTGAAGCCGATGCCGGCGTAGATCGCCTTGTGGCAATGCCGCTGGAAGTTGCAGCCGCTGCCCATGAGCACGGGCTTGCCGGACAGGCGCGCGATCCTTCCCTCGCTGAAGGCGATGACAGCTTCCTCGCGCTCGTCTAGATCCTGCTCGCCGTACACGCTGACCACGCCAGGCACGGCCGCGGCGATCGCGTGACGCTCGGCTTCGAGGTCGTGCCAGATGAGGAAGTGGTCGCCCGGATTGTCCTCGAGGATCCGTGCGGTGGCGGACACGCGGGCGGGAAGCGTGTCCCGCTTCTCCCGCGCTGCGTCGCGTAGCCCGAGCGCCGCATCCCGGAACAGGTTGCCCTGGCCATCCCGATCCGCCTCGGCGCTGCCGTGGTCGACCGGCACCTCGACGTAATGGACCGTAAGGGGCGGGAGGTCGTAGCCCTCGTCGCTATACCCGAGGTCCGACGGCCGTTGCAGGAACAGCGCCCACGAGGCGACCCAGAGCCAGAACTCGCGCTCCTTGTGCGGGTAGAGGGTCAGGTTGTTGGCCTGCGTACTATCCCGCTTGAACCAGCGGGTAAGGGCCTGGCCGGTGTCCATGACGCCGAGGAACCCGGCGTAGTGGATCAGCTCCTTGTAGCGGTTCGGCGATGGCGTGGCCGTGGCGACGAACCGGAAGCGGACGTGCTCGAACAGCGTCAGGAAAGTCTGGTACGTCTTCGAGCCGAAGCTGCGCAGCACGGACGCCTCGTCCAGGCTGACGGCCGCGAACACGTTCGGGTCCAGCTTGCCGTCGCGCACGCTCTCGTAGTTCGTCAGGTGGATGCCGCTGAACTCCGGGTCCACCTCTGCGCTGGTACGGATGAACCGCGTCTCCATGCCCAGCATCGCGGCGTCACGACGGAATTCCTGACGCACGCCCAGCGGAACCACGATCAGGCCCGGGCCGCCGGCATGCGCCATGGCCAGCCGGATCACCTCCAACTGCTGCACGCTCTTGCCGAGGCCGAAGGCTTCGAACAGGGCGCGACGACCGCCGGCGCATGCCCAGCACACGGCATCGCGCTGGTGCGGCAGCAGGATCGGGTTGATGTCCGCGTCGGCGACTTCAAAGCCCGCGGACGGTGCCATGCGGACCTTGCGTTCGAGGAACTGGCGGTAGGCGTCGGTCATGCGGCCATCGCCAGTTCTTCGTGGACGGAATCGAGGTTCGCCTCGGCGATCGCGCGCAGCGGCGGCGGGCTCACGCTGTTGCCGCACATCCCTATGGCCTGGTGGACTTTCAGGCGATGGCCGTCGGCCGTCCTGTCAATGATGTAACCCTTCGGGAAGCCCTGGGCGGAGAACAGCTCCGGCGCGTCGAGCATTCGGTAGAGGATGTCGATGCGGTACTCGGTCACCACCGGAACAGCGACGGCAAAATCCCCACCCTTGGCCGTGGTCACCGTGGGCAGCGAATCCGACGCAACGCGGCCGCGGTCCGACCCGTTCGAATTGCACGTCGATACGATCACCGGTTCCGCAACACTGAACCGGGACTTGGTCGTCGCCGCCGGCATCGGCATCGACACGGGCGTTCCGGTTGTACCGCTACCGCTCCCGTAATACGGCGCGATGATCGGCTGGAAGAGCTGGGGACGCGCGCAACCAGGATGATCCTTGTTGGTCGCCCCGCCAGTGGTGAAGGTGCCGGCGGACTCGTCGACCGGCTTCGCCGCGGCGGAGCCCTGCGTGCCCAAGAGAAGAGGCATGAGGGCCGGCCGGAACAGATGCGGCGCCGCGCCGTTCCCGCCCTTCGTGAAGGTTGGGCCGGGGTCCTTGGCTCCGTGTGCGACACCACCGCCTCCGACCGCCATCACCATGGCGTCGAGGTCAGGCACCCTGGAGAGAATGTCGCGTGCCTCAGCGTCGTTGAGCAGGAGTCGCGGCTCGCGGCCATCCAGCAGTGCCTGCATGGCATCGAGATATGGCTGCGGCCACTGGCCCCGCTTTGCTCCGTCCAGTACGCGCAAGATGGTCTTGCGCACGAGGGGTCGCTTGCGGCCGAAGATTGTCCGACCGAGGTTGTTCCAGTTGATGTGCGGGACCATGCCCACGTAGGGATTCGCACGACCAGGTCCATGCGTGGGCACTGGCCACCGGATCGGTGCGCCGTCAAACCGGGCGACCATGAACAGGCGCTCGCGCGTGGTGCCTGCGCCGTAGTCGCGCGCTCTGACGACGCGCCATTCCACTTCACCGCCTAGCCCACGTAACGCCTCTACGAAATGGTTCCACGTGCTACCGGTAGCGCAGACCGGCTTCATTTTCGAAGCCTGAGCCATCGCCGTGTGTCGGCGGTGCCGACGTCGAGGGACGCGATGACCCATGTCCTTGCTCGGCACCAGGAACTGGTTCCGTCGAGGCACCTGCTCGCCCTTTTCTGCCACCCGGTGCACCATTACAGGCTTGCCGCGACGCATGACGATCTCGCCAGTGTGGGCGTCCACCTTCGGGACCATATCAAGCGTTACAACTCGACCCGTAGCCCTGTCGCGCTTTGCGACCAGCGGACCCCATTTCAGGATCTGCTTGACGTTTTCCAGACTGACGATGCGCGGTGCGCGGACGACGCGCGCTAGCTTTCCGACGACCTTCAGAATCACCCACGAAAGCGAGCGGACGGCCTTACTGCGCGGCTGGCCGCCCTTGGCCTGGCTGAAATCGGTGCAGTCTGGAGATGCGTGAAACCATCCCACGGACCGCCCGGCGACCTCACCGAGAACGTCGACAGTCCACACGTCGGCAGGAAGATGCCGCGTAAACGGGTGGTTCGCTGCATGCATGCCGATGGCGAACGGGTCGTGGTTGACCGCGACGTCCGGATCGCGGCCCAGTGCCTGGCGGAGCGCCTCGCTGGCGCCGCCGCCACCGGCGAAGAAATCCACCACGATCTCGCCCGGCAGGAGGCGCGACGCGATCTGGCGCTTCGGAAAATTGAACCCGGATTGCGAACTACCATCAGCCATGTGCGCGAAGCTCCTGTTGAGCGTTGGAGGGAAGGTCGGGATAGGTGCCGAATGGAGCCCGCATCACGGCGTGACGCGCATGCGGGCAGATGGCGTAGCGATGGGCGTAGCGGCCGCGGACACCGTTGTCCCAGTACTCACGGCACCTGGTGGCCTGGTTGTCGTACCAGCCGGTGAAGAGGTCGGGTGTGGGCGGCATGAGGGACTTACGCCGCCTGGCTACCAGCGCGATCGAGCGCTGCAAACAGCGCATCGCGCTCGGCTTTCCACGCCGCCGACCGCGCCGCCGACTCCGCCGACCGCGCCGCCGACTCCGCTGACTCCGCCGCCGACTCCGCCGCCGACCGCGCCGCCGACCACGCCGCCGACCGCGCCGCCGACTCCGCCGACCGCGCCGCCGACCACGCCGCCGACCGCGCCGCCGACTCCGCCGCCTCCGCCGCCGACTCCGCTGACTCCGCTGACTCCGCCGCCGACCACGCCGCCTCCGCCGCCGACTCCGCTGACTCCGCCGCCGACTCCGCCGCCGACAATTCGCACACGTTCCCGCCTGCGGCCGCTTCATGGGCGCGCCGGCCGACGGCAAGAGCCGCAACAACCTGCTCGATCGCCTCGTGCACGCCATGACCGTGCTTCGCCTCCAGCGCGGGCTTGAGGCCTTCCACCATACGGTCGATGCGCGCCATGGCGATCCAGTGCTGCACCGGCTCGAGGTCCGCGCCGACGGGAATGCGCTTCGCCAGGTCGACGTGGAACGTCGCACGGTCTTCGTGCGGCAGACCCTCGAACATCGAGTCCTGCAGGCAGATGAGCCACACCGGCAAGCCGCGGGCCTCGGCGACCACCTCATGCCAGTTCGTGTCCGTGGTCGGATCGATGTCGTGAGCGAAGCAGCCGACCGAGCAGCCGCGGAAGTGGGCTCCACGGCCTTCGCCATACGTGCCGGCGGCCAGCATGTCCGCCTCGGCGTGGTGCTCGGCCTGGGTGACGTGGACGGCCTTGAGCGCGGCATCGCCACGGAAGGAGAGAACGGTGGTGCTGTCGATATCGGTCATGGGTCGAGATTCCTTTGCCGGCGAGGCCGGCGCTGTTGAAGGGGGTCAGGCCGCTTTCTTCAGTTCGTTGGCGGCGTTCTGGATCACGCCGTAGAGGCCGCGATAGATGGCGATCAGGTCGCTTTCGGCGTAGAGCTTCGCCGCGCGCTCGGTGCCCACCGGATGGAAGCCAAGGGATGCCAGGCCGTCAGCGGTGATCGACAGCGGCCCGATGCGGGCGTTGATGTCGCCGAGCTTGATGGTCTTGGCTGGACCAGCACTGGGCAGGGGCGACTCAACGGTGCGCGCGGCAGAGCGGTAGACCACGGCGGGGACCGGCACGGGCGACTCGACCGGAAGTTCCGAATGCGCGACAGGCTCGGGATCGCGCGCAGCCAGCCGCTCGGCTTCAGCATCGGCCTCGGCCTGGGCAGCCACAGCGGCGGCCGCTTCCTGCTCAAGCCGGAGCTTGTCGGCCTCTTCCTGGCGGATGCGCTGCCGCTCGGCTTCGAGGCGAGCTTCCTCCGCCCGCTTGTGGGCATCGATGCGCGCGGTGATCGCCAGCTTGAAGTCGTCCAGAGGCTTCACGGACAGCTGCTGCAGGTCGGCGAGCAGAGCGCGGTACTCCGAAGCATTGGCCTCCACCCATGCCAGCTTGGTGCGCAGTTCGTTCGCCTGACGATCGACGGCGATCTTTCCATTCGCCAGCGCCGTGTCGAGCTTGTCGTCGATGCTGCTGAGCGTCTTTAGGCCCTTGATGGCGCCGGCGAAGTCGGGCATCGCCACGTCGAGCCGGAGGCCGGTCAGGGTGGACTGCAGGTCGGTCACGTGAGCCGTGTAGGCCTTGCGAGCCGCCTCGATGCGCTCCTGGCGGCGGCGGGTCTTCTCGCTCTCCAGCAGCTTTTCGGCCATGAGGCGGTTGTCGCGGACCAGCTTGGCGAGCATGTCCTTCTGGCGCTTCGCCTGGTCGATACTCTCGACCTGGGCGAGCATCATCGCCTCGGCAGCGTTGAGCGTGTCCTCGGCCTTCTTCATCGCCTTGATCTGCTGATCGAGGTCAACGAAGTCCTGATCGGTCTGCGGTTCCCGGATCAGCTTGTTGGCGAGGAAGTCGCGCAGGGCCACCTCGAACGCGTTGAAGTTCTCCCTGACGGATATCTGACCGATGACCTGCACGGCGACGGCGGGCAGTGCCTGCACGGATTCAGCCACCAGCATCGGCTTCTGCTCGGGCAGTGTGTAGTCGGTCAGGTCGCGGTCAAACTGAGCCCAGCCGTCGACGATGCGCTCGAACCACGCGGGATCAGGCCGCACCTCGGTCGAGACGAAGTTATCCGGCGTGCCGTCCGACACGGTGAAGATCACACGATCAGCGCCGGTAATCATCATGATCTGCTGGCACTGCGGCATGTGATCGTCGGGCACGGTGCCGGCGGCGACGGCGGCGGCCAGTTCGGCGTTCCACTGCTTGTGCTCGAAGGCGGTGTCGCCCGCTATGGTGAGGCCGTCGCACGAAGCCGACAGGTGGCCGCCGACGTCTTCGTCGGAGCAGGTCACGGGGTAAAGTTCATCGCCGATAAGTTCTTCGACGAGCGGCCGCCCCATGGCTTCCACCGCGTGTCCGTAGTCGAGGATGTTCTCTTGCACCCAGTCGCTGAATTCCTTGGGCGTGCCGGTGTGCTTCATGCGCAGCAGTTCCGAGCGGGTGGTCCGCTTCGAAAGGCCGAGCATGGCGGCGGCTTCGCTCGCGCCGTGGTGATTCAGGCGGAACGCCGCCCACTCGTCGGTGCCTTGGATCAAGTTATGGATTTTCATTGTTCGGACCCCGTGTCATCAGCGGGCTTGTTCGCGCCGCGTATGAGCTTCTTCTGTTCTTCGGTGAGACTGCCCTTGGTTTCAGCCATGGCAATGAGGTCGTCGGCGGTTCGACGGCCATCAGCGATGGCCTTGAGCCATACGGGCAGGTTTCGCTCGAAGTCCTCCGCCGGATAGGCGGCCGGTTCGGCGCGCACGGTGACCGCGCGCTGTCCATCGCCTTGCTGGATGTCCATGATTTCTTCGGCGATGGGAATGCCTCGCAGGACGTCGGGGAACACGTCGCGGAGCGCGAACGCGCGGGCACGCATCTGCCGCATGCGCTTCGGGTATTGCGTCCACGTGCCGGACTTGCCGAGAAGCCCGGCGGTCTTCGCGTCCTCGACGCTAAACGTGCGGACCTCCTCATCCTCGCCACGGCGCTTCACGCGGCACACGGCCGTGCTGCCGTCCTCCGATTCTCGAACGTACTCGCACAGCGGAGAGCTGCGAACGAGGGCGATGACGGCGTCACCCCACAGCGCGGGACGGCCATTGATGATCGCGATGTTCTGGATTGCCTGGAGCGGTTTCAGACCAAGCTCCGCGCCCCACTGGATCGCGATCAGGCAGTTGGCCGGCTTGCCTTTGAAGTCTTTGGGTACGAGGTCACTGTCGGCGAGGTAGTCGCAGAACTGGATCGCCTGGTCGAAGGTCTGCGGGCTGAGGTCGAGCTGTTGCCGGGGCTGCGTTGCGACCGCGACCTGCTGTGTAGCGGAGGCGTTCATCTGGATTCCTTGGCCGGCGGCGCCGGCGTGCTGTGAGAGAGGTGGAGCGGGCAGGGGCGTTTCCTGCTGTCGGCAGGCGCGCTATGTCGCCTGTTGTTCCTGGCTGGCCGGGTTACTAGCCCGGTGCCTGACACTCGGGGATCAGTCCGATGCGGTGCCTTCCGCGTTCCGCTCCGTAAAAGCTTTAGCCTTCGAACTGCACAACCTTGCGGAAGGGGTGCTTCTCGGTCGCAGGCTTGATGTGCTGGCCGAAGTGCTTCCCGATGGACTCGGCGTCGCGGAACGCGGCGAAGTCGTCGGTGGTGAAGTTGTCGTAGTGGTAGAGGCTCGTGGCCTCGCCCCGGTAGTTCTTGAAGCGGATGGCCAGGGTGTTCGTTTCGGCGTCGTGGCCGATGCTGTGAATCTGAGAGGACTCCACGGGCGTCAGCGGGATATCGGTGCTCTTCGTCATGTCAAATTCCTTGCCGACGTGAGTCGGCGTGCTGTGAGGTGGACAAGGAAGAGCCCGGCCCGAAGCGTCTTATCGGGAGCCTGTCGGGGCTGTTGGGCCGACACCCATGTATCCAGGCTCTTCCTTGTGCCCCGTGCTACTCGACGGGGCGGCGAGGTGAAGGCCTACGTGGTTGGAAAACTCCGCATTGCCGCTTCCGACTTCGCTCTCGCATTACCCACCCGGCCTTCCGGGTTTAGAGTCAGGTCGCAGACCCGCAGGTAGAGGAACCCCTGCGTAGCAATCACTGCCGGTGTTACTGATTGCGCCACCGCCGGCTGGGCGCTCCGCTCAGTGTTTCAATGCGGCGAGAAAGCGACGAGCAAGAGAAGGAAGACGAGAGGGACGCCGATGCCAGCGCCCAGTGCTTGCCATTCGGCGGTGGTCATCGGGCGGCGCTTCTGCGCAGCGATGGCGACTTCGGTGAGGTAGCGGTCGAAAGCGCTCATTCCGTTTCATCCAACGGCGCGCCGCAGAACGGGCAGTGCGACATGACCACCAGCGGCGGCTTCTTGCTACGCACGCTGGCGTCGAGTTTCTCGGTCTGCACGTAGTACGTGAGGCGGAGACGCGACAAGCCTTCCGATATGGCGAAGCCGTGCGTGATCTGCGCGTTGTGTGGCTTCAGCCGTGCGTTCATCTCGTCGAAACATTTGCAGGTACTCATGCCGCCATACCCCCGCTCGGCCCGACAACGCGGCGCGCGAACATCGACCATCCCTTCGGGATACCGTCGTACGGGCCGACGTAGGTGATCACCTGCTGCGCGCCGTCGATGAAGCGGACGAGGCGGCAGCGGAACATCTTCGGATTGCGCTTCACGCGGCATCCTCCATCTGGGTGCGGTAGTCGAGGTACTCGTCCACGCGGCTGGCGCGCTTTGCGCTCTTGCCTTCGTGGGCGAACTTGGTGAAAGCGGCCTTCAGGGCGTCGATCTGCTCGTTGTATTTGTCGAGCAAGCGGCCGTCGCGGGCGGTGCCGTCGCGGAAGGGGAGGCCACGGCTCAGGAGGAGGCGGACCACTTCTTCCGTCCCGGCGCCGTCGAAGATGAAGTCCGCGATGTAACGCGGCATGTCCATCATTTCCTCGATGGCGTCGGTGTACTGGGCGTCGGAGTAGCGGCTCATACGAGGCCCACCGCGCGGCCGAGGGCGCCCAGGACGCCGCAAACGAAGGCGAGGCAGAGAAGCCGACTCATGGGGTCACCTGTGCGGCGAGGGCCATGGCTTCGCAGTGTTCGCGGGTGTTGGGCAGAGACTCGGCGCGGGCGACGGCGGCGCGCAGCTGGGCCAGCAGCCCGAAGTCGCCGGACACACCCTGGTCGAGCAGCGCCTTGGTGAGGGTGACCACCGCGATCATCGCCTCGACCCGCGCACCGGCGGCGATAAGGGCCTCGGCAATCGGGGTGGCGCCTTCATCGTTCTCTTTCGCTTCGTGGTAGCCGATGTACTCGGCCGACTCGGCGATGACAGAGGTGATGGTGGCGATCTGGAGCGGGGCGGTGCCCATGGCTTCCTCCAAGCCGGGGTGGTCCGGCGTTGGAGGAACTATAAGCACACTTACATTTCCATGCAAGCATGCTTAGTAAGTGGACTTATATTCGTTCAGGATTTATTTATCTTAGTCTCAGCCCATGGCGGCTCGACCAGGCACTATCCACATTCACTCAGGAGGCGGGCATGGAGACGATCTACGTGGTTCAGGGCTTCAAGGCGGGGAAGCGAGGCAGGCCAGAAGCCATGCCCGCGTTGTCATTCAAAACGGAGGACGAAGCTCGGCGCCGGGCGGCCAGGCTGGGAGAGACATGCATTGGTGTGATCGCGTTCGTCCAGTCAGCCAACGCGGATACCGGGGACTACGCTGATCCCATCATGCTTGAGCGATACGGGACCGTGCCGGATTTCGGATAAAGAGAAGCCCCACCCTGGAGGGCGGGGCTTGATCCGTAACTTCGCATCCTGTCTATTGTACGAAACTACATTTCCGGCCGGACGGACTACCTACGAGTCGCGTCATGCGTTCGCATTCAATCTCGACCGCCTGGCCCTTGTTGAGGCCAGCGGCGGCTGACTTCTCAGCTTTCACCATTTCCATGCGTGCAGGCATGAATTCGTTAGGGGTCGCAAGGTTGACGATGACGTCATCCATGAAATCCTTATCGATGGACTGTATACGCCCAGACACACGAATCACCTTTCCCTTCATGGCCTCATCCGCAGCGACCTCATTGCGATCGTAGTCGGTGAAAAGCTTCGATGCTGTGATCTTAAACACTGGCTTGGACGCGGGCGCGGGTGCAGGGTCAGGCTGTGCTGCGGGCGCATTCGCGGCGCCAAGGTCGCGAGACTTTTTCGCATCGTCACCGCTGGCCACCCATATCACCAGTGCAATGATGGCGACGAGCACGAAAGGCGCCCATCGGTGCTTCTTAACTTGCTTAGGCGGCGGCGCGACGCTCGTCGTTGTAGGGGCAGGAACGACGATCGGGCGCCCACATTTTGGGCATGCCGGGGCCGCATCACTGACCTGCGAAGCGCAGTCGGGGCATTGAATAAGAGCCATATAACTTCCTCTGTTGTTGTGATGCCGCGTTGTGCAGCGGGTCAAAATTCCTTGAGCGTCCAGGCGGCTAGGGCCAAGCCACCAATTTCCAGCTCGCCCTTATCCACATCGAGCGGATCGTAGGCAGGATTAGCGCTGAGTATGCGCAGCTTGCCCCCGCGCCATTGCAGGCGCTTCACCTGGACCCTCCCACCGAAGCGAAAGACGTAGGCTGCATCGTCCACGAACTCCTTGACCCGTGAGTCGATGAAGATCAGGTCGCCGTCGTCGTACATGCCGCGCATGCTCTGGCCCCGCCCGGTTATCACTCGGATTGCTTCGTGCGGCACGTTGCGCAGTTTCGTAGCCACCCACTCGCGAGTTACCTCGACGAACTCGACTATCTCCGGATAGTCCCCTACGTAATCCCCTCGGCCCATGCCCGCGAATCCCTCCAACAGTGGGAATCGAACATAACCATCCCGAGTCTCAAATCTCGCTACAGCTTGAGAATCGGATAGCTTCTTGGGCGCCTTTCCCGTGGCGAGCCAGCGGGGCGTCACTTTTAGGACATCGGCTAGCTCGACCAGCGTCGTGTCCTTGAGGCTCTTTGTAGCCCCGGATTCCCACTGGTAAGCCGCCGCGGCCTTCACGCCGACCAGTCGCGCCAGTTCTGCCGGCTCGCTGATACCCGCGTCGGTGCGCGCTTCGATGATTCTTTCGGCCAAGGTCGACATGGCCGGCAGCATATAAGCAGGCTTCATAAGCATGCTTGCATACATCATGTAAGTGCGCTTATTCTACGCGCATGACCGACGAAGCCAGCCTGATGACCAAAGACGAGGCCCTTGCCGCCTATGGCGGCAGTGTCTCCGCGCTCGCCGATGCCCTGGGTATCTCGACCAGCGCCATCTACCAGTGGGAGGACGGCAAGCCGATCCCCGCGGATAAAGCCCTTCGCATCCGGTTCGTTCTTAAGCCCGAACTCTTCGTCGGCCATGCGAGCAAGCCCGCGTCGAAGGCCGCCTAGCTTTTTGTTTCCACCCTCCGCGCTGATCTCCATGGCGCGAACTGTACCGACGGCCTCGCGCCGAATCTCCATGAACACGGAATCGACCCTCATGCACATCCTCGACGCCGCCCTCCAGACCGTTTCCGACTATCCCGGCGGCGCTGCGTCGCTCGCGCCGAGGGTGGGGCTTTCGGCTGGCATCCTCAGCAACAAGGTAAATCCCAACTGCACCACGAATCATCTGAGTCTCGTGGAAGCGAACCGGATCATGTCGGTGACGGGCGACCACGCCATCCTCCAGGCCCTGGCCGCGGAACACGGCTACGCGCTGGTGAAGATCGGTGATCCCGATGGCAGCGCTGGCGTGCTGCACGGCATGCTCGACCTCGGCGTCGCGGAAGGGGAGTTCAACCGCGAACTGCATGATGCAATGGCTGACGGCCGCATCACACCGAACGAGATGAGTGCGCTCGGGAAGGCCTCGCTCTCGTACCAGGGCGCTCTGATCGGACTCCTTCGTCGCCTGCACGACGAGCACGCCCGCCACGCCAGGCCCGCGGCAGGGGCCTGATATGGTCGATGTAATTCGCCAGGATTCGTTCTGGGATCGACCGCCCCGCGTGGTCGAGACACCAGCAGCGCGCGCCACTGATCCGGTGACGTCTCACATCGCTGCAGCGGAGCACACAGCGAGCGGCAAGCGCGGCACGAACGTCGCCGTCGTGATCGACCTCGTGCGTGCGCATCCCGGCCACACGAGTGCCGAACTTGCGCGGTACACCGAACTGACTCGGCACGAAGTTGCTCGACGCCTTCCCGAAGCCGAGACAGCCAGCGCGGTGAAGAAGGGCGAGAAGCGTCGCTGTGCGGCCAATGGGACGCTGGCCATGACGTGGTGGCCGGCGTGAGTCGCGCCCGCAACATCAAGCCAGGGTTCTTCAAGAACGATGTGCTGGCCGAGTGCGATCCGCTCGCGCGCATCCTGTTCGCTGGCCTGTGGTGTGAGTCCGATAGAGCCGGACGCCTAGAGGACCGCCCCAAGAAGATCAAGGCTGAGTGCCTCCCCTACGACGAGTGCGACATCGAGGCGTTGCTCGGGCAACTCGTCTCGCACGGCTTCATCCTTCGTTATGAGGCCAGTGGTGTTAGATACATCCAAGTCATTGAATTTTCTAAGCACCAGAACCCTCATAAGAATGAGGCGATAAGCACCATACCTGCACCGTGCTTGCACGGTACAAGCACCGTGCAAGTTCCGTCGCCTGACGGAAGCGCTCCGGCTGATTCCTCTATCCCTGATTCCCCTTCCCTGATTCCGGATTCCCTAACGGGAGAGATAGATGCGCGCGAACCACCAACTTCGGCCGGGGAGGCTGCGGTCGCGATGCGCAAGGCCGGCTGCATCTCGATCAACCAAAGCCACCCCGATTTCCTCGCCGCGCTGGATGAGAGGGTCACGGCCAAGGAATTCGGCGATGCCGTGACGGCCTCGGCGGGTGCCGGCATCAAGGGTGCCGGCCTGTTCACCTACGCCGTGAAGGTCGCCAGAACCACCCATTCCAAGACCGCGACCGTGGTCAGCCTGCCATCGGCACGAGCTGGGCCGGGCGGCGCACAGGCTCCATCCAAGACCCGCCAATCGATCCAGAATTTGCAGGACACCGCCAATGCGCTCATCCAACAATCCACCGCCGCCCTGGGTCATCAGGGAACTGAACACTGGGCTGATGAAGCTGCTAACGCTCAGCTTGGATGGTCACCCGCCGCATGACGTGTTTGGCGGCACGCTGGCGGCATGGACGGAAGCGATCTGTACCGACCGCGTATGGGACGAGCAGCGGGACGTTCATCGTTTCCGTAAGGCATTCCGCACGCTGATGACGACGTGCGATCGCTGGCCCACGCCGAAGCGCTTCTTGGACGCCCTGCCGAGCAGCGTGGTCCCGTTTCGCGCCAAGGCGAAGCTGGAGCACGAAGGCAGTCGAGAGGCCCGCGTGCGGTCGTTTGCCGATATCCGCAAGACGCTCGGCATCCGCACGCCGGACGATGATCCCGAACCCCCGAGGGCCGCCTGATGAACGACCTGCATGCCCATATCGTAAGGCAATTTCATGCAGGGGATTCGGTGAATGTCATTGCTCGGCGTCTCGGTTTCGCGCGCAACAGCGTCTACCGCATCCTGCGCAGGAACAACGCGCCTGCCGCCGCAGCCGCCGCGAAGCGTTACAAGTTCCAGAGCCGGCCAGATGGTGAATACGCCGAATGCCGTGGATGCGTGCGACGCGGGTACGGCGAGGATGCCTGGCACCCGGCCACCACAGAATTCTGGCGCCCGATGGAAGGTCGCCTCTATTTCAACCAGTGCCGTGCGTGCCTCTCCGAAGTCTCGGAGCGGAAGAGCGGCTTCGTGAGCATTGCAGCATGAGCCAAAAATACACGCTCAACGCGGACGGCCCTGAGCGCTCCACCGTGCTCGCGAACGTTCACGCCTTCGTCGACCGCCTCCCGGCGAACAAGTCGTGGAAGATCGAGATCAAGGAAGCGCGCAAGGAGCGGACCTGTCCGCAGAACGCAGCGCTGTGGGGCGTGGCCTATCCGAAGTTGACCGACGCCTGCGGCTACACGGCCGAAGAGTTGCATCACGAGTTCTGCGGCCGGTACTTCGGTTGGCAGATCGTTGATGTCTTCGGAGAGCAGCGCCGGCGTCCTCGGCGCACGACCACCACGAACGAGCAGGGCGAGCGTGACGTTCTCGGCACGCTCGATTTCGCGCGGTTCTACGAGATGGTGCAGCAGATTGGCGCCGAGGCGGGCATCGACGTGCCGAGTCCGGATCCGTTCCACGGGGAACAGCGGTGGGCGGCATGAAGACGACGAAGGGACTTCAGCGCCACACGCCGCTTCGCCGCCAGGCGCTCGGCCGCGTGCCTAACATGAAACGCGAGGACGGCGCCGCCGAGGCTGTGAGCGTCCTGGCGCTACCGAAGCGGAAGAAGGCACTCAGCAAGTCGCGGCCGAAGATGACGCCCCTGCGGAAGTCGGCGAAGGACGAAGGCTGCACGATCCAGAAGGCCGGCGTGTGCCTGTACGACCCGAAGACGGTCGTGCTGGTGCACCTGCGCTGGCTGGGTGACTGTGGCGGCTCGCTGAAGCCGACGGATCTGCAGGCTGTCTACGGCTGCGCTCAGTGCAACCGGTGGACCGACTCTCCGACTTCTGCCGAAACTCGCGACCGCGCCGCGTACGAGGCGGAGCGCAACTTCTACTGCCTGCGGGCACTCATCCGCACGCAGCTGCGCATGATCGCCAAGGGGCTCATTATCGTGAAGGGAATAGCCGCATGAGGTACGCCGCCCGCGTCGACGACAATCACCCCGAGATTGTGCGTGCGCTCCAGCGAATCGGCGCCTACGTGATCGACTGCTCCCACGTCGGCGCCGGCTTCCCGGACCTGCTGGTTGCGTTCCGCGGCCGCTGGACGCTCCTCGAAGTGAAGGATGGTGCGAAGTCGCCGTCACGCCGAAAGCTGACACCCGCACAGACCATTTTTCACGGGGAGGCCCGGGCTAAGGGCTGCAAGGTCCACGTCGTCGAGTCGGTCGATGACGCGATTCGTATCGTGGGTTCCATCGGTACTGCGAGGGCGGCATGACCCGCTTGTTTCTCTTTGGCTGTGCGATCTACTGCCACTTCTGTGGCGACGGAGCCATGGACGAGGTCGCTGCCGCGGTGTTCTTAACCGGATTTCTCGTCATCAACGCGCTACGAGGTCGCCATGCATGACCGTGTACCGCCACCTCTCCCATGCGCTGCGGATCCTGCGCACGCAGCCGGACCGGACTCAGTGGGGCCCTCTGATCGACCTGTTGACGCCGGAGGAGCAGGCGGAGGTCCGTCCGTGGCTTCGGGAGCGCTATCGGATTGCCGAGGCACGCGCCCTCGCTCGGGATTCGAAGGGATCCCAACCACGATCCTCGCCCGTCAGCTCAACGAAGCCAGGCACACGCTCAAGACCGCGCAAAGCCGCGCAGACATGATCCGCCGCGAACTGAAGCGGCGTAAGAAGCACACCACCCGCTGACCGAGAGAAGGGGAACCATGAACAACGCAATCCAGAAAGACCGTGCCGGGTTCCTCGAGCGCCTCGGGCAGCTGGCCGGGACAACGGCCTGGCGTGAGCCCGGCAAGGTCGGTGGAGGCGTGCCGTACGCGGCGCGCGGCATGGCGACGGAGAACGCGCTCGTCCTGGCGCTGGCCATGGCGCGCCGAAACCCGAAGGACAAGGGCCCCGACATCGCCTACAGCCTTGCCACGCAGCAGCCGTATAAGGGCGCCGAGGTCGTGGCGTGGCTGTCGGATAAGCTCGCGGCGGGCACCGGAAGGATCGGGCACCGGAACGCCGGCCGCATGACCACCGTCGCGACGCAGGCGTACGAGTGGATCGTCGGTACGCGCGTGCATCCCGATGCCAGCGAGGTCGCCGAGCGGTTTCACGACGATTTCTGCACGCTCTACGACATCGCCCAGGGCTGGCTCTGGATGTCGATGGAAGCCGCAGTCGAGCGAGCCGAGCGCGCGATGTATTCGAAGCGGGCAGCATGAACAAGCTGGAATACTTCATCTATGCGATCTTCGTTGCGTCGCCCGGCCGCACGTTGGTGAAGCTCGGCCGCGCCGGCAGCGTTCGGCAGCGGTTGAGCGAAATACAGACGGGCTGCCCATATCCCGTCAGCCAGGTGTATTCCTGCGACGTGGGCGACAAGCTGACCGCATCCCAGCGTGAGGCGATGATGCACGAGGCATATGCGCATGCGCGGCTGCGTGGAGAGTGGTTCGACCCGTGGGGTAGGGTGGCGACCGAGGCGGAGATCCGTGGCCTGGAGGCTGACGTTTACGACATCGCTGCGCACCAGATGTCGCATCCGCCGCGACATGCGCGGCACACGCCGCATCCGTTCGCCGGCGGACGCATCAGCTTTCGAGAACAATTGCTCGATGGAGCGGGGAAGCTGTCGATACTGGACGCCGATGGCGTGCCTGTCGGTGCGTGCTATACGACGCCGGCACCTTCGCATGGCGTGACCATCACCACGAAGCGAAAGCGGCTGTTCGCGAGGTGTTGACTTTCCGGACGCTTTCTCGCATGATTTCATCATGCGGAATTCCATGTGAATTGACCGCCACAAAACCCGGCCATGTGCCGGGTTTCTTCGTTTAAGGGGCCGGCAGTGCTTCGGCGCGGGCCCATTTCGTACGTGATGCCGATGACCGCCTCGAACTTCCCGACCAGCCTGAAACTCACGCTGGCCTACGAGGGCGGCTATTCGAATCACCCGCTCGACCCTGGCGCGGCTACGCTGAACGGCGTGACCCAGGCGGTTTACGACGAGGACCGGCGCGATCGGCGACTGCCGACCCGCGACGTCCGGAAGATGACCACCGCCGAGCGCGACGCGATCTACCGTAGGCGCTACTGGGACTTGGTTGGGGGTGACGAGTTGCCCGCCGGCGTGGACTACGCCGTTTTCGACTTCGCGGTGAACTCGGGTGTTCGCACCGCTTCCCGCGCGCTCCAGCGAATCGTGGCGGTGGACCCTGACGGGGCCATCGGCCCGGAAACGCTGCGCGCAGTAAGCGCCTTCGCGGCATCGCTCGGTCTGGTCATGCTGTGCGATGCCATCTGCGAGGCACGCATGGCATACCTGCGCAGCCTGGGCACCTGGCCGACCTTCGGTAAGGGCTGGCAGGCGCGCGTCATGGGCTCACGGGATGGCCGCCAGTTCGACGACACGGGCGTCATCGACCGCGCCGCGGCGATGGCAAAGGGCGGGGCGGTCATCGCTCCCGTCGCGGCGTACACGCCGAAGACCTACAGCGCGGTGGTGGCGTGATGGGCCCGGAAGATCCGAACCAAGGATGGATACAGGGCGTGGCCTTCGCCGCGTTCGCGACACTCGCCGGCATCCTCGGCCGGGTTGTCCGGACGCTAGATTCCCATCAACCCGTTCAATTCTGGCCGACGTGCGTGCAGGGGCTCGCGTCTGGCTTCGTGGGGCTGCTGGTGATGTGGCTATGCCAGATCGCCGGACTCAGCCTTCAGTGGACCGCTGTCACGGTCGGCGTAAGCGGATGGCTCGGCGCGGAAGCGTCGATTCAGGTTATCCAGCGCCTGGTCTGGAAGCAGCTGGGCCTAAACCGGAGTCGGGACAATGACAAGCCTGCTGAGTAGTGGCTGGGCCTTCGTGACCTCGAAGGCGCGACTGGTGTTGGAGTACGGCCTGATTATCGCAGTGGTCGCGCTGGGAAGCTGGTCGGTCGCCACCTGGTGGCAGAACCGGGAAACGGTGAGGGGCCTGACCGACAACGTCACGGACCTGTCCGGCCGCCTGGGTGGTGTCAGCGCCGACCTCAAGGCAGCCGTCGCCGCCAACAAGGATCAGGACACCGCGATCGCGGAACTGAAACGGCTTCAAGGCATCGACAGCAAGGCCCTCAACGATCTTCAGGGAGAGCTGTCCAAGGCCGACACCAAGGCCGCCACCGTACGCCAGAAGATCGCCGAGCTGGAGAAGAGCAATGCAGATGCGAAAGCCCTACTGGACACTGCCGTGCCTCCTGCTCTTGGCTGCGTGCTCGACGGCACCCCGTGCTCCGGACCCCCAGGTGGTCACCCGAACGGTGGTGGACCCGGTCAAGCCCGATGACGGCCTGCTGAAGCTTTGCGAAGCCCCGGTGTTCAAGCCCACGCTGGTCGTGGGGGACATCCAAGAGAACAAGACCCGTGCCGAGGTCGCCTTCGACAAGTGCGCGGCGCGCCTGCGCTGCCTGGTCTGGTGGATCACCACGGCCAGCCAGGACACCCCGCCAGCGGAATGCCAGTCGACCCCGTGACCTCGTATCCTTAGCTGGCCGAATGGACGGCATAAGGAGCGGGTCATGGCAGATTTCAAAAAAGGTGATGTGGTTCAGCTGAAGAGTGGCGGGCCCGTCATGACGGTGTACGACATTCTCGGAAGCGGCCGCGTCGGGTGCGAGTGGTTCGATAGCAAAGAGCAGCACCAAGATAAGTCGTTCAATTCCGAGACGTTGGAACATTGGAAGCCAGCATCGATCAGCCTCGCGTAGTCATGGAGCCGCCTTCGGGCGGCTTCTTCGTTATGGAGCCCGCGATGGCGACGATGCGCCTAAATGTTTCCGTGCGCCTCCGGTGGTGGGTGCTCCCCTACATGGCGGTCCTTTCAGGCCTCAGCCGCCTCACTGGCATGAAGCCCTGCATGGCGAAGATAGAGAAGGTTCTGCGCTCCGGCGTGGTCGTAGAGATTGGCGAGGCGAAGGCACATGGCGCAGCAAGACAAGAAGGCGCCTGACTGGGAGCGCATCGAGGCGGACTACAGGGCTGGGCTCCTATCCGTCCGTGAGATCGCCGCTGCCCAGGGCGTCTCCCACGTCGCTATCGGGAAGCGTGCCAAGCGAGACGGATGGGAGCGGTCCTTGAAGCCATCCCGCAATGTGATACTCGCGCCTGAGATCGACGAACTGGACCGATCCGGCTTTCTGTACGTGATCTACGTGGAGGTCGACGACGCGGCTTACTACAAGGTCGGGATCGCCACCCATTTCGATAGCAGGCTGAAGACCCACCAGTGTTCCAGTCCGTTCGAGGTCAAGGTGGCGATCTGCTACTTCGTCGGCAATATGCGGGCCGAAGAGCGGGCACTACATAAGATGTTCGAATGCAAGCGCGTGCGCGGTGAGTGGTTCGCCCTCGATGCGGACGACCTGCGCCTCGTCGCCCGGCGGGCAGTACTGCAATGAAGCGAGCAAAGATCGACTGGGATGCATTGGAGTCCCACTACCGGGCGGGTATTCGGTCGCTGAAGGACATGGGCGAGCAGTTCGGCGTCTCCGATGCCGCGATCGTCAAGCATGCCCGGAAGCACGGATGGACCCGAAACCTTGCTGCAAAGGTCAAGGCGAGGGCCGATGCCAAGGTTAGCGACGCCCTGGTTAGTGCTGAGGTTAGTGCGGCCACCAAGGTTAACGAGGCCACCCGTGTCGAGGTGGAGGCCGAGGTCCAGGCACGCATCCGCCTGGGCCACCGGAAGGACATTGGCGCGGCTCGTTCGCTAGCCATGAGCCTGCTGACGGAACTGCAGGTCCAGACGGGGAGCGTTCCCGAACTGGAGAAGCTCGGCGAGATGCTCGGCGAGGACTTTGTGCCGGACAAGGCGCTGGCGATGTTCAACGCCGTGGTCAGCCTGCCGGGCCGGGTGAAGACGATGAAGGACTTGGGCGACACGCTGCACAAGCTGATCGGCTTGGAGCGCGACGCCTACAACATAGGTTCCGGTGGTGATGCGCCGCCGGGAAGCGGGCAGGTGGTAGCAGTCGATGCGCAGCAAGTCGCTACCGCTCTCGCCAAGCTCCGAAGCGAGTTCTGACGACCCGGTATACCGGGAGGTGCTCAAGCAGGAGTGCGAGCGCGACCACCTGATGTTCACCCGGGTGTTCTTCAAGCACCGGCAGGGGATGAAGTTCCGGGTCAACTGGCACCACGTGCTGCTGGCCGAGGAGATCGAGCGGGTCATCTCGGGCGAGACACAGAACCTTGTCGTCAACGTGCCCCCGGGCTCGTCTAAGACCGAAATGGTCGTCATTAACCTGATCGCACGGGGCTTGGCTAAGAACCCGCGAGCACGTTTCCTACACATCGCAGGCGGCGACGACCTGGCGCTTCTGAACTCGCAGACCGCGAAGGAGATGGTGCAGTCGGACGAGTTCCAAGCCTCGTGGGCGCTGCCCGTGGCCGACGACGCCAAGGCTAAGAAGCGCTGGAACGTGGTGGTCGACGGCAAGAAGGCCGGTGGCGTGTATGCGGTCAGCCTCGGCGGCCAGATCACGGGCTTCCGCGCCGGCCACATGGATGACGGATGGCAGGGCGCCATCATCATCGATGACCCGCTGAAGCCCGAGGACGCCTACAGCAAGCCGAAGCGCACGGCGGCCAATCGCCGCCTTCTGTCCACGGTGAAGAGCCGAAAGGCCAATCCGCGCACACCGATCATCGTGATCATGCAGCGCCTCGCCGAGCAGGACGTCTCCGGCTTCATCGCCGCGGGCAACCTGCCGGGCGAATGGCGCCACGTGGTGATCCCCGCGCTGATCGACGATGCCTATGTGGCGAACCTGCCCGAGCACATCCGGGAAATGGTCGACAGCGGCGAGCGCGACGAGAAGGGCCGCTTCAGCTATTGGCCTTACAAGGAGCCGCTGGCGGACCTCCTGGCCATGGAGAAGGGCGCCGGTGCCGATCAGGACGGCGCGAAGGTGTCGCGCTACGTCTTCAATGCGCAGTACCAGCAGCGGCCCACCGCCCTGGGCGGCGACATCATCAAGACGGACGGCTTCGGCCGATGGAAGGCCTTGCCGCGCCTGAAGGTGCGCAAGATCTACGTCGACACGGCTCAGAAGACCAAGGAGCGCAACGACTTCAGCGTGTTCTTGCTCGCCGGTCTTGGCGACGACGGGAAGCTGTACCTGCTGGACCTGCTGCGCGGGAAGTGGGAAGCACCGAAGCTGAGGCGGAATGCCTTCGACTTCTGGGCGAAGCACAAAACGTACGACCACAAGGTCGGCGCGCCTCTCCGGAAGATGATGATCGAGGACAAGGCCAGCGGCACCGGCCTGATTCAGGACATCGCCTCCGGAGAGGCAGGCAAAGGACGTATCCCGGTGGAGGGCGTCCAGCGTTCCATCGACAAGCTGACCCGCGTCATGGACGTGGTGTCTTACATCGACTCGGGATACGTGCTGCTGCCCGAGGAAGCAGATTGGGTAAGCGCCTTCCTCGCCGAGTGTGAGGCATTCACCGCCGATGACACGCACGAACACGATGACCAGGTCGACGCCCTGGCCGATGCGATCAATGACTTGCTGGCGAATGCCAGTAGCAACTGGGGCGACTGGGTATGAGCCGACGCAACCGCCGCGGCGGACAAAGGAGTGCGCCGCCGACGGCGACCAACAAGCGTCGGACGTCAGCCTCCGACACCCTGCAGAACCTCGTCGCGGGCCTCGGTGACCCACGGGACAAGGCGAGCTATGGCCGCTACGTCATAGGCCGGGTCATCGACCAGAACGAGCTTGAAGTTCTCTATCGCACGAACTGGCTTGCCGGGAAGGTCGTGGACATCCCTGCGTCGGACATGACGCGGGCGTGGGTGACGCGTAAGACCGCGTTCACTGACGAACAGATGAAGCCGTTCTATGCGCTGGAGAAGCGCCTGAAGCTGAAGGCGAAGGTCAAGGATGCCGTCGCCTGGGGTCGCCTCTACGGCGGCTCAGCGATCTTCGTGCATGTGAAGGGGCAAGACCCGAAAGCACCGCTGGACCCGGCAACCATCCAGCAGGGGGCGCATATCTCGCTCCACGTGCTGGACCGATATCGTGCCAGCCGAGGGGCGGGCGCGGCCGTACTGGACCCGATCAGTTCGATGTTCGGCCAGCCGGAGACGTTCCGGATCGCCGGCACGTCGCTCGAGGTGCACCACAGCCGGATGATCCAGTTCCAGGGTGCAGAGTTGCCCTGGCAGCAGTACATCACCAACGGCTACTGGCACGATTCGGTGTTGCAGCGGCTGTACGACTCGCTGACGCGTTACGACACCGTCACGCAGGGCACCGCCTCGATGTTCTTCGAGGCCGTTGTCGACGTTCTGAAGGTGGCTGGCCTCGGCGATATGCTCTCGACCGACGAGGGAACGGAGCTGGTCAAGAAGCGCTTTGCCCTTGCGGCGATGATGAAGTCGTTCAACCGCATGCTCCTGATCGACGGCGCCGACGACCATAGCCAGAAGACGAACAGCTTCGCCGGCGTCAAGGACGTCATGCAGCAGTTCATGAGCGATATCGCCGGCGGCGCGGACATCCCCGCAACCCGCCTTTTCGGCAAGTCGCCGGACGGCATGAATGCCAGTGGGGACAGCGACACGCGCAACTACTACGACCGGATCAGTTCCGATCAGGAAGACGACCTGCGGCCACCGCTGGAGCTTCTGGACGAGGTGCTGATGCGGGCCAGCCTCGGCGTGTACCCCGACGACCTCGAGATGACCTTCAACCCGCTCTGGCAGATGTCGGACACGGAGAAGGCGACGCTGGAGAAGACTCGCGCGGACCGTGATCAGGTGTACCTGGCCATCGGCGTGGTGACAGAGGGCGTTGTCGCCGCCGAGCTGCTGGAGAACGGCACGTACTCGAAGATGACCGCCAAGGACGTGGAACTGGCACAGCAACTCGCCGGACCGATGGAAGACCCTGATGTTGACCCTGCCGCAAATCCTGAAGCGCCAGGGCCGAAGGATCCGGCAGCGGAAGCTGCGGCCAACGCGGCCTAACCGCTCCGCCGAAGCTTCCTATCGGGCCGACCTGCTTGGACTCGTCGCACAGATGCGCGCGGCAGTGGAGGCGGAGGTTCTGCCGCTGCTGCGCGCGGAACCGGCGCTCACTCGCGATGCCCCGGCTGATGGTGGCGGGTCGTTTGGGCTGAGCTTCGTGGAGGCAGTGGAGCGATCGATCTCCGCAGCCTCGCGTCGCTTCGGTGGTATCGACCAGTGGGCCGCACGGATCGCCGCGCAGGCGGCGGGTCGTGTCGACAAGCAGGCAACCAGCACCATTGTGTCGTCCGTGCGTGGCGCCTTCGGGCCCGACATCGGACCGATGATGGCCATGGCCGACGTGCGATCGACCATCGCGCTGGCTAAGGCCGCCAATGTCCAGCTGATCAAGTCGGTGCACAGCACCTACTTCGACAAGATCGGCAACGTGGTGCTGTCGGGTGTGACGCAGGGTCGACGGGCGTCGGACCTCGCGGACGACATCCAGAAGATTACCGATGTCACCGAATCGCGGGCGAAGTTCATCGCCCGCGACCAGACCGCGAAGATGAACAGCGCGATCACCAAGGCGCGGCATCTCGAACTGGGCATAGAGGAATACACCTGGCAGACGTCGGGCGACGAGCGCGTGCGCGACAGCCACGCGGCTCATGACGGCAAGGTCTATCGGTGGGACGACCCGCCGACGGACACCGGGAATCCGGGCGAGGACTACAACTGCCGGTGCGTGGCGCTCCCTCACGTGAAGATCGACGACGAATGAAGCTGACCCTCGATTTGCTCAGCGCTCGCCGCATGACGGCCGAGGGCTACCTTGTCGTGCCCGCGCGCATCGCGCGAATCGGCACGCAGGAGTACATGGCCGAGGAGATCGGCCTGGACGGCGATCCCGAACGGATCATTCAGGTCTATCGGCCGGAGTCCGAGGTCTTCGATCCGGAGGCGATGGCCTCGTTCGACGGCCTGCCCATCACGGACGATCACCCTGGCGTGTCGGTCAACGCCGACAACTGGGCGCAGTACGCGGTCGGCTTCACACGGAACCCGCGACGCGATGGCGATTACCTCGTCGTCGACCTCTACATCACACGCCGCAGCGCGATCGACAAGATCAAGGCGGGCAAGGTCGAGCTATCGGCCGGCTACGGCGCGGAATACATCGATGAGCCAGGCACCACGGCGGACGGGCAACCGTACGACGCGATGCAGGCTCGCATCCGAGGCAACCACGTCGCCATCGTGGACGCCGGCCGCTGCGGCCCTGCTTGCCGGGTGTCGGACAGCAAATCAACCACCCGAACGGGAGAACCACCCATGGCAAAGCGCCGCATCAACGTTGGCGATGGCATCACGCTCGAACTGGAAGAGAACGAAGCCAGCGTCGTCGAGAGCATCGCGAACAAGCTCCAGGCCGCCAATTCGCAGGTGGGCCAGCTGGAATCCGACCTCGAAACGGCCACCGCGCCGACCGATGTCGAAGGCACCCAGATGACCCCGCAGCAGATGGCCGCCGAGATCACCCGCCTGAAGGCGGAACTGGCCAAGGCCACGGCATCGGCGGACGAAGTGCCCGAGGCTCGTGACGCCGCCATCGCGGTGGCCACCAAGGTCATCGGCGACGCCAAGCGCCTGGTGCCGGCCATCGTGACCGACGGCAAGCCGCTGGCGGCCATCCGTCGCGAAGTCGTCGTGACCGCCTACGAAAAGCAGAAGGCGATG
Source organism: Luteibacter sp. (assembly GCF_036499525.1). Taxonomy (GTDB): domain Bacteria; phylum Pseudomonadota; class Gammaproteobacteria; order Xanthomonadales; family Rhodanobacteraceae; genus Luteibacter. Next base: position 51,550 of record NZ_DASYDO010000019.1, on the reverse strand, counting down.
CTCGATGCGCTTCTCGGTGGCAAGGCTCCGGCCGATGCCGATCAGCCGACCATCGATACCGCCTTCAACGTGCTGGCCGCCTCGGCGCCTGCCGCTGCCGCTTCGCATACCAACGATGGCGCCGACGACGCGGTCGCCCGCGCCCTGGCCAGCCAGCGCCACAACACGGCCGACGCAGACGACCCGCGCGCGGCGTACGCCAACCGCCTGACCACCGCCTACAAGGGCAAGTAAGGAGCAACGACCATGTCCCGTCCCGATCTCAGCACCTACGGCGGTCGCCTCCTCGATGAGGGCTACGCCGGCCAGGTCATCGACCTGAACACCCACAGCATCTTCAACTACCGCAACGAGGGCGCCGTCGGCATCGACTTCGGCCTCTTCGTTGTGCGTGGTGCCGCTGCCGACACCTGCAAGCTGCCCGGCGCTGCCGACGACGAGATTGTCGGCATCAGCGTCCGCCACTCGGTGGGCGTCGCCGACATCAGCGGCAACGTTCTCTATCTCCAGAACGCCATGGTCCCGGCGCTGGAGATCGGCCGTATCCGCGTCGTCTGCGAGAACGGTTGCAGCCCTGGCGACCCGGTCTTCGTCCGTTACGACGGTGTCGGCGTGAAGGGCGCCGCACGTTCGGCCACCGTCGCCGACGAAACTGCCGCATTCAGCTCCGCCGTGTGGGACAGCACCACCGCGGCCGGTGGCCTCGGCGTCATCCGCATCCTCAAGTAAGGAAACCTGCCCATGGACTTCAAAGATATTCGCCGTCGGCATGTGTCCGACGCCGTCGCCCGCGCGCTCGCCGGTTCCGACGTCATGCTCACGAACGACGCGCCGGAGGCCATGGCCTTCGTCGTGTCACAGCTTGCCCACGTCGAGGCCACCGTCTACAAGCGCGAACACCAGGCGCTGCAATACAAGGACTTGGTCCCGGTCGACACCTCGGCAGGTGACTACGCGACATCGGTCGTGTACCAGATGTACGACTACGCCGGTCGCGGTAAGCGCCACAGCGGTCGCGGAAAGGACATCCCGAAGGTCGACGTCGCCTACGCGCAGAAGACCCTACCCATCGTCCTGGGCGTGATCGGCTACGACTACAGCACCGAGGAGTTGCGCCAGTCGGCGTTCCTGCGTAAGCCGCTGGATACCTCCCGAGCCGAAGCGGCGATGGACGCCTACGAGCGCCACATCAACGACGTGGCCCTCTTCGGCGAGGACGAACTCACCGGCCTGTTCAATAACGCCTTCGTCCCGGTGGTCGCCCCGTCGGTGACCGATTGGATCACGAAGACGCCGGCCCAGGTCCTCGCCGCGTTCAATGCTCTGATCGTGCAGGGGTGGACGAACACGAACTACATCGAGATGTTCAACACCATCCTGCTGCCGGGCACGGTGCTGGCGTGGCTGGCGTCTACGCCGCGCAGCGACAACAGCGATATGACCATCCTCGAGTACATCAAGGAAAACAACATCGCGAAGACCGAGCGCAACATCACGCTCGACATCCGCACGGGCTACGGCCTGGATACCGCAGGCGCCGGCGTCACGAAGCGCGCGATGCTCTACAACAAGGATCCGGGCAAGGTGAAGATGCACGTCCCGATGCCGATCAAGTTCCTCCCGCCGCAGGCCAACGGCCTGCTGTTCGAGGTGCCGGGCGAATACAAGTACGGCGGCGTCGAGTTCATCTATCCGAAGTCGGCCCTGTACGCCGACGGCCTGTAAACCCACCACCACGATGCGACGAAAGGCGGCTATGGCCGCCTTCGTCGTTTCAGGAGCATCGAAATGGCGAAAGTCACTCTGAAGAACAACCGCGTCGGCGATCTCATCGTCGGCGACATCACCATCCCGCGCGACGGCGGCACTGCCGACATCGAGAGCGATGCGCTCAAGGAAGCGAAGGCAAACAAGGTGGTAAAGACCTGGTTCGATAGCGGCTGGCTGGTCGAGGTGAAGGCTGAGAAGCCCGAGAAGGCGGACAAGGCATCCGCGCCCCCGGCCAATCCGCAGACCCCGTCGGCGACCTAACCATGACGACGCTGACCGTGGATGGGTTCCGGACGCGCTATCCCGAGTTCACCGCCGCAGTAGCGTCCGATGGACAGGTGCAGGTCAACATCGACGATGCCGTGCCGTGGTTGTCCGAAGAGCGGTGGGGCCGGTTCTACCTGCAGGGCCTTGCCGCGCTCACCGCTCACTTTCTGAAAGGCGCCCTCGCATCGGGCAGGGGCCAGTCCGGCGCGGCGGGCGCGGTGACGTCGAAGAAGGCAGGCGACATCCAGCTGACCTATGCGGCGCCGGTCGCCGGCACGGCCGATGACGTCTGGCTGGCGTCCAGCCTGTACGGCCAGCGCTTCCTTGCGCTGCGCCGCCTTGCCGGCATGGGCGCAGCGGTGGCGCCATGAAGCCGGTGACCATCGTCAGGGACATCGATCCGAAGAAGTTCGAGGCCCTGACGCGCCGGTTCGCTGATCTGGCTGGTCACTCGGTGATGGTCGGGATTCCGGAAGGGGAGAACGGACGCACTGACGAAGACGAGATCGGTTCCGCCGGCATCCTCGCCGTGCACGAGTTCGGCGCACCGGAGCAGGGCATCCCCGAGCGATCGGTGGTGCGTCGCGCGATCCGGGACAACCTGGGCAAGTACCGCAAACTCAACGAGCAGAACCTGCGCAAGGTTGTTCGCGGAGACATGAGCGTGGCCCAGGCCCTCGGCCTGCTGGGTGCTGTCGCCTCCGGCGACGTGCAACTGACGATCCGCATGGCGGACCTTGCACCACTGAAGCCGGAGACGATCCGGCGGAAGGGCTCAAGCCGGCCGCTGGTCGACACCGGCCAGATGATCCAGTCCATCACGTTCGAGGTTCGCGATGATTGATGTCAGCGAGATCTTCGACGACCCGGAGTTCGCACAGGTCGTCCCGGTGCAGCGCGGGCAGGGCGAGTACCAGCCCGATGGCACGTGGACGCAGGGATACATCGCAGGCACCGCCGTCGCGATCGTGCACCCGGTGAAGCCCGACGACCTGCAGCTGCTGCCCGAGGGCGAGAGGCACCTGCCGTGCAAGAAGGTGATGAGCCGCGACCCGGTCGGGATCGGCGACCTCGTCGAATACCAGGGCCACACGTGGCGCCTGTCTCAGCTTTCGGACTGGTCGGAATATGGCTACTACAACGGTATCGCGGTTCGACATGACGGAACTGCGCAACCTGGTGCGCCGTCTTTTGTCGTTACCTGACGGAACGGTTCGGCCGGCCAACCAGCCGGCACCGACGGGACGCGAGCCATTCGTCGCCGTCCAGCGTCTTCACACGGATCCTGTCGGCGCCGAGACGATCACCTTCGACGGGGAAGGAGAGAAGGAGACGATCCATAGCTCCTACCTCTCCACCGTCAGTATCAACGCCTTCGGCACGGAGGCCTACGAACTGCTGCTGAAGATGCGTTCGGCGCTTGCCTCTTCGGCGGGCATCGCCGGCATGAAAGCCATCGGCGGCGGCATCGTCTCTACCGGCCAGGTTATCGACCTCACCGGCATCGTCGGCGCGGGCTACGAAGAGCGTGCCCGCGTCGAACTACAGATTTCCCACACGCACGCCGTGGTCACCGACCAGCTTCGCACCGACGAGATCACGGTATCGGCCAACACCGACATCGGGATCAGCCGATCGGTGGACATCATCCCCATGGAGAGCACGTAATGTCGCTGCCCCTTTCTCAGATCGTCAATGTGCAGTTGAACGTGCCGCCGGTGTCCGCCGCGCGGCGCGATTTCGGGCTGCTGGCCTTGTTCACCCCGGAGGCTGGCACGCCGTTCGCAGGTGCTACCGGCCGTTACGTCTTCGCCGCCAGCCAAGCCGAGGTCGAGAGCCAGTTCGGCACGAACTCGCAGACGGCGCAGGCCTCGCGCCGCTTCTGGTCCCAAACCCCGAAGCCGAAGCAACTCATGATCGCCCGCTGGAACAAGGCGGAGACGAACTTCCCGGCGACCGCATCCGTCCTGCGCGGCGGTGTCGTCAGCGACCTGCTGGCCGACTTCAAGGACGTCGAGGACGGCCGCTTCCGCATCACGGTGGGTGCGGCTACGGTGAACGCCGTGGCCATCGACTTCTCCGGCGCGGCGGACATGCCCGCGGTAGCGGCACTGATCTCGGCCAAGATCGCAGGCACGACCGTCACGTGGGACGCCGTGGGTAAGCGCTTCGTTGTGACGGCCACTGTCACCGGCTCGGCCAGCAACATCGGTTTCGTGACCGACCAGGGCGGTGCCGGCACGTATATCGGCGACATGGTCATGCTGCAGGACGGCCAGGCGCAGGCCACGGCCGGTAGCAACGCGGTGACCGTGCCGGAGGAGACGCTGCCCGAGGCCTTCGCGGCGCTGCAGGACGTCAACCCGGCATGGTACGCGGCGGCCGTCGCCGATCCCGGCCTGACCGATGACGAGATCGAAGCGGCATCGGACTGGATTCAGGCCGCGCCCGGAAAGGTGCTTGGCCTCACCACCACGAACCCCGACCACATCGAGGATGTACCGGAGAACGTCTACCGGCAGCTCGTCGACAAGCTGAACGACCGAACGGTCGTGATCTACGACAAGACCGACTCGTACGGGATGCTTTCGTACCTGGCGCGTGCGCTGTCGGTGAACTTCGCGGCCAACAACTCCACGATCACCATGAAGTTCAAGCAGCTGCCCGGCGTGGCCGCTGACGAACTCACGCTGACCGAGGCGAACAAATGCCGCGCGCTGGGCATCAACTTCTATGCCTACTTCGACGAATCGCCGATGGTGGCCGAGGGTACGGTGCTCGGAGGTCGGTTCTTCGACGAAGTGCACATCCTCGACTGGTTCGTCGATGCGGCGCAGAAGGAGGTGTTCTCGGCGCTCTACAGCAGCCCGACGAAGGTGCCACTGACGGACGCAGGCACGCACAAGCTGATCGCGCGCGTCCAGAAGGTGTGCCGCGAGGGCGTCAACAACGGCGCGTTCGCAGCCGGCGTCTGGAACGGCGATGGCTTCGGTGCGCTGGAAACCGGCGACCGCCTGGAAGATGGCTACTACGTCTGGGCCGACTCCGTGGACAACCTCCCCACGTCGGATCGCGAGGCCCGCAAGGCGCCTCCCATCCAGACCGCCCTGAAACTGGCCAGCGCCATCCACTCGGTGGACGTGCTGGTGAACTTCGACCGCTAAGGAGCACCGCATGTCTCGTTTCGACCCCAAGCAGGTCTCGGTGCTGATCAACGGCGTGTTGATCGACGATTGGGCCGATGGCTCCGACGTCATCGACGCCAAGAATGCGACCGATGCCGGCGCGCTCACCGTGGGCGCCAATGGCACCGGCGTCTTCGTCGCGAACCCGGACAAGTCCGGCACGGCGGCGCTGAAGATCAAGCAGCACTCGTCCAACAACAAGTACCTGGCTGGCCTGATGGCCCAGCAGCGTAATTCGCTGAAGGCCTTCACGCCCCTGACGCTCGAGATCCGCGACCTGCTCAATGAGGACGTGGTCACGGGCGCCGAGGGCTACTTCACCACGCCGCCCGGCTACACCCGTGGCAATGGCCACAACCCGGAAGTCTGGACGATGGTTTTTGTCCAGCTCGACATCAAGCTCGAAAGGGGGCTCGGTAACTGATGGAAAAGGAACTGAAATTCAGCATCGACGGCGTGCAGTACGTGATGACGCCGGTGAATGCCAGCGACTCGTGGAAGGCGCTCAAGCGCGCCTCCGCGTTGTTCAAGGGAGTGGATATCGAAAAGGTCAAGGGCGCGGCCGGTAATGGCGAGAAGACGTCCGTCGCCATCGGCACTCTGCTTTCCAACCTCGGTGACCCCGCAGTGGAAGAGATCGAAGACCTTGTCTTCGCCAGCACTGTGGCCAAGGTTGGGGGGAAGGTCTACCGGATATCGGACGACTTCGACGCCCACTTCAACCAATACCGAAGTCACCTTCTGCGCGTGCTTATGGAGGGGGTGAAGTACCAGTACAGCGATTTTTTCGCTGGCGTCGTGGCGATGCTCAAGGGTCTGCTGCCGACCAAACCCTGACGCTCGATCACGACACCGACTGGTTCATCTGGGCGCCCGTGATGCGGCGCCTCTGCACGCCGCACGAGCTGCGCACCGTCTACAGCCTTTCCGACCTCTGCGACTTCCACACGGCGATGGCCGAGTGGGACGACATGCAGCGCCTAGCCGCCGAGAAACCGCATGATCATCGATGAGTTCCTCGTTCGCCTGGGTGCCCTTGTGGACGACTCCGGCATCGCCAAGTTCGCCGGTGGGCTCGCCGGGCTTGGCGGTGTTGCTACGGCCGCCAGTGTGGTCATTGGCGGCGCGCTGACGAAGATCAACGACTTCGTGGGTGAAGCCCTCGGTGCGCTGGATGACATGAACGACCTGGCCGACCGCACGGGCCAGAGCCTGGAGTTCGTGCAGGAGTTCGGCTACGCCGCGCAGCTGAATGGCTCGTCGGTGGAGAAGGCCTCAGCCTCCATCGAGGGACTGTCGCAGGTCATCGGTGAAGCTGCGAACGGCTTGGGACGCGGTGCGATGACGTTCGAGAAGCTGAACCTGTCGGCGAAGAACGCCGACGGCTCGGTGAAGAGTGTGAGCCATGTCATCGGCGAGGTGCAGGACAAGATCAAAGGCCTGTCGGCGCAACAGCAGCAGTCGATTCTCGCCAAGCTGGGCATCGACGCGTCGATGATCCAGACCTTGCGCCTCAGCCGGGACGAACTGGCGAAGTTCTATCAGGAAGCCCACGACCTCGGGGTGATCACCGCGGATGGCGCCGACGCCGCCGGCGACTACAACGACGCAATGGACCGGCTTCGCATGGTCCAGACGGCACTGCGCACGAACATCGCCGTGGGTCTGGCGCCGACGTTCATCCATCTGATCGACACGTTCAAGTCGTTCCTGATCGCCAACAAGGAGGTGATCCGGGACGGTGTCGGGAAGCTGGTATCGATCCTCGTCTCAGCCGGCGGCGCGCTGTGGAACTTCTTCCGAGCGATCGACAAGATCATCACGAAGACCATCGGCTGGAAGGCGACCCTGATCGCGCTGGGCGCTACGCTGGCGCTGATCTTCGCGACAAATCCATTCGTGCTGCTGGCAGCGGCACTGGTGGGCATCGTCGCGCTGGTCGACGACTTCATGACGTACCTCGACGGCGGGGAATCGCAGTTCGGGCCGTTCTGGCAAAAGCTGATCGATTACGCCAAGCAGGCGCAGGAATTCATACAAGGCAACTCCGAAGCCTTCATCGCGCTCGGTATTGTGCTCGCCGGCTTGAAGTTGGGGCAGGTGGTCGCCGGATATCAGGCCATCATCCTGAATGTGGCGAAGCTCATCGGCCTGTTCACCGGACCGCTGATCGCAGCCGTCCGGACGGCTGCGGCCGTTTTCCGCGCTGCGTTCCTGTCGAACCCCATCGGCCTGATCATCGCGCTGGTCGCTTTGCTCGCCTACGTCATCTACGAGAACTTCGACAAGATCAAGGAGTGGATAGGCGAGGCCTGGGACTGGGTGTCGCAGCGAACGGAAGAGGCGGTTGCGGCGATGTTCGCGGTGTTCGCGCCGGTTACCGACTACTTCCAGACGCTGTTCGGCGTGGTCGGCGACATCCTCACTGGAAACTTCTCCGGTGCCTTCGACAAAATCCAGGCGTTCTGGGACCGCACCGTCGGTCGAATCATGGCCGGCGTGGAGAAGGTGAAGGGGTTCTTTCGTTCGATAGGGCAAACGCTCGGCCTGGTGGATGACGACGTGGCCAGCGTCACGACGTCGGTGAACGACAAGGTGTCGGCCGCGGCCAGTGCCGGGGCGACATCGGCGTCCAATGGAGCCGTCCCGGCCGGCGGAAACACATCGGTCACCATCCAGCAGGACGTGAAGATGGACGTTCAGACGTCGGACCCGACGCTCGCCGGCAAGACCGCGGCGAGCGACCTGAAGCGTGAGGCGCAGCTGGCTTCCCGGAACGCGCGCGGCGCGGTGGCGTACTGATATGGCGACGACGACCCTAAGCAGCCGACGGATCGGCACCATCACCCTGGACGCGGTGACGGAGGAGACGCACCAGTCGGACCTGGCGGTAACGGAGAACCCGGTGGAATCCGGGGCTCTTGTCGCCGACCACGCGGTCATCGATCCGCAGCAGGTTACGGTGGCGGGCATCATCGTGGACTACGAGCCGCCGATCCTGTCGGCAATCCCTGCGGACGATTCCCTGATCGGTCAGGCGGACGCCTTGATCGACAGGGCAGACCTTCCGGGGCCAGTGGCCGCGTTCACGCCGCAAACGCTGGTGCGGGCGCAGCGGGAACTCAGTTCCTACGTCGACCAAGCGCGGATCCTTCAGTACAAGGCCCAGAGCGCGGCGCGCGCCATTGCCGACTGGCTTCCCGGTGGCGACACCGGCGGATCGGACGTGTCGCCCAGCGATGACCGACTTGCGCGCGTGTACGGCCAGCTGAAGGCCCTGCAGAAGAGCGGGGGCACCATCGAGGTGCAGACGGGCCTGCAGCTTTACAGCGACATGCTGATCATCTCGCTCGCTGCGCGCCAAACGGTCGATGGATCGGCCGAGTTGGTCGTGACGCTGCGCGAACTGTTCATCGTGCAGACAAAGACCGTGAAGGGCGTTTCGCTGCCGGCGAAGAAGAAGGGCAGGACATCCGCCCAGGGCGAGGCCAAATCCCAGAAGGGAAAGACCTCGCCGGAGGATGCTGGGGAAAAACGGCAGTCACTGCTCAAGAAGGTGGGAGGGCTGTTCTGATGTGGCTTATCCCAACCGACCTAACCGCGCTTCAGGAGCAGACCTTCGACGTCGGCGACGAGACGTTGCGCCTCACGCTGCGCTGGAACTCCGTGGCCCAGCACTGGGGCATGGATATCTACAGCGTCACGAAGGACGGATGGGTCGTGCAGGGTGTCGCGCTCGTGGTCGGCGTGCCGATCCTGTGGCGCTCGCCGGTGCCGTATTTCTTCTGGCTCACGGACGAGAGCGGAGTGGAGCTGGACCCGATGGTGCAAACCGACCTCGGCACGCGTTGCCTCCTGTACGTTGCACTGAAGGATGAGGTGCCGGCATGAAGCAGTTCGGCAGGCAATTCCGGCTGGAGCTTGGTTCCAGCACGGACGGCATCGCCATCGATAGCCTCCGCGTGGCCTGGAACATCAAGAAGACGAGCGACCCGAAGCCGAACCCGGGGAAGATTCGCATCTGGAACCTCTCGCGGCAGCACCTCAACCTGCTGGTCAGCAAGCAGTACAACCGGGCCAGGCTCTTCGCGGGCTACAGCGAGCTGCGGCAGATATTCGTGGGCGACATCATTCGTGCATCGGCGGTCCGCGACAACCTAGACATCATCGCGGAACTGGAATGCGGCGACGGCGACACCGCGTACCGAGGCGCGAACGTGTCGATGTCGATCGCAGCGGGCGCCACGGATCAACAGGTCTTCGGTGAACTGGCCAAGACGATGCCGGGTGTGGCCACCGGGTCATCGGGCTTTGCGACAAAGCGGGCTCTTCCGCGCGGGAAAATCCTATCCGGCAACACGCGAGATCACCTCACGGCGCTCGCCGCCAACCACCAGGCTGACTGGTCCATTCAAGACGGCCAATTGGTGATGCTGCCGGCGAAACAGGTGCTTGCCGACGAGGCGGTCCTGCTCTCGGAAAGTACCGGGATGATCGGCTCCCCCGAGGCTACCGATGACGGCCTCGAGGTGACCTCCCTGATCAACCCCGACCTCCGTATCGGCGGCTTGGTCAAGGTTGACTCCATCGTCACCGCCTACAACGGCGTGTTCAAGGTGACGACCATCGAATACAGCGGCGACCTGATGGGAAGCGACTGGTTCAGCAAGGTGACCTGCGTGGGCGGGGCCTTCCAGGAGGTGAAGCGCGATGGCGAATAACGAGTGGGACAACGCGAGCATGGGTGCCGCCGCGGGTGCGTTCGCCGACGAGGCCTCGAAGCGGCTGCGTGTGGCGCTTCCCGGCGTCATCGTCAGCTTCAACCCCGAGGCGCAGACGGCGACCGTGCAACCGCTGATTAGGCAGGTGATGATCGACGGGACGACGCAGAACCTGCCGGTGCTTCAGGACGTCCCCGTGGCGTTTCCCCGTGGCGGTGGCTTCGTGCTCACCTTTCCCGTCAGCGAGGGGGACGAGTGCCAGCTGGTGTTCAACGATCGCTGCATTGACGGATGGTGGTTTTCAGGCAACCCCTCGGAGCCATTGGACTACCGCATTCATGATCTTTCCGACGCTACCGCGCAGGTTGGAATCTCGTCACAGCCGAAGGTGATCCCCGGGTTCGAGATGGGGGCCGTCGCCCTGCGCAAGCTCGACGGATCGGCCTACCTGAAGATCGACGCTGCCGGCGTCGTCCGGATCGGCGGAACGAAGCTGGTTGTCGATTGCCCCATCGAGTACGCCGGCGGAATCACTGGCACCGGTGACGTGGTTGCCGATGGCGTGAGCCTGGAACACCACCTGACGACCGGCGTTCAGGCCGGCTCGTCGCTGTCCGGAGAGCCGGAACAATGAGGGTCCGACGCATCGATGAAAACGGAGACTGGACCTTCGGGGCAGGGCGCGCGAGTTACGCCGATCGCACGGAGTCGGTCGCCCAGCGCGTGCTGACGCGGCTCCGCTCCCTGGAAGGTGACTGGTTCCTCGACCTGACCCACGGTCTTCCGTGGTTCGACCTCATGGAGCGGCCCACAGACCTGGCGCGTGTGGAGCGCGCGGTGAAGGCGCAAATCCTTCAAACCGACGGCGTCAGCAAGATCACCGCGTTCGCTATGGCCGCCGACTCGGCCACGCGGCGCCTGACCATCACCACCACGATCATCGATATCTACGGCGTCGAGTCGACGATCAGCACCGGAGCCTGACCATGGGACAAGTAACGGCGGCCGGCTACGTCGCCGAACGGTTGGACGCCATCGTGGCGAAGCTCAACAGCGGCCTGCAAGGTATCTACGGCGCCGACATCAACCTCGATCCGGATAGCCCCGACGGCCAGATGGTGGGCCTCATCGGCCAGATTCGGACCGACCTCGAGGAACTGGGCGAAGACATTTACAACTCGCTGGACCCGGATTACGCGAAGGGGGTTTGGCTCGAGCAGCGCGCGGCGTACGCTGGTCTTCAGAGACGGCTGGCCAGCTACAGCTACTTGCGGGATGTGATCCTCAGTGGCCGTCCAGGCGCCATTATTCCGGCGGGCGCAGTCGTCGCAGACGCGAACAGCATCCGCTGGCGTTCCGTGTCGTCGGCAACGTTGAACGGCGACGGCTCGGCACGAGTGGACTTGCGTAGCGAAGATCTCGGCGCCTTCGACGTTCCTGCCGACACCGTGCTGGTAATCCAGACGGTCGTGCTGGGATGGCAGGCTGCAACAACCCTCGGCCCCGCCGAGGTTGGCGCGGAGGAAGAGACGGACCCTCGGCTCCGCGCTCGCTTCTTCCGGAGCCGGTCCCGCCCGGCGACTGCCAGCGAAGAAGCCATTGAGGCTAAGGTGGCTGAGCTGCCGGACGTTCGCCAGGTGGTTTGCCTGGAAAACTACACCGACGAGGTCGATGCCGATGGCGTTCCCGCGCACGGCATAAACGTGGTGGTGGATGGTGGCGACGACATGGCCATTGCGACCGTGATCCGGCAGAACAAGCCCGCAGGCACGAACATGCGCGGCGAGGTGGTGGTCAACGTCCCGGTGCGGGCAGGAACTCGACCGATCCGCTTCGACCGCCCCGCGATAGTCTCCGGCGCCGCCAGGGTTACGGTGAAGCGCGTGGCGAATTTCACCGCCATTGATGTCGATGGTATCCAGGCGGCGCTCGCAGCGTTGCAGTTCCAGATTGGCGAGGACGTGCTGCTGACCCGCCTCTACACACCGATCAACACGGTGCCCGGCTTTTGGGTGCAGGAGTTGTTGATCGGTGTCGTTGGCGGTGACCTGGGCATCGACAACATCGATGTGGACGCCCGTAGTCTCGCGCGCTTCGCTGCCGAGGATATCGAGGTGGTGATCGCGCCATGAGCTACCGGGACCTTCTCATCTGGCAGTACCGGGGGAAGCCGCGGGCGTCCGCCACGGCCAACCTTATGGCGTCCAGTTTCGCGGATGCCTGGACAGGGCTGGCGGCGCTGCGAAGTGTGCTCGATATCGACACGGCCGTCGGCGTCAACCTCGACCTCGTCGGCAAGCACGTCGGCCAGTCCCGCGTGCTCCCCGAGATCACCCCTCGCGGCCTTTTTGGCTTCGAGGGGGCTGAGGGAGCCAAGGGTTTCAGCCTGAGCGGCGATGGTGGCGGCAAGTGGTATCGGTTGGGCGACCCCATCGCTGATTCCGTCGTGCTGAACGATGACGACTACCGTTTCCTGATCCGCTGCCGGGTCACGCGCAACTACATGACCGGCACGATGCCGAACATCGAGGACGCGCTCGATTTCATCTTCGAGGGCACCGCCGACGCTTATGACCAGTACGACATGAGCTTCACGGTGGTCGTTCGGGAAGAAGGCCTTACCGATTTCAAGCGCTACGCCATCACGAAGCTCGACATCCTCCCCCGTCCCGCGGGTGTTCGTGTTCGGTTCGTTCTCGTCGCGAACGTTGCGCCCTTTGGTTTCTACGGCGTGCCAGGTGCACGCGGCTTCAACAGCGGAAAATTTGCGAGGTTCCTATGACGATTTATGACCGCCCCGACGAACTGGTCACGGCGGAAAGCGCCCTCGCGGGCGAGGTGCTGGATTTCCCTGACATCCTTCGCGGCTGGGGCATCGCGTTCGACCAGACGGGCGGGCTTCCGCCGATGGAGTGGATGAACGGTCTGTTTCGCCGCATCGATCGGGCCACGCGCTACTTCCTGCAGCGCGGTTTGCCCGAGTGGTCGGCGACCGAAGACTACCCCCAGGGCGCGTACGTGCAGTGCGCCTTCGAAACGTACTACTCGAAGCGCCCGAATACGAACAAGCAGCCTGGCGCTGCCGGCAGTTCGAACGACTGGGGATTGTGGTCCGTTACGCGCGATGAGTTCGATGAGGCGACGACCGGGCGCCTTCTTGGACCCCCTCAGATATTCGACGTTGCGGGTACATACACCTACAACAAGAGACCTGGAACCAGGTTCATCATCGCTAAGATAGTGGGCGGTGCTGGTGCTGGCGGGGGTTCGGCCGGTGTCAATTCCACGAGTGTTTCCTTCGGTGCAGGCGGCGGCGGCGGCGGGTATTCGGAAGGCTTGTTCGATGAGGATTTCGATGGCGCGATCATCGTGATCGGTGCAGGTGGCGTCGGGTCGGTGAATGCTGCTGGCAGCAACGGCGGTGCGTCATCCTTTGGGAGCCTCATGTCCGCGCCGGGCGGCGGCGGCGGTCTCTCGAACATAGTATTCGGCACATTCCCAGGTCTTGCCGGATACGGTGCTGGCGGGGCCGCTGGTACTGGCGGCAACATTAATGTGGCTAATGGTTCCAATGGGGGCTATGGCTTCACAGGAAGTAGCGGCACGGGCATTTCGGGTCCCGGAGGCGCGTCGGCGTTAGGACCTGGAGCGAATCCGATCGTCGGAATCACATCAGCGGGTAATCCCGGCATCACCGCAGGGTCTGGCGGATCTGGCGCACTCTCGTTATCCGGCGGTACGGGGCGCGCTGGAGGCAACGGGAAAGCCGGCAAACTCGGCGTATGGGAGTTCACATAATGAAATTTGCTCGCATCCAGGACGGGTTGATATTCGAGTTATTCACGGCTGATGATGGGCACTACATCACCTATTACTTCGGTGATTTTGGGGTTTGGGCTGCTGTCGACCCATCCCTTGACCCCCAGCCGGAGCAAAATTGGACCGCTGTCCAAGGTGACGATGGTGGCTGGACCTTCGCGGCGGCCTTGCCGCCGCAGCCGACTGAGGCAGACGTTCGGCGGAAGCGTTTCACCCTTCTCGACGAGTCAGATTGGGTGATGCTGAGGCATCGCGATCAGGTCGCTGTTGGCGGACCGACCTTCCTATCGGAAGGCGCATATCGGTCATGGCTCGACTACCGACAGGCTCTCCGTGACGTGCCAAAGCAGCCCGGATTCCCTGTGAATGTTGAATGGCCTGCGGCGCCAAGTGAATAATTGCTACCACGAGGCGTCCAATCATCCGGTAGGATAGGGGACTAGATAGGAGGAAGCATGAGCAAGGACATCTCTGCCGAGGGACTACGGGGGCTTGCGGCTTTCAACGTTTTTCTTGCGCATTTCTTCCTGACCTTTTACCCGCTCGGCTTCACGCACTTGTTCCCATGGGTGGCCGGTGAGGGTGCGACTGGTGGGCTAGCTGAGGGGATTCTTTCGCTGCCCATCTTATCGGTCCTTTGGAGCGGGAGTTTCCCGGTAAGCATCTTCTTCGTCCTAAGTGGATATGTTTTGACGAAGAAGTATCGGAAGACAGGCGATTCTTCGATCATATGGGCTCAGGCAGCCCGAAGGTATTTCCGCCTTGGCATACCTGTTTTCGCCACAGTAATGCTGGTTTTCGGCCTCGGAAAGTTAGGTCTTTACGCTATCGGCGATACCGCGAGGGTAACTCACTCTGTGTGGGCAGCGGGCCGAGCATTTCCGGATGTTAATTTCGCCGATGCTTTGCGCGACGCGACCTATGGCTCGGTGCTTCTTGGAAGCAGCCTTTTCAATACTGTGCTCTGGACAATGAAGGTTGAGTTTTTCGGGTCGATGCTGATCTTTGCATACAGCCTCTTCGCACTTCGCCATGCTTGGTGGCCCATCGCGGCCGCTGGATATGTTGCGCTAACGGTGTGGCTGTCTCCCGACTTCTGGCCCTACTACGTGGGGTTCCTACTTGGCGCCCATGTTGATTCTCTTCCGAGGGCACGTCTTCGTGCCACCCGTTGGATGCTTATCTTGGCGGGCATCTATCTTGCGACTTATGATGGCTCGACGATGTTCTACCCCTTGAAATTCGTCCCGTTACCGGATCGATCTCGGGCCGAGTTATTCAGCGTTATAGCCGGCGCCATGGTTTTTTATGCAATCAGGTCAGGATCACTGGTATATGCCCTTGAGTCTCGGGTCGCCCAGTTTCTTGGCCGGATATCGTTCTCGTTTTACTTAGTTCACGTGCCCGTGATCGCGGTAGTCGGCTGTTACATATTCAATTCTCTGATAGCCCACGGGTCCGTCAGGAGCGTTGCTGTATCCGCGGCCTTGACAGCTACGATCCCAGTTTCATTGTTCCTTGCGACCATATTCAACACGATTGTGGATCAATCTGCGATCGGCTTCGGAAGATGGATAACTCAGCCTTTAAGCCGCCACCGGGAGCCAATTTGCAAGGTTCAGGTATCTCGGCGGCTCAGCTGACGCTATCGCAGTATCCATCGGCCATCCGTCACTCAGACCTGACCAGGTCAAACCCTGGGGCCACCAGCCGCTTGCCGCGCAAACCTCCCCTCTCACCCCCGTACCGTCCATATTTCTGAGACTGCGCCCGCGTAAGGTCGGTCGCATGTCTCGCGCCGACACCGCCCTCGTCTTCTGGAAGCACTACGCCTACGGCTACGAGGCGAGGCTGACGCCGTACGGCAAGGCCTTCGCTCGGGCGCGCATGGTCCAGGGCGTGCCCGGCGTCCACTACGAGCTGATCTGGATCTACGGGCCGAGCCAGTGGCGCCCCATGCGGGTCTTCAACGTCATGACGATCGAGCGCATGGTGGAGCGCTGGGTGGCCTGCCACCGGGATAGCCTGGTGCGGAAGATGCCGCCGGACCCGATGAAGCCGCCGGCGAACCTCCCCATTGTTGATCCGTCACCAACTCCAGACCCGTACGCTGTTCGGGGATGCCCGGACTGTGGGCGGAACTGGGGCTACTGCGCCCGGACGCTTCCGCGAGCGGAGCGAAAGAGCGGGGCGCGCGGCTGGCCGTGCACGAGGCGGGCGGCTTAACGGCGAAAGCAGGGATGGCAGTGCGGACACCCGTTCGCTGTCACCTGTCCGTTCCGGAGCACGTTGAGGCGGTACTCGACGCCGTGCTGTCGGCAATGACCGCGCAGGGCGAGGGCGCGCTTGCGGAGAGCGACAGGGTCGATGAAGGGAACGGGTCGGGCGCGGACGCCGCGATGGTTTAGAGTAGCCATGGACGCATGTTGGCCAATGTCTGTCGCACCGATCGCGACAGGGCCAACAAAAAGGCCGCACATTGGCGGCCTCTCCGGTAGAATCACGTCAGATGCTCTGGAAGCCAACCGCCGCAACATGTATTGGTGCCCAAGAGAGGACTCGAACCTCCACGGTTTTACCCGCTAGTACCTGAAACTAGTGCGTCTACCAATTCCGCCACCTGGGCAGGTGTCTCGAAGCAGCGACGCCGCCCCGTGAGCCGCGTAGATTAGGTAGGTCGAGGAAACTTGTCAACGATTTTGCACCCCGGATGTGAAACTATTTCACGTCCCCATCCAAAGGTTCTTAAGTGACGAAGAAAAACAAAGGTTCGGGCGCGGATCGCGGCCCCCGCAAGGCCAAGGCCACCCAACCGGGCAAGGCGCTTGCCAAGTACCGTGATCGCCTTTCCCCGCCGGCCGTGGTCGACCCCCATGCCGGCCGCGAGGCCGAGCGCTACGAGCAGCCGATTCCCAGCCGCGAGGCCATCCTCGCGTTGCTCGAGGAGCGTGGCGAACTGCTGATGGCCGAGGATATCGCCCGTTCCCTGCGCCTGTTCACCGATTACGAGATCAATGCGCTGGGCAAGCGCCTGGGCGCGATGATCCGCGACGGCCAGCTGCTGCGGAACCGCCGCGGAGGCTATGCGCCGGCGCAGAAACTAAGTCTCATCCCGGGGCGTGTCATCGCCAATGCGGACGGCTACGGCTTCCTGCGCCCGGACGAAGGCGGGGATGACCTCTACCTGTCGCCCTCGCAGATGCGCAGCGTGCTCCATGGCGACCGGGTGCTGGCCAGCGTGGTCGGCATCGACCGCCGCGGCCGCCGCCAGGGCGCCATCGTGGAGGTGCTGGAACGGCGCTCGCCGCGCCTGGTGGGCCGCGTGGTGGTCGAGAACGGCGTGACGCTGGTCGAACCGGACGACCGCCGCCTGCACCAGAACATCATGATTCCCGCTGGCCGCGACGCCGGCGCGCGCTCGGGCGAGATCGTCGTGGCCGAGATCACCGACCCGCCGACGCCGCACCGTGGCCCGCTGGGAACCATTCGCGCGGTGCTGGGCGAACGCCTGCAACCGTCGCTGGTGGTGGAGATGGCGATCGCCAGCCACGACCTGCCGCACGAATGGCCACCCCAGGTCATCCGCCAGGCCGAGGAAGTGGAACCCAAGGTCACGGCCGACGAGCGCAAGGGCAGGGTGGACATCCGCAAGCTGCCGCTGGTCACGATCGACGGCGAGGACGCACGCGACTTCGACGATGCCGTCTATGCCGAGGCGCTGAAGGGAGGCGGCTTCCGGCTCATCGTCGCCATCGCGGACGTCTCTTATTACGTGCCGGTCGGCACGCCGCTCGACGTCGAAGCCTACGATCGCAGCACGTCCACCTATTTCCCCGGCTTCGTCGTGCCGATGCTGCCGGAAACCTTGTCCAACGGCATCTGCTCGCTGAATCCCAAGGTCGACCGCCTGTGCATGGTCTGCGACATGGAGATCGACGAAGACGGCGAAGTCGTCCATTCGAAGTTCTACGAGGCGGTGATGTATTCGCATGCGCGCCTCACCTATAACAAGGTGTGGCAGGCAGTGGGCGAGCGTAACGCCGACGTGCGTGAGCAGATCGCCGATGTGCTGCCGCAGGTGGAAACCCTGCATCGCCTGTACAAGGCGATGGCGAAGGCGCGCAAGCGTCGCGGCGCCATCGACTTCGAAACCCCGGAAGTGAAGTTCCGCCTCGCGCCGTCGGGCGATGTCGTGTCGATGGGTGCCACCGATCGCAACGACGCGCACAAGCTGATCGAGGAATGCATGATCGCCGCGAACGTGCAGGCGGCGAAGTTCCTGTCGAAGCGGAAGATTCCCGCGCTTTACCGCGTGCACGCGACGCCGCCGGCCGAGAAGTACGAAGACCTGCTGCAGTTCCTGCGCGAGTTCAAGCTGAAGATGCCGCCGGTCGATGAGGTTACCCCTGCCGACTTCTCCGCGTTGCTGAAAAAGGTGCACGACCGCCCCGAGGCCGAGTTGATCCAGTCGGTGCTGCTGCGCGCGCAGAGCATGGCGATCTACCACCCGGAGAACCAGGGGCACTTCGGCCTGGCGCTGGATGCCTATGCGCATTTCACATCGCCGATCCGCCGCTATCCGGACCTGCTGGTCCACCGCGCCATCCGTTATGCCATCACCAAGGGCAAGGCAGCCGACTACACCTATAGCGAATCGCAGATGGCATCGATGGCGGTGCATTGCTCGCAGCGGGAACGTCGTGCCGAGGAAGCGGAGCGCGACGTCGACGAGCGCTTCAAGTGCGCCTGGATGGAAAAGCACGTGGGCGAGGAGTTCGCGGGTACGATCACCGGCGTCACTTCGTTCGGTCTGTTCGTGGAGCTGGCCGCGTCACGCGTATCGGGTCTTGTCCATGTGTCGCAGTTGCCGAACGACTATTACAAGTTCGATCCGGTGCGCCACCTGCTTTCGGGCGAACGCACGGGGGCGAGCTATCGCCTTGGCGACTACGTGAGCGTGCAGGTGCTTCGCGCAAGCCTGGAAGATCGCAAGATCGATTTCCGTCTCGTCGCGCGCCTGGCCGCGCTGCCCAAGGCCCTTCCGCAGGTGGCTTCAGCACCGGCGCCTGCACCGAGGAAAGGGATGGCAGCCGCCGGCAAGGCTATCGGCAGGGCTGCCAAGAAGGCCGTCGGCCGCATGTTTGGTAGCAAGAAGAAAGCGCCGGTTGCCGTCGAACCGGCTGTCGAGCATCATCCGCGGCCCCCGAAGCGGGCAGCAGCCCCTGTTCCCCCGGTTAAGAAGACCGCGGTGAAGAAGGCGGCGCCGAAGCCGGCATCGAGGCCGGCACCGGCTCCGCAGCCGGCAAAGCGAGCCACCGCGAAGAAAGCCGCGGCGAAGCAGGCGCCGCGTAGACCCAGGAGCAAGCCGCAGGCATGAGCGAGACGTGGATAGTCGGTATCAATCCGGTCGAAGGCGCCCTGGCCAACGACCCGGATCGTATCCGTGAAGTAGTGATCGAGCAGAACTCGAAGAATGCGCGCGTGGTCGAGATCGCCGCGCAGGCGCGCAAACTTGGCCTTCTGGTGAAGTCGGTGGGTAAGGAACAGCTGGAGAAACTCGGTGGCGAAGCTCGCCACCAGGGCGTGATCGCGCGTTACGAAACGCCGCCGCTGCGTGGCGAAAACGATCTTCCCGCGCTGCTCGATGCGGCAGGTTCCGATGCACTGGTCCTGGTGCTGGATGGCGTGACCGATCCGCACAACCTCGGCGCCTGCCTGCGCAGTGCGGCGGCGGCGAAGGTTACCGCCGTGGTCGTACCGAAGGATCGCGCGGTGGGTATCACGCCCACCGTGCGCCGTGCCTCCGCAGGCGGCGCCGACCTCGTGCCCGTGATCGCCGCGACCAACCTTGCCCGGGCGTTGCGCCTCCTTAAGGACGCCGGCGTCTGGATCACCGGGCTCGATGGCGACACCGACCAGTCGATCTACGACATCGACCTTAAAGGGCCGATCGCGCTGGTGATGGGCAGTGAAGGCGATGGCATGCGCCGCCTCACGCGCGACACCTGCGACTTCGTGGCGAAGATCCCGATGCCGGGAAGCATGGAGAGCCTTAACGTCTCCGTGGCCACGGGCGTCGTCCTGTTCGAGGCATTGCGACAGCGAGGAGCCAGGCGATGAGCGAGATGTTCTGGCACGACTGGGCGGGCCTCTTCGGCGTGACCCTGGTCCTGGTGGCTTTCTTCCTGCTCCAGGCGCACAAGCTTTCGGGGCAGGGTTATGCCTACCAGGTGATGAACCTGCTGGGGGCCTTCGGCATCCTGTTGTCGCTGATCTTCGGCACCTTCAACCTTTCGGCGTTCATCCAGGAACTCGCATGGTTCCTGATCAGCGTATACGGCATCGCCCGCGGTGTGCGGATGCGCAAGGCGACCATAACCACGCCCCCGTAGGAGCCGCTGTCCCATGTACTGGATCGTTCTCGTGCTTGCCGGTCTCTTCGAGATCGCTTGGGCCGTCGGCCTGAAATACACCGAAGGATTCACGAAGCTCGTGCCGAGCGTGCTGACCGCCCTCGCCATGGTGGTCAGCATCGTACTGCTTGCCATCGCCACGAGGAAGCTGCCGCTCGGTACGGCCTACGCGGTGTGGACCGGCATCGGTGCGGTAGGGGCCGTGACGCTCGGCATCGTGCTATTTGGTGAATCGGCGCAGCCGTTGCGGCTGCTGTGCGTCGGGCTGATCGTGGCCGGGATCATTGGCCTGAAGCTGACTTCAACGGTTTGACTCTTTGTAGGAGCGCGCCTTGCGCGCGACAGCTTTTTGGAGACTGAGTAACAGGACCTGTTGCTCATCGCGAAAAGCTCTCGCGCGCAGGGCGCGCTCCTACAGGTCACTTATTTCTCGAAATCCGGGTTTGCCGTGTTGTCGCGCTTGATGCGCGGCGCCACCAGCGGTTCACCGTGGACGACGAACCAGACGTTCTCGGCGATGTTGGTCGCGTGGTCGCCGATGCGTTCGATGTTCTTGGCCATGAACAGCAGGTGCGTGCACGGGGTGATGTTGCGCGGGTCTTCCATCATGTAGGTGAGGAGGGCGCGGAACACCACGGTATACGCTTCGTCGAGGTCCGCATCCGACTTCCACACCTCGTACGCCGCTTCGGCGTCCTGGTCGTGGTACGCCTTGAGCACGTTGCGCAGCTGGTCGGCGGCGAGTTCGGCGAGGTTCGCCAGGCCGCCGGCGGCGGTGATCGGGGCCACACGGCTCAGCGGAATGGAGCGCTTGGCCACGTTGGCGGCGTAGTCACCCACGCGTTCGATGTCGGCGGCGATGCGCAGGGCGGCGAAGACGTTGCGCAGGTCGCCGGCGATCGGCGCGCGCAGCGCAAGCAGGCGCACCACGTCCTGGCTGATTTCCTGTTCGAGCGCGTCGATCGCGTCGTCGTTGTCGACCACGCGCTGCGCGGCGCGCTCGTCGCGGCGTTCCACCACGTCGATGGCGGCTTCGAGCTGGGCGACGGCGAGTTCGCCCATCTTGACGATTTCGCCGGTGAGGCGCTTCAGTTCGTCGTCGTAGCTCTTGATGATGTGCTGGTGCGTGGTGTTCATCGCTAACCTCGGAAAGGCGTGGGCTTAGCCGAAACGGCCGGTGATGTAGTCTTCGGTCTGCTTCTTTTCCGGCTTGGTGAAGATCTTTTCCGTCCGGTCGAACTCGATCAGCTCGCCCATGTACATGAAGGCGGTCATGTCCGAGCAGCGCGCCGCCTGCTGCATGTTGTGCGTCACGATGACGATCGTGAAGTCCCTCTTCAACTCTTCCACCAGTTGTTCGATGCGACTCGTGGCGATCGGGTCGAGCGCCGAGGTCGGTTCGTCCAGCAGCAGCACTTCGGGCTTCAGCGCGATGCCGCGGGCGATGCACAGGCGCTGCTGCTGGCCGCCGGAGAGGCCGAGCGCACTCTGCTTCAGCTTGTCTTTCACCTCGTCCCAGAGCGCCGCGCTGCGGAGGGCCTGCTCCACGCGGCTTTCCATTTCCGAGCGCGAAAGCTTCTCATGGTGGCGGATACCGTAAGCCACGTTCTCGAAGATGGTCATCGGAAACGGCACGGGTTTCTGGAACACCATGCCCACTTTGCTGCGCAGGCGGTTCAGCGAATACTTCGGATCGAGGATGTTCTCGCCATCCAGGATGATCTCGCCGCTGGCGCGCAGGTTCGGATAAATCGCGTAGATGCGGTTGAAGATACGCAGGAGGGTGGACTTGCCGCAGCCTGACGGGCCGATGATGGCCGTCACCTGCTTTTCGGGTACGTCCATCGCGATGTGCTTCAGGGCGTGGAAGTCGCCGTAGTGGAAGTTCACGTCGCGTGCGGTCATCTTCGCCGGTACCTGGCCAAGGTCCACGCCCGAGGCATGGGGCGATGTGCCGAACCCGGGCTGGGAGGCGACTTCGTTCATGTTAGTCATGGGACACCTTGGAGCGGAAGGTGAAGCGGGCGATCAGGCTGAGCGCCAGCACGAACATCGTGAGGACGAAGGCGCCGGCCCAGGCGAGGGTGTTGATATCGGGGCTCGGGTCCTTGGTGTACTCGTAGATGATCTGCGGCAGGCTCGGCATCTTGTCGAGCGGGTTGAACGTCATGAAGTTGTTGCCGAAGGCCGTGAACAGCAGCGGGGCGGTTTCGCCGCTGATGCGGGCCAGCGCTAGCAGCACGCCGGTGACGATGCCCGAGCGCGCGGCGCGGATCAGGATCTGCGTGGTGAGCTTCCACTGTGGCACGCCGAGCGACAGAGCGGCCTCGCGCAGCGTCCCCGGCACCAGGCGAAGCATCTCGTCGGTGGTACGGACGATGACGGGCAGGGCGATAAGGGCCAGGGCGACACCGCCGGCAAGGCCGGAGAAGGTGACATTGCCGTTCGAGAGATACTTCGACGGCAGCACCACGATCGTGTAGACGAACAGGCCCAGCACGATCGACGGTGCCGAGAGCAGGATGTCGTTGAGGAAGCGGATGGTCGGGCCCAGGTGCGAGCGGCGCGAATACTCCGCCAGCCAGGTGCCGGCCGCGACGCCGATCGGCGTGGCGATGGCGATGCCCAGGATGTTGAGGATCAGGCTGCCGACCATCGCGTTGGCAAGGCCGCCTTCCTCGCGGTAGGCGGTGATCTTGGTGAACAGCTGCGGCTTCAGCGCGGAAGCGCCCTGGCTCAGGGTTTCCCAGAGGATCCAGGCGAGGAAGAACAGGCCGACGCCGGTGGCGGCGACGCTGAGCACCATGGCGACGATGTTCGTGACGCGGCGCTGGGTATAGAGCGAGGCGGACATCAGTTGCCCTCCTTCGTGGCCAGTCGGCGGAGCATGAGGCGCGCGATCAGCAGCACGATGAAGGTCACCACGAACAGGAGGAAGGCGATGGCCATCAGCGAGGAGCGCTGCAGGCCCTCGGCCTCGCCGAACTGGTTGGCGATGGTCGAAGCGATGGAGCTGCCGGTCTCGAGGAACGACAGGGAGAACTTGAAGGTGTTGCCGAGCACGAAGGCCACGGCCATGGTTTCACCCAGGGCGCGGCCCAGGCCGAGGAACACGCCGCCGATCACGGCCGTGCGGGTGTATGGCACCACGATGTCCCAGACCACTTCCCAGGTGCTCGAGCCCAGCGCATAGGCGGATTCCTTGAGGCGGGTGGGCACCGTCTGGAAGACCTCACGCATCACCGAGGAGATGAACGGGATGATCATCACCGCCAGCACGAGGCCCGCGGTCAGCACGCCGGCGCCGAAGAAGGCGTAGTCGCTGGTGAAGAACCTTGCCAAGCCCGTCGCCGGCTGCCCTGGTTCGAGCACATCGGTACCAAATGCATGCATCAGCCACGGTTTGATGTGCGTGGCGACGAACGGGGCGAAGATGAAGAGGCCCCACATGCCGTAGATGATCGAGGGAATGCCGGCCAGCAGTTCGATGGCCGAGGCGACCGGACCGCGCAGCCACTGCGGGGCGATCTCGGTGAGGAAGAGGGCGATGCCGAAGCTGATCGGCACGGCGACCAGGAGGGCGATGAAGGCGGTACCCACGGTACCCATGATGGGCACGAGCGCGCCGTACTGGTCGTTGCTGGGATCCCAGGCGGCACTGGTCAGGAAGCCCCAGCCGAAGGTGCGGAACGCGTCCTGGCCAAGCCAGAGCGTCGAGCCCGCCGCGCCGATGAGGGAGAGCAGCACGAGCAGGGCACAAGCCTTGAGCACCCATCCGAAGATGCGATCGTTGCGCGCGTCCTTCGTGGTGCGGCCGGCTTCGGCGGGCCGCTCGAGGGTTGTCACGGCGTTGCTGGCGGTGGCATGCATGGCGAATGCTGTTTCCCGGACCTTGGCAAACTATGGGTCGCCGCCCCTTGCGGGACGGCGACCCCCTTGGACGATACTCTGGACCGGACGTGTTTCACCGGTCGGTCGGATCGCTATGGCTTACTTGAAGTCCGAGCCCCAGTAGGCCTGGATCTTCTGGGTCAGCGTGGTCGGCAGCGCGACGTAGTCGAGCGACGCCGCGTCGGCCTGGCCCTTGTCGAAGGCGTACTTGAAGAAATCGAACGCCACCTTGGTGTGCGACGGGTTCTTCGACTTCTTGTACATGATGATCCAGGTGGTCGCCGTGATCGGCCAGGCCTGGTCGCCGGCGGCATTCGTCATGATCAGATTGAAATCCTTCGCGGAAGCCCAGTCGGCCGTAGCCGCGGCCGCACCGAAGGTCTCGGCGGTCGGCTGCACCCACTTGCCGGCAGCATTCTGCATCTGTGCGAAGGTGATCTTGTTCTTCTTGGCGTAGGCGAATTCGACGTAGCCGATCGAGCCCGGGATCTGGCGGACATACTGCGAGACGCCCTCGTTACCCTTGCCGCCCACGCCCGTCGGCCATTCGACGGCCGTACCGAACTTCACCTTCGACGCCCACTCCGGGCTGACCTTCGACAGGTAGTTGGTGAAGTTGAACGAGGTACCCGAACCGTCCGAACGATGCACGACGGTGATCTTGACGTCAGGAATCTTCACGCCCGGGTTCAGGGCGGCGATGGCCGGATCGCTCCAGCGGGAAACCTTGCCCAGGAAGATGTCGGCGAGTACGGGGCCGGTCAGCTTCAGCTGGCCAGCTTCGACGCCCTGCAGGTTCACGACCGGCACGATACCGCCCACGACGCTTGGGAACTGGCCCAGGCCGAACTTGGTCAGGTCTTCGCTGCTCATCGGGGCGTCGGAGGCGCCAAAGTCGATGGTGCCTTCCTTGATCTGGGCGATGCCGGCGCCCGATCCGACGGACTGGTAGTTGATCTTGTTACCGGTCGATTCGGCGTACTTCGCCGACCACTTGGAGAGGACGGGATAAACGAAGCTGGAGCCGGCACCGGTAATGTCGGTGGCCTGCACGGCGGACATGCCGAAGAGCGAAGCGGCGACCAGCGCGGCAATGCAAAGTTTGCGTGTGAACACGGAGAAATCCCCTCGATGGAAAGAGTGTCGGGCGAAGCCCGCCCGGGGCCGTATTCCAGCCCTGCCGTGTTGCAATGAGACGTACTGAATGTTGCAGACTGATGACATCAGCCATTTCGATGTCATATTAGGAACTTACGGAAAGCCTCAAGCGATCAGCGGAGCCACCTGTTCGCGCTCTGCCAGTTCCAGCCGGCGCCAGCGGTTCACTATTTCGCAGAACAACTCGGCTGTGCGCTGGGCGTCGTAAATGGCCGAATGGGCTTCTCGGGTATCGAACGTGAGGCCGGCCGCCAGCACCGCCTTGCTCAACACCGTCTGGCCGTAGGCCAGGCCGCCCAGGGTGGCGGTATCGAAGCAGCTGAAGGGATGGAACGGATTCCGCTTGTGACCCACGCGGCGCACCGCCGCATTAAGGAAGGCGAGGTCGAAAGCCGCGTTGTGGCCCACGAGCACCGCGCGTTGGCATCCGGCGACCCGCACCGCCTCCCGTACCGCCGTGAATACATGGTCGAGCGCCTGCCGCTCGGGAAGGGCCCCCCGAAACGGATGGTCGGGGTCGATGCCTGTCACCTCCAGGGAGCGCGGATCGATGTTCGCCCCCGGAAAGGGTTCGACATTCGCGGCGACCACCGGCTGGGGCACCACGAACCCGGAGGGCTCCATGGCGATGGGCACGACGGCGATCTCGAGCAGGGCGTCCCGTTCGGCCTCGAAACCGCCGGTTTCGACGTCGACGATGACGGGAAGGAATCCCCTGAACCGCCCGGCCATGGTCGAAGCGGTGCTGTTGCTCGTCGTATCCATCCGCAAAGGATATCAGCCCGCAGGGGCGCTCGTTAAGCGAATGTGCGCGTGTCGTCGATCTGTAACAAAAAAGGCATCGAACGGTAAAGCCGGCGGCTCATCCTTCGCGCCGTTGGCCCCTTTGAGGATTTTCGGACAGAAAAATCTCAGGCGGACCTAGGGGTTCACTTACGCCAACAGCCATTCCTTTCCTTCAGCGGAGACATCTCATGCGTTCCAAGTTGCTCACGGTGGCCATCGCCGCCGGTCTGGGCGTGACCAGCTTCTCGGCCCTCGCCGCGACGCCGAAGTCGCAGCAGCCGGCCCGGGTCACGGTCGACGCCGCCACCCTCCAGCAGCTGCAGGCGCAGCTCGCCGCCCTCCAGGCCAAGGTGTCGGAACTCGAGAACAAGCAGGAGGCCCAGGCCGACGCGCAGATCGAGACGGCCAAGGCCGTGAACGACGTGCAGGTCGCCGCCGCCAAGCCGACCGACGACCTGACCAAGAAAGTCGAGAAGCTCGCCAAGATCGTGGACAACACCCACATCGGCGGCACGATGTTCTTCGACGTGACCAACCAGGATCACAATGAGAAGGTCGGTAGCGGCCCGAACAAGAGCAGGGACGGCCATGGTTCCACGAACGGTACCGGCTTCGACGTCAAGCGCTTCTACCTGACCGTCGATCACACCTTCGACGATGTCTGGTCGGCCAACCTGACCACCGACTTCAGCTACCAGTCGTCGCTGTCGTCCACCAGCCTGTTCGTGAAGAAGGCCTACGTGCAGGGCAAGTTCGATCCGCTCTTCACTGTCCGCCTCGGCGCGGCCGACATGCCCTGGATTCCGTTCGTCGAGAAGTGGTATGGCTACCGCTACGTCGAGAACACCATCACCGACCGCTCGTTCGAAGGTGGTCGTAGCGGCGGCACGGCGGACGCCGGCGGCGTGGGTGCCTTCGGCAATTCGTCCGACTGGGGCCTGCATGCCATGGGCGCCACCACGGGCGACAACTCGGTCAACTACCAGCTGTCGGTCGTCAACGGGCGCGGCTACCGCAACCTGAGCCGCTCGAAGAGCGTCGACACGGAAGCCCGCTTCGGCTACTCGCCGATCGAGCAGATGGTGATCGCCGTCGGTGGGTACTCCGGCAAGCGCGGTAACGACGCCGAGGGCGGTGCTCCGACCCGTACTGCGTCTCGCGGCGACGCCCTCGTGGCGTGGCGCGACAAGACCTTCGGTGTCGGCGTGGAGTACTTCCACTCCGAGAACTGGGACGACATCCTGAAGTACCAGGGCACGGGCCCGGGTGTCGGCGCCGCCAAGAACACCCTGAAGGACAAGGCCGACGGTTACTCGCTGTGGGCCGACTGGCACTTCGATCCGCAGTGGGCTGTGTTCGCTCGTTACGATCGTCTCGACTACAAGTACACGGACCTCGTGAACACCGAGAACAAGCTCAAGGACAAGTACTACAACGCGGGCGTCTCGTACGACGTGCTGAAGAACCTGAAGCTCGCCGTGGTCTACAAGCACAACAAGCTGGACGGCCCGTTCGCTACCCCGTACCACTACAAGACCGACGAAGTCGGCTTCTGGGGCCAGCTCAGCTTCTGACCGGTATCGGAACGGAGTTCCACTCAAGGACGAAACGAACGGCGGGCGCAAGCCCGCCGTTTTTTTGTTTTGCGAATCGTCTCAGTGACGCGGTTCGCCTCATCGCGACGCCGTGCTGAATGAATTAGCTGGGATTCCGAAGTCATTTTCCGCGTAATGCCGTGGTTTCTCGTGCTTTATGCCTCCCGATCGTCGTCAGCCTGAATACGGCACGACATCTCGCTTGCATCTGCCACATTCGCTGCGTACGGTCCGTCGAATGAACCGTTTTCCGGCCAACCTCCTGCGACGCATCGCGAGCACGCTCTTCGTGTTCCTCGCGCTTTTCGTCGTGTGCGCCGGTGTTCAAGCCATGCCCTGCAGCGTCGTCGGCGCGATGCAGGACGCGCTGCATGCACCGCTGTCGGTGGATACCCACGACACTGATGACGGTCTGGTCGCCCTGGACGATGAAGACTTCGTCTCCTCGCTCGAAGACCACAATGGCGGCCTCGACGATACGTTCGACCTCCCGCCCGAGTACGCGGTAACCATGCTGCGGCTTTACGCCGGCCGGCCTCCGGGCCTCGTGCCTCCCCCGCACGCGCACGCGCGCAGTTCCGAGCTGCGCCCTCCGATCGCCTGATCCCGGCGCGCGCCGGCGCGTCCGCTTCCCTGAGACCCTTTCCCCAATGCGCCACCGGCATATCTGCCCGGCGCCGGCGAGTACCTGTGCGCTCGCCTCCCCAACATTAAAAGTAGAGAAGGAATACGTCATGGAACGCCTTATCGAAGGTTTCGATCATTTCCGCCGCCATATGACGACCGAGCAGCGCGAGCTCTTCGCGCGCCTCGCGTCGGGACAGACCCCGCATACCATGTTCATTACCTGCGCCGACTCGCGCGTGATGCCCGAGATGATCTTCGAGGCGCAGCCGGGCGACCTGTTCGTCTATCGCAACGTCGGCAATATCGTCCCGCCTTATGCGCAGCATGTGAGCGGCGTGGTCGCCGCGATCGAATACGCCGTCACGGCGCTCAAGGTGCAACACATCGTCATCTGCGGCCATTCCGACTGCGGGGCGATGAAGGCCCTGCAGAATCCGGCCTCGCTCAAGGGCAAGCCCTCGGTGGAGCAGTGGCTCAAGCACGCTGACGTAGCGCGCTACGTCGTAGCCGAAAACAGCCCCACGATCCATGGCGAGGAAGGCTTGCGCTACCTCACGGAGGAGAACGTCGTCGGCCAGATCGAGCACCTGCGCACCTTGCCTGCGGTCGCCGCCGCGATGGCCAACGGCAGCCTGCGCATCCACGGCTGGATCTATGACATCGCCAAGACGGAGATCACCGCCTTCGACCCGGCCGAAGGCCGCTTCCGTCCGCTGGTGGCCGGTGACGCGAACCTGCCCGATGCCACGCCGCACGCCCGCTTCTCCATGCCGGCACCGGTAGCCACCGCCGCTTAAGGACCTGTCATGCGCGCTTATTTTTCCCAAGGCCTCTTTGGCCGCGACCTGCTGGGATCGGTGGTCGTCTTTCTTGTCGCACTGCCGCTGTGCATGGGTATCGCCATCGCGTCAGGCATGCCGCCCAGCGCCGGCCTGATCACCGGCATCGTAGGGGGCCTCGTCGTAGGTGCCATCGCCGGCTCGCCGCTGCAGGTGAGCGGCCCCGCGGCGGGCCTTGCCGTCCTGGTGTTCGAACTGGTGCGTGAGCACGGCGTGGCAGCCCTCGGTCCTGTCGTGCTGATGGCCGGGCTGATCCAGGTCATAGCCGGTCTCTGCCGGGTGGGTGTGTGGTTTCGCATGACCTCGCCGGCCGTCGTGGCCGGCATGTTGTCCGGCATCGGCATCCTCATCGTCGCCTCGCAGTCGCATGTGCTGCTCGACGCCATTCCGAAAGCGCGGGGTCTGGAAAACTTCGCCGCGTTACCTGCGGCGGCTTGGGAATCGGTCACCGGAGCGGGTGAAGGGCAGATGCCCGGCGCGCTCATGATCGGCCTCGGCACCATCGCCATCATGCTCGGCTGGGAGAAATTGCGGCCGGCGAAACTCCGCTTCATCCCAAGCGCGCTCCTGGCCGTCGTGGCGATGACGGCCGTGGCGCAGTTCGGTGCGTTCGACGTGAAGCGGGTGGACGTGCCGTCGAACCTGTTCTCGGCGGTGAGCCTCCCGACCTTCGGCAGCCTATTCGGCGTGCTCGATGCCACCTTGCTGGTCGCTGCGGCCACCTTCGCATTCATCGCCAGCGCCGAGACGCTGCTCTCGGCGGCGGCGGTGGACCGCATGCACGATGGCGCCCGCACCAACTTCGATCGCGAGCTCACGGCGCAGGGCGTGGGCAACCTGATCTGCGGCTTCCTCGGTGCGCTTCCGATGACCGGCGTGATCGTGCGCAGCGCGGCTAACGTGCAGGCAGGTTCGGCCACGCGTATGGCCGCCATCCTGCACGGTGGCTGGATACTCGGCTTCGTCATGCTGCTGCCATGGCTGATGCGGATGACGCCGGTGTCATGCCTGGCCGGCATCCTCGTCTATACCGGCGTGAAGATGGTCAACCCGAAGCAGATCAAGGACCTCGCCGTGTACGGCAAGGGCACCGCCGCGGTCTATGTGGTCACCACGATCGCTATCGTCGCCACCGACCTGCTCACCGGCGTGATCATCGGCTTCGGCATGTCGCTATTGCGCCTGGCCCTGCTGTCGTCCAGGTTGAAGATGGACGTGACGCACCACGAGGAGCCGGGTTCCGCGACCCTTCGCCTCGAAGGTTCGGCCACCTTCCTCAAGGTGCCGACGATGGCGCGTACGCTGGAGCGCATTCCGCCGAATACGCGCGTCTCGGTGATGCTGGACCGGCTGCACCATATCGACCAGGCGTCGCTGGAACTGCTACGCGAGTGGGGGCGTAATGCCTCGAAGCGCGGCTGCGAGCTGGTGGTGGACTGGCAGGAGTTGGGACGGCGCGTGGAGGGGTCCGGGCGCGCGGCCTAGCGGGTAAGGGTTCGCCGGTCGTGCAACCGCCCGGCGAATCAAGGTTTGGTCTTGTGCTTGTAGGCGCACAGATCGACGATCGCGCAGCCCGGGCATTCCGGTTTGCGCGCCTTGCACACATAGCGCCCGTGAAGGATCAGCCAGTGGTGCGCGTCCTGGATGAATTCCTTTGGGATCATTTTTTCCAGCTTGTCCTCGACCTTGCGTACATCCGGTCCCGGCGCCAGTCCCGTGCGATTCGCCACGCGGAAGATATGCGTATCCACGGCGATGGCCGGTTGTCCGAAGGCAGTGTTGAGCACCACGTTCGCCGTCTTGCGGCCCACGCCCGGCAATTCCTCCAGCGCTTCTCGTGTCGTCGGCACTTCGCCGGCGTAGCGATCGACGAGGATCTGGCTCATGGCGATGAGGTTCTTCGCCTTGTTGTTGTAGAGGCCGATGGTGCTGATGTAGCCCCTCAGCTTCTCCAGCCCCAGATCGAGGATCTTCTGCGGCGTGTTCGCCACGGCAAAGAGTTTGCGCGTGGCCTTGTTCACGCCCACGTCGGTGGCCTGGGCCGACAGGGCCACCGCGGTCAGCAGTTCGAAGGGCGTGGTGTATTCGAGTTCGGTCTTCGGATGCGGGTTCAGTTCGCGCAGGCGGCTGAACATCTCGACCACGTCGGCCTTCTTCACGGGCTGTCCTTTTTCCTGGCTTTCGCGCGCGCAAGTGCTTCGAGCACGGCGTTCTTCGCCGCGGGAGCCGCGACGTCGACCTTGCTGGCGGCTAGCTGGCGTTCGCGCGTCTCGCGCTCGCGACCGAGGCGGCGTTCGCGTCGCTGGAAACGCCAACGGGCGGCGTCGGCGTGCACGCGGTCGTCCGCCTGCGCCAGCGGCATGGGATCGAGGACGATGCAGTCGACGGGACACGCAGGCACGCAAAGTTCGCAGCCAGTGCACAGGTCGGCTACCACCGTATGCAGCTGCTTCGACGAACCGACGATGGCATCCACCGGACATACCTGGATGCACTTCGTGCAACCGATGCAATCTGGTTCCACGATGCGTGCCAACGTGCGTGGTTTCTCGATGCCGCGGGACGTATCCAGCGGCAACATCGGGCGATCGAGCAGGGCGGCCAGTCGGGCGATGCCCGCGGTACCGCCGGGCGGGCAACGATCGATCGTTGCTTCACCTGCGGCGATCGCTTCCGCATAAGGGCGGCAGCCATGGAATCCGCACTGCTCGCATTGGGTCTGCGGCAGCAGGTCGTCGATGCGGTCGGCGAGCGTTGACGTCATGGCTGGCGCGGCCGAATGGCGGGATCAGCGCACGGTGGCGCCCGGCGCCGCACCCTGGTCGGCATCGAGCAGGTGCAGATCCGCACCGCCGTCGCCGGCCGAGAGAATCATGCCCTCGGACAGACCGAAGCGCATCTTGCGCGGCGCGAGGTTGGCGATGAAGACGACGTTGCGTCCCACCAGCTTTTCCGGCTCGCTGTAAGCAGCGCGGATGCCCGAGAAAATCTGGCGCTTGCCGAGCGGACCGGCGTCGAGCGCGAAACGCAGCAGCTTGTCCGAGCCATCGACGAACTCGCAGGCCTCGACCTTGCCGATGCGGAGGTCCAGCTTGGCGAAGTCGTCGATGGAAATGGTGGGGGTTTCGGTCGTGGCGTCGGTCATGGCTTTCGGTTGTTCTTTGGTTTTCTTGGCGGGCTTGGCTTCCGCGGCGATGGCCTTGGCCTGTTCCGCGGGGGAGAGGGATTCCTTCGACGCGTCGACCATGGCTTCGATCTTTTTCGGATCGAGGCGGCCGAACAGGGGCGAGAACCCGTTGACGGTGTGCCCGAACAGCTCGCGGCGCGCATCGGCGAAATGATCCACCGGCGCGCCGAGGAAGTCCTCGGCCATCGCCGCGGTTTTCGGCAGGATCGGCTTGACCAGGCTGGTGAGCAGGCGGAACACGTGTATCGCAAGCGTGCAGATCTGGTGCAGTTCGCTACGGCGGCTTTCGTCCTTCGCGAGCTTCCATGGCGCCACAGAGGCGATGTAGCCGTTGGCATCGTCGGCAAGGGCGACGAAGCGGCGGCACACTTCGGCCAGGTCGCCGCTATCGTAGAGGGCTACGGTATCGTCGTAGGCCTTGACGAAGTTGGGCCACCACGCCGACATCGGCTCGTCGAAACGATCGGCCAGCTTGCCGTCGAAGTGGGAATGCAGGAAGCCGGCGGTTCGGCTGGCGATGTTCACCCACTTGCCGACGAGGTGCGAATTGACGCGTTCCTCGAACGATTTCAGGTCGAGGTCCACGTCGACCGGATTCTCGGTGAGCATCGTGGCGAAGTAGTAACGCAGCGCTTCCGGATCGAGCCCGCTGTCGAGGTAGGTGCGCGCCTGGATGAAGGTGCCGCGCGACTTTGACATCTTCGCGCCGTTGACGGTGAGGTACCCGTTGACGTGCAGCGCGGTGGGCGTGCGCATCTGCGCGCCGTGCAGCATCGCCGGCCAGAACAGGCCATGGAAGTTGATGATGTCCTTGCCGATGAAATGGTGCATCTCGGCGCTGCTGCCGGGGCCGAGGAAATCATCGAAATGCAGCCCGGTGCGCTCGCACAGCGCCCTGAACGATGCCAGGTAGCCCACGGGCGCGTCGAGCCACACGTAGAAGAACTTGCCTGGCGCGTCGGGAATCGGGAAGCCGAAGTAGGGCGCGTCGCGCGAGATGTCCCAGTCGCGCAGGCCGCCGTCCAGCCATTCGGCCAGCTTGGCCGCCACGCCGGCGTTCGCCACCGGCCTGCCGTCGGTGAACTTGCCGGCGAACCAGTCGCGCAGCAGGGTTTCGAACTTGCCCAGCTCGAAGAAATAATGCTCCGAATCGCGCAGGATGGGCGTGGCTCCCGACATCACCGAATACGGGTTGAGCAGATCCGTGGGCGCATAAGTCGCGCCGCAGTTCTCGCAGTTGTCCCCGTACTGGTCGGGTGTGCCGCAGTTCGGGCAGGTGCCCTTGATGTAGCGGTCGGGGAGGAACATGTCGCGCTCGGGATCGTACAGCTGCTGGATGTCGCGACGGGCGATGTAGCCGCCGTCGCGCAGGCGCGTGTAGATCGTGGTCGCGAGTTCCCGGTTCTCCGGCGAATGCGTCGTATGGTACTGGTCGTAGCTGAAATGGAAGTCCGTGAAGTCGGCTTCGTGACCGGCGCGGATACCCGCGATGTAGTCCTCGGGCGACTTCCCGGCCTTTTCGGCGGCGAGCATGATGGGCGTGCCGTGCGCATCCTCGCCGGCCACGTACCACACCTCATTGCCTTGCATCCGTTGCGCCCTCGCCCAGATGTCGGCCTGGATGTAGCCGAGCATGTGGCCCAGATGCAACGGGCCGTTGGCGTAGGGGAGGGCGTTGGTGACGAGGATGCGGCGGGCCATGATTCGCACGGTCGGCTGTGGGACCGGGGATTATGGCACGCGGCCTCGCCGCTTCATCGCTTCGTTGGTTTCTAGCCGCTATAGCAGCCCGTACGGGGTCATTCCCGACGGACCCACTCCTGGCTGCGGCCCATCAGCGAAAAGCCGATGTAGCCGTGCACGTCCAGCTTCTTCCCGCCATCAACCAGTTTAAGCGTGACCTTATAGATCTTGCCCTTGGCCGGGTCGAGGATCTGGCCGCCGGACCACTCGTCGCCGTCCTTCTTCAATCCCCACATGATGGTCATGCCTTCGATGGGCTTGTTCTTCCGCTCGCCGTCGCACCTCACGCAGACCGGGTGTGGACCGTGCTCCGAATTCAGCACCTGCAGCACCTTGCCTTCGAGCAGGCCGCCGTTCTCCGTGATCTCCACGACGGACTTCACCTGATGGGTCTTGTCGTCGATGGTGTTCCACTTGCCCACCGGGGTGTCGCTGGCGGCCAGGGCGGGGAGGGCGCTCGCGGTCAGGGCGAGGGCGAAGGCGGTGTGGATCAAGGGTTTCATAGGCTTCCATACGTCCCATACGGTCAGGTATGGCCGAGCCTGACGAGGCCCGAGGCGGGCGTCAAGCTGCATCGCGCCAGATCCGGCGGGAGAGCGCCCTGCGCGTTTTATGCCCGCGTCGGGTACGACATGTTTTGAGGCCATAGCCTGGGAGCGGGCGTGCAGAGACGGGTATTGGGGCCAAAAAGCTGTCGCGCGCAGGGCGCGCTCCTACATAATGGGAATCTCCGAATTTCCCCGCCTCCTCCTCATGACCCAGGTCAGCGAAACCCTAGTCCGCGGCATCCTCGACCGCGTTATCGACCCTCATTCGGGCCAGTCCCTGGATGCATCCGTGCGCGCCGTGGGCGTGGATGGCGACCGGGTATCCGTCGACATCCTGCTGGGATACCCGGCGGCCGGTTACGTCGAACAAGCCACCGCGGAGGCGAAGGCCGCCCTGGAGGCCGATCCGGCGATTGCCGCGGCGGCCGTGTCGGTGGCATGGCGCGTCCACGCCCATAAGGTGCAGGGCCAGCTGGCCCCGCTGCCGGGGGTGAAGAACATCGTGGCGGTCGCCTCGGGCAAGGGCGGGGTAGGCAAGTCCACGGTGTCGGTGAACCTGGCGTTGGCGCTGGCCGCCGAGGGCGCCACCGTCGGCATCCTCGACGCCGATATCTATGGACCGAGCCAGCCGCGCATGCTGGGCCTTACCGGCAAGCCCGTCTCGCCGGACGGCAAGAGCATCGAGCCCATGCGCGCGCACGGCCTGCAGGCCATGTCGATCGGCGTTCTCATCGAGGAAGACACGCCTATGATCTGGCGCGGTCCGATGGTCACCCAGGCACTGATGCAACTGCTGACCGACACGCGCTGGGAAGAGCTGGACTACCTCATCATCGACCTGCCGCCGGGCACCGGCGACATCCAACTCACCCTGTCGCAGAAGGTGCCCGTGTCCGGCGCGGTGATCGTGACCACGCCGCAGGACATCGCCCTGCTCGACGCGCGCAAGGCACTGGGCATGTTCCGCAAGGTGGAAGTGCCCGTCCTGGGCGTGGTGGAGAACATGGCCACCCACATCTGCACGAACTGCGGACACGAAGAACACATCTTCGGCCAGGGTGGCGGCGCGCGGATGGCGGCCGATGCCGGCATCCCGTACCTCGGTGACCTCCCATTGGACATTCGTATCCGCGAACAGGCGGACGGGGGACGACCCACCGTCGCCGCCATCCCCGAATCGGACCTGACCATGCGCTACCGCTCCATCGCGCGCGCCACCGCCGCCCGGCTTTCGCTGCAGGCGCGCAACAAGGCCATCAGCTTCCCGAAGATCGTCATCCAGAACACCTGAAGACGGGCCCTGGTAGCGCGTTCGACGACGTTCCTATACCTTTCCGGCTCCAGCGAGGGAGAGAAAGCATTGAGTATCAAGTCCGACAAGTGGATCCGCCGCATGGCCGCGGAGCACGGCATGATCGAGCCGTTCGCCCCGGGCCAGGTCAAGGAGCGGGAGGGCCACCGTCTGGTCTCGTATGGCACGTCGAGCTACGGCTACGACGTCCGTTGCGCGGATGAATTCAAGGTGTTCACCAACATCAATTCCACGATCGTGGACCCGAAGGCGTTCGACGAGCGCAGCTTCGTCGACATCAAGTCGGACGTCTGCATCATCCCGCCGAATTCCTTCGCGCTGGCGCGCACCGTCGAGTACTTCCGCATTCCGCGCAAGGTGCTCACCATCTGCCTCGGCAAGAGCACCTACGCGCGCTGCGGCATCATCGTGAACGTGACCCCGCTCGAGCCCGAGTGGGAAGGCCATGTGACGCTGGAGTTCTCCAACACCACGCCGCTGCCCGCGAAAATCTACGCCAACGAAGGCGTGGCGCAGATGCTGTTCCTCGAATCCGACGAGGAATGCGAAGTGTCGTACGCCGACCGCGGCGGCAAGTACCAGGGCCAGCGCGGCGTGACCCTGCCGAGCACCTGAACGCACTTTTTTTCTCCAACATAAAGCCAGTCTCGCTAACGCTGAGCCCCTGGCGTTCCAGTTTGTCCCGGTACACCGCTTGCGCGGTAAACTTTCACCTCAAGCCACACCCGATGCACGGAGACACCACATGATCCGAGTTCCCACCCTGATGGCCCGCGCCGCCGCGGCGATCTTCCTCGCCAGCATGCTGGTGCTGGCCGGCTGCCATCGTGGCGCCTCGAAGTCCGACCACGTCACGGCGGAGCAGGGCCAGTTCGACTACACCATCAAGGCGTACAAGAGCGGCCAGTTCCTCGTCGACGGCGCCGTGCTCTCCGCTGCCGATACGGGCAGCCACTTCGCTTACCTGAAGGACCAGGGCAAGCTGCCGAAGACGGTGCTGGTGCTACCCAGTGACGATTCCAAGATCCGCGACAACCATCTGGGCTTCATGGCCCGCATGCAGCTGGATTACGGCTTCACCGTGTACTACGACAAGAAGGGCGAACTGGTCCGCCTGAACGCCGTGGAAGAGAAGGCCCGCCAACTCGAAGACACCCCGCACAAGGCCGCCCTGCCGGATCGCATGCAGGGCAAGGAAGCGTCCAGCGGCGCTTACGACCCGCAGACGCAGCAATAAACCGAAGGTTTATTGCGCATTGGGACAAGGGCGCGCTCCGCGCGCCGGCCACCGGTAGGAGCGAGCCTTGCTCGCGACATCTTTTCGCGGAGCGCCACAGGCTCTCGCCAGGATGTCGCGGCGAGACCTGCCTTTTCAGGTCCTTGCGATCGGCCCCAAAAGCGTCGCGCACAAGGTGCGCTCCTACAGGCATAGCTGGGCCTTTAAGGC
Organism: Luteibacter sp.; assembly: GCF_036499525.1. Classification (GTDB taxonomy): domain Bacteria; phylum Pseudomonadota; class Gammaproteobacteria; order Xanthomonadales; family Rhodanobacteraceae; genus Luteibacter. Next base: position 14,242 of record NZ_DASYDO010000019.1, on the reverse strand, counting down.
TTCCACCAGTCGGGGCGCTTCGCCCTCGCCATACGCCTCGGCGGGGCTATGCCCCCACACCGGCCCCGGCCACGCAGCATCGCCTTCGACCCTCGGCAGCACGTGCACGTGCAGCTGGCGCACGATGTTCCCGAGCGCGCCGATGTTGAGCTTGTCGCACGGCGCGACCGATCGTAGCGCGGCCCCCGCGCGATCCACCTCGCGCCACAGCTCGGCGCGGTCTTCAGCAGTCAGGTCGGCGACTTCCACCATGCCTGGTCGCCTCGGAACGAGCACGAGCCAGGCATAACGGCGGTCCCGCATCAGCAGTACCCGGCACAGGGGCAGGTCGCCGACGGGAAAGGTGTCGGCGGTGAGCCTCGCATCCAGTTCGAAACCGGCGCCCATCTCAACCTTGCGACGACAGTTCGCGGCCGAAGAATGCCAGTGTGCGTTCCATGGCGAGCTTCGCGCTCGGTTCGTCGTAGCTGCCGCCCACGTCGCGATTGAAACCGTGGTCGGCCGGGTAGACCCACGTGTCCATCTCGGGCTTCAGTTCGCGGTGCTTTTCCACCATGTCCGGCGGGATCGAATGGTCCCGCTCGCCGAAGTGGAAGATCACGTTGGCTTTCGCCGGCTCGGTGAGGAACGGCGCGTTGCGCGCGCCGTAATAGCTGGCCGAAGGCAAACCGAGCCGCAGCGCGGCAAGCATCGCGACGGTGCCGCCCCAGCAGTAGCCCACCGTGCCGACCTTCACCTGGTAACGTTCCGCGATGAGGGCGGCCGCGATACCCACGTCCTGGGTCGGGCGCAGCAGGCCGAGTTCGGCAATCAGCTTCACGCCCTTTTGCATGCCGTCCTGGTCGTAACCCAGTTCAACGCCCTTTTCGACCGGATCGAACAGCGCCGGCGCAATGGCCACGTAGCCCTCCTGGGCGAAACGGTCAGCCACGCTGCGCATGTGTGTATTGACGCCGAAAATCTCCTGGATGACCACGATCCCGCCTTTGGGCGTACCGGAGGGCTCCGCCAGGTAGGCATCCATGCTTTCGTGCGGTCGGGAAGTATCGAGGATCAGGGTGTGGCCCATGGCGTGGATCTCCGTCGGACAGGGTGGGGAAGCGGATCGCCCATCTTAGCCGGGCGCCCGTGGCGGGGGCTTGACCAGAAACGGCGTCCGGCGCGAACGGCTATAATGCGCGGTTTCCTCCCCCCGGTACCCACGGTAATGTCCCAGGCCGCCCAGACCCAGAAGATCGGTTTCGTCAGCCTCGGCTGTCCGAAGGCGCTCGTCGATTCCGAACGCATCCTCACCCAGCTCAAGGTCGAGGGCTACGAGATCGTTCCCACTTACGATGCCGCCGACGCCGTGGTGGTGAATACCTGCGGGTTCATCGATTCCGCCGTCCAGGAGTCGCTGGATGCCATCGGCGAGGCCCTGCACGAGAACGGCAAGGTCATCGTCACCGGTTGCCTCGGCAAGCGAGAGGAGCTGATCCGCGAAAGTTATCCCGACGTGCTGGCCATTACCGGTCCGCAGGACTATGCCTCGGTGATGAAAGCAGTGCACCAGGCACTGCCGCCCACCCGCAACAAGTTCCTCGATCTGGTGCCCGACACGGGCGTGAAGCTCACGCCGAAGCACTACGCATACCTGAAGATCTCGGAAGGCTGCAACCACCGTTGCAGCTTCTGCATCATCCCGTCGATGCGCGGCGACCTCGTCAGCCGTCCGGTGGACCAGGTACTAGTTGAAGCCGAGAAGCTGGTGAGGGGCGGGGTGAAGGAACTCCTCGTCATCTCGCAGGACACCAGCGCCTACGGCGTGGACGTCCGTTATTCCGAGCGCGAATGGCGCGGCAAATCGTATCGCACGCGCATGACGGAACTCTGCGAAGGCCTGTCCGAACTGGGTGTGTGGACGCGCCTGCACTACGTCTATCCCTACCCGCACGTGGACGAGGTCATGCCGTTGATGGCGGAGGGCAGGATCCTTCCCTACCTCGACATTCCGTTCCAGCACGCCAGCCCGCGCATCCTCAAGCTGATGAAGCGCCCCGGCAATGTCGACAAGACGCTGGAGCGCATCCAGAACTGGCGCCGCCAGGTGCCGGACCTCACCATCCGCAGCACCTTCATCGTCGGCTTCCCGGGCGAGACCAACGCCGAATTCCAGGAACTGCTCGACTTCCTGCGCGAGGCCGAACTCGATCGCGTCGGTGCGTTCGCTTACTCGCCGGTGGATGGTGCGAAGGCCAACGAACTACCCGGGTTGATCGACGAGGAACTGAAGGAAGACCGGCTCGAACAATTCATGGCCGTGCAGGCCGGGATTTCCGCGGCGAAGCTGCAGCGGAAGGTCGGCAAGACCATCAAGGTGCTGATCGACGAGATCGACGCCGAAGGCGCCTGGGGCCGCTCCAGCGCCGACGCCCCGGAAATCGACGGTGCCGTGCGCATCGATGACGGTCAACTGCTGAAGCCGGGCCAATTCGTCGACGTGATCGTGGAAGAAGCGGACGCCCACGATCTCTACGGCCGCCTGGCCTGAGTCCATGCGCTACGTGGCGCCGACGCGGGAGGCGCTCGACCGGGGCGTGCTGGCGTCGCAGCCCCTGTCGGAGTGGTCTTCGTTCGCGTCGTTCCTGCGCGAGGAGGAATGGCCCGGCGTCGAGGGGCTCAACGCTCTTTGGCCTGAGGGATCGCGTCATCGCTTCGTCGAGCAGGACAAGGCCCTGCTCGACGACGGCCTGCATTACGAGGAGCGCATCGCACGTCACGGTGCCATCGCGACGCGTCCGGGGAACTGGCACGACCTCTTCAATGCCTTCGTATGGCTGCGCTATGGCCCACTCAAGCGCGCGCTGAATGCACGACAGATGGCGGAGATTGCCATCATGGGGCCACGCGAACGCTCGCGCCCGCAGTACGCGCTTACCCACTTCGACGAAGCCGGCCTGATCGTGACGCTGCAAGACAGCGCGATGCTCGATGCGTGGAACGCGCATGACTGGCATCGCCTGTTCTGGATACATCGCGATGCGTGGCGGCGTGGCGAGGCGCGGGTTGAGGTTTTCGGACACGCGCTGCTCGAACACGCGTTGACCCCCGGAAAGCTGCTGGTCGGGAAGGCGTTGGTCGCGATGGGACGAGACGATGCCGCCGCGAGTTGCGCGGAAGCGATCGCCGCCGGCGCCGTGCTCAACGACCCGCTAGAGTTGCGGCCACTACCGGTATCCGGTGTGCCGGGGTGGCACCCGGATACGTCGAGCGAGTCCTTTTATGCGACGGCACCGTGCTTCCAGCCGTTGCGGGAGGGCAGAGCCTATCCGGCTCCCTACACCAATCCGTGGTCGCGCACGTAGTCGAGCAACAGCCCGTCGTGGTCCACGCCTAGCTTGCGCATGGCGTCGCGCTTCTGTCGGCTGATGGTCTTCACCGATTTGCCTTCGCGATCCGCGATCTGCTGCAGCGACATGCCCGCGACGAACATCCGGATGACTTCCGTTTCGCGGGGCGACAGCGCGGCTCCCGGCATCGCCACCGATGCCTCGTCGGTTTCATGGAGGATGTCGAGCAGCGTTTCGCTCAGGTAGGTTTCGCCGTGTGCGACCGCGCGTACGGCGATGGGCAGCTCGTCCATCGGCGCACGCTTGTCGACGATGCCGCGTACGCCGCGGTGAAGCATCGACATCAGGGCGGCAGGGCGATTGATCATGGTGAGGACCACCACCGAAAGACGCGGATATTCCTTCACGATCGTCTCGATGAGGTTGAATCCGTCGTCCTGCCGATCGCTCGGCATGAGAAAATCCGTAATGACGACGTCGCAGGGGCGGTCCGCCAGCAGGGCCAGAAGCTCGTCTGTGGCACTGGCTTCGCCCACCACGTCGATGTGCGCGGTCCTCAGCGCCAGCGCGCTACCAACGAGGACCAGGGGGTGGTCGTCTGCCAGAATGGCCTTGAGTGGCATGTCTCGTGTTCTCCTTCCTGCATTGCGGTACGGCGGACTTCCCATCGATTATGCCCATGAAGTCTCTTCCGACGAAGCTCACCCGTGATCCGACGCCTGTTCCTGTTAATCCTTCTTGTGCTGGCGGCCCCGGCCGTGGCGTCGCAGAAGACGCCCTTGTCGCCGGAGGACGCGGACTGGCTGCGCCACCACCCCATCATTACCGTAGGTGCCTACCAGGAAGGCTATCCGCCCTTCGAAGAACTGCGCGACGGGGCGCTGGAGGGCCTGGGGCCGGACTACCTTCGCGAGATCGCCCGTGAACTGGGGGTCACCGTGCAGACGCGAACGTACGCCACCTGGCCGGAATTGCTTATCGCACTGGCTCGCGGCGAGATCGACGTCGCCACGTCGGTCACGCCGCTGGAAAAGGGGATGCCGGGCATCCGTATCGGAGCCACCTATTTCGAGTCCCTTCCGGCGCTGGTGGAGCGCACCGAGGCACCGCTGATCCACCATCCGGGCGATCTGCGCGGCAAGCGGCTTGCGGTGCACACGGGTTATTTCGATATCGCCGCGCTGCGTCGCGAGCTTCCCGAGACGACCCTGGTCGAGGCGCGCTCGACGGCGGAGGCGTTGGCGCTCGTGCGCTCCGGCGACGTCACGGCGTATATCGACAACCCGTATTCGGCAAGAGAGTTCGTCTCGCGGCTGGGTCTCGAAGGCGAGTTGCGGGTAGGCGCGCCGCTGGCATTGCCGATAAGCGCGCTCGCTTTCGCCGTTCCCGCGGACCGTGTGCCCCTCGGTCGGGCCATCGACGAAGCGCTGGGCGAGCTGACGGCAGCCGACCATGGCCGGCTACGCGCCCGCTGGATAGGTCGCGACATCGCGCCGCGGCCGCGGCAGGCCGGCATTCCGCTCAGCGAGAAGGAAAAGGCCTGGCTGAAAGCCCTGCCGCCGCTCCGCCTTGGGGTGGACCCGAGCTACGCGCCCTTCAGCCTGCTGTCGGGAAACGGCGAGGCAGAGGGACTGGCGCTCGATTACGTGCGCGAGATCGCCGCCGAGTTGGGCATTCGAATCACACAGGTGCCCAGCGAGAATTGGGCCGGCACGGTAGAAAAGGTGCGGCACGACGAGGTAGACCTCGTCGCCGCCATCAATCCGCAGAGCGCGACGTTCCCGCAACTCGAGCCCAGCGTCCCGTACCTCGATTTCCCGATCATGATCGTGACCCGCGAGGGCGCGCCCACCATCGCCGGCGCGGACGACCTGGCGGGCAAGCGCGTACTCGGAAACGCCACGCGCGAGCCCATCCGCCGCCTGCTTGCGCGCATTCCCAACGTGCAGGCGATGCCCGTCGACACCGAGCGCGAAGGCATGCGCCGCCTCGCCGCGGGCGAAGGCGACGCCTTCGTCGGCAACCTCGCCTCGGTGGACTATTACATCCGCGATGCGTTCCTCGGCCAGTTGAAGGTCGCCGCGCCTACCGGCGACGACGAAGCGATCGCGATCGGCGTGAGCCGGGAACTCACGCCGCTCCTTCCGCTGGTCAACCGCGTGCTCGTGAACCTTCCGACGCACCGGCAGCAGGAGATCCGCAATACCTGGTTCGCTTCGCATTACATCGTCGGTCCCACCTGGCGCGAGATCACCAGCCGCGTACTGCCGTTCGCGGCAGTGCTGCTCGTGTCCCTGGTGGCGATCAGCTACGCCTACCTCAACCTGCGCAGGGAAACCCGCCGGCGCGAACGCACGGAGCGGCGTCTCGCTGAAGTCACGGCGCATGTGCCTGCGGTGGTTTACGAGGCCGTGCGCGGCACCGACGGTACCTACGCCATGATCTATGTCGGCGGCGATCCGCAGAGCATCCTCGGCATGGAGCCGGCGGAACTGCTGGCGGGCGAGGCCACGATGCTGGCCCCCGTGCCCGACGAAGATCGCGAGAAGCTGCGCGCAGCCTTCGAGCGTTCGGCACGCGAACTCATACCGTTGCATGTCACCGTCCGTGCCCAGATCGACGGCCGCGTGCGTTACCTGAGTTCGGATGCGGTGCCGCTGGCAGTCGCTGACGGCACGGTGCGCTGGAATGGTTACTGGGTGGACGTAACCGCGCAGGAACTGGCGTCGCGCGGCGTCGCGCGGGCGCGCGACGAGGCGGAGGCGGCCACGCGCGCCAAGAGCGACTTCCTCGCCACGATCAGCCATGAGATCCGCACGCCCATGAACGGCGTCATCGGGCTGCTCGATGTGCTCGAGCGCACGCCGCTCGACGAGTCGCAACGCGGCATGGTGTCGACGATCGAGCACTCGGCCGAGGCGCTCCTGCATATCCTCGACGACGTGCTCGATTTCTCCAAGATCGAGGCGGGACACCTGGAACTTGACGCGCAACCGGCGAACGTTCGTGCGATCGTCGAAGGCGCGGTCGCGATCCTGGCGGCGCAGGCCGAAGCCAAGGGGTTGGCGTTACGCGTGGGCATCGACGAAACACTGTCGCCGTACCTCATGGTCGACGATGGGCGGCTTCGCCAGATCCTGCTGAACCTGCTCGGTAACGCGATCAAGTTCACGAGAGACGGCGAGGTCCGCGTCCACGTCCGCGCAGCCGAGCGGCATGGCGCGCGGCAGCGCCTGCGCTTCGTGGTAACGGATACCGGCATCGGCATTCATGCGGCGAAGCTTCGCCACGTGTTCGCTCCCTTCAGCCAGGCCGACTCCTCCACGAACCGCCGCTTTGGGGGCACCGGCCTGGGCCTGAGCATCTCGCGGCGGCTCATCGAACACATGGGCGGACATATCGCCATCGAGAGCGAGCCCGGGCGGGGCACCACCGTGACCGTCATGCTGGAACTATCGGTGGCAGAGGCACCGCGGCCGCCTGCGCACATACCGAAAGCCGCAACGCCGTCCATTTCCCCCCGCCAGTGCGACGCACGCATCCTCCTCGCCGAGGATCATCCCGTGAACCAGGAACTGGTGCGCGCGCAACTGGGTTTGCGCGGTTACGCCTGCGACGTGGTGGACGACGGTGTGGCCGCGTTGGCGGCGCTCGAGACGGCGCCGTACGACCTGCTGCTGGTCGATTGCCATATGCCGCGCATGGACGGCTACGAGGTGGCTCGCGAAGTTCGCCGCCGCGAGGCAGGAACGGGGCGGCGGCTGCCCATCGTGGCGATGACGGCGGATGCGCGCTCCGACCAGCGTGAACGATGCCTTGCCGCGGGAATGGACGACCTGCTGCGCAAGCCGATCCGGCTTGAAGCGTTCCATGCCGCGATCGAGCGCTGGCTTTCGCACGCAGGCGAAGAACGTCCACTGCTCGACATGGATCGCATGCGTCGCGCGTTCGGGTCCGACGAAAAGGTCGCCACCGTCATCCGCGCCGGCGTGGGTACCACGCGCGATGCGCTGCGCAGGCTTCCATCGTTGCTAGAGCGTGCCGACGCGGACGAGCTGGCAGGGTGGATCCACCACGTGCTCGGCGGCGTGAACGTGTTCGGAACCTTCGCCGTGGGCGAGGAGGGCGAGCGGATCGAACTGGCGTTGCGCGAAGGCGGCAAGGTCGACCTGGTGGCACTCGATGCATTCGCCGCGGATGTGGCGCGCTTTGCCGATGACCTGGAGCGCCTGGCCACGTAGAGTTGTAGATAGGACGTCAGTCGTACGCCACCGATACAACCGCAAATCGCGTGCGCCCGCCCGGCAACTCGGCCTCGAACTCGTCGTCCACGCGCTTCCTGAGCACGGCACGCGCCAGCGGCGAATCTACGCTGATCCAGCCTTTGCGCGCATCTGTCTCGTCGGGTCCGACGATCCGATAGCGCAGCGCCTCGCCGGTCTCCACGTTCTCGAGTTCCATCGTGGCGCCGAAGAACACGGCATCGCGTTGCGTGGGCGCGGCTTCCACCACCTTGAGCACGGGAATGCGCTTGCTCAGGTAGCGTGCGCGCCGGTCGATTTCGCCGAGCTGCTTCTTGCGATAGGTGTATTCCGCATTCTCCGAACGGTCGCCTTCAGCCGCGGCCGCGGCCAGCGCTTTGACGACTTCGGGCCGCACGATATGCCACAGGTGGTCGAGTTCGGCCTTCAGCCGCTCGAAGCCCTCGCGCGTGATGATCGCGGTGGACGAGGGAGAAGGGGGGCGCCAGCGGCTCATGGAGACGCCTTGCGCGGGGTGGCGAGGGTCGCCAGCAAGGGCCCGATGTCCGCGGCGAGTGGATGTTCGGGGTAGTCGGCCAGCAACCGGCGGCCCAAGGCAGCGGCTTCCGCGATCTGGCCCAGGCGCTCGTGCATGCGCAGGGCGAGCAGGCCGTAATGCGCCGCGCCCATGTCGCGAGGCCACGTACGCAGGTACCCCAGCGCCAGGTGCAGAGCGAGGCGCGTCATGCCGCCGTGCGCCGCCGTATCGGCCAGGGGGCCACAAGTGAGCGTGTCGTCCGGCAGGAATGCCGGATCCACGCCGAGGCAATCCTGCACCACGCCCAGCGCCCGGCGCGTTTCCTTCGCGACCACCAGCGCGGCGATCCAGATCTGTCCATGCACGAGCAGTTCCGGCAGGCGACCCTGTGCGCGCAACAGTTCGCGATAGCGGGAGTGCAGCGCGGGCGGCGCGAGACCTTCTCGTAGCCGTTCGGTGAGGATGTCCGTCGCCGCCGGCACGTCGTCCCGTGCAATCAGGTTCACATGGGAAAGCAGTGCCATGTCGTCGTCGGGTTCCGCGGCCTCGGCGATCGCCATCGATGCCGGGTGGTAGCCGAGCGCTTCGTGGCGGTGATGGATGAGCGCGCCCATCAGGTGGAAGTTGTAAACGGTGAGATAGTTGGCGACGAGGTAATAACCCAGCGTGCCGAAGAAAGTGGGGCCGTGGTCCTTCATGGCGTACTGTGCAGCCGCCTGGAGCAGGCTGCTGACCAGCATGACCGCGAACAGCAGCAGGTAGGGGCTGCCGAAACGGCGTATCGCCGCCACCCAGGTGGCCGGGTTCAATGCCGCGCCCACGCCGTCGAACGTGAGCGACATCGTGATCACCGGCAGCACGAAGGCGAACACCAGCGAGACCAGCAATCCCGGTACTCCGAAGAAGACCGGCGCCAGCACGCCGATGGCTGTGCCGGTGAGCTGGATCAGGATCAGCGCGACGCTGGTCTTGTCCTCGCTGTTGATCGCCATTTCCGGCGGGTCCGCATAACCGTCCGCGCTGTGCCGAAGGCACTCGAAGGCATAGGTATAGATGGCGACCCAGCCCAACGCGATCACGAGCAGCTTCAATCCGGTGATGGGAAGGAAGGCGACCGATTCAAACAACGTGATCGCACCGATGGTCATCGGGGCCGCGCCACGCAGGGGGTAACGCCAGCCGATGCGCGCACGCTCGCCGAACGGCATGCCGGCGTCGGCGAGTGCGTGACGCGGCATCCTCAGCGCCTTCCGCCGAAGATGCTGCCCAGGATGCCGCGCATGATCTGCTGCCCGGCGCGGGAACCGGCGGTGCGCACCATCGACTTCGCCATGCTTTCCAGCATGCCCTGGCGCCGCTTCGTCCCGAACACCGCGTCGCGTACGGCGCCGCCCCAGTCGGTACCCTCATCGTCTTTCTCGTCGCCCTTCACGGGCGGCGCATCGGGCGAGTTCTTCTCGCTGGCACGGACAGCGAGCCGTTCCTCCGCGGATTCCCGGTTCACCAGGATGTCGTACTTGCCGCCCACCGGCGAGCGCGCACGCACGGCGCTGCGCTCGTCCGCGGTGATGGCGCCGATGCGGCATTCCGGCGTGGATACCAGCACTTTCTGCACGGGCGAAGGCACGCCGCCGTCGCCGAGCGTGGAGGCCAATGCCTCACCGGTACCGAGCGTGGAGATCGTCTCCACGACGTCCAGTTTAGGATTGCGCGCGAACGTTTCCGCGGCGGCTTTCACAGCCTTCTGGTCGCGTGGCGTGAACGCACGCAGCGCGTGCTGCATGCGGTTGCCGAGCTGGCCGAGGATTTCTCCCGGCACGTCGTCGGGATTCTGCGAGCAGAAGTACACGCCCACACCCTTCGAGCGAATAAGACGCACCACCTGTTCCACGCGCTGGCGCAGCGCGGGCGGTGCATCGTCGAAGAGCAGGTGCGCCTCGTCGAAGAAGAACACCATCTTCGGCTGGTCGAGGTCACCCACTTCCGGCAACTGCTCGAACAACTCCGACAGCAGCCAGAGCAGGAAGGTTGAATACAGGCGTGGCTTCAGGATGAGCGTATCGGCGGCAAGCACGCTGATGACGCCGCGGCCGCTCATGTCCTGGCGCATGAGGTCGGCGAGTTCCAGCGCCGGTTCGCCAAAGAACGCGTCCGCGCCATCCTGCTCCAGCCTCAACAGGGCGCGCTGGATCGCGGCGACGCTCTGCGCACTGATCAGGCCATAACGCGCCGAGATGTCCTTCGCATGCTCCGCGGCGAAACCGAGCATCGCGCGCAGGTCGGCGAGGTCCAGCAGCAACATGCCCTCGTCGTCGGCGACACGGAAGATCACTTCCATCACGCCTTCCTGGGTGTCGTTCAGCTCGAGGATGCGAGAAAGCAGCGTGGGACCCATTTCCGACACCGTGGCGCGCACGGGATGTCCGGCCTTGCCGTAGATGTCCCAGAACACGACGGGATTGGCCTCGGGCTTCCAGTCCGCGAGGCCCAGCTTTCCAAGTCGTGCGGTAAGCTTCTCCGACGGCACGCCGGCCGCCAGGGCGAGACCGGAAAGATCGCCCTTGGCATCGGCAAGGAAGCAGGGCACGCCCATCCGGGAAAAGCCCTCGGCCAGGAGCATGAGGCTTACCGATTTGCCGGTGCCGGTGGCCCCGGCGATCATGCCGTGGCGGTTGCCATAACGGGAGTCGAGCGCGACGGTGGCCTCGTCGCCCCGGCCGATGAGGATGGTGGGCATGATTTCTTCCTTAGGGATGGCCTGAAGAATAACCTGAACAAGTCTACGCAACGGCGCGCTATTACGGAGGATTTTCCTCGTGAAGGTGCTTGAGTCCGGAGGCTCGCAGGGGTAACGTTGCCAGCGATGTCTTACCCCCGAGTCCGTGCATGTCTGTCCGTATCCCGCGACCCTTCCTGATTCTGCCGCTTGCGATCCTGGCCGGCTGCGCGTCGGGCGGCGCCCCCCGTTCCGGCAAGGCGACCCCCGAGGTCAATGCCTTGTACGACCGGATGAACCAGGCGAGCAAGGAGTATGAAGCGTCGATCGACCAGGCGCGTCGCGGCGATACCCCCGCAGCGGAGCTTACGCGTAAGCAGGCACTCGACCAGTTGAAGGATGCCTCGGCGCGCTGCGCGCTGACGGCAGGCTGCGACCAGCAGCGCTTCGCCGATGTGTTCGACCGCCTGCTTCGCCTGAAGGACGGCAGCTTCATCGAGGGCGAGGATGCCGACGACACGGAGCAGGAAGCCGAAGCAGGCGCCCAGCCCGGCGATGTGTCCGGTTCCGTCGCCGTCGGCGCGCTCCCGCAGGCACAGCGCAGCGTCACCATGCTCAAGGGGCAGCAGTTTTCCGACCTCATGGTGATGAACGGGCCGGTAAAGGCCGCGCTGGAAATGTGGCTGACCCAATTGCGCCCGAACCTCATGGACGCCTACGTCAACTACCAGATGCTTCGCTACAAGATGTGGCCGGCGTATAAGAAGGCCGACCTGCCGGAAGCATTGCTGTTCGGCATCATGGCCAAGGAATCGGGCGGCAAGGTGCACGCCGTGTCGCGTTCGGGAGCCTCCGGCCCGCTACAGTTCATGTATGCGACGGGCCTTCGCTTCGGTCTCTCGAATGCCGATGGTTTCGACCAGCGTTTCGATCCGACCATGGCCGCGCAGGCCAATGCGGAATACATCGACGAGCAGCTGGGCGCTTTCAATAACAACCTTGAGCTGACGCTAGCCGCCTATAACGGCGGCGAAGGGCGCATGCGCCGCATCGCCGCGGCGAATCCGGGCGCCGGCTTCTACGATCCGCAGATCTATGGACAGATGTCCGCGGAAACGCGCGACTACGTGCCGATGGTGCTGGCGGCCGCATGGCTGTTCCTGCACCCTGACAGCTACCACCTGACCTGGCCGAAGATCGATGGCGAATCCGGGCAGATCGTGCTGAAGCGTCCAGCGTCGATCTCCGAACTCACGGTGTGCCTGGGTTCGGCTCAGGGCATGCCGGACGGCTGGTTCCGCACGTTGCGCAACCTCAACCCACGCCTGGATCCACAGATGAACCAGCCGATGGGCGCGCGACTGGACGTGCCGAAGCAACTCGAAAAGGCGTATGCGACCAGTTGCACCGACGGCCCCTGGCCCATCCTTGCCAGCGACCTGCACAATGCGGTGAAGATCGTGGCGCCCGCACCGCCGGCGTCCACATCGGCCGCGCTGGCGAACGCGTCGACATCCGCCGCATCGAAACCTTCGTCGGGCTCGTCGAAGCGCTACACGGTGCGTCGCGGCGATACGCTGGTGGGGATCGCGCGCAAGAGCAGCTGCGCGGATGTCGAGGACCTGGCCCGCATGAACGGACTGAAGGGGCATGCGTTGAAGGTGGGACAGGCGATTCGCGTGCCCGTGTGCCGTTGAAGTAAAAGGCCAGGGGTACGGCGTCCGAGTTGCACCCGCAAGGCCGCGCTTCAAATCCGACCGATTTTTCAGAATTTTCCCGTCGTTTTTGGCGGCGCCGTCCTCTATGGTCATGCCCTCATTGTCGTTCGAGGGAAAAACTCATGCATCACGGCTACCTGTCGCTATCACGGGTCGTCGGGCTCACGCTCGCCGTCCATGTTGCCCTGTTCGCCACCGGCGCTCGTGCAGAGGCTGTCGAACAGCGGATTCATAGGAGTGACATCGCCCGTCCGGGTGAGCTTGACCAGGCCTTTGGTGAAAACGGCCGTGTGACGGTGCCTTCCAGGGGCTTTGCCCTCCCGTCCGCCGACGGGAAGCATTGGGTCGTGGCCAAGCGGGAATCGCCGGCTGGAAGGATAGAGATTCGAAGGCTTCTGGAGGACGGTACGCGTGATCCCACCTTCCCACTCAGTGGAACGATCGTGGATATCTACCCGGGTGCCTCGGATTTCGAATTGATCGCGATCCGGCTTCAGTCGAGCGGAAAAATCATAGTAGGCGGCCGCCTTTTTTCCGCTGATGGCGCATCCATTCCCCTATTTGCGCGTCTCGGCACGGATGGCCTGCTGGACCCTTCCTTCGGCGAGAACGGAATCAAGCTCATCGATTTCGACGATAAAACGTCAACCCGATATTTCTACGGCATCGACATCCAACCTGACGACAAGATCGTCGCATCGACGCTCTCTGCGATCGACGGAAAAATTTTCCCCCGGCTCGTCAGGCTGAATGCCGACGGCAGGCAAGACGCTGAATTTGGGCGCGATGGAATAGTCTACGACGACCACCAGGGAATGATCTTCCTGAGTACGGCCGTGCTCCGCGACGGCAAATTGCTGTTTGGCGGGCTGTCGGAACCAGACAACCATGCCGTATTGATGCGCCTCGATACAAACGGAAGCCTGGATAGAAGCTTCGGTGAGTCCGGATTCGTTTTTCTGGATCATCCCGAGTACCCCGGCATGCGGGTAACCAGCATCGCCTTGTCTCATCGGGATGATGCTGTGGTGGTCGGCGGAGTCAGCGCGACCCCAACCGTATCCGGGTGGCTGGCAAGAACACTTGCGGATGGCAATCTGGATAGGAGCTTCAATAACGGAGCGGCGCTTTTTATTGACGACTTGTCGATCTACACCCTGGCGACGCAGGACGATGAAAAAATCGTTCTTCATGGAGCAAGTCGCACATCGACATCGAGTTCCATGGCCGTTGGCCGGGTCAACCAGGAAGGATCACTCGATTCAACGTTCGGTCTTGACGGTATCGCAGTAACGCCGTCTCCTGCCGAACCGGCCTTTTCCAACGCATATTCCTATTCGGAAATTCAAGGGAAAAGGTTGTTTGTCAGCGACACGTTGCAATTTGACGATACTTATCAAATTCAACTCCTTCGCTACACCCTTTTCTAAAGTTCTTCACGCATTATTGGGGATCAGCACCGCCTTAGATGACGACCCTGCCGCTGGTTCGATCAGGCTCGCCGTGGCGTTCGCGCGCCCCGGTATCGCCACGGCGCGTTTACACCTGAGCGTCTCGCGGGAGACCTTGGTGCCCACCCTCGCTGCTCAGACAGGTCCTCCGCGTTCGGCAAGGAGGGCCGCTTGCGCGGCCTATGTCCTTACATGGCCTCCGGCCGCTCTCTTGTGCGGAACTCGCCTCGAGGGTGGGCACCAAGGTCT
>NZ_DASYDO010000018.1:0-28945 GCF_036499525.1 Luteibacter sp. | reverse complement strand
GCCCTCCCTATCGAACGCGGAGGACCTGTCTGAGCAGCGAGGGTGGGCACCGAAGACTCTGCGCCTCACCGTCCGAGCCGCTGGAAACATGCAGTCGCCGGGCGAATGAACCGATGTATCCATGCAGCGTCCCCGGACTTCCGTGAGGAACCAAAAAAAAAGGTCCTGCGCCAGGCGGGACCTTTTCTGTCTCACGCGTTGGAAGACTTACGCCTTCTTGCGCGGCGCGGCCTTCTTGGCGGCGGCCGGCTTGGCAGTGGCCGGCTTCGCAACGGCGGCGCCGGTGACGACGTCGATGTGCGGACGCGCATTGCCATAGCTGGAACGGTTGATCTTGCCGCGACGGGTGCGGCGGTCGCCCTTGCCCATGGGAAACTCCTTGATTCGTAATGATGGAGAGAAACGGCCGATCATCGTATCAGCGGCCGCGCAAAGCGCAAGTGGATGCGTTCAGTGTACGTGGGGCTTGCCGTTCCCGCAGCCCTCTTCCTGCCCGTCGGGGCACGGACCGGGGTCGAACTGGACCGTGGCGTGGTCGACCCGCCAGCGCTCGCTGAGCATCCGCTTGATGGCGACCAGCACGCGGGCCTGATCGGCCTGTTCCGCACCGGGTGCCAGCGCCGCATGCAGGGTGGCCATGCGCGAGCCGGCCGTCACCTGCCAGACATGTACGTGGTGGATATCCACGATGCCGTCGTCGGCGGAATACAGCTCGCGCCGGATGTCGGCCACATCGATACCTTCAGGCATGCCTTCAAGGAGGATGTGCCCCGAGCGGCGTACCAGCGACCAGGCGCTGCGCACGAGCAGCAGGGACACCAGGATCGAGAGTACCGGATCCGCCCAGTTCCACCCCATCCAGCGCACCGCCAGCGCGGCCAGCACCGCGGCCACCGAACCGAGCAGGTCACCGAGCACATGCAGGTTCGCCCCTGCCACGTTCATGTCGTCGGGATCGTGGCCGTGCAGTGTACGCAGCACCACCAGGTTGGCGACCAGGCCCAGCACCGCCACCACCAGCATCACGCCAGAGAGGATGGGCTGCGGCGAGAACAGGCGCTGCACCGCTTCGTAGACGATGAAGGCGACCAGTGCGAACTGGGTCAGCGCGTTAACGAAGCCCGCCAGCACCTCGATACGCCCGTAGCCATAGGTGCGCCGGGCGTCGGCCGGCCTCGCCGCGAACCGGGCGCCCAGGAATGCGAGCAACAAGGCGAGCGCATCCACCAGCATGTGGCCTGCGTCGGCGAGCAGGGCGAGCGAACCGGAAACGATGCCGCCGGCCGCCTCCAGCACCAGCATCAGCAAGGTCAGGACAAAGGCGAACAGCAGCTTGGCCTCGCTGCTCCCGGCTACGTTGCCGTGGTGGTGCGCGTGGCCGTGTGCGTGAGAATGAGCTTGGTCGTGTGCCATGGGGCGAAGGCTAGGGAATCGCGTCCCGGTTACACAATCACGGGTGCACGCAGGAAGGGCCGTGGACATGGCCGGCGTACCC
Organism: Luteibacter sp.; assembly: GCF_036499525.1. Taxonomy (GTDB): domain Bacteria; phylum Pseudomonadota; class Gammaproteobacteria; order Xanthomonadales; family Rhodanobacteraceae; genus Luteibacter. The sequence goes on along the minus strand of NZ_DASYDO010000018.1, from coordinate 27,450 downwards.
TCCACGATTTACGCGGAGGTTGACGAAGTGCGCCGAAGCGACGAGGAGTCCCCCACAGGTCACCAGAACGCTGTGCACGGCCAGCGAATGGTTATCGAGAAAGGTGACGCCCAGCATCAGTAATACCAGTCCGGGAACGGCGAGCAGCAGCGGCGCGCGACGGCGATGCCGGCGGTAACCCGAAACGAGCACCACGGTGGCCAGCACGGACGCGAAGGCGACGAAGCCCGCCTCGAAGCGGTGGTCGGCCAGGAAGGACAACCCGATCAGTGGCAGCAGCGCGATGACGAAAGGCAATGCCGCGCAATGGATCGCGCAGAGGAAGGAGGCCGTCGCGCCCAGGCGATCGGCAGCGCGCCACCAGCGGCGGGGTGTTTCCGGATCGATGACGGGGTCAGTCATGGGAGCCATAGCGTGACTATTTGCATGGGTGGAGGCAAGCAATGATACTTTATAACATTGCAAAACCCAAATAGCGTTTTCCACCACACGCTGGCGATGGCCGTGAACAGGCCGGCTATGCTGGCGATCCCGCGGCAGCGGCCAAGCTTGCCGCGAGCACCCATCGCCGCTGGATCGGCTAGGGTCTTCGCGTCGGCGCTTCAGGACTCGCGGCAGTTCTTGCAGGTGCCGTGTACTTCAAGGGTCTGGGCTTGCGGGCGGAAGCCGAAGGCTTTCGCCTGCGCCTCGATCAGCTCGGCGACGCGTTCGTCGCAGACTTCCTGCGCGCAATGGCAGGTATCGCAGATGAGGAAGGGCACCTGGTGCGCCTCCTCCGGATGGTGGCAGGACACGTACGCGTTGATCGATTCCAGCTTGTGGATGAAGCCGTTCTCGAGGAGGAAATCGAGCGCGCGGTACACCGTGGGCGGCGCCGCGTTGCTGTGCTTCTCGCGCAGGCGGTCGAGCAGGTCGTACGCCTTCACCGGCTTGCCTGCGCCGGCCACGAGCTCGAGCACTTCACGGCGTAGCGGTGTGAGCCGCAGGCCACGCGCGGAAGACACCTGCTCCACGGCCGCGACGAAGCCGTGGGCATCGTCGTGGTGCTGGTGATGGTGTCGGTGGGCAGCGGTGGTCACATCGATATCCTCGTGCTTGTCATCCTAACATGAGGACAGTTCAGCGTTTTTTCGACCCTGGCAGGGGCGGCGGAAGGTCCCGGCCGGTGAGCGTTCGCGCGGGCGGCGGCGGCGTGCGTTGGGGAAGGAACGGCACGATCCATCCGAACGGGCCCAGGATCAGCGAAGCGATGACGCCGGCCTTCAGCCGCCCCCGCCACCAGCCCAGCAAGGCACCGACCACCACGAAGACCACCTGCCAGACGATCATCTGACCCCAGGGCACGAGGCCCATCAGGTTCATGAAGATCTGCAGGAACGCGCCGGGCTCGGCCGGATCGACGCCCTGCATCGCCTTCGCCAGCAGCTCATCCACCGACGGCGCGAGCCAGGGCGTCGTCGATGCGCGCCAACGCGCCTTCGCGGCCCGCAAGGTAAATGGTGTGTTCGATCGACGGCGATACCTGGGTGCCGGTCATCGCCACGCGCAACGGCGCGGCGACCTTGCCCATGCCGAGCTCCAGGGAAGCGGCGACGCGTTCCACCGCACCGTGCACGGCGTCCGGCGTCCACTCCGGCAGCGCGGCAAGCTCGGCCTTCGCGGCCTGGAGGGCCTTTGGCGCGGTGTCGTTACGCAGGTGCTTTTCGATGGCCTTGTCGTCCCATTCGACGATGGGCCTGTACCAGATCTTCGCTCGCTCGGCCATTTCCTTGAAGGTGTGCACGCGGTCGCGCAGGGCCACGACGACGTCGGCGGGGTTCGGCCCGTTCGTCGCGTCGATGCCGACCTTCCCAAGGTGCCAGGCGAGTTCGGGACCCAGCGTCGCCGGATCGTCGGTCTTCAGGTAATGCTGGTTCAACCAGGACAGCTTGCTCACGTCGAAGCGCGCGGCCGCCTTGTTGACGTCGGAGATATCGAACAGCGCCGCCATCTCCTCAGGCGAGAAGATTTCCTGGTCGCCATGCGACCAGCCGAGGCGCACGAGGTAGTTGAGCAGCGCATGCGGCAGGAAGCCATCGTCGCGGTACTGCATGACGCCCACGGCGCCGTGGCGCTTCGACAGCTTCTGGCCGTCCGGACCGAGGATCATCGGCAGGTGTGCGAATTCCGGCACCGGCGCGCCCAGCGCCTTATAGATGTTGATCTGGCGCGGCGTGTTGTTCACGTGGTCGTCGCCGCGGATCACCTCGGTGATGCCCATGTCGATATCGTCCACCACGACGGCGAAGTTGTACGTGGGGAAGCCGTCAGAGCGGAAGATGACGAGGTCGTCGAGCTCTTCGTTCGACCACTCGATACGGCCCTTCACCTTGTCGTCGAACACCACCGAACCCGTCGTGGGGTTCTTGAAACGGATGACCCGGTTGGGGTCCTCGCGGTACGGTTCGTTCCGGTCGCGGTAGTAACCGTTGTAACGCGGCTTCACGCCCGCGGCCATCGCCGCGTTGCGCATGGCCTCGATGTCTTCCTTCGATTCGTAGGCGTAGTACGCCTTGCCCTCGCGCAGCAGCTGGTCGGCCACTTCGCGGTAGCGATCCATGCGCAGGGTCTGGTAGTACGGGCCCTCGTCGTGGCCCAGTCCGAGCCAGGCCATGCCGTCGAGGATGGCCTGCACGGCCTCCTGCGTGGAGCGTTCGCGGTCGGTGTCCTCGATGCGCAGCACGAATTCGCCGCCGCGACGGCGGGACTCCAGCCAGCAGTACAGCGCGGTACGCGCGCCGCCGATGTGCAGGTAACCGGTAGGACTGGGAGCGAAACGGGTGCGAACGGTCATGTGGAAGTCATCGGACGGACAAGCCGGTTATTTTACCGGCTTTGTGAGGGAGCCGCTGTCATTCTCCGGTCATACGGTCATAACCGTCGCGACACGCCCCCGCGCGAACATGCATCAAGCCAGGCCAGAGGGGCACCGCCATGCGAGTCGGCATCGTCACCGAGACCTACGCACCGGACGTGAACGGCGTCGCCCTCACCGTCCAGTCGCTTGCCCGCGGCATGATCCGCCGCGGCCATACCGTCGACCTCATCCGGCCGATCCATCTGTCGACCCCGCCGCTCGCGGATGCCGGCATGGACGTGCTCGCCGTCGAAGGCGCAGCGGTACCGCGTTACGCGGGCCTCCGCTTCGGCCTGCCCTCCCGCTTCCGCATCGAGCGCCGCTGGCGCGCCGAACGGCCGGATGCCATCTATGTGGCCACGGAAGGCCCCCTGGGGTGGAGCGCCGTCAGCGCGGCGCGCCGGCTCGGCATCCCGGTCGCCACCGGCTTCCACACCCGCTTCGATTTCTATGTGGGTCATTACGGCTTCGGTGCGCTCACCCCACTCGTCAGGCATTACCTCACCCGCTTCCACAAGCGGGCGCAGACGACCCTCGTTCCCACCGGCCAGCTCGCCGGCGAACTCAACGACCTGGGTGTGCACGACGTGCGCGTACTCCGCCGCGCGGTGGATACGCTGCGCTTCCACCCCGAGCGCCGCGACGACAGCCTGCGCGCCTCCTGGGGTGCCGGGCCGGATGCGCCGGTGGTGCTCTGCGTCGGCCGCGTGGCGCCGGAAAAGAACCTGGACGTGGCGATCGACGCCTATCGCGCCCTCGCCCGCCGCGTGCCCGACGCCCGCTGTGTGATCGTGGGCGACGGTCCCGGCCGTGCGGCGCTCGAGGCCGCCCATCCCGACGTCATCTTCGCCGGTACCCGCCGCGGCGACGACCTCGCCGCGTACTACGCCAGCGCCGATCTGTTCGTCTTCCCGAGCCTTACCGAGACCTTCGGCAACGTGGTTCTCGAAGCGATGGCCTCGGGCATCCCCGTGGTCGCTTATGCCGAAGCCGCCGCCCGCGAATTCATCTGCAACGGGCAGAACGGCATCCGCGTGGCGCCGGGCAACGAGGGTGGCCTCGTGGAACGCGCCGCCATGCTCGGTGCCGATCCCACCGTGCGCGCCACCATGGGTGCCGCGGCGCGCGCCTCCGTCGCGGGCCTCTCGCCCGAATCCGTCGTTGCGGAATTCGAATCGATCATGCAATCCCTCGCCGAGGAGTTCGTCCATGAACGCAGCACCGCCGTCGCCGCGTAGGGCGAACCTCGACAGGCGCATGTGCGTCGCGGCCAACCGCTGGGGCGCGCGCCGCGCCATCGGCATCTTCTTCGGCGCTATCAGCCGCCTGGGCGATGGCGTGTTCTGGTATGCGCTGATGACGGTCATCGCCATCGCCGGCGGCTGGCGTGGCGTGGCGGTCGCCGTGCAGATGGCGATCACCGGGCTGACCGCCCTCATGCTCTACCGCGCGCTCAAGCGCTGGACGCGCCGCCCACGCCCGTTCCGCACCTGCCCCGGCGTGATCGCCCACGTGCCGCCCCTGGACGAATTCAGCTTCCCATCGGGCCATACGCTGCAGGCGGTGTCATTCACCGTGGTGGCCGTGGCGCACTATCCGGTGCTGGCACCCTTCCTGATCGGTTTCGCCGCACTGATCGGCGCCTCGCGCGTGGTGCTTGGCCTGCATTATCCCAGCGACGTGCTCGCCGCCACCGTCATCGGCGGCGGCCTCGGCACGCTTTCACTTTGGGCGGAGCGCGTGCTGCTCTGAGCCCTGATTGTTTCAGGCGGCGGCGCGGGGGGCTTTTTGCAGCACGCCCAGCATCGAGCCCAGCTTGTCGCGCATCCCGCGGCGGTCGACGATGACGTCCACCGCGCCGTGGTCGACGAGGAATTCCGAGCGCTGGAAGCCTTCCGGCAGCGTTTCGCGCACGGTCTGCTCGATGACGCGCGGGCCGGCGAAGCCGATCAGGGCCTTCGGTTCCGCGACGTTCACGTCGCCCAGCATGCCCAGGCTCGCCGACACGCCGCCCGTGGTGGGATGGGTGAGCACGGAGATGTAGGGCACGCCGGCGTCGCGCATGCGCGCCAGGGCCGCCGACGTCTTCGCCATCTGCATCAGCGAGAACAGGCCTTCCTGCATGCGTGCGCCGCCCGTGGCGGCGAAACAAACAAGGGCGCTCTTCTCGGCCAGCGCCTTCTCGGCGGAACGGGCGAACTTCTCGCCCACCACCGAGCCCATCGAGCCGCCCATGAAGGCGAACTCGAAGGCCACGGCAACCGCGGGGCGCTCGAGCAGGCGACCGGACATCGCGATCAGCGCGTCCTTCTCGCCCGTCTTTTTCTGGGCCGCGACGAGGCGGTCCTTGTATTTCTTCTGGTCCCTGAACTTCAGCGCATCCACCGCTTCCATCTTGGGCCACAGTTCGGTGGTGCTGCCGCTGTCGAAGAAGGCGTCCAGGCGGGCACGGGCGGAGATGGCATGGTGGTGCCCGCACTTCGGGCAGACCATCAGCGACTTCTCGAGCTCAGGCTTGTAGAGCACGGTGCCGCAACCGGCGCACTTCTCCCACACGCCCTCGGGCACTTTGCTCTTGCCGCCGGCCGCACCAGGGGCGCGGGTCTTCGGCGTCATGATCTTCTGCAGCCAGTTCATCGTGTTTCTCCGAATGTCTCTGTACTACCCCAGACGCCGTTCAGCGCGCATCGAGCGCGGCGCGAATCGGCGCCAGGAAATCCCGTGCCCTGCCGACGGCATCCTCGGCTGAGGTCGCGCCTGCAAGGCGGTCGACCAGGGCGCTGCCGATGACGACGGCGTCGGCAAATTCGCCGATGGCCTTGGCGCTGGCGGCGTCGCGGACACCGAAGCCAACGGCCACCGGCGCCTTCGACCGGGTGCGAATCCCGGCGACGCGCTCGGCAATGTCGCCGGTGCTCAGCTGGGCCGCACCGGTGATGCCGGCGAACGACACATAGTACAGGAAGCCCGCGGCGGCCTCGCAAAGCCGCGCCAGACGGCCTTCGGCGGTCGTCGGGGAAGCCAGCAGTATCTGTTGCAGGCCCCCCTTGCGCAGCGATGCGAGGACGTGCGATTCCTCCAGGGGGCAATCCACCATCAGGATGCCATCCACCCCGGCTTCGACAGCATCTTCGGCGAACGCCTCGTAACCGTACATTTCAACGGGATTGAGGTAGCCCATCAGGACGATGGGGGTTTCCGCATCCGTCTCACGGAACGCGGCAACCCAGGCCAGCACATTGGCCAATCCCACGCCCTTGGCGATCGCCCGCTCGCTGGCGTGCTGGATCACCGGGCCGTCGGCCATCGGGTCGGAGAACGGCACGCCCAGTTCGATCACGTCGGCACCCGCGGCAACCAGGCCGTGGAGCAAGGCCACCATGCCGTCCGGCGACGGATCGCCGGCGGTAACGAACGGAACGAGGCCGGTGCGACCGGCGGACTTCAGCGCCGCGAAGCGGCGATCGATGCGGCTCATCAGAGGTCGATTCCTTCGAGCGCGGCAATCGTGTGCACGTCCTTGTCGCCGCGCCCGGAAAGATTGGCGAGGACCAGTCCATCCTTCGGCAGTTCGCGGGCCAGCTTGATCGCCTGGGCGACGGCGTGGCTGGATTCCAGTGCGGCGAGGATGCCCTCCGTGCGCGCCAGCAGGTGGAAGGCTTCCAGCGCCTCGTCGTCGGTGATGCCGACGTACTCGGCACGGCCGGCATCCTTCAGGAAGGCGTGCTCCGGACCCACGCCCGGGTAATCCAGGCCCGCCGATACCGAATGCGTCTCGACGATCTGGCCGTTCGCGTCCGACAGCACATAGGTGCGGTTGCCGTGCAGCACGCCGGGCTTGCCCGCGACAAGCGACGCCGCGTGGCGGCCGGTGGCGATGCCTTCGCCCGCCGCCTCGGCACCCACGACGCGTACGCCGCGGTCGTTGAGGAACGCGTGGAACAGGCCGATGGCATTCGAGCCGCCGCCCACGCTCGCCGTGATCACATCCGGCAGGCGACCGAACTGTTCGAGCATCTGCTCGCGGGCCTCGCGGCCCACGATGGCGTTGAAGTCGCGCACCATCTGCGGATAAGGATGCGGACCGGCGACGGTGCCGATGATGTAGAAGGTGTCGGCGACGTTGGTGACCCAGTCGCGCATCGCTTCGTTGAGCGCGTCCTTGAGGGTCTTCGAGCCCGAGGTCACCGGCACCACTTCGGCGCCGAGCAAGCGCATGCGGTACACGTTGATCTTCTGCCGCTCGATGTCCACGGCCCCCATGTAGACCACGCATTTCAGGCCCAGGCGCGCGGCCACGGTGGCGCTGGCGACGCCGTGCTGGCCTGCGCCCGTTTCGGCGATGATGCGGGTCTTGCCCATGTGCCGGGCGACCAGCGCCTGGCCCACCGTGTTATTGATCTTGTGCGCGCCGGTATGGTTCAGGTCTTCACGCTTTAGCACGATGCGCGCGCCGCCCACGTGCTTCGACAGCCGCTCGGCGTGGTACACCGGGCTGGGGCGGCCCACGTAGTACTTCAGGTCGCGGTCGAGTTCGGCGATGAAGGCCGGATCCTTGCGCAGTGCCTCGTACGCGGCAGTGAGTTCCGCAAGCGGTTCCATGAGCGTCTCGGCCACATAGATACCGCCGAACTCACCGAAGCGCCCGTGCGCGTCGGGCCAGGCGTGGAAATCCGCGATCTCGGTCATTGCCTTCTCGTCAGCTGAGCCGTGTCACACGCTGGGGACGGCGCGCACGGCGGAAATGAAGCGTTCCATCTTATCGCTATCCTTGATCCCCGGCGACGATTCGATGCCGCTGGACACGTCCACCGCCCAGGGCCGCGCGATCCGGATGGCCTGGGCGACGTTATCCGCGGTGAGTCCACCGGCGAGAAGCAAGGGTTGCGCGAGGTCCGTCGGCATCAACGACCAGTCGAAGCGCTGGCCACTGCCGCCCTGCTCGCCCAGGCCATGACCGTCCAGCAGCAGGCCGGTGGCGCGCGGGTATTCGCGCAACCGGGCGAGTGCGGGCGTGCCCTCGCCCATCGCGATCGCCTTGAGGTAACGCACGCCGTAAGCGGAGCATTCTTCGTCTGTCTCGGCACCATGGAACTGCAGCATGTCCGGTCGCAGCACGCGCAGCACTTCTTCGATGAAGGCCGGCTCGTCGTCCATCACCAGCGCCACTGTCGTCACGAAGGGCGGCACGGCATCGCGCAGGCGCGCAGCGGCGGCGGGAGCCACAAAACGCCTGCTCTTTCGGGTCATCACGAAACCCACGGCGTCGGCACCAAGCCGTGTGGCCTGTTGCACGTCGTCGATGCGGGTGATCCCGCAGCACTTGATCCGGGTCACAGCGTCACCTCCTGGGGCAAGCCCCAATGGGCTTCGTAGAGTGGGCCGAGGAAGGTCAGGCCCTCCGCGGGCGCGGTGGCTCCCGCCACTTCACGGTCGCGGCCGTCGAGGAGCTCGGCCATCCATGCGACCGGGCGTTCGCCTCGGCCGATCGGGAGCAGCGAACCGACGATGTTGCGAACCATGTGATGGAGGAAGGCGTTCGCCTCGATCTCCACCACCACGTGGATGTCGTCGCGGAACACGCGGATGGAGCGTACGTTGCGCCGTGCATGTGCCGCCTGGCAGGAGATCGCGCGGAAGGCGGAGAAGTCGTGTTCGCCGACGATGGCCTGCGCTGCCGCATGCATGGCATCGGCATCGAGCTGCCTGCGCTCCCAGGCGACGAAGCGCGCGTCCAGCGCCGGACGCACGAAGCGCGGCAGGATGCGGTAGCGGTAGCGCCGTGCCCGAGCGGAAAAGCGCGCGTGGAAATCGTCCGGCACGGGCTGCGCCCAGGTCACCGCCACGCTATGCGGCAGGTTGGAGCAGGCGCCGAGGATCCAGCCGCGCATGTCGCGGACCACCTCGGTATCGAAATGCACCACCTGGCAACGTCCGTGCACGCCGGCGTCGGTGCGTCCGGCGGCCGTCACCTCCACGGGCATGTGTGCGACAAAACTCAACGCCTCTTCCAGCGCGCCCTGCACAGTCTTGGCATGACTGAGCCGCTGCCAGCCGAGGAAGTCGGTGCCGTCGTATTCGACGCCAAGGGCGATGCGCATGAGGCGGTTCGTGGGGCGGTGGAAACAGTAAAGGTTACCACCGAGCGGCCGATGCCGGGTCCAGGCCCGGCACCGGCCGCATGTCGTTACTGGACGCCGTGGGCCGGCGGGTCGTTCTCGAGCAGCGCCCGGTGGACCCAGCCACCGACGGCGCCGCCGAGCAGCGGGACCACCCAGAACACCCACAGCTGGGCGAGCGCCCAGCCACCCTGGAACACGGCCACGCCGGTGCTGCGCGCCGGATTCACCGACGTATTGGTGATAGGGATGCTGATGAGGTGAATAAGCGTCAGGGCGAGGCCGATCGCCAGCGGGGCGAAGCCGACCGCCGCCCGCTTGTGCGTCACGCCGAGGATCACCAGCAGGAAGAACATGGTCAGCACAAACTCGGCGACTACCGCCGCCAGGAAGGAATACCCACCGGGCGAGTGCTCGCCGTAGCCGTTGGTGGCAAAACCGGCCGTGACATCGAAACCTGCCTTTCCGCTTGCGATGATGTAGAGCACGCCACCGGCGACGATGGCGCCAAGCACCTGGCTCACGATGTAAGGCAGCACTTCCCTGCCCGGCATGCGCCCGCCCGTGTAGCAACCGATGGTCACCGCCGGATTGAAATGCGCGCCGGAGATGTTGCCGACGGCGTAAGCCATCGTCACCACGGTAAGGCCGAAGGCCAGCGCGACACCGGCGAAACCGATGCCAAGGCCGGGAAAGGCCGCGGCAAATATTGCACTACCGCAACCGCCAAGTACCAGCCAGAACGTACCGAAGAACTCCGCGAACAAACGCTGCGACATATCCTTTCTCCTTGCATTGAACTTGCGGAAGTCGACGTAGTCTCCGCGAGCGTCTCCTCGCGGAGACTACGCGATGTCGTCGAGGATGCGGCGGGCCGTGTCCTTCTGCATCTGCGTGCCCTCGGACATCACCTCGTCGAGCATGAGGCGGGCACCTTCGGCGTCGCCCATGTCGAGGTAAGCGCGAGCGAGGTCGAGCTTTGTATCGACCGGGTCGTCGCTGAAACTTTCCGGATTGTGGTCCGCGATCGGCTCTTCGTCCGGGAAGGCCGGCTCGTCGAAGCGCGGCAGACCGGTCGATGACGTGGCCGCCGCGTCGTGCTCTTCATTGAACGACCAGGTGGAACGCTCTTCTTCACCCGTGGGCCTCTCCGCGGTTTCCGCGTACGGCGACTCGGGCGCGTCGACATCGAACACGCCCGGGGCATTCGGGCGATGATCCGCTTCGGCGCGCTGCACCGGTGTCAGGTCGAAGTTGAAGTGGTATTCGCTGTGCTTTTGCGGCATCGGCACCGGCGCATGCGAGTCTTCGTCCGGGCTGGTGACGTAGTTGCCCAGGTCGAACTCTTCCAGCGCCGGGGAGGCGTCTGCGTTCACGCGTTCGGCATCGTAGCCGTCGTCGTACGGGTCGTCGATCTCGTCCACTGGCATGCCGCCGAACAGCGGATGCGTGGGCGCGAGATCCTCCCCCATCATCATCACTTCGCGCCATTCCGGCTGTTCCGGATCGGCGACGTGGGCAAACATGGCTTCGGCGGCGGCCTCGAAATGGTCGACGTCGCGGCGGCCGTAATAGAGGCTGACCAGTTCCAGGTGCAGGCCGACGTCGTCCGGATGCTCGGCCAGTGCGTCGAGGATCTCGCGCTGGTCCTGGTCCATCAACTCGCCATGATGACCGAACTCGAAGGTCGGCTGCTCGCCAAAACGGTCGGCCAGCGAGCCTGCGGCAACCGCGGCTACGGTCTTCGGCTTCTTGCGGCCGAACACGGCGGCCACGAGAAGCAGGAGGATGACCACGGCGCCGCCGCCCCAGACCCAGGGCTGCATGAACCACGGGTTTTCTTCGACCACGGGCTTGGCCGCGACTACGACGGGCTTCCTGGCTGGTTTTGCCGCGGGAGTGGGGGCAGCCGGGGTCGCAGCAGTCGCGGCGGGCTCTTTCAGCGGTGCGGTCGCGACCGTCGCAGCCGGTGCCGGCGCCGGCGCCGGGGGCGCCACCTGGGCCGTGGTGCCAGCCGTGGCGGGCGCGGCGGCCGCGGCGGCCGCAGGGACCGGAGCCGGTGTGGGTACTGCCGGTGCCGTGGCAGGTGCATTCGCCGCCGCGGTGGTGCCGCCATTCTTCTGCGCGTCGGCCAGCTTGCGCTGGAGTTCGGCGATTTCGGAATCCTTGAGGCTCAGCAGGCGCTGGTTCTTCGAATTGATCTGCTCGAGTTCGCCGATGCGCGACTTCAGTTCCGCACCCTGCTGCTTCAGCGAAGCGACGCTCTCCTGCGAGGTGGACAGTTCCTGGCGGAGGCCGGCGACCTGCGCGTCACCCGTTCCACCCTTGTTGCCGGCGCTCGTGGAGGCCGCATCGCCGCCCTCCTTCGAGGGAACGATGGCGAGGCGGTCGCTGGCTGACTTCGCTGGCTTCGCTTCGCCCTGCCCTGCGTTGGCGGATGCTGCATCGGCCACGACGGAGGGCGAACGGGTGGTGCCCGCCTGCCAGCTTTCGTTCTGCCGGCGCACTTCGGCCAGCGCCTCAGCGCTGGACCGGGCCTGCATTTCGTCGGCCGACGGAATACGCAGGATCGCGCCGGTCTTCAGCGCATTCATGTTGTCGCGGTAGAAGGCGTCGGGGTTGGCCTTCTGCAACGCAACGAGCATCTGGTTCATGTCCGCGCCGCTGACGTGGTCGCGGGCGATCGAAGACAGGGTCTGGCCGCGCTGTACCGGACCGTAGGTACCGCCAGCCGCTGCGGGCGCAGGACGCGGGGCGGCCTCGCTGCGCGACGGCTTCGGCGCGGCTTCCGTTGGTACGCGGGCCGGGACCTCGGAGGTCCGCGACGGTTGCGGCTTCGAGGATGCCGCGGCGGAAGCGGCGGTGAGCGCCGTACCGGGCGGATCGAGCAGCATGGTCACTTCGCGCACGACCTTGTTGCCACCCGATGAGACTTCCACGAGAAAATCGAGGTACGTGTCGCGGACCGGGGCCGAACTGGTCACCCGGATCACCGGCTGGCCAGCGGCGTTCTTCGCCACGGCGAAGCTCAGCGGCACTGGCAGCCCGGCGCGGTTGAGGCCGGCACGGGTGAAAGCCTCTTCCGAGGCAAGGGCCACATGGACGTTATCGAGATTGCCCGACACGCCATTCAGCGGGATTTCCGCCACCAGCGGCTGGTCCATGGTGGACCGCAACTGGACCGCACCCAGGTTCTGGGCCAAGGCCTGGCTGCCCCAGGTGGCCAGCGCCAGCATGATCGAAAGCTTCAACGTACGGTTCATCACTGCTTCCCCCGAACTAAACCCATGCCGACGGCGCGCCTCTGCGGGCGTTCGGCCGCGAAGGCGCCACTGTAGTGCACCCCAGCAACAACTAACAATAGCGACTACGGATAGTTACGCAACAACGTTAAGTCGTTCGCGAGGCCCGTACACGCCTCCCATACATCCTGCCGCGCTACTTCCCCTGGCTGGCCTCCAGCTGTCGCCGCAGCTCGGCGATCTTGCGGTCGCGCTTCTCGATGTCGCGGCTGGTGGCCTTTGAGTCGGATTCGAGCGTGTCCACGCGCGTCCTGAGCTGGTCCACCCGGGCGTCTTCATGTTTCTCCTGGCCGCGCAGGGCATCGAGTTTCTGCCGGTCCGCAGCGGGAGCCGGCACCGGCGCGGCCTGCGGCCGTTCGCCCGCCAGCGCCAGGGGCGCGAGCAGGACGAGCAGGCAGGCGGCGACGGCGCGAAAAGGCATTACAGGTACTCCTCCACCAGGATCTCGGCGATCTGCACGGCATTCAGTGCCGCGCCCTTGCGGATGTTGTCCGCGACGATCCACAGGTCCAGGCCGCGCTCGTGCGAGATGTCCTCGCGGATCCGGCCGACGAAGACCGGATCCTTGCCTGCTGCGTCGCCGACCGGCGTGGGATACCCCCCCGCCTTGCGCTCGTCCTGCACGACCACGCCCGGCGCTTCCTCAAGGAGCTCGCGGGCGCGCTCCGCCGTGATCTTGTCGCGCGTTTCAATGTGCACGGCCTCGGCGTGCCCGTAGAACACCGGCACGCGGACGGCAGTCGGGTTCACCTGGATGGAAGGATCCTCGAGGATCTTCCGGGTCTCCCAGACCATCTTCATTTCTTCCTTGGTGTAGCCGTTGGCCTGGAACTCGTCGATGTGCGGAATCACGTTGAAGGCGATCTGCTTCGGAAACTTGGCCGTCTCGACTTTCTGGAAGTTCAGCATCTGCGCCGTCTGCTTGCCCAGTTCTTCCATGCCGCTGCGGCCCGCGCCGGACACCGACTGATAGGTGGCGACGTTGATCCGCTCGATGCCCACCTCGCGATGGATCGGGGCCAGCGCCACCAGCATCTGCATCGTGGAGCAGTTCGGGTTGGCGATGATGCCGCGGACCGTGTAATCGGCGATGGCGTGCGGGTTCACCTCGGAAACCACCAGCGGGATATCGTCCTGGTAGCGGAACTCCGAGGTGTTATCGATGACCACGGCACCGGCCGCGGCCGCGCGCGGGGCGTGCTCGCGGCTTACCGAGCCGCCGGCCGAAAAGAAGGCGATGTCCACGCCGTCGAAGTCGTATTTGGCAAGATCCTGGACGACGTAGGATTTTCCATTGAAGTCGACGGTATCGCCCGCCGATCGCTCGCTCGCCAGGGGCACCAGTTCGCTCACGGGGAAATCCCGTTCGGCGAGGATCGACAGCAGGGTTTCGCCGACCGCGCCGGTCGCACCCACCACGGCCACCTTGTAACTTGTTTTCTTGCTCATGCTTCGCTTCGTCAGACGTTGGGAAAAACCGGTCGGCTGGCGTCGGCCAGCACATTGTCCACAGCCAGCGCGGCCATATCGCGACGTGTGTCGCGACTTGCGCCGGCGATATGCGGACCCGGCACGATATTTTCGAGTTTCAGGACCTTCGGCTTGCTCATGGGTTCAACCCTTCGAACGTGCCCGGGATCCGCGGGGGTACCGCGCCCACATCGCCGCACTGGGCGCGATGGCGCAGGGCCTGGTCCATCAGCACGAGGGCCAGCATGGCCTCGGCGATGGGAACGGCACGGATGCCCACGCAGGGATCGTGGCGACCCTTCGTCACTACCTCGGTAGGTTCCCCTGCCCGGTCGACGCTGCGCCCGGGCACGAGGATGCTGGAGGTCGGCTTGAACGCCATCGACACCACCACGGGCTGGCCCGAGGCGATGCCACCGAGGATGCCGCCCGTATGGTTGGAAAGGAAACCGGCGGCGGTCATTTCGTCGCGGTGCTGCGTGCCGCGCTGCGTCACGGCGGCGAAACCATCGCCGATCTCCACGCCCTTCACGGCGTTGATCGACATCATGGCCGCGGCCAGTTCGCCGTCGAGCTTGCCGTAGATGGGCTCGCCCCAGCCAGCAGGCACACCGTTCGCCACGACGGTGACCTTCGCGCCGACCGAGTCGCCCGACTTGCGCAGCGCGTCCATATAGGACTCGAGCTCAGGGACCTGGGTGGCGTCCGGCCAGAAGAAGGGATTCGTCTCGATCGCGCCGGCGTCGAAGCCACGCGGAACGACCTCGCCGATCTGGGCCACGTGGCCTCGCACGGTCACGCCGTGACGCTGGGCCAGCCATTTCTTCGCGATGACCCCGGCGGCGACGCGCATCGTGGTCTCGCGGGCCGACGAGCGGCCGCCGCCACGCGGATCGCGCACCCCGTACTTCTGCCAATAGGTGTAGTCGGCATGGCCGGGACGGAAGGTATCGAGGATGTTCCCGTAGTCCTTCGAGCGCGCGTCCGTGTTGCGGATCAGCAGCGCGATCGGCGTTCCCGTGGTGACGCCCTCATAAACGCCCGAGAGAATTTCGATCTCGTCCGCCTCGCGACGCTGCGAGGTATGCCGCGAACGGCCGGTGGCGCGCCGCTCGAGGTCGGCACGGAACGCGTCCGCGTCGAGCGGCAGGCCCGGCGGGCAGCCGTCCACCACGCACCCGATCGCCGGGCCGTGGCTTTCGCCGAAGGTGGTGATGGAGAGGAGCTTGCCGAACGTATTGGAGGACACGGGGTTTCCGGGGTCAGTTTCTTGCGACGCGCACGGCCGAGATCTCCGCGGCGTGCTCGACGAGGTCGCGCCGTTCCAGCGCGAAGATACCCATCTGCCCCACCTTGAACTCCAGCCAGACGAAAGGCACGCGCGGCAGCAACTCCACCAGCGCGTGCTCGCTGTCGCCCACTTCGACGATGAGCAGGCCGTCCTCGCTGAGGTGGCCGGCCGCCTCGTCGAGGATGCGCAGCGTGATGTCCAACCCGTCATCCCCGGATGTGAGGCCGAGGACGGGCTCATGGCTGTATTCGGCAGGCATGGCCGCGTATTCGGCGTTGGTCACATAAGGCGGGTTGGAGACGATGAGGTCGTACACCTCGCCTTCCACCCCGGCGAACAGGTCGGACTTGAGCGCCCGCACGCGGTCTTCCACATGCTGGTAAACGATGTTCTCGTTCGCCAGCGAGAGCGCGTCGTCGCTCACGTCGATAAGGTCCACCTGCCAGTCCGGGTTGTACTCGGCCATGGCGATACCGATGCAGCCGGAGCCGGTGCAGAGGTCCAGGGCCCGTTCCACCCGGCGGTCGTCCAGCCAGGGCGTGAAACGGCTCTCGATGAGCTCGGCGATGGGCGAGCGCGGCACGAGCGCCCGGCGGTCGCTCTTGAACTTCAGCCCGGCGAACCAGGTTTCGCCCACGAGGTAGGCTACGGGCACGCGTTCGGCGATGCGCCTTTCGATCAGGGCCAGCACGGCCTCGCGCTCCGCGGCCACGAGCCTGCCGGCGCCATAGGCGGGCGGAAGGTCGGGGGGCAGGTGCAGGGCGGCCAGGACCAGGTGGGTGGCCTCGTCGATCGGATTGTCGTGGCTATGCCCGAAGGTGAGGCCGGCGGCCGAGAATCGGCTGGCGCCATAGCGGATGAAATCGATGATGGAGGACAGTTCGCTGGTCACGGAGGGGGATGTCGATGGGGCTGGCTCGTGAGTATAGCCCGTGGGCCCGGGTCGCTCGTGGCCGCGTGGCCGTCTTCATGGCGGCCGGCGAAGCGGCGCAGGTAGCGAGGGGTGGCCGGAAGAGAGATGGCGACGTCGTACCAGCCCGCGCTTTCGTTCAGGTCGATGACGATCGTTTCGCTGGCGCTCGCCGCGATGTCGATGCTCGGTGGCGGCGCGTTGTCGTAGGCGTTCGCGACGCGGATGGTGAGCGGGTTCGCTCCACGATTGGTCACCAGCACTTCGATTAGCCGTTGGCCCGCGATACCGCGGATCTCCGCCTCAAGCACATCGTCCGCGAAGCCGCGCAGCGCGCAGAAACAGCCGTTTGGCCCATGAATACGGCGGTCGTACCCATCGCCGGCTTTCGCCAGCTGCCAGCTGTCCTCGATGCGGTCGCCCGCCGTTACCGCATAGCGGCGCGGCGGTGCGAGGCACCAGGATGGGCGTCTTGCCGTCCGAACCCGCCGGCACGCCGAGCTTCGGCATCGCCGTATCGCTCTTGCCTGCGAAGTCGAATGCGCTGGTGAGGTCGCCGCAGACGGCGCGCCGCCACGCGCTGATGTTCGGTTCCTCGACGCCGAAGCGCTTTTCGAGGAAGCGCAGCACCGACGTGTGGTCGAAGGTTTCCGAGCAGACCCAGCCGCCACGGGTCCATGGCGAGATCACGATCATCGGAACGCGGTTGCCCAGTCCGATCGGCTGCAGGCCACCCGGGTCGCTGTCCGGGACCACCGGCGCCGCGATGCGAGGGTGGCGGTCAAGGTCCATGATTTCGTCGCGCAGGCTGGCGACGAGATCATGCGACAACATGCCGTCGCCACCTTCCCCGCTGGTCAACGGCGGTGCGGGCGGCACCACATGGTCGAAGAAACCGTCGTTCTCGTCGTAGTTGAGGAACAGGACAGTGCGGCTCCAGACCTTCGGGTTCGCCGTGAGCGCCTCGATGACCTTGCGGATGTAACGGGCGCCATTGGCGGGCGAGGCCTTCGGGTGCTCGCTGTAGATGTAGGGCGCGACAATCCACGTAACCTGCGGAAGGCGGTTGTGCAACACGTCCTGGCGCAGGTCGCGCAGCGTATGCGTGGAAACACCGTTGCGCACGAGCGAACCCGCGGGATCGGCGCCCTCCTTCACCTGGTACTTCGCGAAGAATTCGAGCGAATTGTCCGTGTAGTTGTCGGTAGGCGAACCAGGCTCACCGGTGCCACCCTGATACACGCGCCAGCTGATGCCCGCCTCCTCCAGCCGCTCGGGATAGGTCGTCCACGTATAGCCATTGGTCCCCGGCCGTTCCTCGGTACCCGGGCCGTTGTCCCTCGTGCCAAGCCGTCCTGACGGATCGGCCGTACCGCTCCACAGGAAGACGCGGTTGATCGCTGTCTCCGCCAGCGCGGAGGCGTGGTACGCGTCGCACACGGTGAACGCATCGGCGAGCGCGTAGTGGAACGCCGCGTCGTCGCGACGCAGGTATGCCATGGTGAGCACATCCTGCTTCTGTTCGCTCCAGCGATCGTTGCGGCCGAGGTTCCATGCCCCGTGACCGCTGCTCCAGCCATGGTCGGTGCCTTCGTGATGGTCACCGGACGCATGCGTGTCGAGGTGGAACGGATACACCCAGGCCACGTCGTCGCCGATGCCGCGCGACTTCCAGAACTTCGTGCGCGCGGCGGTGACCGGCTGCCGCCATACCGGGTCCCCATTGCCGAGTTCGAGCACGCGCGGATCGGCGAAGCCGCGCACGCCGCGCAGGCTGCCGAAGTAATGATCGAACGAACGGTTCTCCTGCATGAGCACGACCACGTGCTCCACATCGGCGATCGTCCCGGTGCGGCGGTGCGGCGGCATCGCGAGCGCCCTAGCGATCGCCGCGGGAAAGCCTTGCGCGACGAGCGACGCAGCTACCGTCGCGCCGGCGGCATGAAGGAAACGGCGGCGGTCACGGGAGAACATGCGGCTTCAATCCCTAGCGAGCGATTCGATCAGCGCGGCATGCAGCGCGGGCGTGGCGGCGGCGACGACGCGCGCCCCGCTGTCGAGGTGCAGGGGCCGTCCTTCCCAATCCGTCACGACACCGCCCGCCGCTTCCACCACGGGTGCGATGGCAAGGTAGTCGTAAGGCATGAGGTTGGCTTCGATCACGGCATCGCTGTGACCCGATGCCAGCATGCCGTAACCATAGCAGTCGCCGCCGAACCGGCGTGTGGAGGCCTCGCGGCTGGTGCGATCGAAGCGCGCCCATTCGTCGGCCGTGAACATGTCGGGCGTGCCCAGCGCGGGCATGTCGAGCACCCGGAGCACGGGACGGCCCCGATGCAACAGAGCGAGCGATCAGGATACCCCACAGGGGCCAGCCCGAAATGAAGCCTCGCGTGCCGTCGATGGGGTCGATCGACCACACGAATTCCGCTCCACGCCGCTATCCACGGCGGTCACGGGGCTCATGTCGCCCTTGATCGTGACGTCCACCGGGCGACGGAAGCGCGGCAGCGACACCGGCACCGCGTTCCGCCAGCAGATCCTGCGTCCCTTCCTGGCGCAGTACCTGAAAGACGATGCGCCGAAGGCGGATATCGCCTCGGTTAACGCCTTTGTCACCGGCGAGAATGCCTGGCGCATGCTGGACGTGTGGCCGTCCAGTTGTCGCTGGTCGCCGGCAAACCGCTCGAATACCGCTTCCCGCTTCCGACGGTGAACCACGTCTTCCAGCCCGGCCACCGTGTGATGGTGCAGATCCAGTCGAGTTGGTTCCCGCTCTACGACCGCAATCCGCAGACCTTTGCCCCGAACATCTTCCATGCGAAGCCCGGCGATTACCTCAAGGCGACGCAACGGATAGTACGGGATGGCAAGGGCGGCACCTACATCGAGCTTCCGGTCGCTCCATGAACCGATAACACTCCTGTAGGAGCGCGCCCACGCGCGCGACATCTTTTCGCGAGAAGCATAAGGACCCGACGTCCTCGCGAAAAACCTGTCGCGCAAAAACGAACTGCCCGGAAGCCGCTCAGGCCCTCACTGAAATATGCACCGACTGATCCTCCATCAATTCGAATCCGTTGTTTCGATCGAATTCAACCATGCCCTCGATCTGACCTCTAAGATCGAAGGGCAACAGCATCGTCGAACTCGGCATCCCCGCCAGTAAAGATCAACTCATCGCAATATGCCTGCAGCTGCCGAGGAGTGATCCTTGAGAAATCCATACGGGTCGCCAGCCCCTCCATTCTTGATACTTCCCCGCCTGATGTCTGTTGCGCAGTCGTTGCGGCGTTCGACGTGTAAACCTGCATATCCAATAAGCACCGAATTCGAGCCTCCGCCAGGAGGCTCCTGTTGCTCAGCAGCTCATTCAGACGTCGCGCCGGCGATCAGTCCTTCGCGAGCGCGCTGCCCATGTGGATCACGAGGTTGTCGATGCGAAGGATGCCGCCTTCGAACGTCGTGCCGAGGTGGATTTCGCGGACGGTCGTTCCGGCGGGGGCGTGGCAGCTGTAGTTGCCGGCGCGGACGGTGGCGCCGGACCATGCCGAGGTCTCATGGCCGCCGCTGAAAACGCAACCTAGTTTTACCGCCTGCTCTCCCGGGGCCTGGATCCAATAATCGAACGACACGTCGCTACCCAGCACGCCTGGCCCGAAGACGATGCTGGTGAGGTTCGTGCGTTCGGTCGTGCCGGGGCGAATGGCGAGATAGCGGCCGGACATCGGCCGCATGCCCGATTCGGCGCGTTCGCCGTAGAGGAAGGGGCCACGATGCGAGGCGGCGATCGTGTAGCGGCCACCTGGGTCCTTGAACGGCGTGGCAATGGTCCCGGACGGCAGGGTCTCGAAGTCGACGATCTGCTCCGCGCCAGGACGCAAGGCCTCCTGCGCTGCCGCCGGGGCGATGGCTAAAGGGAGGACCAGCAGCCAGGCAAGTGTCGGTCTCGTCTTCATAGCGTCAGAAATCCCAGCGCAAGCCAACGTTCGCAGACCAGCCACGAGCCCCCGCGTCGCCCAGTTTCGTCTGCCAATCTGCCTCGCCATGGATCGACAGCCGGTTCGCCCACGCAAAGGTTCCACCCAGGCCGAACTCCGCCATGCGACCGAAGCTTCCACCGGCAAATGTCTGTGCAACGTCGTAGCCGTCCGCACCGACCGTCACGTCGGCCCGGCCGCCCCAGCCGCGGATGACGTTGATCCGCACGTACGGCGTGGCCTTGCCGCCGTCGTCGGTCAGCCAGGTGCGGTGGAGCCGCAACCCTGCCCGGCCCAGCGTCTGCTCGAAGGCGTGATACCGCGTGGTGACGCCCTCCTGGTCGGCCTGGTCACGCAAGCCGATGTGCTGGCGCACCAGTTGCAACTGCGGCTCCAGCGCCCAGCCGCCATCGAACGTCCAGGGATAGCCGGTCTCGACCGACCCGCTCCAGCCGGAACCGCTCACCCGTGCGACGCCCTTGCTCCGCGCGGTGTCGACATCGCCCTGGTGGCGGTCGCCGGAAGCGATGGCGTCGATGTAGAAGCCGTTCTGTTGCTGCCAGGTAAGGAACATGGCGATGGCGTTGGAATGGAAGTCGGCGTGACTGTACCCATCGGCCGCCTTGGGATCGAGGCGTGTCGTGCCATGCGTGTAAGCGACACCGGCACGAAGGACGGAACGATCCGCGTCGAGTGCGAAGACGTTTACGCCAGCCTGCAAGGCACGTGTATCGACGTCGAAGTCGTAACCGAAGTCGCTGAAAGAACGGTCGGTCGAATAACGGTAGTCGCCGGCCATGTAGCGCACGAAAGGCTCGCCTCCCACATTCTCCCCGCTCTCGTCCATGTCGCGGATTTCGCCGAGGCGGCGATGCAGGTTGTCGATCGTCCGATACCCATAAAGCGCCAGTGCCGAGGGCGAGACTATGTACGCCGGAACCTGTGGCACGACCGCCCGGCGTGCTTTCGCCTGTGCCAACGGTCCGCTGGGTTGGGGTGGCGCGATGTATGCGGCGCCCGCGACAGGTGTCGCCCGGGGCGATGCCGCGGTCGGCGGTGGGCAAGACCTTTCGCATACGAGGATGTTGGCGAGGCGGTAATCCCAGAACATGCCGCCATTCGTGGCGCCGCCCGTTATGCGCTGGCCGGCGTCGCTGGCGCCGGGTTCGAACGCGTACAGCCCGTATTGCCATGGCCCGAACGCGAGGTAACCGCCATCGAGCCTGAACGCCCCTCCGTTGGACGCACCCGCCACTTGTACGATCGACAGTCCCTCGACGGCACTCACATAACCGCTGCCATCGAGATCCGTGAGCGCGCCGGTACTGGATGCCGCCGGCGTCACGGCAATCACGGTCTCGCCGGCGGCATTGCCTTGTACCAGCAGCCGGTCCGTTGCCTGTGAGCCGAGCGCTCCACCCTGGTCCAGGCGGCTTACAAGATGCAGATGGCCGGACGAGCCCGTGTAATCGCCGTCGACGACAAGGCTGTTGCCGGGTGAACCGGCGCCATTGCCCAGGTCGATCGTGCCTGCGTTGGTGACATTAACCGAACCTGCCGCCGCGCCCTCGATCGACGGATGCACATCGTCGCCTGCGTACAGGACAGAGGTGGGGTCGATGGTCACTTCGCTGTTCGCGAGCTTCACATCGCCGGTCAGCGTAAACATCGCGCCGGCGAACGCGATGCTGTTCCACCCGCTCCCGAGGTTGATGCCCTTGCCCAGCGCATCCACGGCGAACGAGCCGCCGCGTGCGTCGGTGCCGCTGAAGGTCAGGACGTTGCCGCCACCGGCGCCTGCAAGCAGATGGTATGTCGACGAGGTATCCACCGCGCCGACAGTAGCGCGGTTGTTCGCCTCGTCACCCATTGTCAGGCCACCGTCCAGCGTGCCGCCGGTCCATGCGAACGTGTCGCTGCCGCCGCCCGTGGCAATGTCGCCACGTACGGTTCCAGATGCCAGCGTCACCGTATCGTTGCCGCCGCTGCCGCGGACAGCCTGGAGCGTCGCCGATGCCGCCAGGACGCTGCCGCTGTTGTCGAAGCGGGTGCCACCCCCGTTCGACAGATCGACGACGGGGGCGACGATGCTGGCCGACGTCAGCAGACCGCTGTTGCTTACCGATGACGCCGTGCCCGCCAGGAGTGCCGGGCCACCGGCTCCGTCGCGCATGTCCACCGTAGCCGCGCTGTTGACGGCGCCGCGGGTCAGCGCCTGGATGCCGGTCGCCCCCGCGCCGTTCCCGTGGATGACGAAACCGTTGCCAATGGACAGGTCCGCGGCCGCAGGCGAACCGTCAGCGCGGCGGAAGGCATAACCGACGCCGGCGCCATCGACCTCGACCGTGGCCGTAGAGGCCGGATCGATCGCCGTGGCCGTACGCAACCCGGCACCGCTGGCCCCATGAAGCGTGACGCCGGTCAGGGTGATGTTCGCGGTCTCCGCCGCGTTTTCGATCGCATTGCCCGTGCCCAGCGAGGTAATCGTGGTGCCGGTGGCCGCGAGCGACGTCGCACCGCTGCCGAGGAGCACGCCGTGTGCCGTGCCCCGAGTGACGATGGCGGAATCGCCGCTACCCAGGACGAGCCCCGCACCGCTGACGAGCTGCACGCCGGCAACGCCGTCGTCCACCGCGATCGAGCCGGCGGGATAGAGGCGCTGCGTGCCCGCGCCCTCCACCCGGACACCGGTGCCGTTGCCGACGTGGATCGTTCCGTTGTTGGCGAACTTGCCGCCCGAACGAAGGATCGCTCCCGTCGCTGCCGGCCCGCTCAGGTTCACGGCTGCGTTGTTGATCGCGGACGCATTCGTCTCGACGATGAAGCCGGTGGTATCCGGACCGGTGAAATACATCGCGCCAGCATTGGTCAACAACGCCCCGTTGCGCGAGATGAAGCCGATGACGCCAGACTGCGCCGCGTCGAGCGTGGCGAGGCTGGTCAGCGACGTGGCCGCCACGGGTCCCCCGCTGTTGCTCCCCGTGAGGCTGTGCTTCTGGCCATCGGCGATACCCGCGATGGCACCAGCGCCGGTAAGCGACATCGTCGTCGCGGCATCGATGGTTCCCGCCGCCCCGCCTTCGGCGACGACACCTTCCGCACCGGCTCCGGACACCGTGATGTCGGCGTCACGGGTATTGAGCACCGAACCGGTGCCGCTGCCCAGGACACCCGTGGACCGGGCCCCCGACGCGCTCATCGTCAGCCCGGTGCCGTCGAAGTCGGCGCCGCTGTCCAGGCGGAACAAGGTCGACTGGGTGGTGGACACATCCAGCGTGGAACCGCCGTTGACCCGGATGTGCGCGTCGTTGCCATAGGCGAAGAAGCCGATCTGCTTGCTGCCGCTGGTGAAAGCAGGCGCTGCGCCTGCCGCTACGTCCACGGTTGCGCGCCCGCGCGCATGGATGCCGATCGCGCCGTCTCCAAGCAGGTTCACCGATCCCCGCACGTTGGCACTCGCCGTCGCCTTGCCCTGTCCTTCGGCCCATACGCCGATGTTGCGCGTGCCACTGGACGGATCCGCGCCGCCGGCCACGTTGACCGTGCCGGTCGACGTCACCAGCGCGGTGGCGTCGCCAGTGGCCAGCGCCTTGATGCCCGTGCCGTTCACGCCATTGAGGTTGATCGTCCCGCTGTTGACGACACCGCCGCCCGTGCCACCGTCCTCTACGAGCAGACCGACGTTCTCCCGCGGTATCGCCGCGGCCCGGCCATTCACGTCGATGGTGCCGGCGTTGTTCACGACGGCACCGGGCGAGGTAACCAGGATGCCCGCGGCGTTCTGGCTGAGCGTGCCGATGATGATGGCACCGAAGTTCGTCACCGTCCCGTCTTCGGGCACGTTGATGCCCGTGGTGATGCTGCCCTGGTTGACCGCGATATCCGTGGGTAGCGCCCCGGGAACGGTTTGTGGACCGCGGCCGATGTAAATGACACCGCCGGGGGCGTTGGTAAAGCGCGCCGTGGCATCGTTCACGTAGATGCCGTCCATTGAGCCGTTCGAGCGCGATCCGGTGACGCCGACGTTGACGATCCCACTGTTGGTGGCAGTCGTTCCCGCACCGAGACGGATGCCGGTCGATTTACCGGCGCCGTTGGTCGATCCGGTGGCCAGGTTCAGGATGCCCGTATTGTCGAAGTGGCTGTTCGACTCGAGGTCGACCACGTTGGAACCGTAGGCGCTATTGATGATCGCGCCTGCATCGTTGCGGAAGAAATTGCCGTTGATCACGCCGTTGTTCGTGCCGGTACTGGCGCCGGCGAGGATCACCGCCGAGCCATCACCGGCCGTATGGGTGGTGGCGAGCGTGCCTTCGACGACGACGCTTGCACCGCCTTCGCCGCGTATGGCGCCATGATTGGCATTGGCCACCTCCAGCATCGCGCCGGCGGCGACCGTGCCATGGGCGTTCGGCCCCACCAGGTGCATCACGATGCGATCGCCAATCGGCTGGGAGACTTCATCCGGTGGGCTGTCGGCACTGATGCCGTAAACGATGTGCTCGGTAGTCCAGCTGAATCCCTGCGCGAACAGTCCGGCATAGCGCGCGGGATCGAGGTTGCCCGCCTGCATCTGCGCGATCAGGAAATCGTTGTAGCTGCGCAGTTGCACGTCGTTGGTGACCGTGTGCGCGCTTGTCACGCCATCGCTAGTGGTCACATTGAAGGCGCCGCCGAAATGCGCCACGTACGTAACGCCATAGGTCTGCGGCTCGTTGGGCTCCGCGACTTCACCAGTGAAGGTGATGCGGTTGTTCGACGTCCAGTCGATGTTGCTGGCCGCGCTCCCGGTACCGTCGGCATGGAAAAGCGAGCTCTGCTTGGCGGCCATCGTCCAGCTGTTGGCCGCGCCATTGGACGCGTCGCCCGGCGTGCCTATGTTCACCGTGAGCGTGCCGCCCGCGGATGTCACGGTGGCGACGCGTGCGTCGATGTATTGCTGGTCGTTCACGTTGACCACGTCAGGCACTGTCGTGGCGTAGGTGACCGGCGCGGTCGGAAAGAGGTTGGCGGAGTTATAGGCGGAGACGACCCGCCGCCCGCCCGTGATCGGATCGGGCACGCTCACGCCGAAGTTCTGCGAGCCGGGATTGAGGCGCGGTGCGTTGATCCATTCTTCGCCCGACATCAGCCGGTTCAGGGCATCGAGCGCGCCGAGGGTCGTGCTCTGCGTACCGCTCAATCCCGCCTGGAACTGCTCGGGGCCTGACATGGTCACACTTGCGCCCGCACCGACGACCGTCTGGCCGACCTTGCCGTCGTTGTTCACGGGATCGTAAGGCTGGAGGGCGACCTGCTGTCCCTTCGCAGGGGGCTGGGTGGCCAGTACGCCGAGAATGGCGAGAGAGAGGACCCTGCACATACGCACCGCTTCACGGTGTCCCTGCGCAGGACGGTCGCTCGACGCTGGCGACTGCTTCATTGTCGTGATCCCGAGTGGCGCCATCGTCCCTGACGGCATGACGCACCGCGACTGCGAAGCCCCTTCTTCCGCTTGTCGCCGGGCAAATCTGGAACCCGCCGTTCGGGGCGACGGGCCGCAATGCAGGCAGCTGGTAAAAGTACTTATGTGAAAATAATGTGTACCGTGGCCCTGACCCCATCTTCCATCGCTATTTCCTCTCTCAGGACATGGGATAGGTCCGGTGACTTGCCGAGAACGCGCTCAATGGAACAGGTGATCTCGGCATCACCTGTGTGGTGGAGGTACGATTCGCGCGACCGGGCGTGAGAGCCTTCACCGATTTCCTCGCGACGGAGGTGACGCCGCAGCCTGGTCCCCTATACTCCCGCGCATGAAGCCCAACGTCCTGCTGCAGTACATCCTCCCGCACCGCTTCCTCTCGCGCATCGTCTATTGGGCGACCCGGTGGGAATGGACCCCATGGAAGAACTTCCTCATACAGGAGATCGTGAAGCGGTACGACGTGGACATGGGCCAGGCAGCCCAGCCCGATCCCTTGGCCTACCAGCACTTCAATGCCTTCTTCACGCGCAAGCTGAGGGCCGATGCACGCCGGGCCGATCCCGATCCGACGACGCTCGTTTCGCCGGCGGACGGTCGCATCAGCCAGTCCGGCCGAATCCGCGACGGGCGGATCTTCCAGGCCAAGGGGCAGGAATACACGGCGGCCGAACTGCTCGGCGACGAGGCGGCGGCCGTGCCGTTTCGCAACGGCAGCTTCGTGACCATCTACCTCTCGCCACGCGACTACCATCGCGTGCACATGCCGCTGGAAGGCGAACTCACCGGCACCACCCACGTGCCCGGCCGCATCTTCAGCGTGGCGCCGTTCGCGGTGGAGGCCATCCCCCGCGTATTCGCGCGCAACGAGCGGCTGGTCTGTCATTTCCACGGCGAGCACGGTCCCTTCGTCTCGGTGATGGTGGGGGCGATCCTCGTTTCCAGCGTCGCCACCGTCTGGGACGGCCTGGCCATTCCCCCCTACGCCTCGGAAATCCGCCGTCACGATTGCCGAGACCGGCACGTAAAGCTGGAGCGCTTCGCCGAGATGGCCCGCTTCAACATGGGCTCCACGGTTGTCCTGCTATTGCCGGAGGGTTATGCCCTCGATGATCTTCAGCCGCAACAACAGGTTATTGTCGGGCAGCGGCTGGGTCGCTGGACAGGCGGCGCCGTTACGAACCCGTGACGAAGCGCGTCACAATGTGACGAAAACGTCTTACATTTGAGCTATGGCCGGGGTATTCTCCCCCGACCGCTGCCTCCACCGGGGGAGAGGCACGGGGCCACAAGAAGCATCTGTCCAGGGGAAGTCGTCCATGCGCTTGGTCACTCATCTCATTGCCGTGAACCGCGAGATCCGCCTTCGCCGGCAGCTCGCCGATATCGAACGTGTCGTGCTCGCGCTCCCGGTGCGCGCGCATGCCGACCTCCAGCAACTGGTGCGGCGAGACATGGAGCAGGCCGCTGCCTGCGATTTCCCCCATCTATACGGCACGCCGCCGGAAGAACGCTACAGCACCTACGGACACGGGCCGGACATCGGCCTTGGCAAGGCCCGCTCCGAGAACCCGCTGATCGCGACGCGTGGCGTGGCCCTCTGGATCGCTTGCGTCTATCACGAAACCCTGGATTCACGACGCCCGGGCATGGAGGAACTGCACCGGCAGATCCTGCGCCTGATGCGCCAGATCAAGGAGTTGTCGGCGTCGGAACGACGTGACGCCACCGCGGCGTGGATGAACGAACCGCACGCGGTGGCATAAGGCAACATGGACCCGTAGAGATCGGCTTTAGAAAAGGTACTTGACGGAAGTCCTGGGACGCTGCATGGATACATCGGTTCATTCGCCAGGCGAATGCATGTTTCCAGCGGCTCGGACGGTGAGGCGCAGAGCCTTCGGTGCCCACCCTCGCTGCTCAGACAGGTCCTCCGCGTTCGATAGGGAGGGCCGCTTGCGCGGCCCGTGTGCTCATATGGCCTCCGGCCGCTCTCTTGTGCGGAACTCGCCTCGAGG